>NZ_CABVQC010000040.1 GCF_902499175.1 Burkholderia aenigmatica
CGCGATGCGGCCGACGCACGCGCCTGCGCGGCGCGGTCGCCTGCCGATACGATCAGCACGTCGCCGTCGGCCGGCGCGTCGGGCACCGCAACGCAGAGCCGCCACGGCGCGGCGCCGCCCGGCCAGTCGCCGAGCCGCACGCGAATCCGTTCGGCCGCTTCGGCCAGTTCGTCGGCCGGCGGCCAGAATGCATCCGCGAAACGCGTGCTCATGCGCCGCCCCCGTCCTGGTGCCAGAACGGCATCCCGACGACCGGGGTGCTCGCGTGCGCGGTCTCGCGCGCGTCCATCGGCCCGGCGAGATACGCGGCACGACCGGCCTCGACCCCCTGCGCAAACGCGCGCGCCATGATCTCGGGGTGCGTGGCCTGCGACACGGCGGTGTTCAGCAACACGCCGTCGAAGCCCCACTCCATCACCTGGCACGCGTGCGACGGCACGCCGAGCCCCGCATCGACGATCAGCGGCACGTCGGGCAGCCGCTCGCGCAGCACACGCAGGCCGTACGGGTTCACGACGCCCTTGCCCGTGCCGATCGGTGCGCCCCACGGCATCAGCGCCTCGCAGCCGACGTCCAGCAGGCGCCGGCCGATCACCAGATCTTCGGTGCAGTACGGCAGCACCTTGAAACCGTCCTTGACCAGTTGCGCGGCCGCTTCGATCAGGCCGACCGGGTCGGGCTGCAGCGTGTAGTCGTCGCCGATCAGTTCGAGCTTGATCCAGTCGGTGCCGAACACCTCGCGCGCCATGTGCGCGGTCGTCACGGCTTCGGCGACGGTCTGGCAGCCGGCCGTGTTCGGCAGCAGCGGCACCGCGTGGCGCTTGAGCAGGTCGAAGAAGCCGGCTTCGGCCGTACCGCCCGTCATCTGGCGGCGCAGCGCGACCGTCACCATCCCAGGCCGCGACGCGGCGATCGAATCGGACAGCGACTGCAGCGACGGATAGCGCGACGTGCCGATCAGCACGCGGCTTGCGAAAGTTTCGCCGTACAGCGTCAACGCGTCGGCGGAGGTGTGGGACGTCATGTCGTTTTCCTGGAAGAGCGGGGACGATCCGGCGGCGCTCAGCCGCCCGCGACGGGGTGCACGACGTCGAGCTTGTCGCCCGCCGCGAGTGCGCGCGCCGCGTGCTGCGTGCGCGCGACGAAGTTGCCGTTCAGCGCGACCGCGTACGGCGGACGCGCGCCGTACGCGGCGAGCGCGTCGGACACCGTTGCGCCGTCGGGCAACGTCAGGGTCTGTTGGTTGATCTGGATATCCATGAGGCTTCGTCGAATTCGGTCGGCGGCGCGCGTCAGGCCGGCTGGCGCGCGTCGTTGCGGTGATGAAGGAGCGTCGGCCAGCGCGCCGCGTCGCGCCACGCGGCAAACGCGCCGGCGTCGCCGAACGTGCCGCCGAGCGCGGCTTCGGCGACCGCGACCGCCGCGTGCGCGACTTCCGGCGCGATCATGAAGCCGTGCCGGTACAAGCCGTTGACGGCGAGCGTCGACGCGCCGTCCCAGATCACCGCCGGGCGATGATCGGGCAGCGTCGGCCGGCACTGCGCATTGAGCTCGAGGATGCGCGCCTCGCCGAACGCCGGATGCACGGAGAACGCCGCGCTCAGCAGTTCGAGCGCGGAGCGCACGCTGACGGGCGACATGTCCTCGCCCTCCACTTCGGTCGCGCCGATCACATAGAGATCGTCCTGCTTCGGTGCGATGTACAACGGGTAGCGCGGATGCAGCAGCCGCACGGGCCGGGTGAGCCCGATGCCGGGCGCGCGCACGCGCGCGACTTCGCCGCGGATGCCGCGCAACGCGGGCAGCGCGGGTTTCGCGCCGAGCCCGCGGCAATCGATCGTGAAATGCGCGGCGGGCAGGTTCGCGTCGTCGATCGTGACGTGCCAGTGCAGGTCGACGCCGCGCTCGGCGAGGCCGGCCGCGAGCGCGCGCAGCGCCTGGCGATTGTCGAGCTGACCTTCGTTCGGCAGCAGCAGGCCGCGCGCGAAGCGACCCGCGAGCACCGGCTCGGCCGCATCGACCTGCGCGCCGGCGAGCGTCACGAACCCGCTGTCGAACAGGTCGGCCGGCGCGTTCGCGCGCACGCGCCGCTCGAACAACGGCGCCTCCGCGCGATCCGCGTGATGCCAGACGACGAGCGTGCCGTGATGCTGGAAGAAGACGGGTTCGGGCAGTTCCGCGAGCCACTGCGGCCAGCGCGCGAGCGACGCGGCGCCGAGCTCGGTGATCAGCAGCTCCGCGCTCGCCGCTTCCGCGAGCGGCGCGAGCATCGCTGCCGCGATCCACGCGGCCGACTGCTCGCCGTCGGGGCCGCCGCGCTCGTAAAGCGCGACACGATGCCCGTCGCCAGCGAGCCGCCATGCGATCAGGCGGCCGACGAGGCCGCCGCCGAGCACCGCGAAGTCGGGGCGGGAATCCCGGGTGTTCATCGCGCACCCTCCGCGCAAGCGCGCACGACGAACGTCGATGCGCACGCACACGCGCCGCCGTGCGCGAACGCACGCGACATCGGGCCGGGAACCATGCAAAAGACTGAAGATTGTGCGGTCATCATTCCTTCCGTAACGCGCAAAGCGCGTACCCAAAAGGACGAAACCGGCAGCAAAGGCCGGCCGGGCGGGACAAGGGCGCTGACCATGTGGGATGGCAGCCAGCGCGACCCGGCGGGATCAGAAACTTCCCTCGCCGGTATTACCCGGATCGGGTGCGAAGGGTCTTTCTCAGCCTCATCGCGCTGGCTGGAACATCTGCCGGCCGCGCCACAAAGCACCCCTGTTTCGTCGTCGGCCATTAGACCATAAAAGCGGAAAGCGCCGCAAACTGTCCCCCTTGCGGCAAATTCGCCGTCGTGCCGCGCCGCTCTGGCACAATGCCCGCAGGCCGGCCGCGCGAGCGGCCGGTTGCCGCGTCACCGCCGGCCTTAAGTGCCGTTTAAGACGCGCGGGCGACCATCCGGACGCCCGCCGTCAGTCGGCGCCGCGTCCCGGCATGCCGTATCGCGGCGCGCGCCCGGCTTCGCCCGGCCCGCGCGCCGGCTACTCATCAGGAAGCACATGACCCAATCGATCGATCCCGTCCGCTCCGCCTCCGACGCGCCGCAGGACGAGCGCCCGGTATCCGCATGGAGCCTCATCAAGCCCTACTGGGTATCGTCCGAATGGAAAATCGCATGGGGCCTGCTGGTCTCGATCATCGCGATCAACCTCTGCGTGGTCTGGATCAACGTCCGGCTGAACAAGTGGAACGCGGAGTTCTACAACGCGCTGCAGTCGAAGGACGTCCACGACTTCCCGAACCTGCTGATGCAGTTCTCCGCGCTCGCGTTCGCCTTCATCATCCTCGCCGTATACGGCCGCTACCTGCGGCAGATGCTCGGCTTCCGCTGGCGCCAGTGGCTCACCGACCGCTTTCTCGGCCAGTGGCTCGGCGATCGCGCGTTCTACCGGATCGAACGTGACCGCCTCGCCGACAACCCCGACCAGCGGATCACCGACGACCTCCAGTCGTTCGCGACGACCACCCTCGCGCTGTCGCTCGACCTGCTGTCGACGGTCGTCACGCTCGTGTCGTTCATCACGATCTTGTGGTCGCTCGCCGGCGCGCTGACGATTTCGCTGGGCGCGACGCCGATCGCGATCCCCGGCTACATGGTGTGGGCGGCCGCGCTGTACGCGGTGATCGGCTCGCTGATCATCCAGAAGGTCGGCCATCCGCTCGTGTCGATCAACTACCAGCAGCAGCGCGTCGAGGCCGACTTCCGCTTCGGGCTGATCCGCGTGCGCGAGAACGCCGAGCAGATCGCGTTCTACGACGGCGAGAAGACCGAGACCGGCAACGCGCAAAACCTCTTCATGCGCATCCGCGACAACTGGTGGCGCGTGATGAAGTACACGAAGCGACTCACGTTCGTGCTGAGCTTCTACGGGCAGATCGCGATCATCTTCCCGCTCGTCGTCGCCGCGCCGCGCTATTTCGCGGGCGCGTTCTCGTTCGGCGTGCTGATGCAGATCTCGTCCGCGTTCGGCACCGTCAGCGATTCGTTCTCGTGGTTCATCAACAGCTACTCGACCCTCGTCGAATGGCGCGCCACCGTCAACCGTCTGCGCGAATTCAAGCGCGTGATGGGCACGTCGCACCTGAAGGAAAGCCTGTCGCCCGCGACCGAGCACGGCGGCATCAACCTGCACTACGTCGACGACACGACGCTGTCGACGTCGTCGCTCAAGCTCGCGCTGCCGAACGGCAACGCGCTCGCGAACATCGGCAGCGTCACGATCGAGCCCGGCTCGCGCTGGCTCGTGATCGGCAAGTCGGGTTCCGGCAAGAGCACGTTCATGCGCGCGCTCGCGGGCCTGTGGCCGTTCGGCGACGGCGCGATCGATGCGCCGGTCGGCGCGCGGATGATGTTCGTGCCGCAGACGAGCTATCTGCCGATCGGCACGCTGAAGGCCGCGCTCACCTATCCGGCGACGGCCGACGCGTTCAGCGACGAAGCCTGCCGCGACGCGCTGCGCGCATGCCGCCTCGAGGATTACGTCGAGCGCCTCGGCGAGACCGCGCACTGGACCCGCGTGCTGTCGCCGGGCGAACAGCAGCGCCTGGCTGGCGCACGCGTGCTGCTGCACAAGCCCGACTTCCTGTTCCTCGACGAAGCGACGAGCGCGCTCGACGCCGACAACGAGGCACGCCTCTATCACCTGTTCGCCGAACGGCTGCCGAAGGCCGCGATCATCAGCATCGCGCACCGCGAGTCGCTGGCCGCGTTCCACGTCGGCACGATCAACGTCGAGCGCGTGAACGACAGCGACAAGGTCGCCGCGTAAGCGCACGCACCGCGCGCGGAGCGCGCTGATCACCGGCGCCGGTTCGGGGATCGGCGCGGCGTGCGCGCGGCGGCTCGCGGCGCCCCGCATGGCATTAGCGCTGCACGCGCCCGGCGCGCCGAAGTCG
Source organism: Burkholderia aenigmatica (assembly GCF_902499175.1). GTDB lineage: Bacteria > Pseudomonadota > Gammaproteobacteria > Burkholderiales > Burkholderiaceae > Burkholderia > Burkholderia aenigmatica. The sequence continues at coordinate 4,951 of NZ_CABVQC010000040.1, forward strand.
CCCGCGCGTACACCACGGCCGGCGCGGCATGTGTCACGCTCTCCAGCGATCTCGGTGAGCCCGGCTGGGCGATGTCGATAGGGTCGGGGAACGTGGTGGCGGATCTCGTCACCGGGAGAGAATCTAAGCTCGGTCCATCGGGATTGACGCTCGCCCGCCACGGGTAGCAGGCCGGACGTCGCGCGACGTCGCCGAACCGATGCAGCGGCAAGCCCGCCTGCCGCATGACAAGGATGGCGGCCGGCCTTCGCCGGGCCTCGCCGAAGCGGCTCAACCCGCAGCCGCGCCGTCCGCCCGTGCAATCGGCGCCGACACGATCGGACGATGCGACACCCCTTCGTGCGACAACCGGCTTTCGAACAGCGTGAGCGCGTCGAACCGCAGCGCGACCGGCCGCTTCACCGCACCGCCGTGCGCCGGCTGCCCGACCGCATCGTGCGGCAGCCGGGCGAGCGTCACGTGCGGACGGAACGGCCGCCGGTCAGCCGGCACGCCGAGCTCGCGCAGCTTCGCGGACAGCGCGACATTCAACGCCGCACACGCCGGCTCGACGGCCAGTTCCGCGACGATCAGCCGCGCGCGCGGCAGGCTCGGCCACCACGCGATCCGTTCGACCGGCACCAACGGCAGCGCATGCGCGGCCGCGAGCGCCGGCAGGTATGCGGCCAGCGCGTCGCAGCACGCCCGCTCGATCGCGCCGACGAACGCGAGCGTCACATGCAGTTGCGCGGGCAGCGGACGCCGCGCGCCACGGGTAACCGGCAACGCGTGCAGCGCGTCGCGCGATGCCACATCGGGCATCAGCGCGACGAACACGCGCAGCCGGTCGCCGTTCATGACTCGCGCACCACCGCACGCGGCACGCTGTCGGCATCGACCACGGCCGGACGCTGCGGCAGCGGGCCATGCTCGCCCCACACGTCGGTCGGCAGCACGTTCGCGAGTTCCGGAATCGTGTTGCGCGTGAACACCGGATCGGCAACACCTGCCGCGCGCTGGCGGCGATAGTCGGCCCACGCGGCGTGCGCATACTTGCCGAGCGCGAGGATCGCGATCAGGTTGATGATCGCCATCAGCCCCATGCTCGTATCGGCCATCGCCCACACGAGCGGCAGTTGCCCGACGCTGCCGAACATCACCATGCCGAGCACCGCGATGCGGAACAGCGGCAGCACGCCGCGCCGCTTCGTGATGAATTCGACGTTGCCTTCCGCATAGGCGTAGTTGCCGATCACCGACGAGTATGCGAAGAAAAAGATCGCGAACGCCATGTAGATGCCGCCCCAGCCGCCGACGTGGCTCGCGATTGCGCGCTGCGTGAGCGCCGCGCCTTCCATGCCGGTGCCCAGTTCGTACTGGCCCGACAGCAGGATCACGAAGGCGGTCGCGCTGCAGATCACGATCGTGTCGACGAATACGCCGAGCATCTGGATCAGCCCCTGCACGACCGGATGCCGCGTGCTGGCGGTCGCCGCCGCATTCGGCGCACTGCCCATGCCGGCCTCGTTCGAGAACAGCCCGCGCTTCACGCCCATCGCGACCGCCTGGCTGACCGCATAGCCCGTCAGGCCGCCCGCTGCCTGCTCGAGACCGAACGCGCTCTTCACGATCAATTCGATCACGCCCGGCACCAGCGCGATGTGCGTCGCGACCGCATAGACCGCGAGCGCGAGGTAGCCGATGGCCATCAGCGGCACGATCACCTGCGCAACCGCCGCGATCCGACGGATCCCGCCGAAGATGATCGGCGCGGTCAGCAGCACGAGCCCAAGACCGACGCTCGCGCGGCTCCAGCCGAACGACGTGTCGAACGCATCGGCGATCGCGTTGGCCTGCACCGCGTTGAACACGAAGCCGAACGCGAGGATCAGCGACAGCGAGAACAGCACGCCGAAGCCGCGCGAGCGCAGGCCCGTCTGGATGTAGTACGCGGGGCCGCCGCGATAGCTGCCGTCCGGGTGTGACACCTTGAAGATCTGCGCGAGCGTCGCCTCGACGAACGCGGACGACATCCCGACGAGCGCCGTCATCCACATCCAGAAAATCGCGCCCGGCCCGCCGACCGTCAGCGCGACCGCGACGCCGGCGATGTTGCCGGTGCCCACGCGGCTCGCGAGCCCGGTCGCGAACGCCTGGAACGACGAGATGCTGCCCGGCTCGCCCTTGCTGCCGACCAGCTTCATGCTGAGGAACAGCGCCTTCAGCTGGATCATCCGGAACCGCAGCGTGAACCACGCGCCCACGCCGAGCAGCAGCGCAATCAGCACGTAGTTCCACAACACGCCGTTGACGGCGTCGATCAGCCCTTGCGCGAGTGCTTCCATCCAGAATCCTTGTAAATAGGGTCAGTCATATGTGATGGCCGCTCGCTTCACGGCCGGAGGGGCGACATGATATGACAATTTGCAAGGATCATTACAAAACGAAAGATTTGAGATGCCGGGAAATCGCCGCCGGATGTGATCAGATTAGGCGACGCTTCGCGAAATTGCGGGGGCACCAGGATCTCGAAGCCGCGACACCGGGCCATGTCGCGATGCGCGCGGCGCGGTAGCAGCGCGCCGAAACGCCGGGCGCTCGCCCGCTACGGAGCGCGCTGCGCACGCGCGGTACGACACCGAATCGCACGCATAAAAAAACCGGGCGCCCTTTCGGACGCCCGGTTTCTACGACGGCTACCGACCTGCGCTTATCGCGGCAGGCTCGAATGCCCCATCAGGTACGCATCGACCGACCGCGCACACTGGCGGCCTTCGCGGATCGCCCATACGACGAGCGACTGGCCACGGCGCATGTCGCCCGCCGCGAACACCTTGTCGACCGACGTGTAGTACGAACGATCGCCTTCGGTCGCAGCACGTGCGTTGCCGCGCGCGTCCTTCGCGACGCCGAACGCTTCGAGCACGGGTGCCGCCGGCTGCGTGAAGCCCATCGCGAGCAGCACGAGGTCGGCCTTCATCTCGAACTCGGAGCCCGGCACTTCCTGCATCTTGCCGTCCTTCCACTCGACGCGCACTGCGATCAGCTTCTCGACCTTGCCGTTCTTGCCTTCGAGGCGCTTCGTCGCGACCGCCCAGTCACGCTCGCAGCCTTCCTCGTGCGACGACGACGTGCGCAGCTTGATCGGCCAGTACGGCCACACGAGCGGCTTGTTCTCTTCTTCCGGCGGCTGCGGCAGCAGCTCGAACTGCGTGACCTGCTTCGCGCCGTGACGGTTCGACGTACCGACGCAGTCGGAACCCGTATCGCCGCCGCCGATCACGATCACGTGCTTGCCCTTCGCGAGCAGCTGGTCGACCAGCTTGTCGCCCGCGTTCACGCGGTTCTGCTGCGGCAGGAAGTCCATCGCGTAATGAACGCCCGCGAGTTCGCGGCCCGGCACCGGCAGGTCGCGCGGCGTTTCCGAACCGCCGGCGATCACGACCGCATCGAATTCTTCCTTCAGCGTCTCCGGCGAGATGGTTTCCTTCGCGAGGCTGCCGATCGACTCGGGCAGCGGATCCTTGCCGATGAACACGCTGGTGCGGAACGTCACGCCTTCCGCTTCCATCTGGCGCATGCGGCGGTCGATCAGCCACTTCTCCAGCTTGAAGTCGGGAATCCCGTAACGCAGCAGGCCGCCGACGCGATCGTTCTTCTCGAACACCGTCACGTCGTGGCCGGCACGCGCGAGCTGCTGCGCGGCGGCGAGGCCTGCGGGGCCCGAACCGACGACCGCGACCTTCTTGCCCGTCTTGTGCTCGGCCGGCAGCGGCTTCACCCAGCCTTCCGCCCAGGCCTTGTCGATGATCGCGTGCTCGATCGACTTGATGCCGACCGGATCGTCGTTGATCCCGAGCGTGCATGCCGACTCGCACGGCGCCGGGCAGATGCGGCCCGTGAATTCCGGGAAGTTGTTGGTCGAGTGCAGGACTTCGATCGCCTGCTGCCAGTCCTGGCGGTAAACGAGATCGTTGAAGTCCGGAATGATGTTGTTGACCGGGCAGCCGTTGTTGCAGAACGGGATGCCGCAATCCATGCAGCGCGCGCCCTGGACCTTCGCGTCCGCGTCGGTCAGTGCCGCGACGAATTCCTTGTAGTGCTTCACGCGCGTGAGCGGTGCTTCGTACGCCTCGTGGCGGCGTTCGAACTCCAGAAAACCGGTTGCCTTGCCCATAAGGTGCTCTTCTGTTCGGTGTATCGGGTGGGGGAGCCGCGCGCGGCAATCATGCGCGCGCGGCCTTCGCTATGTCGTTCGTCGCTCAGGCGGCCAGCACTTCCTTCGCCGCCTTCTTCGCACCGATCTCGCCCAGCGCGCGCTTGTATTCGTGCGGGAACACCTTCACGAACTGGCGGCGCGCCGCGTCCCAGTTTTCCAGCAGCGACTTCGCGCGCGGCGAACCCGTGAACTGGAAATGACGCTCGACGAGCCCCTTGAGCAGCGCTTCGTCCGTCGTGCCCGCATGCCAGAGCGCGCGGTCGACCGTGCGCTCCTGCTCGGCCTGCTGCAGCACCGGCTCGAGCGCGACCATCGCCTTGTTGCACTTCGCCGCGAACGTGCCTTCCGGATCGTAGATGTACGCGAGACCGCCCGACATGCCGGCCGCGAAGTTGCGCCCGGTCTCGCCGAGCACGACGACCGTGCCGCCCGTCATGTATTCGCAACCGTGGTCGCCCGTGCCTTCGACGACCGCCGTCGCACCCGAGTTGCGCACGCAGAAGCGCTCGCCCGCGACGCCGCGGAAGAACGATTCGCCTTCGATTGCGCCGTACATCACCGTGTTGCCGCAGATGATGTTTTCCTCGGACTTGCCGCGGAAGTCGTTGGTCGGACGGATGATGATCCGGCCGCCCGACAGGCCCTTGCCGACGTAGTCGTTGCCGTCGCCGACGAGGTCGAGCGTCACGCCCTTCGCAAGGAACGCGCCGAAGCTCTGGCCGGCCGTGCCCTTCAGCTGGATGTGCACCGCGTCGTCGGCCAGGCCGTCGTGGCCGTGCTTCTTCGCGATCACGCCCGACAGCATCGCGCCGACCGTCCGGTTCACGTTGCGCACCGGCTGGATGAACGACACATGCTCGCCGTTCTCGATCGCGGCCTTCGCCTTCTCGATCAGCACGTGGTCGAGCGCGCGCTCGAGGCCGTGATCCTGCACGTCGACGTGACGCGGCGCGACGTCCTCGCACTCTTCCGGCTGGTAGAACACGCGCGAGAAGTCAAGGCCCTTCGCCTTCCAGTGCTCGATGCCCTTGCGGGTGTCGAGCAGGTCGGCGCGGCCGATCAGATCGTCGAACTTCGCGACGCCGAGCTGCGCCATGATCTCGCGCACTTCCTCGGCGACGAAGAAGAAGTAGTTCACGACGTGCTCGGGCTGGCCCTTGAACTTCGCACGCAGCACCGGATCCTGCGTCGCGACGCCGACCGGGCACGTGTTCAGGTGGCACTTGCGCATCATGATGCAGCCCTCGACGACGAGCGGTGCCGTCGCGAAGCCGAATTCGTCCGCGCCGAGCAGCGCGCCGATCACGACGTCGCGGCCCGTCTTCATCTGGCCGTCGGCCTGCACGCGGATGCGGCCGCGCAGGCGGTTCAGCACCAGCGTCTGCTGCGTTTCGGCGAGGCCGAGTTCCCACGGCGTGCCCGCGTGCTTGACCGACGACAGCGGCGACGCGCCCGTGCCGCCGTCATGGCCGGCGATCACGACGTGATCGGCCTTCGCCTTTGCGACACCGGCCGCGACCGTGCCGACACCCACTTCCGACACGAGCTTCACGGAGATGCTCGAGCTCGGGTTCACGTTCTTCAGGTCGTGGATCAGCTGCGCCAGATCCTCGATCGAGTAGATGTCGTGGTGCGGCGGCGGCGAGATCAGGCCGACACCCGGCACCGAGTAACGCAGCTTGCCGATGTACTCGGACACCTTGTGACCCGGCAACTGGCCGCCTTCGCCCGGCTTCGCGCCCTGCGCCATCTTGATCTGGATCTGGTCGGCCGATGCCAGGTACTCGGCGGTGACGCCGAAGCGGCCCGACGCGACCTGCTTGATCTTCGAGCGCAGCGAATCGCCGTCCTTCAGCGGAATGTCGCTGACGATCTCGTCGCCGATCACCGACTTCAGCGTCTCGCCGGCCTTGATCGGAATGCCGCGCAGTTCGTTGCGATAGCGCTTCTGGTCCTCACCGCCTTCGCCGGTGTTCGACTTGCCGCCGATCCGGTTCATCGCAACCGCGAGCGTCGCGTGCGCTTCGGTGCTGATCGAACCGAGCGACATCGCGCCCGTCGCGAAGCGCTTGACGATGTCCTTCGCCGATTCGACGTCGTCGATCGGGATCGCCTTGGTCGGCTCGACCTTGAACTCGAACAGGCCACGGAACGTCATGTGACGCTTGGTCTGGTCGTTGATCAGGTGCGCGTATTCCTTGTACGTCTGGTACGAATTGCTGCGCGTCGCGTGCTGGAGCTTCGCGATCGAATCCGGCGTCCACATGTGGTCTTCGCCACGCACGCGGTACGCGTACTCGCCGCCCGCGTCGAGCATGTCGCGCAGGACCGGGTTGTCGCCGAACGCATCGCGGTGCAGGCGGATCGCTTCTTCCGCCACTTCGAACAGGCCGATGCCGCCGACCTTCGACGCGGTGCCCTTGAAGTACTTCTCGACGAGGTCGCTCGACAGGCCGAGCGCTTCGAAGATCTGCGCGCCCGTGTACGACATGTACGTCGAGATGCCCATCTTCGACATCACCTTCTGCAGGCCCTTGCCGACCGCCTTCGTGAAGTTGTAGACGGCCTTCTCCGGCGACAGGTCGCCCGGCAGCCCTTCGGCCATCTTCGCGAGCGTTTCCATCGCGAGGTACGGGTGCACGGCTTCCGCGCCGTAGCCCGCGAGCAACGCGAAGTGGTGCGTTTCACGTGCGGAGCCCGTCTCGACGACGAGGCCCGTGCTCGTGCGCAGCCCTTGCTGGACGAGGTGCGAGTGGATCGCCGACGTGGCGAGCAGCGCCGGAATCGCGACATGCTCGGCGTCCGTCTTGCGGTCCGACACGATCAGCATGTTGTAACCCGACTTCACCGCGTCGACGGCTTCCGCACACAGCGACGCGAGGCGTGCCTCGATGCCTTCCTTGCCCCAGGCAACCGGGTAGCAGATGTTCAGTTCGTACGCGCTGAACTTGCCGCCCGTGTACTGGTCGATCGCGCGGATCTTCGCGATGTCCTTGAAGTCGAGCACCGGCTGCGACACTTCGAGACGCATCGGCGGGTTGATGTTGTTCGTGTCGAGCAGGTTCGGCTTCGGGCCGATGAACGACACGAGCGACATGACCATGTTCTCGCGGATCGGGTCGATCGGCGGGTTCGTGACCTGTGCGAACAGCTGCTTGAAGTAGTGATAGAGCGTCTTGTTCTTGTTCGACATCACCGCGAGCGGCGAATCGTTGCCCATCGAACCGACGGCTTCCTCACCCTGCTGCGCCATCGGCGCCATCAGGAACTTCAGGTCTTCCTGCGTGTAGCCGAACGCCTGCTGGCGGTCGAGCAGCGCGGCGCCCTGCGTGCGGCCGGCCGCGACTTCCTCGGCCTTCGGCTCGATCTCGTCGAGCTTGATGCGCACGGCGTCGATCCAGCTCTTGTACGGCTTCGCGTTCGCAAGGTTGTCCTTCAGTTCCTTGTCGTCGATGATGCGGCCGTGTTCCATGTCGATCAGGAACATCTTGCCCGGCTGCAGACGCCACTTCTTGACGATCTTCGATTCGGGGATCGGCAGCGTGCCGGCTTCCGACGCCATGATGACGAGGTCGTCGTCGGTGACGAGGTAGCGCGCCGGGCGCAGGCCGTTACGGTCGAGCGTCGCGCCGATCTGGCGGCCGTCGGTGAACGCGATCGCGGCCGGGCCGTCCCACGGCTCCATCATCGCGGCATGGTATTCGTAGAACGCGCGGCGGTTCTCGTCCATCAGCGTGTGCTGTTCCCACGCTTCCGGGATCATCATCATCACCGCGTGCACGAGCGGGTAGCCGGCCATCACCAGCAGTTCGAGACAGTTGTCGAACGACGCGGTATCCGACTGGCCCGGGTAGATCAGCGGCCACAGCTTCGGCAGATCGTCGGCGAGCACGTGCGACGCGATCGCGCCGGTACGCGCGTTCAGCCAGTTCACGTTGCCCTTCACGGTGTTGATCTCGCCGTTGTGCGCGATCATCCGGTACGGGTGAGCCAGCTCCCACGCCGGGAACGTGTTGGTCGAGAATCGCTGGTGCACGAGCGCGAGCGCCGACACGACACGCGTGTCCTGCAGGTCGCGGTAATACACGCCGACCTGGCCCGCGAGCAGCAGCCCCTTGTAGACGATCGTGCGCGCCGACATCGACGGCACGAAGTATTCCTTGCCGTGCTTGAGCTTCAGCGCCTGGATGCGGTGGCTCGCCGTCTTGCGGATCACGTACAGCTTCCGCTCGAGCGCGTCCGTCACCATGATGTCCTTGCCGCGGCCGATGAAGATCTGGCGGATCAGCGGCTCGCTCGCCTTCACGGTCGGCGAAATCGGCATCGCATGGTCGACCGGCACGTCGCGCCAGCCGAGCACGACCTGGCCCTCTGCCTTCACCGTCCGCTCGAGCTCCTGCTCGCACGCGAGACGCGATGCGTTTTCCTTCGGCAGGAAGATCATGCCGACCCCATATTCGCCGGCCGGCGGCAGCATCACGCCCTGCTTCGCCATTTCCTCGCGATAGAACGCGTCGGGGATCTGGATCAGGATGCCCGCGCCGTCGCCCATCAGCGGATCGGCGCCGACCGCGCCACGGTGATCGAGGTTCTCGAGGATCTTCAGACCCTGCTGAATGATCTCGTGGCTCTTCTTGCCCTTGATGTGAGCGACGAAGCCGACGCCACAGGCGTCGTGTTCGTTTTGCGGGTCATACAGACCTTGTGCGGCGGGCACCGCGGCGAGCGGCTGCTGGTGGTCGTTCATGGGGACACCGTCGTAAAGGGGGCCTGGAGGCCGTTGAACCATTTTCTTGTTGCCATCGTTCCCGCTCCCGACGGGAGACGGCGCGGCCGACAGTGGATGGGCAAGCTTCGCCCGGGCCACCGGAATTCGGAATATACGCGACGAATCAAAGGAATAGCAACAAAAACCGTTTGATAGAACCCCATTTAAATGGATGCCTCGATCTGGTGCCATTTTATTGGGGCCGTATCATTTTAGTGCAAAAAGAAGCGGCGCCCGCAGCGCCGCCTCCTGAACCGTCGTTCCCGGATTACTGCTGGATCGGCGGCGTGTTTTCACGCACCTTTCTGGGGCGTCCGCGCGGCAGCGGCGACACGCGCCGGTTCGCGGTACGCGCCGCCCACTCGCGATAATTCTCGCCGCCGAGCACCCAGCCCTTCAACGTCGCCTGCTGCAACTGGTCGGCCTGCCGCTCGTCGAGCGGCTGCTCGCACAGCTCCTTGTACGCGCGCTGGCGGTCGAACGGCGTATTGCCGAGCGCCCAGTAGAGCGGATGGTCGGTGATCAGGCTGTCGACGGTGAGCCCGACGTGATGCCGGTAGCTCGACCAGCGATAAGCCTCGGGCGTCGCGACGAGCTGCGCGCGCACCGGGCTCATCTCGACCACGCGGCTCGCGAGCAGGAAATAGCGCTCGCCTTCGATGACCGTCGCGCGGTAACGGCCTTCCCACAGGGTGCCGCGCCGCGAATAGCGCCGGTTGAAATGCGCGACGTAGCGCCGGCCGACAGCCTGCATCGCTTTCGGCAGGCTCGCCTCGTCGCTCGGCGTCACGAGCAGTTGCACCTGGCGCGGCAGCAGCACGTAGGCGTGCACCGACAGGTGATGATCGCGCGCGGCGGCCTTCAGGCAATCGATGAAGAGTTCGTAGTCCTGGTCGTCGACGAACGCGGGTTGCTGATCCAGGCCGCGCAGTATCACGTGCTGCGGCTGGTCGGGAACGTAGAGTCGTGCTAACCGTGCCATGCTGAATGTCCGTTTGAACGCGTTAGGAAATACCCGGGGGTCCGATAGTGCGCACCTGCGTAGAATGCCTGTCCCGACAGGGCGCGGAAGCGTACGGTCGTACTAATCCTAGGGTGAAAACTCTAACTTACGAGCTTGTTTGGTTTTAAACGCAGTCGTCATAATGAGCACGCCTTAGATCGGAGGAGACACAATGAAACGAAAACTGGCCATTACGGGGGCTGCAGCGCTCGCATTCACGTTCGCGGGCGGTACGGCACATGCACAATCCGCAGGTGATTTCTACGTCAGCACCGGCTGGCTGCACCTCGCGCCGCAGGACAGCAGCGACCCGCTGTTCGTCTACGGCGTAGGCGGCACGCCCGTCAACCAATCGGTTCCCAACACGGGCGCCGGCATCAGCGACGCCGACACGCTCGCACTGGCGACCGGTTACTTCGTGACCGACCACATCGCCACCGAGTTCATCGCCGGCATTCCGCCGAAGTTCGACATCACCGGCAAGGGCCAGTTCGCGAATTTTGGTACGCTTGGCCGCGCGTACCAGTGGAGCCCCGCGCTCCTCCTCAAGTACTACTTCAACGACGCCAACGCGAAGTTCCGTCCGTATGTCGGCGTCGGCGCAACGTATATCTGGTTCACCGGCGCGAAGATCACGAACAGTGCGTTCGAAAACGGCGTGCTCGGCGGCCCGACCACCGCCCAGACCAGCAACCAGTGGGCGCCCGTGTTCAACGCCGGCTTCACGTACAACTTCACGAAACACTGGTTCGCCGGCTTCTCGATGTCGTACATCCCGGTCAGCGTGACCGCGACCTTCACGACGGCCCGCCGGACACCGGTCGGCACGCTGACGGAAACGTCGAAAGCGAAGATCTCGCTCAACCCGATCGTGACGTACCTGAACGTCGGTTACCGCTTCTAAGCGTAGTCGAATATTTGGGGAATGGTTAATCCTGCTGCAATTTGTAGCGGATTTTTCCTGGCGTAACGTCTCCACGATGCAAAACGCCCCGGCGGGAATCCCGCCGGGGCGTCGTTTTTTCGCGTCAGGCACGTTCTTGCAAGGGCTGGGCCGGGCGCTGAAGCGGCTGCTAGACGATGTCGATGTCGTCCAGCGCATCGGGGGCAATCAGGTCGATGCGGTCCGTGCAGACCGCATCGACGCCCCAGCGCGCGAGTTCGCGCGCCCGTTCAAGGTCGTTCACCGTGTAAACCAGGATGCGCAGCCCGGCCGCCTTGATCGCGCGCACGAGCGGTTCGTCGAGCCGGCTGTGGTCTGCATGCAACGATCGGCAGTCGAGCGCACCGACGACCTGCGCATGCCAGTCGTCCGGCACGGCCTCGTAGAGCATCCCGCGCGGCAGCGCCGGCACGGTCGCGCGCGCCTGCTGCAGCGCATCGAACGAGAACGACGACAACAGCGGTGGGACCGCGGCATCGCGCCAGTACGTGGCCGCGTCGGCCGCCACGCGCTGCCCGGTCTCGCGCTCGCGTCCCGGGCACGGCTTGATCTCGACATTGGCGGTCAGCCCGTGGGCAAGGCAGCGCGCCGCCGCGGCCTCGAGCGTCGGCATCCGCTCGCCCGCGAAGCGCGCGTCGAGCCACCCGCCCGCGTCGAGCGCGGCCAGCGCGTCATAACGCATGCCCGCCGCCGCGCCATGACCGTTCGACGTGCGGTCGACCGTGTCGTCGTGCAGCAGGAACGTCACGCCGTCGGCCGACAGCTTCGCGTCGAACTCGACCATCCGGTGGCCACGACGCGCGCCTTCGTCGAGCGCGGCGAGCGTGTTCTCCGGTGCGAGCGTGCCGCCGCCGCGATGGGCGACGACGCGCGGATACGGCCAGTCGGTACGGGTTGTCATCGTCGGTCTCTCGGCAGGTGCAGCAGGTTCAGGCGGCACGCTTGCCGGTCTCGGGATCGAAGAAGTGCAGCCGGTGCGCCGGCAGCGCGGCCGCCAGCGCCGTGCCGCGCGCGGGGCGGTCTGCGTGCGGCAGGCGCACCGCAACGTCGTGATTGCCCCAGCGGCCGTGCGCGAGATTGTCCGCGCCGAGCAGCTCGCACGAATCGACCGGCAGCGTCGCCTGCGCGACGCCCGGCTGCGGCGTCATGTGTTCGGGACGCACGCCGAGCACCCAGTCGCGCCCGGTGGCGATCGCCGTCCCGATGCCGGGCGCGCCGGCAACCGGCAGCGCGGGGCCGCCGCCTGCAACCGTAAATGTCGCGCCGTCGTCCGACAGCCGGCCGTGCATCAGGTTCATCGCGGGCGAGCCGATGAAGCCCGCGACGAACACCGTCGCCGGCTTCTCGTACACGTCGACCGGCGCGCCGATCTGCTCCGCATAGCCGCGGTTCATCACGATCACGCGCTGCGCGAGCGTCATCGCCTCGATCTGATCGTGCGTCACGTAGACGCTCGTCGTCGCAAGCCGCGCATGCAGCCGCTGGATCTCGAGCCGCATCTGCACGCGCAATTTCGCGTCGAGGTTCGACAACGGCTCGTCGAACAGGAACACCGACGGCTCGCGCACGATCGCACGCCCCATCGCGACGCGCTGCCGCTGGCCGCCCGACAGCTCGCGCGGCCGCCGCGCGAGCAGCGGCTCGAGTTCGAGGATCTTCGCGGCCGCGGCCACCCGCGAGTCGATCGTCGCGCGCTCGAGCCCGCGGATCTTCAGCCCGTAGCCCATGTTCTGCGCGACCGTCATGTGCGGATACAGCGCATAGTTCTGGAACACCATCGCGATGTCGCGATCCTTCGGCTCCAGCGCGTTGACCACGCGCTCGCCGATCGCGATCTCGCCATCCGTCACCGTCTCGAGCCCCGCGATCATCCGCAGCAACGTCGACTTGCCGCAGCCCGACGGGCCGACCAGCACGATGAATTCGCCGTCCGCGATCTCCACGTCGATGCCGTGCAGCACGTGCTGCTTGCCGTCGTAGGATTTCCTGACGCCCTTCAAGCTCAACGCAGCCATACCTGGTCCTTCTCCCGGTTACCGTCCGTTGTTTATTTCTCGGAATCGACGAGGCCGCGCACGAACCAGCGCTGCATCGCCAATACGACGACGAGCGGCGGAATCATCCCCAGCAGCGTCGCCGCCATCACGTATTGCCATTCGGTCGCGGCGTCGCCGCTCGCGATCATCGTCTTGATACCCACCACCGCCGTCGACAGCGATGCCTCCGTCGTGATCAGGATCGGCCACAGATACTGGTTCCAGCCGTAGATGAACGTGATCACGAACAGCGCCGCGATACTCGTCTTCGACAGTGGCAGCACGACGTCACAGAAGAACCGCAGCGGCCCCGCGCCGTCGATGCGCGCGGCATCCATCAGCTCGTCGGGCAGCGTCATGAAGAACTGGCGGAACAGGAACGTCGCGGTCGCCGACGCGATCAGCGGCAGCGTGAGCCCCGCATAGGTGTTCGTCAGGTGCAGCGTCGACACGACCTGCACGGTCGGGAAGATCCGCACCTCGACCGGCAGCATCAGCGTGACGAAGATCAGCCAGAACGCCGTGTTGCGGAACGGGAAGCGGAAATAGACGATCGCGTACGCGGACAGGATCGACACCGCGATCTTGCCCACCGCGATGCCGAGCGCCATCGCGAAGCTGTTCACGAGCAGGCGGCCGAACGGCGCCGTCGTACCGCCGCTGCCGTGCCCCCAGATGTACGCGACGTTCTCGAACAGGTGCGTGCTCGGCACCAGCGACAGCGGCACCGTGAACACTTCCTGCGCGTTCATCGTCGCCGCGCAGAACGCGACGTAGACGGGAAACACGATCAGCACGACACCCGCGATCAGCACCGCGTGGCAGAACAGGTCGAAGCCCTTGCGATTCTCGATCATGCGTATTGCACCCTGCGTTCGACGAAGCGGAACTGGATCACCGTGAGCCCGACGACGATGATCATCAGCACGACCGACTGCGCGCCCGAGCTGCCGATGTCGAGCCCCTGGAAGCCCTCCGCGAAGATCTTGTAGATCAGCGTCTTGGTGCTCTGCGCCGGGCCGCCGCCGGTGGCCGCGTCGATCACCGGGAAGGTGTCGAAGAAGGCGTACACGAGGTTCACGACCAGCAGGAAGAAACTGGTGGGCGACAGCAGCGGCAGCACGATGTTGAAGAAGCGCCGCACCGGCCCGGCGCCGTCGATCGCCGCCGCCTCGATCAGCGAGCGCGGAATCGCCTGCAGGCCTGCGTAGAAGAACAGGAAGTTGTAGCTCACCTGCTTCCACACCGACGCGAGCACGACCAGGAACATCGCCTGGCCGCCGTTCAGCGCGTGGTTCCACACGATGCCGCTCTTCGCGAGCGCATAGGTGATCAGGCCGATGCTCGGATTGAACAGGAACGCCCACAGCACGGCGGCGATCGTCGGCGCGACCGCATACGGCCAGATCAGCAGCGTGCGGTACACGCGCGCACCGCGGATCACGCGGTCGGCGCACGCGGCGAGCAGCAGCGATACGACGAGCCCGCTCACCGTAACGAGCGAGCTGAACACGAGCGTCGTGCGGAACGAATCGAGATACAGCGGATCGGCAAACAGGTGCGTGAAGTTCGCGAGGCCGACGAATTCGCTCGACGTGCCGAACGCGTCCTGCATCTGCGTCGACTGCCACAGCGCGACGCCGGCCGGCCACAGGAAGAACACGGCGGTGATCGCGAGCTGCGGTGCGATCAGCAGGTACGGCAACAGGCTCGTGCCGAAACGGGAACGGGATTGCATCGCGGAGATCCGGTCAGACGTAACGGAAAGGGGGGCGTGCCGCCAGCCGGCGCGTGCATCCGTACAGGATGCGATGCGGCCGGCGACACGGTGCGATGCGGGCTCAGCCGCCCGACTTCTCGAAGCGGCGCAGCAGTTCGTCGCCGCGCGAAGCTGCGGAATCGAGCGCATCCTTCGGCGACTTCTTCTGCGCCCAGACCTGCTCGAATTCCTCGTCGACCACCGTGCGGATCTGCGGCATGTTGCCGAGGCGCAGCCCCTTCGTGTACGGCAGCGGCGGCTTGTTCAGCATCTGCTTGATCGCGGTTTCGGCGCTCGGGTTCTTCGCGTAGAAGCCCTGCTGGCGCGTCAGGTCGTACGCGGCCGTGGTGACCGGCAGGTAGCCCGTGTCCTGGTGCCACTTCGCGGCGACGGCCGGCGAGGCCAGGTACGCGAGGAATTTCGCGACGCCCTTGTAGGTCGCCGGATCCTTGCCGGCCAGCACCCACAGGCTCGCGCCGCCGATGATCGCGTTCTGCGGTGCGCCCTTCACGTTCGCGTCGTACGGCATCATGCCCGTGCCGTAGCTGAACTTCGCGAACTTCTGCACGTTCGCGAGCGCGCCCGACGTCGTCGTCATGATCCCGCAGTCGCCGCTGTAGAACTTCGCCGACGCTTCATCCTTGCGGCCCGCGTACGTGAACGTGCCGTCCTTCGCCATCTGCTGCAGGAACGTGACGTGCGCGATCTGCTGCGGCTTGTTGAATTCGAGCACCGCGTCGGTGCCGTCGAAGCCGTTGTTGCGGCTCGAGAACGGCAGCCCGTGCCACGCGCTGTAGTTCTCGAGCTGGACCCAGCCCTGCCAGCCGGTCGTGAAGCCGCACGCCATCCCCGACTTGCGCAGCTTCTCGGCATCGGCCTGCACGTCTGCCCACGTCTTCGGCGGCTGGTTCGGATCGAGCCCGGCCTTCTTGAACGCGTCCTTGTTGTAGTACAGCACCGGCGTCGAGCTGTTGAACGGCATCGACACGAGATGACCCGTCTTCGCGTCGCTGTAGTAGCTCGCGATGGTCGGCACGAACGCCTTTTCGTCGAGCGGCACGCCGGCCTGCTTGAACACGTCGTAGACGGGCACGACGGCCTTCTTCGCCTGCATCATCGTGGCCGTGCCGACTTCATAGACCTGGAGGATCGCCGGCGCGTTGCCGCTACGATAGGCGGCGATGCCGGCCGCGAGCGCCTGGTCGTAGGTGCCCTTGAAGACCGGCACGATCTTGTAGTCGCTCTGCGACGCGTTGAACTGGTCGGCGATCGCATTGACCCGCTCGCCGAGCGCGGCCTCCATCGCATGCCAGAACTGGATCTCCGTCGCGGCGAACGCCACGTGCTGCGCCCCGAACATCAGCGCGCCGCCGAGCGCGATCGAACGAACCATGGTCCCCGCAGGCTGCTTCTTCATCGATCTCTCTCCTATGAAAACGTTACCAACAGCGTGTGCAACATTCCCGTCGCCATTGAACCGGCGAAGTCTAGTGATCGTTTGTGACAGTCAGTTGTCGCTGATGACGAACAGGCGCTGGTACTCCTTCAGCGCGAAGCGGTCGGTCATGCCGGCGATGTAGTGCGCGACGAGACGCGGCTGCTGTGCGGCGTCGTCGGACTGGTATGGCGGCGGCAGCAAGCGCGGATCGTCGATGAACGCATCGAACAACCCGGTGACGACGCGTTGCGCCTTGCTCGCCATGCGCATCACCTTGTAGTGGCGATAGAGGTTCTTGAAGAGGAAGCGCTTGAGGGCGGCCGCCTGGGCGGCGACCGTCTCGCTGTGCGACACGAGCGGCGGCGCGGTGCGCACGTCGTCGAGCGACGCGGGCGCGACGCGCGCGAGGTTGCGCGTCGTCTCGTCGATCAGGTCGACGATCAGCGTGTTGATGATGCGGCGCACCGTCTCGTGCACGAGACGACGGCCTTCGAGGTGCGGGAATTCGGCGAGCGCCGCCTCGTAGTGGCGCTGCCACAACTCGACTTCCGCGAGCTGTTCGATCGTGACCAGACCGGAACGCAGGCCGTCGTCGACGTCGTGGTTGTTGTAGGCGATCTCGTCCGCGATGTTGGCAAGCTGCGCTTCGAGCGACGGCTGGCGGCCCTGCAGGAAGCGCTCGCCAAGCGCGCCGAGCTTGCGCGCATTCTCGCGCGAGCAGTGCTTCAGAATGCCTTCGCGCGTCTCGAAGCACAGGTTCAGCCCGTTGAACGCGCCGTAATGCTCCTCGAGCTCGTCGACGACCGCCAGGCTCTGCAGGTTGTGCTCGAAGCCGCCGTGCTCGCGCATGCAGGCATTCAGCGCGTCCTGCCCCGCATGGCCGAACGGCGTATGGCCGAGATCGTGCGCGAGCGAGATCGCCTCGACGAGATCCTCGTTCAGGCGCAGGTTGCGCGCGACCGAGCGTGCGATCTGCGCCACTTCGAGGCTGTGCGTGAGGCGTGTGCGGAACAGGTCGCCTTCGTGATTGACGAAGACTTGCGTCTTGTATTCGAGCCGGCGAAATGCGGTCGAATGAACAATGCGGTCGCGGTCGCGCTGGAATTCGGTGCGCGCCGCCGGCGGTGTTTCCGGATGGCGACGGCCGCGCGACTGCGATGCGTGAGCGGCATACGGAGCGAGATGGGCTTCCAGCGCCGCCAGTGTCGGCGGCTCGGCCACCGGCGCAGTGGATGCGCTGCCGGCTTCGTGCAGTGTGCTGCTGGATGTCTCGCTCACGTCTCCTCCATGTCAGGGGCGCCGGGGCATCCGGGCCGCCGTTAGCCGGTCGTCTGTGCCAGTGTAGCGAACACGGCTTCGTCCGGCGCCTGCGTGATCAGCGTATCGCCGAATCGCTTCAGCAGGATGAACTTGATCGCGCCGGCCTCGGCCTTCTTGTCGACGCGCATCAGGTCCATGTAACGCGCGTCGCCGAGCGCGGGCCCGCGGGTCGGCAGGTGCGCGGCCGCGATCACCGCATCGAGGCGCTGCCGCGACGCTTCGTCGAGCAGGCCGAGCCGCACCGACAGGTCGCCCGCCATCACCATCCCGCAGCCGACCGCCTCGCCGTGCAGCCATTCGCCGTAGCCGAGCCCGGCCTCGATCGCGTGGCCAAACGTATGGCCGAAGTTCAGGATCGCGCGCAGGCCGCCTTCGCGCTCGTCGGCCGCCACCACGCTCGCTTTGATCTCGCACGAGCGCTTCACCGCGTGTGCGAGCGCAGCCGGGTCGCGGCGGTTCAGCGCGTCGACGTTCGCCTCGATCCAGTCGAAGAATTCCGCGTCGGCGATCGCACCGGTCTTGATGACCTCGGCGACGCCGGCCGCCAGCTCGCGGTCAGGCAGGGTCGTCAGCGCGCCGATGTCCGCGATCACGGCCTGCGGCTGGTAGAACGCGCCGATCATGTTCTTGCCGAGCGGGTGGTTGATGCCCGTCTTGCCGCCGACCGACGAGTCGACCTGCGACAGCAGCGTCGTCGGCACCTGGATGAACGGCACGCCGCGCATGTAGCACGCAGCGGCAAAGCCCGTCATGTCGCCGATCACGCCGCCGCCGAGCGCGACGAGCGTCGTCTTGCGGTCCGCGCGGTCGGTCAGCAGGCCGTCGAAGATCAGGTTCAGCGTTTCCCAGTTCTTGTACGCCTCGCCGTCCGGCAGCACGACCGTTGACACGCGCTTGCCGAGCGGTGCAAGCGCCGCGCGCAGTGCATCTCCGTAGAGCGGATCGACCGTCGTGTTCGTGACGATCGTGACGGACGAACCCTTGATGTGCGGGGCGAACAGCTCGGCGCGGCCGATCAGGCCAGCGCCAATGTGAATCGGGTAGGCGCGGTCGCCCAGATCGACGTTGACAGTAATCATGCTTGTAGCGGCTTGGCGATGACGCCGGCCAGTTCGAGTTGCATCAGCACCATGTTGACGAGACCGTTGACCGACGGACGACCGGTCTCGATGACGAAATCCGCGCATTCGCGGTACAGCGGGTCGCGCACTTCGTACAGCGCTTCGAGACGCCCCTTCGGATCTTCGGTCTGCAGCAGCGGGCGGTTCTTGTCCTTGCGTGTACGCAGCCACAGATCGTGCGGATTGGCGCGCAGGTAGACGACGATGCCGCTGCTTTTCAGGTAGTCGCGATTTTCCGGGCGCAGCACCGCGCCGCCGCCCGTCGCGAGCACGATGTTCTCGCGCTGCGTGAGCTCGGCGATCACTTGCGTTTCGCGATCGCGAAACCCGGCCTCGCCCTCCATCTCGAAGATCACCGGAATGCGCGCGCCCGTGCGGGCCTCGATTTCGTGGTCGGAGTCGAAGAACGTCCTGTCGAGACGACGCGCGACCGCACGGCCCACGGTGGTCTTACCCGCTCCCATAAGGCCGACGAAAAATACGTTTGCATGTGGGTCCCGCGCTTGCAACGGCTTCCTCTGCTTCAATCTTGCTGGTGTGTGGCGCAGCTTACTGGCAAAGCGGCTGCCTTGTCGAGCCTGCGCCGGCGGCTTCCGGCCCTGTTTTTCCGACATCCGCGCTGCCCGCGCCGCGCGTATCGCAGCGCGCATCGACGACGGTCGGCGTGATGAAGACGACCAATTCGTTGCGCTGGTCGCGCTGCGCGCGGTGCCGGAAAAGCGCGCCCAGAAACGGTATTTTGCCCAAGAGCGGCACGCGCGTCACATCGTTCCTGTTCAGTTGCTCATAGATCCCGCCGATCGCGACCGTCCCGCCGTTCTCGACCTCGACGCGCGTCTGGACATGCTTCGTGTGAATCGCCGGGCCGGCCGCCGTCGGCTCGCCGATGCTGTCCTTCGTCACGTCCAGGTCGAGCACCACGCGCCCGTCCGGCGTGATCTGCGGCTCGACCTCGAGCTTGAGCGTCGCCCGGCGGAACTGCACGCCGCTCACGCCGTTGCCGACCTTCGCCTGGTACGGCAGCTCCGACCCCTGTTCGACGATGGCCTTGACGCGATCGGCGGTCACCACACGCGGCCGCGAAACGATCTGACCCCGCCCCTGCGCCTCGAGCGCGCTCAGTTCGACGTCGAGCACGCGGCTGAGCGGCGCGGCGAACAACGTGAAGCCCGCGGTTGCCGCTTCGAAGCCGCTGAGCGGCCGCGCAGCAAGGTCGAGCGCATTGCGCGCGCCGGCTGTGAACGTGGCGCTCTCGCCCGATGGCGGCCTCTCCTGCGCCCGCAGCGCAACGCGAGCGCCGAGGTTGCGCGAAAAACCCTGCTCGCCCTCGACGATGCGGGCCTCGATCCGGACCTGCCGCGACGGCCGGTCGATCGCATCGATCAGGCTCGCGATCTGGTCGAGACGCGGCGCGAGATCGGTGACGAACAGCAGGTTTGTACGCGGATCGGCCGCCGCAGCGCCACGCTTCGACAGCAGGCGCTGGCCCGTCGCGCCGGCCAGCAGCCGTTGCACGTCCTGCGCGCGCGGGTAGTGCAGCGCGAACGTACGGCTCGCGAGCGGCTCCAGATCGGCGGCCCGCGCGTGCATTTCGAAGCGCTCGCGTTCGCGCGCAGCCAGCTCGGCCGCCGGCGTGACCCATATCACGTTGCCCCGCCGGGACATCGCGAGCCCGTGCGTGTCCAGCAGCGTGTCGAAGGCGTCGCGCCAGCGCACATTGTTCAGACGTAACGTGACGGTGCCGCGCACCTGTTCGCCGACGACGATATTGAGCCCGGTGAACCGCGCGAACGCATCGAACGCGGCCGCGAGCCCCGCGCCCTGCAGATTCAGCGAGATCCGCCGCGCGTCGTCCGCATCGCCGGGTTGCCGTGCCGCGGCGTCGCCGATCCGGGCCGGCGGCGCCAACGGGATCGGCGGCCCCTCCAGCCCGGGTGCCGGAGTGGCGGCCGCCGCCTGAAGCGCCGCGCGAGCGGCCTGGTCGAACGGAGGTGGGCCCGCGTCCGCCGATACGGTGCTGTCCGCACCGTCCACCGTACCGTGGGGCAGCGGCAGGCCAGGCAGCGGCATGTCCATCGATGCAGCGGCAGGCCAGACGGCCGGCAGCGGCGGCAACGAGGCGCTTGCGCCGGCCGCCGTCAAGCCGGCCCAGACGGCGAGTGCCCGACATCCATGCTTCATCATGGCCGCCTCCCGTCGTCCAGCGTGACGCGGTACGCGCCGTCCGCCGTCGCGAGCGTCACGGCGACAGGCTCGACTCGCACCACCCGCGCGGCCCCGAGGGCTTCGCCGGGCACCACGGCCGCGAACGCGCCGTCACCGTCGTCGAACAGCGCGAGTCCGGCGCGCCCGGCGCGAATCGTGCCGGCCAGACGAGCAGCCGCCCCCTCCGCTTCAGACGTGCCGGTGACGCCGAACGGATCTGCGCCAGGTGCGTCAGCCAGAACCGGCACCTCCCCAGCCGTAGACGTCGCCGCCGGCAACCCCGGAAACACGTCGACAGACATTTCCACGCGCGCCGCCGCCTTTCCCCGTTCGACACGCAGCGCGGTCGGCACCGCCAGCACCGGGAAACGCGCCAGCCCGCCGACCATCTGCAGCAGCGCGCGAAAGCCGCCATCCGCGACGATGCGCACCGTGCGCCGACCGTCCTGCTCGGCACCATCGGCACGCAGCGGTTCGATCGATACGTCGTGCAGCCCGCTCGACGCGGCGCGATCTGCCAGTTCCAGCATCAACGCGGCCCACTCCGGCGCACGCGACAAGTGATCGCCGTGTGCCGCCGCCGGATACACGTCCCGGTGCCGTACAGCGGCTGCCAGGACACGCTGCGCGTCGGCCTCACGCATCTGCGCCGCTGCCAGCAATGCGCGGCCGTGTGCAAGCCCGCTCCAGTCAGCGGCATTCGCCAGATGAATGCCGCCCGCCAGCACGGCCGCGAACGCGACCACGCAGCCTGCGATGTGCGTAGCCGCCGGCGACACGCGCCGCATGCCGCCGAGCCACCTGCCGCCGTGCGGTGCGGGCCGATGCACGAGCGCCGTCATGCGCCACCTCCCGACGCTTTCCGGGACGGCAGCGCATCGTGCCAGCGCAACTGGACCGAGAACCGGAACGGCATCCCGCCCGTCGCGACCGGCGCATCCGAAGCAGGCTTCAACGCATCGATATCGATCCGCCAGCCACGCTGCTCGCGCGCCATCGCCGCGAGCCATCGCGCCGCCGCCGGGTAGCTCGCGGCACGCACATCGAGCACGGCACCGGCCGACGTCGTGCGCAGCGCGTCGAGCCGGACGGTGCCGGCGCCCACCTGCGCCAGTGTCGCCAGCAGCCCCGTGACGTGCCGGTAAGGCTCGGCAAGCTCAGCCGCCTGCGCGTCGCGCTGCGCGGCAACAGCCGCTGCGTTGGCGGCGCGCGTCGCAGCACCCACCTGCGGCTGCAACTGCCGCAGCCGCGCCTCCACGCTTGCGCGCTCGGCATCCACCCGCCACCGCGCCCCGGTGGCGGCGCCCGTCCACAGGCCGGCGCCAAGCACGCCGAACAGAATCGCCATGCCGCACTGCGCGGCCCGACGACGCCGCAACGCCTGCGCCAGCCGCTCGCGATACGGCAGCAGGTTGAAGCCGCCCTGCTCCGCGCGATGGACCGTCACTCCCACACCCCGCGCAATGCCAGCCCGAATGCGACAGCCAGCGCCGGACCGCCCGGCATGCCGGCGGGCAGGTATGGCTGCCCGCTCCAGCCCGTACAGTCGAACGACACCGCAACCGCGCCGAGCACGTCGCCAATCTCGGCGACGGACGTATCGAAGCGGGCGATGCACTGCTCGTCCCCGGCCACGAGTACGCAATGCACGGCCCCGAGCGCGCGCCGGCGCAGCGCATCGGGAAACGCCCCCGGCGCGGCGCCGGACAGCGTCAGCACCGGTACGGCCAACGGGCCGTCGATTCGCCAGCCGTGCACGCCCGCGTCGTGAAACCAGAGCGCCGCGTAGGGGCCCGCCTGCGCGTCGGGTTCGAATTGCGCGGCGTAGCGCAACGCTCGCAGCGCGGCGGCCGACTCGCCGTCGACCACCGTCAGGTCGACACCGGCCTGCGCAGCCACGTCGATCCGACGCTCGAGCAGCGCCAGCGGGGCCACGGCAACCTCGATCTCGCCCGCCTCCGCGCCGCCATCCTGCCGCCAGTCGAACGCGAGGCTGTCCGGCGCCAGCCCCGAGATGCGTTCGGCCGCCTGCCGCGCGGCGTTCGGGATGTCGTCCCGCCCGGCCAGATCGAGCGTCGCGGTGCGCATCTCGTCATCGTGCAACGCCATCACCCCGCGCGCATCGCACCGCACATCGGCAGCCGACAGCCTCGACACGGCTGCAGCCAGCGCACGCGCGACCGCCGCCCAACGCGCATCCTCCGGCCCGCCCGCCAACCCAACCGGCTCCCGCTCGAGCCCCTCGACGCACACCTCCGCGCCCCGGCCGCGCCGGCTCAGCACGACCACCCTCACCTCGTCCGAACCGACGTCGATTCCCGTCGACCGGTGCCCGCCCCGCGCAAACCGCGCTCCCCATCGTCCTGCCATCGCAGCCTCCCGAGATCGTCGCGGCCCACGCCGCGTTTCCGAGACCTGATTCTGCAAAACGGCGCGTGCGGCCGACAGTCGGCCTAACGGCCAGTATCCGCTCGCGACGGCCGTGCGCGGGCTATGCTGGAAGCACGCCAGCCCGCACCTGCGCGGCGGGCGGCCCCCCGCGTCAGGACCGGTCTTACCGGGCAGCTATAATCGCGGGACTGTTTTCCGGTATGCCTATGCAATCCACGACTCCTACGTCCCCGCCTCCTGCCCCGGAGCCGAAGAAGCGGCTCTGGTGGCAAAAAGTCCTGCTCGGATTCGCCACGATGTGCGTGGCGCTCGTCGTGGCCGGCGGCCTCGTGCTCGGCTACGCGCTCGTCGTCGCCTGGCCGAACATGCCGTCGCTCGACGCGCTGACCGACTATCGGCCGAAGGTGCCGCTGCGCATCTATACGTCCGATCACGTGCTGATCGGCGAATTCGGCGAAGAGCGCCGCGACGTCGTCCATTTCAAGGACGTGCCCGCCTCGCTGAAGAACGCGATCCTCGCGATCGAGGACGCGCGCTTCTACGATCACGGCGGCGTCGACCTCACCGGCATCGTCCGCGCCGGTTTCGTCGCGCTGACGAACGGCCATGCGTCGCAGGGCGCGAGCACGATCACGATGCAGGTCGCGCGCAACTTCTTCCTGTCGAGCGAGAAGACCTACACGCGCAAGATCTACGAGATGCTGCTCGCGTACCGGATCGAGCGTGCGCTGACGAAAGATCAGATTCTCGAGGTCTACATGAATCAGATCTATCTCGGCCAGCGCGCGTACGGCTTCGCAAGCGCCGCGCGGGTCTACTTCGGCAAGGACCTGAAGGACATCACACTCGCCGAAGCAGCGATGCTCGCCGGGCTGCCGAAGGCACCGTCCGCGTATAACCCGGTCGTGAACCCGAAGCGCGCGAAGGTGCGCCAGGAATACATCCTGCAACGGATGCTCGAGCTGAATTTCATCACGCGCGAACAGTACGACGAGGCCGTCGCACAGCCGCTCGTCGTCAAGGGTCCGGGCCGCGATTTCAGCGTGCACGCCGAGTACGTCGCGGAAATGGTCCGACAAATGATGTACGCGCAGTACCGTGAGGAAACCTACACGCGCGGCTTCAACGTCGTCACGACGATCGACTCCGCGGACCAGCAGGTCGCATACACCGCGCTGCGCAAGGGCATCATGGATTACGAACGCCGGCACGGCTATCGGGGGCCGGAAGGCTTCATCGAACTGCCGGCCGGTGCCGACGACCGCGAACAGGCGATCGACGATGCGCTGCTCGAACACCCCGACAACGGCGAACTGATTGCCGCGGTCGTCACGGCTGCCACCCCGCGCCAGATCACGGTTGCGTTCATCGACGGCAGCAATGCGACGATCGAAGGCGACAACCTGCGCTTCGCGTCGGGCGCGCTGTCGGCCAATGCGCAGCCGAATCGCCGCATCCGCCCGGGCGCGATCGTCCGCGTCGTGAAGAACGACGCCGGCAAGTGGTCGATCACGCAGTTGCCGCAGGTCGAGGGGGCGTTCCTGTCGATCGTCCCGCAGGACGGCGCGATCCGCTCGCTCGTCGGCGGCTTCGATTACAACAAGAACAAGTTCAACCACGTCACGCAGGCGTGGCGACAGCCGGGTTCGTCGTTCAAGCCGTTCATCTATTCGGCGTCGCTCGACAAGGGCCTCGGGCCGGCAACCGTGATCAACGACGGCCCGCTGTATTTCAGCGCCGCCGAAACGGGCGGCCAGCCGTGGGAACCGAAGAACTACGGCGGCGGCTTCGAAGGCCCGATGTCGATGCGCACCGCGCTGCAGCGCTCGCGCAACCTCGTGTCGATCCGGATCCTGAACCACATCGGCACGAAGTACGCGCAGCAGTACATCACGCGCTTCGGCTTCGACGCCGAACGCCATCCGGCCTACCTGCCGATGGCACTCGGCGCGGGCCAGGTCACGCCGCTGCAGATGGCGGGCGCGTACTCGGTCTTCGCGAACGGCGGCTACCGCGTCAATCCGTACCTGATCGCCGAAGTCACCGATCCGAACGGGGCAATCGTCGTGCGCGCGCAGCCGCTCGTCGCCGAGCAGAACGCACCGCGCGCGATCGACGCGCGCAACGCGTACGTGATGAACAGCCTGCTGCAGAGCGTCGCGCAGCGCGGCACGGGCGCACGGACCAACGTGCTGAAGCGCACCGACCTCGCGGGCAAGACCGGCACGACGAACGACTCGCACGACGCGTGGTTCGCCGGCTACCAGCACACGCTCGCCGCGATCGCGTGGATCGGCTACGACAACCCGCGCAGCCTCGGCGATCGCGAAACGGGCGGCGGCCTGTCGCTGCCCGTCTGGATCGAATACATGGGCGCCGCGCTGAAGGGCGTGCCCGAGTTCAAGCCGACGGTGCCGGACGGCGTCGAATCGCTCGGCGGCGAGCTGTACTTCACCGAGTTCGCGCCGGGTCACGGCTTCGTGTCGACGGTCGGCGTACCGCAGGCACCGGCCGCGCAGAACGTCGATGCCACCGTGCCGCACGTCGACGAGCAGGAAAAGCAGGACATCATGAACCTGTTCGCGCACTGACCACCGGCCCGGACATGAAAAAAGCGCCCCCACGGGGGCGCTTTTTCTTTGGCACGACAGCTCGGGGCGCGGCCCCGGCTTCGGCCGTGGCCGTTACGGCGCGCTGAACGTGATAGCCAGGCCGGCCTGCTGCGTCGCGTATTCGGTAAGCGCAGAGAAAAACTCGGTGCCCGTGCGCGTATCGCGCCATTCGCCGTCGATGAAACGGTAGTGGAAACCGCCCGCCTTCGCGGCAATCCACACTTCCTTCATCGGCGGCTGCAGGTTGACGATGATCTTCGAGCCGTTCTCGAACGTCAGCGTCAGGACGCTGCCGTTGCGCTCCAGATCGATGTCGTGATCGCCGTCGTTGGCGTCGTCGACGGTACGCTCGACGGCCGCCAGCACGGCCTCGGCACGGGTCAGGTATTCGGTATCGGACATGCTAAACTCTATCGGTTCAATTGTTCAGGGACGATCATGCGAGTCGTTTTCCGGATGAGCGCGATTGTAGCGGCTTTGGCGATTCTTGCCGGCTGCGGTCAAAGCGGCGCGCTCTATCTGCCCACCGTGCCTCCGATGCCCAAGCCACTCCAGCAGCAGGACGCGCCGCCGTCGGACGTGAAGCCGACCGATGAAAACGCGTCGTCCGACAGTGTGCCCGATTCGTCCGGTACGCCGCTCACGCTGTCGCCCGAATTGTCGAGCGGCGCATCGGCCAAGCCCGCACCGGCATCGAGCCCGGCCGTCGCAAAGTAACGGCGCGCCGCCTGCACCGCTCGTGAAACAAGGCGATGACTTCCCGGTCATCGCCTTTTGTTTTTCCAGGCTGCGCCGTCACGCGCGCACGCGCCGCCATCCCCATGCAACGACCCGCCAGCCAAGCAGCGCGGCAACGATCGCCGCATAAAGCTTCGGCTGCGCAAGATTGTGCTTGCCGGCCCTCATCCACCAGAAGTGCAGCACGCCGAACAGCGCGATCGCGTAGATCGCGCTGTGCAGCGTCGCCCAGTGGCGGCCGAGCCGGCGCACCATCGCGCGCGGCGAGGTTGCCGCGAGCGGAATCAGCAGCACGAACGCGGCGAAACCGACCGTGATGAACGGGCGTTTGCCGACGTCCTTCAGGATCGCAACGACGTCGAACCACTTGTCGAACCACAGGTAGGTCGTGAAGTGCAGCGTCGCGTAAAAGAACGCGAACAGCCCGATCATCCGGCGAAAACGCAGCAGCGCGGCGAACCCTGTCATGCGCCGCAGCGGCGTGACAGCGAGCGTGATGCACAACAAGACGAGCGTCCAGAGGCCCGTCGAACGCGTGATGAACTCGATCGGATTCGCGCCGAGCCGGTCGGTCAGCCCGAACAGCACGAGACGCGCGAGCGGATAAAGGCCGGCCGCGAAAACCAGCACCTTGGCCGGCGCGAGCCAGCGCGGCGCAGCGGGATGGACCGCACCGCACCGCGCGGCACGTGCAGCCGAACCGGCGCCGGCTGCGCGCGCGGGTGTCAGCGTCGAAGGAGGCATGTCGTTTCTCACCGTCACGCTCAGAAGTTCTTCTTCAGGTCCATGCCCTGATACATCGACGCGACCAGATCGCCGTAGCCGTTGAACATCAGTGTCTTGCGTTTCGGCGTGAAAAAGCCGTCCTCGCCGATGCGCCGCTCGGTCGCCTGGCTCCAGCGCGGATGATCGACGTTCGGGTTCACGTTCGAATAAAAGCCGTACTCGTTCGCCGCATACGTGTTCCAGCTCGTCTTCGGCGGCTTGTCGACGAAGCGGATCTTCACGAGCGACTTCGCGCTCTTGAAGCCGTACTTCCACGGCACGACGATCCGCACCGGCGCGCCGTTCTGGTTCGGCAGCACCTGCCCGTAGACGCCCATCGTCAGCAGCGTCAGCGGATTCATCGCCTCGTCCATCCGCAGCCCTTCCGAGTACGGCCAGTCGAGCACGGGCGTCGAGAGGCCGGGCATCTGCGACGGATCGGCCAGCGTGATGAACTGCACGTATTTCGCGTTGCCGGTCGGCTGCACGCGCTTGATCAGCTCGGACAACGGCACGCCGATCCACGGGATCACCATCGACCAGCCCTCGACGCAGCGCAACCGGTACACGCGCTCCTCGAGCGGCGCGAGCTTCAGCAGTTCGTCGAGATCGAACACCTTCGGATGCAGCACCTCGCCTTCGACGCTCACGCGCCACGGGCGCGGCCGCAACGTGCCGGCGTTCTGCGCGGGGTCACTCTTGTCGGTGCCGAACTCGTAGAAGTTGTTGTAGGACGTGATGTCCTTGAACGGCGTCACCTTGTCGGCCGCGACGAACTTCGCATTCGTCTTCGCCGCGAGCTTCGCGGCCCGCGCATCGGGCGACGCATAGGCGGCCCATGCTGCGCCACTGCCGCCGAGCAGCCCGCCCGCCGCCGCGAGGCCGGCCGCCTGCAACGCGCGCCGCCGGTTCTCGAAGACCGCACGCGGCGTGATTTCGCCGGGTGCAATATCGCCGCCGGTCAGTACGTTCCGCAAAGGGCGTTTGATCCACATCGTGCTGCTCCTCCTGCATGCGCCGCGCGCAGCTTCATGAGCGTTCGACCCGACCCGTCTTGCGCCGTTCGACGCCCGGACCGCCCGCCCGTTACAAAAGAAAACCGCCGGGCACACGGTGCACCGGCGGTCTCATAGTCGGACGAACAGCGGAAATCTTACAGCTTGCCGTAGCTGTGCAGCCCGGACAGGAACATGTTGACGCCGAGGAACGCGAAGGTCGTCACGAGCAGGCCCGTGAGCGCCCACCATGCGGCCACCGAGCCGCGCAGGCCCTTCATCAGGCGCATGTGCAGCCACGCCGCGTAGTTGAGCCATACGATCAGCGCCCAGGTTTCCTTCGGGTCCCAGCTCCAGTAGCCGCCCCAGGCTTCAGCGGCCCACAGCGCGCCGAGGATCGTCGCGATCGTGAAGAACGCGAAACCGACCGCGATCGACTTGTACATCACGTCGTCGAGCACTTCGAGCGTCGGCAGGCGATCCGCGAGCACGCCGCGCTCCTTCATCAGGTACGCGACCGACACCATCGCCGACAGCGCGAAGCTGCCATAGCCGATGAAGTTCGCCGGCACGTGAATCTTCATCCACCAGCTCTGCAGCGCCGGCACGAGCGGCTGGATCTGCTGCGCATCGCGCGCGACCGAATACCACATCAGGAAACCGACGGCCGCGCTGATCACCAGCAGCACGAACGCGCCCAGCGCGCGCGTGCCGTAATGGCCTTCGTAATACAGATAGAGCAGCGCCGTGATCAGGCTGAACAGCACGAACACTTCATACAGGTTCGACACCGGAATGTGCCCGACGTCCGCGCCGATCAGGTAGGACTCGTACCAGCGCACCATCAGGCCGGTGAAGCCCATCAGCACGGCGACCCACGTGAGCTTCTGGCCGATCGCGGAGCCCGACTCCGAGCGTGCGAGCAAACCGATCCAGTAGAAGATCGTCGCGAGCACGAACAGCGCGCTCATCCACAGGATGGCCGACTGGCTCGACAGGAAGTACTTGAGGAAGAACGCCGAATCGGCGCGCGCGAGATCGCCCTGGTAGATCTGGATCGACAGCAGCGCCAGCACGGTGATCGACGCCATCATCAGTCGCGCGGGCTTCCAGCGCCAGCCGAGCGTGATGAGCGCCGGCACGGTGCCGATCATCACGGCCTTGTCGTAGTAATTCATGTGCTCGTTGTAGTGCACGAGCGCATAGCCCGCGCCCACCACGAGCGCCAGCGCGAACAGCCAGTCGAGCAACGACAGGCGCGCGAGGAACGGACGGTCGTCGAACAGCGGCGCCACAACTGGAGCCTGGGCCGACGCCCGATGGGAAGAGGAAACTTGCGTGAGATCCATGATGTTACCGGGTGGAATTCTCGGAATCGGAACCGCCGCCGGCAGGCGGACGGGCCGTCGATGCCGCACGGGCCGGCGCGGCGTCGCGAGGTGCGGCGTGCAGGGCGGCACCGGCCGCGTCGCGCGTCTGCACGAATTCTTTCTCGAAATCGAAGGTCTTGCGGGCCGTGGACATTGCCATCACCACATCGACGCCCGAACCGGCGTCCTTCAACCAGAACCAGAGGCGCCGCTCGCGCACGTAGAACATCGAGAAGA
This sequence comes from Burkholderia aenigmatica, assembly GCF_902499175.1. Taxonomy (GTDB): domain Bacteria; phylum Pseudomonadota; class Gammaproteobacteria; order Burkholderiales; family Burkholderiaceae; genus Burkholderia; species Burkholderia aenigmatica. Next base: position 34,850 of record NZ_CABVQC010000040.1, read on the forward strand.
TGCCGGCGACCAGCAGCAGGCTGCCAAGATACACCAGATTCTTGCCGGGTGCGCGCGTCAACTGAAATACCGAAGCTTGCACCTGCTTGAATGAGTCAAGCTGCAAATAGACCGGCGATCCATACAAAAAGCTGTCTGATAGCGCATTGATCGCGTTCTGCACGAAGCGGATCGTGTCGGTGCCCTGCTGCGCCGCCGGCTCGCCGGCACGCTCGCGCGCGATCTGCCAGACCTCCCACATCGAGCCTTCGAGCATCCGCAGCAGCAGGCTCGCGGCCTTCTCCTGCTCGGCCTTGGGCACCGAGCGGTCGATGAACGTCGCCACCGCCTGGAAGCCGCCGATCGGCTGGCCGTCGGCGCCGCGGCCGACGCTGTCGTCACTCGCCGCAAACAGGGTCAGCACCTTCGATGCGCTGTCCTGCAGGCGGCTGCGCAGCGATGCGTCGGTGCCCGGCAGCGAACGCTGCGCGAAGCGCGCGGCGGCTTCGGCGCGCACGGTCGGATCCTCGAGCGCGGCGCGCAGGCGCATCCATTCGCCGATCGAATCCTGGCTGTCGGCCGGAATCCGCATGTAGCGGAACGGGTCGTTCGGGCTCGCGCGCACGCCGGCGAGGAACACGCGCACGCCATTCATGTCGACGGGCAGCATGTAGTTGTTGAACTCGCGCGCCTGGCCGTCCTTGCCGCGGATCTTGTATTGCACGGACGGGCCGATGTTGTGGAGCTGCGTCGGCTTCGACGTCTTCGCGCCGGAGCCGAGCCGTTCGTCGAACGCTTCCTTCAGCGAGCTCGTCGTCGCCACGCCGCGCACGTCCGGCTTGCCGTTCGCGTCGGCCATGTTCTCGACGTTGATCGCGCGGAAATCGGAGAACTCGATCGTGTCGCCATCGTTGCCCGGCATCTGCAGCGGCGCCGAACTGCCGATTGTGCCCTGCACGGGGAAGGTCTTCGCGTTGCCACCCGTCATCGGGTAGGCCGTCATCTGCATCTGCGAGCCGCCGTCCTGGAAGCTCGACTGGTAGATCGACACGCCCTTGTACGTGAACGGCTTGTTGACCTCGACGCGCGCCGGGATTTTCTGGCCGGTCTCGCGATCGATCACGACGATGTCGCTCGCGAACAGCTTCGGCATGCCCGTCGTGTAGTAATCGACGATGAACTTGTTGAGCTGGATCGAGAACGGCAGATCCTGGATCAGCGAGCCGCTCGGCTGGTTCAGGATCGCGGTCGACACGAACTGGCCCTCGGGCACCCACGCGTAGCCGCGGAACGTCGGGTTCGACGCGGACAGGCGATGATCCGGCGAGATCTCGCTGATCGTCGCGCTCGTGTTGACCGGGCTCTTGCCGAACATCCACATCTGGAATTTGATCGGCAGGTTGCTGTCGAGCAGGCCGCCGATACAGATCACGACGATCGCGAGGTGAGCGGAGATGTAGCCCCACTTGGTCATCGCGCCGCGCTTCGCGGAGATCAGCGTCGCGCCGTCGTTTTCACGCACGACGTGCTTGTAGCCGGCCTTGGTGACGAACGTGGCGAGCGTCGCCGCGACGGTCGCGCGCGTGCCGGACGCCGTGTACTCGGCCTTGTGGTGGAACGCGCGCAGGCTGCCTTCGCGAACCTTGTCCTTCCAGCTCTTCGCATCGGCGAGCATCTTCGGCGCGTTGCGGATCACGCACAGCGAGATCGACACGACGAGGAAGATCAGGATCAGCATGAACCACCACGCGCTGTACACGTTGTACAGGCCGAGCGAGCGGAAAATGTCCGCCCAGAACGGCCCGAACTGGTTCACATAATTCGGATACGGATCGTCCTGGGTCAGGACCGTGCCGATGATGCTCGCGATCGACAGCACCACCAGCAGCGCGATCGCGAAGCGCATCGAGCTCAGCAGCTCGACCGCGCGCTTGGACGCACCCTGACCCGACTTCGACTGCAACCCCGACGTGGTAACGCTCATTCAAACTCCGACTCAGGGGAAACAGCCCCCAACGCTCACTTTGTTCGCTTGGGGAGCGCAGCCCCCCATCTCCGGCAAGCCGCTCCATCCTGGCTTGGCCTGGCGCGTGCCGACAAAAAAGAAGGGCGAGGCAACCGCAACGATGCGGCGCCCCACCCTTTTCTTGTTCTGACTCCGGCCGCCCTTCGGGCGCCCGGTCATTCTCGCGGCTGACCGCTCAACGCAGGCCCGCGATGTAATCCGCGACGGCCTTGATCTCGTTGTCCGACAGCCGCGTCGCGATCTGATGCATCGCCTCATTGTTGTTGCGCGCGCCGGCACCCTGCTGGAACGCGGTCAACTGCGCGACCGTGTAATCGGCCCATTGCCCCGACAGACGCGGGTACTGGACCGGGATCCCCTGCCCTGTCGGCCCGTGGCAGCTCGCGCAGGCGGGGACGCCCTTCTCCGCGATGCCGCCGCGATAGATCTTCTGGCCGATCGGCACGGTTGCCGCATCGCGTGCGGTGCCGAGCTTCGTCGACTGCGACCCGTAGTACGCGGCGACGTTGCGCATGTCGTCCGCGCTCAACGCGCTCGCGAATCCGACCATCACCGCGTTGTTCCGCACCGGCCCCTTCGCGCCCGGCTGCGTCTTGAAGTCGTTCAACTGCTTGACCAGATATTCGGGATGCTGGCCGGCAAGCTTCGGGAAACTGCCCGACGCGCTGTTGCCGTCGGCGCCGTGACACGACGCGCAGACCTGCCCGGCAATCGCCTTGCCGCGGTCGAGATCCGGCTTTGCCGCGTCTGCCGCGTTTGCCTCCGCTACGAAACCTACGAACCCTGCTGCAACCTGAAGCACCATCAGAGACTTGCACAGTCGATTCATTCGCACACCCTGTTTCGTCTTGTGGGAATTTGAGGTTCTGCAAAAAACGACGGCGTTCAGTCTACCGCAGAAGCTACATAAAAGCGCGAGGCAGGCGCCCGGTAGCCTTCGGTAAAACCGCCGTATTGTACAATATCGTGTTGAAAGCTCCGGCGCCTATCGGGGCTACCCCGCCTCCACCAAGCGGCTTGCGCCGCCCGTCCTTCCGGTTCCCATGGCCTTTCTGCTCCATCAAGCCCGCTTCTACACGACCGTCAACCATCTGCGCGACCTGCCGCCGACGGTCCAGCCGGAAATCGCGTTCGCGGGACGCTCGAATGCCGGCAAGTCGACGGCGATCAACGTGCTGTGCAACCAGAAGCGGCTCGCCTTCGCGTCGAAGACGCCCGGCCGCACGCAGCATATCAACTACTTCTCCGTCGGCCCGGCCGACGAGCCCGTCGCGAACCTCGTCGACCTGCCCGGCTACGGCTACGCGGAAGTGCCCGGCGCCGCCAAGGCGCACTGGGAAATGCTGCTGTCGTCCTATCTCGCGACCCGCTCGCAGCTTTGCGGCCTGATCCTGATGATGGATTCGCGCCGTCCGCTGACCGACCTCGATCGCCGCATGATCGAGTGGTTCGTGCCGACCGGCAAGCCGATCCACACGCTGCTGACGAAGTGCGACAAATTGACGCGGCAGGAAAGCATCAATGCGCTGCGGACCGCGCAAAAGGGGCTCGATGCGTATCGTGACCAGGGTGTCCAAGGCAAGCTGACGGTTCAGCTGTTCTCGGCAATGAAGCGCACGGGGCTCGACGAGGCGCACGCGCTGATCGAGAGCTGGGTGCGGCCGTCCGCCGCCGACGAAAAAAGCGAGCCTGTAGCACAATGATCGGGCAACGCGCGGCCGGGATCGGCGGCGCGCACCTGACGGCGTCTGCGATTTCGGCCGGCTCATAAAAAAACCCGCCGTTGAACGGCGGGTCAAACAGCCTAATCGAAAAACGACAGGCACCCGCTCAGGGAGGAGAAGCGGGGAGCTGCACGCAACGCGCGCCGCTCGATCGCTATCATATACCAACGCTCCCGAAAATGACCGAAGGGTTCCGTAAGGTTCTTACTGCCCTGATTTCTACCCAATCGCCATGAGCTTCCATCCGCTTCATCGTCCGCGCCGGATGCGCCGCGACGACTTCTCCCGCCGCCTGATGCGGGAAAACCGCCTGACCACCGACGACCTGATCTATCCGGTATTCGTCGTCGAAGGCACCAACGAACGGCAGCCGGTGCCGTCGATGCCGGGCGTCGAACGCGTGTCCGTCGATCTGCTGATGCAGGTCGCCGAGCAATGCGTCGAACTCGGCGTGCCCGTGCTATCGCTGTTCCCGGCCATCGAGCCGTCGGTGAAGACGCCTGACGGCCGCGAGGCAGCCAATCCGGCAGGCCTGATCCCGCGCGCGGTGCGCGAGCTGAAAAAGCGCTTCCCCGAACTCGGCGTGCTGACCGACGTCGCACTCGATCCGTACACGAGCCATGGCCAGGACGGCGTGCTCGACGAAAATGGCTACGTGATCAACGACGACACGATCGAGATCCTGATCGATCAGGCGCGCGCGCAGGCTGAAGCCGGTGTCGACATCGTCGCCCCGTCAGACATGATGGACGGCCGTATCGGCGCCATCCGCGAAATGCTGGAAAGCGACGGCCATATCCACACGCGGATCATGGCCTATTCGGCCAAGTTCGCATCGGCGTTCTATGGTCCGTTCCGCGACGCAGTCGGCTCGGCGTCCAATCTGGGCAAGGGCAACAAGATGACCTACCAGATGGATCCGGCGAACAGCGACGAAGCGCTGCGCGAAGTGCGCCTCGACATCGACGAAGGCGCCGACATGGTGATGGTCAAGCCCGGCATGCCGTACCTCGACATCGTGCGCCGCGTGAAGGACGAGTTCCGCTTCCCGACCTACGTGTACCAGGTGAGCGGCGAATACGCGATGCTGAAGGCCGCCGCGATGAACGGCTGGCTCGACCACGACAAGGTCGTGCTCGAATCGCTGCTCGCGTTCAAGCGGGCGGGCGCCGACGGCGTGCTCACGTACTTCGCACTCGACGCCGCGCGTCTGCTGAAAGCGCAACGCTGATTGCCCGCCGGCAGGCGGAAAGAAAAACGGCGGGACACTTCGGTGCCTCGCCGTTTTTTGTTTGCCGTCGACCGGAGCCGTCTGCTCGTGTCGATCGTCCGCTCATGCCGCACGAGCGCGCCGCTTCGCCACCGGCACGCCCCCAACAGGCATGGTCATACCGTCGGAACGGCAGCCCGGTCCAGGCTGCGCAGGAACGTCTCGGCCGCCTGATAGCCAACCACACGCCCGATCTCGTTACCATTGCGATCGAAGAAGATGATGCCCGGCGGCCCGAACAGGTTGAAGCGCTTCAACAGCGCCTGGTCGTCCGGGTTGTTCGCGGTGACATCCGCACGCACGAGGTGAAGCTGCGCGAGCCGCGCCTGCACGCGCGCGTCGGTAAACGTCAGATGCTCCATCTCCTTGCAGCTCACGCACCAGTCGGCGTAGAAGTCGAGCATCACGGGCTGGCCGGACGTCTTCAACAGCGCGTCGAGTTCGCCACTCGAGCGCACCGATGCGAACGCGGGGCCATCCTGCGCTGCGGCCGCGCCTGCCGTCGCAGCACCGCCGGACGCAACCGTGCGTGCCGCCAGCACCGCCAGCGGCTTGACCGGATCGGTCGACCCCGCGGCCAGGCCGACGAGCAGCGTGGCCGCCCAGATCGCGAGCGCCGCGCCCACGCCACGGCCGAGGCGACGCCAGATAGACGTGGCGCCGGCATTCGGCGTGAACAGCCCGAGCGCCGCGGCCGCGATCAGCAGCCATAACGCAGCGAGCACCATCTTCAGGCCACCGGCCAGCACCGGCCACACGATCCACAGCGCGGCTGCGAGCAGCACGATGCCGAAGAACACCTTCACGCCATCCATCCAGGCGCCGGCGCGCGGCAGCACGGTCCCGGCGCCGACGCCGACGACCAGCAGTGGCACGCCAAGCCCCAGCCCCATCGCGAACAGCGCGGCACCGCCGAGCAGCGCATTGCCCGTGTGGGCGATGAAGGCCAGCACCGCGAATAGCGGCGCCGTCATGCACGCACCGACGACCAGCGCGGACAGCGCGCCCATCGCCGCGACCGCGACGAAATGGCCGCCCTGGCGCGCGCCCGATGCGTCGGCCGCGCCGTTCTGCCAGCGTGCGGGCAGCGCGATGTCCTTGCCCGAGATCAGCGAGACGGCAAACGCGGTCAGCAGCACGCCGAACGCACCGAGCACCCACGGGTTCTGCAGCCATGCACCGAGGCTCTGGCCGACCAGCGCCGCGGCGATGCCGAGAACCGTGTAGACCAGCGCCATGCCGACCACGTAGGTCAGCGACAGCGCGAAACCGCGCGCATGCGTCGCGCGCGTGCCCTGGCCGATGATGATCGCCGACACGATCGGGATCATCGGGTACGAACACGGCAGCAGGCTCAGCACGACGCCCGCGACGAAATACAGTGCGACGATCGTGAAGAAGCCGTGCCCTTCGAGCAGCGACTGCGCGAAATCGGCGCTGGTGACCTTGTCGAACCAGCTGCCCGCAGCGGCCGTATCGCCGGACGACGAGGCGGCACCCAGCGCGGCGCCGTCGACCTTCACGACGTGCTCGGCCGGCGGATAGCAGATGCCCTCGTCCGCGCACCCCTGCGACGTCACCGCGAGCTCGAACGGCCCCGACGCCTGCTTGACGGGCACGTGAACGATGACTTCGTCGCGGTAGGTCTCGACGTTCTTCTGGAACGTCTGATCGAACTTCACGTGGCCGGCCGGGAATTGCGGCTCGCCGAGCGTCGCCTGTCCGCTCTTCACCGCGAACGCGAAACGCTCGCGGTACAGGTAATAACCGTTGGCGACCTTGAAGCGGACGTCCACCTGTCCCGGCGATTCGCTCGCACTGAACTTGAACGCAACCGACGGATCGAGGAAATCGTCGGCCGCGCGCGCGACCGACAGGCCGCCCAGCACGAGCATGAACGACAACAGGACTGCGAGGAATCGCAGCGCGCGCACGCGCACGGGAAGCGCCATACCGTTAAACATGAAATAGACGTTGAGTTTCGTTGATCACCCATTGACCGTACGCGGCCGATGCCGTCGTCTGCCACGAGACGATTTCGGGCGTCTCGTAAGGATGATGCGCGAGAATAAATCGCTCCAGTTCGAGCGCCCGCACGGGGCTCGTCTTGAACAGCAACTGGATCTCGTCGGCCGTTTCGACCTTGCCCTGCCAGTGATAGCGCGATTTGATCGCACCGAGCTCCGACACGCACGCGGCAAGCCGCGCATCGAGCGCACCGTCTGAAAGCGCCTGAGCGGTCGCGGCATCGGGCACCGTCGTCAGCATCAGCACCACTATCATCCGCGCCCTCCTTGTTGGTCTATCGGCTCCTGCCGACGCGGATTGCCCACCTGGGGAGCGCGTTGGCTGCCCCGTATCGTAGCGCAGCCCGCGCAACGCTGCCGGCACCGCCCTGCGACAATCGATCGCAGCTGGCGCCTGAAAAACAAAAAGGGCCAAGCAATCGCTCGGCCCCTTTCAGATACTGCTGCGTACCGGAAGCTTACTCAGCTTCTTGCACGTTTTCCGTTTCGTCGACTTCCGGACGATCGAGCAGCTCGACCAGTGCCATCGGTGCGTTGTCGCCCACGCGGAAGCCAAACTTCAGCACGCGCAGGTAGCCGCCCGGACGGTTCGCGAAACGCGGACCGAGCACGTCGAACAGCTTCGCCACCGAGTCACGATCGCGCAGGCGGTTGAACGCCAGGCGACGGTTTGCCAGCGACGGCTTCTTGCCGAGCGTGATCAGCGGCTCGACGACTTTACGGAGTTCCTTCGCCTTCGGCAGCGTCGTCTTGATGACTTCGTGCTCGATCAGCGAGTTGGACATGTTACGGAGCATAGCCAGACGGTGGCTGCTCGTGCGGTTCAGTTTCCGCAGACCATGACGATGGCGCATTTCAGTTTCCTTGATTCAAAGTTTTGATCCAGCTCTTCTATCGCACGTCGAAGCGTGCACGGGCCGGTAACGAAAAAAAGCAAGATGCGGATTTTAAAGGAAAATCCGCATCTTTGCCAACTACAGCAACAACCAGGCTTACTTGTCGAGACCAGCCGGCGGCCAGTTTTCGAGCTTCATGCCCAGCGTGAGACCGCGCGAAGCGAGCACTTCCTTGATCTCGTTGAGCGACTTGCGACCGAGGTTCGGCGTCTTCAGCAGCTCGTTTTCCGTGCGCTGGATCAGGTCGCCGATGTAGTAGATGTTCTCGGCCTTCAGGCAGTTCGCCGAACGAACCGTCAGCTCGAGATCGTCCACCGGACGCAGCAGGATCGGATCGATCTGCGGGGCACGCGACGGCGCTTCGGCTGCCGTTTCCGTGCCTTCCAGCGCCGCGAACACGGACAGCTGGTCGACCAGGATGCGGGCCGATTGGCGGATCGCTTCTTCCGGCGTGATCACACCGCTCGTCTCGATGTTCATCACGAGCTTGTCGAGGTCGGTACGCTGCTCGACACGTGCGCTTTCGACAGCGTAGCTCACGCGGCGAACCGGCGAGAACGAAGCGTCGAGGACGATGCGGCCGATGATCTTGGCCGTGTCTTCGCCGTAGCGACGAACGTTGCCGGGCACATAGCCGCGACCCTTTTCGATCTTGATCTGAACGTCGAGCTTGCCGCCCTTCGACAGGTGCGCAATCACGTGATTCGGGTTGATGACTTCGCAGTCGTGAGCCAGCTCGATATCGCCGGCCGTGACAACGCCTTCACCTTCCTTGCGCAGCGTAACCGTCACTTCGTCACGGTTATGCAGCTTGAACACCACGCCCTTCAGGTTCAGCAGCAGGTTGACGACGTCTTCCTGCACGCCATCCAGCGTCGAGTACTCGTGCACCACGCCCGCGATCGTCACTTCGGTCGGCGCGTAGCCAACCATCGACGACAGCAGCACGCGACGCAGCGCATTGCCCAAGGTATGGCCGTAACCGCGTTCGAACGGTTCCATGACCACCCTCGCGTGGTTCTCGCCCAGCGATTCCACGGCGATGATCTTGGGTTTCAGCAAACTGGTTTGCATGGGCTTTCCTTTTCAATACCCTCGGCTCGTTACACCGATAAGGCTGACCGGTAACAACCAGAAAATAAACAGCCGAGGGCCCTCCTTGCGTAACGCAATCGGGGTACCTCGGCCGTCAATCGGATTAACGCGAATACAATTCGACGATCAGGCTTTCGTTGATGTCGCCTGCGATTTCAGCGCGTTCCGGCATTTGCTTGAACGTGCCTTCGAACTTCTTCGCATCGACTGCAACCCAGCTCGGCATGCCGCCTTGCTCGGCCAGCGACAGCGCTTCGACGATACGCGCTTGCTTCTTCGCCTTTTCGCGGATCGCGACGACGTCACCCGACTTCACTTGCTGCGACGGGACGTTCGCAACGACGCCGTTCACGGTGATCGACTTGTGGCTGACCAGCTGACGCGCTTCAGCGCGGGTCGAGCCGAAGCCCATGCGATACACGACGTTGTCGAGACGCGACTCGAGCAGTTGCAGCAGGTTTTCACCCGTGTTGCCCTTGCGGCGGTCGGCTTCAGCGAAGTAGCGGCGGAACTGACGCTCCAGCACGCCGTAGATACGCTTGACCTTCTGCTTTTCGCGCAGCTGCGTACCGTAGTCGGACGTACGTGCGCCCGAGGTACGGCCGTGCTGACCCGGCTTGCTGTCGAGCTTGCACTTGTCGGCGAGCGAGCGGCGTGCGCTCTTCAGGAACAGGTCGGTGCCTTCACGGCGGGACAGCTTGGCTTTGGGGCCGATATAACGTGCCACGTTGCATTCCTTTATCAATCAGTCACGCGGATCGAAATCCGCGCTAGTCCGCTCCCTTTGGGGCGAACGGTGGGCTTAGTCAATCAAAAAAGCAACGCCCGTCGACGCTGAGCGGCGACAGGCAATGTGCTAGCACGAACGTGCCAGCACATCTTTAGATACGACGACGCTTCGGCGGACGGCAGCCGTTGTGCGGAATCGGGGTGACGTCCGAAATCGCGGTGATCTTGATGCCGAGGCCGTGCAGTGCGCGCACTGCCGACTCACGACCCGGGCCCGGGCCCTTGATCCGCACTTCCAGATTCTTCACGCCGTATTCCATCGCGACGCGGCCAGCCGACTCGGCTGCGACCTGGGCAGCGAACGGCGTCGATTTGCGCGAGCCCTTGAAGCCCTGACCGCCCGACGTCGCCCATGCCAGTGCATTGCCTTGGCGATCGGTGATCGTGATGATCGTGTTGTTGAACGACGCGTGAACGTGAACCACGCCTTCAGCGACGTTCTTCTTAACCTTCTTGCGAACGCGTTGCGCCGCGGTGTTCGAAGCCTTAGCCATTACGTTTTCCTGTAACTGTCAGTTCCGCTTACTTCTTCAGCGCTTGCGCTGCACGACGCGGACCCTTGCGAGTACGTGCGTTCGTACGCGTACGCTGACCGCGCATCGGCAGGCCCTTGCGATGACGAACACCACGGTAGCAACCGAGGTCCATCAGGCGCTTGATGTTCATCGTCACTTCACGGCGCAGATCGCCTTCGACGACAAACTTGCCCACTTCTTCACGCAGCTTTTCCAAGTCTGCGTCGGTCAAGTCCTTGACCTTCTTCGAAAAATCGACGCCAGCTGCCACGCAGATGCTGCGCGAACGGGTGCGGCCGACACCGAAGATTGCCGTCAGGCCAATCTCGGTGTGCTGGTGATTCGGGATGTTAACCCCTGCGATACGAGCCATTGTTTTTCCTCAAACAAAAAGCGCAAACAAACGCGCGGTCAGCCTTGGCGCTGCTTGTGGCGCGGATCCGAGCTGCAGATCACGCGAACGACGCCTTTGCGCTTGATGATCTTGCAATTGCGGCAAATGCGCTTAACCGATGCCATCACTTTCATGATAATACCCTTTTTTCAAATCACTTCGCCCGGAACACGATCCGCGCACGAGACAGATCGTAAGGCGTCAACTCAACCGTCACCTTGTCGCCCGGCAGGATGCGGATGTAGTGCATCCGCATCTTTCCGGAAATATGACCCAACACGACATGGCCGTTTTCCAGCTTCACACGGAAGGTCGCATTCGGGAGGTTTTCAATCACCTCACCCTGCATCTGGATTACATCGTCTTTGGCCATAGTCCTTTCAACGCATCGGGATGTTGCCGCCCTTGAAGTTCGCCTTCTTGAGCAGTGACTCATACTGTTGCGACATAACGTACGACTGCACCTGCGCCATAAAGTCCATCGTGACGACGACAATGATCAGCAGCGACGTTCCACCAAAATAAAACGGCACGTTCCAGCGCAGCACCAGAAACTCCGGCAGCAGACACACGAAGACGATGTAGATCGCACCGGCCAGCGTCAGACGCGTGAGGATGCGGTCGATATATCGTGCGGTCTGATCGCCCGGACGGATGCCCGGAACAAACGCGCCGCTCTTCTTCAGGTTGTCTGCGGTTTCCCTGCTGTTGAACACCAGTGCGGTGTAGAAGAAGCAGAAAAACACGATCGCCAGCGTGTACAGCAGCACATAGACCGGCTGGCCCGGCTTCAGCGCTTCCGCAACGTTATGCAACGTATTGGAAATCCAGCTTCCCGTCGGCTGACCGGTACTGAACCAGCCGAGAATCGTTGCCGGGAACAGAATGATCGACGATGCGAAGATCGGCGGAATCACGCCCGACATGTTCAACTTCAGCGGCAGATGCGACGACTGCCCACCGTAGATCTTGTTGCCGACCTGGCGCTTCGCGTAGTTCACGAGGATCTTGCGCTGACCGCGTTCGATGAACACGACCAGGTAAGTCACCGCGGCAATCAGAACGACGATGATGATCGCCGAAATGATGCTCATCGAACCCGTACGCACCAGCTCGAACAACCCACCGACGGCATTCGGGAACCCTGCTGCGATCCCGCCGAAGATGATGATCGAGATACCGTTGCCCAGACCACGCTCGGTAATCTGCTCGCCGAGCCACATCAGGAACATCGTGCCGGTAACCAGCGTCACGACCGTCGTCAGACGGAACAGCATGCCGGGGTCAGTGACGAGGCCGGGCTGGTTTTCCAGCGCAGCCGCGATACCGAACGCCTGGAAGGTCGCGAGCACCACGGTGAAATACCGCGTGTACTGCGTGATCTTCCGTTGCCCTGCCTGCCCTTCCTTCTTCAGCGCCTCGAGCTGCGGCGAGACAATCGCCAGCAACTGCATGATGATCGACGCCGAAATGTACGGCATGATCCCCAGCGCAAAGATCGTGAAGCGGGAAAGCGCGCCACCCGAGAACATGTTGAACATGCCCAGGATGCCGCCCGCCTGGCTCTGGAACAGCTTTGCCAGTTGATCCGGATCGATGCCCGGCACGGGAATGTGCGCGCCGATGCGATAGACGATCAGCGCCAGGAGCAGGAACATCGCTCGCCGGCGCAGATCGCCGAATTTCGCCGTGCTTCGACCGGGTTTTGCAAGACTCGGGCTGTTAGCCAAGTACCTTCTCCGATGAATGCAAGTGACGACGCGCTACGCGTGTCACTCGGCGAACGAACCGCCAGCCGCTTCGATCGCAGCGCGCGCACCCTTGGTGGCACCGAGACCCTTCACGACGATCTTGCGCTTCAGTTCGCCCGTCGCGATGATCTTTGCGCTCTTCGTCAGCTCACCGACCAGGCCGGCTTGCTTCAGTGCGAGCAGATCGATCTCATCGACCGGCAGCTTCTCGAGGTCGCTCAGGCGCACTTCACCGACGAATTCCTTCGTCAGCGACGTGAAGCCGCGCTTCGGCAGACGACGTTGCAGCGGCATCTGACCGCCTTCGAAACCGACTTTGTGGAAGCCGCCCGAACGCGATTTCTGACCCTTGTGACCACGGCCAGCCGTCTTGCCGAGGCCCGAACCGATGCCGCGGCCGACGCGACGCTTGGCGTGCTTTGCACCAGCGGCCGGCTTCAGGTTATTCAATTCCATATCAACTCCTTGATCCGTAGGGCCGCTTACGCGATGACCTTAACGAGGTACGAGACCTTGTTGATCATGCCGCGGACCGCCGGCGTGTCCTGCAGCTCGCTAACCGAATTGAGTCGGCGCAGGCCCAGGCCACGCACGGTAGCGCGGTGCGATTCGCGGGTCCCGATCAGGCTCTTCACGAGCTGAACCTTGACAGTTTTTTCAGACATGGTGACCACCCGGGCTTAGCCCAAAATATCTTCGACGGACTTGCCGCGCTTCGCCGCGATGTCTGCCGGGGTGGACTGCTTGCGCAGACCGTCCAGCGTGGCGCGAACGAGGTTGTACGGGTTCGTCGAACCGTGGCTCTTCGCCACGACGTTCTGAACGCCCATCACGTCGAACACTGCGCGCATCGGGCCGCCGGCGATCACGCCCGTACCTGCCTTCGCCGGAGCGAGGAGGACAGCGGATGCGCCATGCTTGCCGTGCACTTCGTGCTGCAGCGTGCCGTTCTTGAGCGGCACCTTGAACATGTTGCGGCGAGCTTGTTCCATTGCCTTCTGGACAGCGACCGGCACTTCCTTCGCCTTGCCCTTGCCCATACCGATGCGGCCATCACCATCGCCAACCACGGTCAGTGCGGCGAAGCCGAGAATACGGCCACCCTTCACGACCTTGGTCACGCGATTGACCGAAATCATCTTTTCACGAAGGCCGTCGTCGCGCTCGTCAGCCTGAACTTTCGCTTGCATCTTTGCCATGACGAATTCCTTCCTTAGAACTTGAGCCCAGCTTCGCGAGCTGCCTCAGCCAGCGCCTTGACGCGGCCATGGTAGCGGAAGCCCGAGCGGTCGAAGGCGACGGATTCGATGCCGGCAGCCTTTGCCTTCTCGGCAATACGCTTGCCGATCAGCGTCGCGGCATTAACGTTGCCGCCCTTGCCCGACTTGTCGGCCAGTTCGGCGCGCACTTCTGCTTCGAGCGTCGACGCGCTGGCGAGCACCTTGGTGCCGCAGGGCGAGAACACTTGAGCGTAGATGTGCGTGTTCGTGCGATGCACGGCGAGACGCGCGACCTGCAGCTCAGCGATCTTGATACGCGTCTGGCGAGCGCGGCGCAGGCGAGATTGAGTCTTATCCATGATTGCGCACCCTTACTTCTTCTTCGTTTCTTTGAGGATCACAACCTCGTCGGAATAGCGCACGCCCTTGCCCTTGTAGGGCTCCGGCGGACGGTAACCGCGAACTTCCGCAGCCACTTGACCGACTTGTTGCTTGTTGATCCCCTTGATCACGATTTCGGTTTGCGTCGGGGTTTCTGCCTTGACGCCTTCCGGCATCTGGTGCACCACGGGGTGCGAGAAACCCAGCGACAGGTTCAGCTTGTCGCCTTGCGCTTGCGCACGATAACCGACGCCAACCAGCGTCAGCTTGCGCTCGAAACCCTTGGTCACGCCGTGCACGGCATTCGCGATAATCGCGCGCATCGTGCCCGACAGTGCATTTGCTTCGCGGCTTTCGTCCACCGGCGACAGGTTCAGCGTGCCGTCGTTGTTCGCCACGTTCACGAGCGGATTGATCGCTTGCGTGATGGTGCCCAGCGGGCCCTTGACGGTGATTGCACCGTCGGCCAGCTTGACTTCCGCGCCTTGCAGCGCGATCGGGCTCTTACCTACTCGAGACATGTTTCTCTCTCCTCGGCTTTAAGCGACGTAGCAGATGACTTCGCCGCCGACGCCGGTAGCGCGCGCCTTGCGGTCGGTCATCACGCCCTTCGGCGTCGACACGATTGCCACACCGAGGCCATTCATGACCTGCGGAATGTCGTTACGGCCGCGGTACACGCGCAGGCCAGGCTTCGACACGCGTTCGATGCGTTCGATAACCGGACGGCCAGCGTAGTACTTCAGCGCGATATTCAGTTCGGACTTCGCACCTTCCGCCTTCACGGCGAAATCGTCGATATAGCCTTCGTCTTTCAGGACTTGCGCGATTGCAACCTTGACTTTCGACGAGGGCATCGACACCGATACCTTCTCGACCATCTGCCCGTTGCGGATGCGAGTCAGCATATCGGCGATAGGATCACTCATGCTCATTTACGTTTCTCCTATTACCAGCTCGCCTTGGTCAGGCCAGGAATCTCGCCACGGAATGCGATTTCACGAATCTTGTTACGCGCGAGGCCGAATTTACGGAACGTGCCACGCGGACGGCCCGTGATCGCGCAGCGGTTACGCTGGCGGGTCGGGTTTGCGTTGCGGGGCAGTTGCTGCAGCTCCAGGCGTGCTTCGTAGCGCTCTTCTTCCGACTTGCTTTGGTCTTCGACGATCGCCTTCAGCGCATCGCGCTTTGCTGCGAACTTCGCGACCAGGCGGGCGCGCTTCTTTTCACGTTCGATCAGTGCCAGTTTAGCCACGGTAACCTCAGTTTCTGAACGGGAACTTGAAGCTGGCGAGCAGAGCCTTTGCTTCGTCGTCGGTCTTCGCAGTCGTCGTGATGCTGATGTTCAGCCCACGCAGTGCGTCGATCTTGTCGTAGTCGATTTCGGGGAAAATGATCTGCTCTTTCACACCGATGTTGTAGTTGCCACGGCCATCGAAAGCACGACCCGACACGCCGCGGAAGTCACGCACGCGGGGCAGGGCAACCGTCACGAAACGGTCGAGGAATTCGTACATTGCTTGGCCACGCAGCGTCACCATCGCGCCGATCGGGTAACCCTGGCGGATCTTGAAGCCTGCGATTGCCTTGCGTGCCTTCGTGACGACCGGCTTCTGACCAGCGATCTTCGTGAGGTCGCCAACGGCGTTCTCGATGATCTTCTTGTCAGCGATCGCTTCGCCAAGACCCATGTTCAGCGTGATCTTGGTGATGCGCGGCACTTCCATGACCGACTTGTAACCGAACTTCTCGATCAGGCCGGGCACAACCTTTTCTTTGTAAAACTCTTGAAAACGAGCCATTTTTTACTCCGCTGCGTCAGGCGCTCAGTACGGCACCGGTCGTCTTCAGGAAGCGAACCTTCTTGCCTTCCTCGACCTTGATGCCAACACGCGACGCCTTGCCATTCGCGTCGACCAGTGCGACGTTCGAAATATGCAGGGGCATCGTCTTCGCTTCCACGCCACCCGTCGTACCCTTCATCGGGTTCGGCTTCACATGCTTCTTGACGAGGTTGATACCTTCAACCGTCACATGTTCTGCACCGACAGCCAGCACGACGCCGCGCTTGCCCTTGTCTTTGCCAGTGACGACGATGACTTCGTCACCTTTGCGAATCTTGTTCATCGCGACTCCTTACAGCACTTCCGGCGCCAGCGAAACGATCTTCATGAATCGTTCGCTACGCAGCTCACGCGTGACCGGCCCGAAGATACGGGTGCCGATCGGCTCGAGCTTGTTATTCAAAAGCACAGCGGCGTTGCCGTCGAACTTGATCAGCGAGCCGTCTTGACGGCGCACGCCCTTGGCGGTGCGGACCACCACGGCGTTGTAAATTTCGCCTTTCTTCACGCGCCCGCGCGGCGTTGCCTCTTTGACGCTCACCTTGATGATGTCGCCAATGCCGGCGTAACGACGCTTCGAGCCGCCGAGCACCTTGATGCACAGAACTTCACGTGCACCCGTGTTGTCGGCTACTTCGAGCCGAGATTCGGTCTGGATCATGGTTTGTCTTTCCCAACTTAATCCGGATGCACCACCATGATGCATTCGGTCAGTCTTGGTCCCGTCAGCCAATCGGCTGCTTGGGTTGGAACAGCAGCGACGGCAAACGAAACCCGCCATCGCAATTCGGTGAATCTTTCGGACAGGCAGGCGCCAGTCCGCTTCCCCCACCAACTTCGCCCGCGACGGGGCTCCCATAAAGAGGGAAGACCAGGATTATAACAAATAATCCTGGTCACGCAAGCAAAAACTTTGCGATTTCAAGCACTTCGCGGAGAAGTGCCTGTTACTGCCTACTACGCTGCCCGCTTAGATGACGCGAGCGGCTTCGACGAGGCGCGACACCGTCCAGGCCTTCGTCTTCGACAGAGGACGAGTTTCCTGGATTTCAACGAGGTCACCCTCGTTGTAGGTGTTCGCTTCATCGTGCGCGTGGTACTTCTTCGAGCGCACGACGTACTTGCCGTAGATCGGATGCTTGACGCGGTGCTCAATCAGCACGGTGACGGTCTTGTCCATCTTATTGCTGACGACCCGACCGACCAGCGTCCGCTTCAGCGAGGTTTTCACGCTATCGTTCATTTCTGGTTCGCCTTCTGAGTCATGACGGTCCGCACACGTGCGATGTCGCGACGAACCTTCTTCAGCTGGCTCGTGTTCGTGAGCTGCTGGGTCGCGAGTTGCATGCGCAGGCCGAATTGCGCCTTCAGCAGGTCCGCCAGCTCCTTGTTGAGCGCGGCCTGGTCTTTCTGGAGAAGTTCGGAAGCCTTCATATTTTCTCCTTAGGCGCCGAGCTGGCGCACGATGAATGCCGTCTTCAGCGGCAGCTTGGCTGCAGCCAGACGGAACGCTTCGCGTGCCAGTTCTTCGGTTACGCCGTCCATTTCATAGAGCATCTTGCCCGGCTGAATCTCGGCGACGTAGTACTCCGGGTTACCCTTACCGTTACCCATACGCACTTCGGCCGGCTTCTGCGAAATCGGCTTGTCCGGGAAGATCCGGATCCAGATGCGGCCGCCACGCTTGATGTGACGCGTCATTGCACGACGCGCCGCTTCAATCTGGCGTGCGGTCAAACGACCGCGACCGATAGCCTTCAGGCCGAAGTCACCGAACGACACTGCGTTGCCGCGCGTCGCCTTGCCGGTGTTACGACCCTTCTGCTCTTTACGATACTTCCTGCGTTTCGGTTGCAGCATCGTTATTCTCCAGTCTTGCCGTCTTCGGGCTTGCCGGCGCCACGGCGCGGTGCGCCACGGCGAGCACCCGGAGCGCCGCCTTCGCCGTCACGGCGCGGACGACGGTCGCCCGGACGCGCATTGCGACGCGGACGCTTGTCTTCGGCTACTTCTTCCACCACCGGTGCGTCGTTGCGGCCGAGCGTGTCGCCCTTGTAAACCCACACCTTGACGCCGATGATCCCGTAGGTCGTCTTCGCTTCCGAGGTCGCGTAGTCGATATCGGCACGCAGCGTGTGAAGGGGCACGCGACCTTCGCGATACCACTCCGTACGAGCGATTTCGATACCGTTCAGACGGCCCGCGCTCATGATCTTGATGCCTTGAGCACCCAGACGCATCGCGTTCTGCATCGCACGCTTCATCGCGCGGCGGAACATGATCCGGCGCTCGAGCTGTTGCGTGATCGAGTCAGCGATCAGCTGAGCATCGGTTTCCGGCTTGCGGATTTCTTCGATGTTGACGTGAACCGGAACGCCCATGCGGCGTTGCAGTTCCGTCTTCAGCTGCTCGATATCCTCGCCCTTCTTGCCGATGACCACACCCGGACGCGAGCTGTAAATCGTGATGCGCGCGTTCTTCGCCGGACGCTCGATGACGACCCGACCGACCGAAGCGTTCTTCAGCTTCTTCTTCAGGTATTCACGAACACCGATGTCTTCCTGCAGCATCGCCGCGAAATTGTTGTTGTTCGCGTACCAACGCGAAGCCCAATTGCGGCTGACAGCCAGGCGGAAGCCAGTCGGATGAATTTTCTGTCCCATCGTATGGCTCCTTAATTCCCGACCGTCACAGTGATGTGACAGGATTGCTTCTCGATGCGGTTACCGCGGCCCTTGGCGCGCGCGGTGAAACGCTTGAGCGATGCAGCCTTGTCGACGTAGATGCTCTTGATCTTGAGCTCGTCGATATCGGCGCCTTCGTTGTGCTCCGCATTCGCGATTGCCGACAGCACAACCTTCTTCACGATGCCAGCCGCTTTCTTCGGCGAGAACGTCAGAACGTTCAGCGCCTTGTCGACCGGCAAACCGCGGATCTGGTCAGCCACAAGGCGCGTTTTTTGCGCCGAGATGCGGGCACCGCGATGAATTGCTTTCACTTCCATCTTGATTGCCCCTTATTTCTTGGCCTTCTTGTCGGCTGCGTGACCCTTGAACGTACGGGTCAGTGCGAACTCGCCAAGCTTGTGGCCGACCATGTTTTCCGAGATGTACACCGGAACGTGTTGACGGCCGTTGTGAACAGCGATCGTCAGGCCGATGAAATCCGGCAGAATCGTCGAGCGACGCGACCAGGTCTTGATCGGCTTTTTGTCGCGCGAAGCTGCAGCCGCCTCAACTTTCTTCAGCAAATGGGCGTCGCAGAACGGACCTTTTTTAACAGAACGTGCCATTGCCTACTCCTTAACGCTTGTGACGGCGCTGGACGATCATCGTCGTCGTGCGCTTGTTGCTACGGGTGCGATAACCCTTAGCCGGCGTACCCCACGGGCTAACCGGATCGCGACCTGCAGCCGTCTTGCCCTCACCACCACCGTGCGGGTGATCAACCGGGTTCATCGCAACGCCACGCACCGTCGGGCGGATACCGCGCCAGCGGTTCGCGCCAGCCTTGCCGATCTGGCGCAGGCTATGCTCTTCGTTGCCGACTTCACCGATCGTTGCACGGCACTCGATGTGCACGCGGCGGATTTCGCCCGAACGCAGACGAACCTGCGCGTAGACGCCTTCACGTGCGAGCAGCATGGCCGACGTACCAGCCGAACGCGCCATTTGCGCGCCCTTGCCCGGCAGCATCTCGATGCAGTGGATCGTCGTACCGACCGGAATGTTGCGGATCGGCAGCGTGTTGCCTGCACGGATCGGCGCTTCCGAACCCGACATCAGCTGTTGGCCGACGGTCAGGCCCTTCGGGGCGATGATGTAGCGACGTTCGCCGTCTGCGTAGAGCACCAGCGCGATGTTCGCGCTACGGTTCGGGTCGTACTCGAGACGCTCGACCTTTGCCGGGATGCCATCCTTCGTGCGACGGAAATCGACGATACGATAGTGTTGCTTGTGACCACCACCCTTGTGACGCGTGGTGATACGACCGTTGTTGTTACGGCCGGCGGTCGAGCTCTGCGAGTCGAGCAGTGCCGCGAACGGCTTGCCCTGGTGCAGATTCTTGTTGACCACCTTGACCATCGCGCGGCGACCCGGCGATGTCGGCTTAACTTTAACGATTGCCATGATTACTTGGCCTCCGCTTCAAAGTTGATTTCCTGGCCGGGCTTCAGGCAAACGTACGCCTTCTTCACGTCCTTGCGGCGGCCCATCGAACGGCCAAAGCGCTTCTGCTTGCCCTTCTGAACCAGCACGTTGACGGAATCAACTTCAACCTTGAACAGCAGCTCGACCGCTGCCTTCACTTCCTGCTTCGTGGCATCCGGCGCGACTTCGAACACGACTTGCTCGTTCTTGTCGGCAACCAGCGTCGCCTTTTCCGAGATGACCGGCGCGAGCAGGACCTGCATCAAACGATGATCGTTCTTGCGAATCTCGCTCATGACAGCAACTCCTCGATCTGGGCGACCGCAGCCTTCGTGACCAGCACTTTCTTGAAGTAGATCAGCGACAGCGGGTCAGCGTAACGCGGCTCGACAATCGCCACGTGCGGCAGGTTGCGCGAAGCCAGGTACAGGTTCTCGTCGACCGTATCCGTAATGATCAGCACGGAGTCGAGACCCATGGTCTTGAATTTTTCGGCCAGCAGCTTGGTCTTCGGCGCTTCGAGGATGATGTCCTCGACGACCGACAGACGGCCTTCACGGGCCAGCTGCGAGAAGATCGAGCAGAGACCTGCGCGATGCATCTTCTTGTTGACCTTGTGCGAGAAGTTTTCTTCCGGCGAATTCGGGAAGATACGACCACCGCCACGCCACAACGGGCTCGACGACATACCGGCACGAGCGCGGCCCGTACCCTTCTGGCGCCACGGCTTCTTCGTCGTGTGCTTGACTTGCTCACGGTCCTTCTGTGCGCGGTTACCCTGGCGAGCATTCGCCTGGTAAGCGACGACGACCTGGTGGATCAGCGCTTCGTTGTAGTCACGACCGAACACGACGTCCGATGCGTTGACCACTGCACCTTCCTGACCATTTTCGTTCAGGAGCTTGAGTTCCATTATTTCGCCCCCTTGGTCTTGACGGCCGGCGTCACGAAGACTTTGCCGCCCTTCGCGCCCGGAATCGCACCCTTCACGAGCAGCAGCTTGCGCTCTGCGTCGATACGAGCGATTTCGAGGTTCTGCACCGTCACCGTCACGTCACCCATGTGACCCGTCATGCGTTTACCCGGGAAAACACGACCCGGATCCTGCGCCATACCGATCGAGCCCGGCACGTTGTGCGAGCGCGAGTTACCGTGCGTAGCACGGCCGGAGGAGAAGTTGTAACGCTTGATCGTACCGGCGTAGCCCTTACCGATCGACACGCCTTGCACGTCGACCTTCTGGCCCACTTCGAAAAGATCTGCACCGACCACGGCGCCATTCGACAGCTCAGCTGCCTTGGCCGCGTCAATGCGGAATTCCTTGAGGATTTCACCGGCTTCGACACCGGCTTTGGCGAGATGACCTGCCAGCGGCTTCGTCACGCGCGAGGCACGACGGGAGCCGAATGCAACCTGCACGGCCGTGTAGCCGTCGGTTTCAACAGTCTTGATCTGCGTCACGCGGTTGTCCGACACGTCCAGCACGGTGACGGGAATCGAATCCCCTTCCGCCGTGAAGATACGGGTCATGCCAACCTTGCGACCTACGAGTCCAAGGCTCATCATTTTCTCCATTCCCGACTGCGATTGGTCGGGGCTGATTTACAAAATGCCGGGCACGCAAGGCCCAACTTTTTTTCGCGAATACACGAAAAGCCAAGCATTATAGCCCGACCTCGCGTTTTCCGCAAGCAATCAAAGACTTAGCGCCGCCCGGCAAGCCGATCGGCGCTGGAAGCCTTATTGCAGCTTGATTTCCACGTCGACGCCAGCCGGCAAGTCGAGCTTCATCAGCGCGTCAACCGTCTTGTCGGTCGGATCGACGATGTCCATCAGGCGCTGGTGGGTACGGATTTCGAGCTGATCGCGCGACGTCTTGTTGACGTGCGGCGAACGCAGGATGTCAAAACGCTGAATGCGCGTCGGCAGCGGCACCGGGCCACGGACGATTGCGCCAGTCCGCTTCGCGGTATCGACGATCTCGGCAGCCGATTGATCGATCAGACGATAGTCGAAAGCCTTCAGGCGAATGCGGATTTTCTGTTGCTGCATGACGATTCCTTGAAAAGAGCGAGGCGATGTTGCATCGCCGAACACTAAAAGAACGCGAAACATGACGCCTGCGGGGAGCGAGACACCACGTTCCGAACGGTACTTCCACTGCTAAGCCCGCGATTCTACACGAAATTCTGGAGCGATGGTGCGAGTTTCTCACCCCACGCAACGGCGCGCCGGAAAAACAAAACCGGGTGCCAGCGCAAGCTGGACACCCGGTTTCGACGGTACAACTGCATACCGCGGAATCGCGGACCCCGTCGGGATCCGCGGATCGTCGATATTACTCGATGATCTTGGCGACGACGCCGGCGCCGACCGTACGGCCGCCTTCGCGGATTGCGAAGCGCAGACCTTCTTCCATCGCGATCGGAGCGATCAGCTTCACCGTGATCGACACGTTGTCGCCCGGCATCACCATTTCCTTGTCCTTCGGCAGCTCGATCGAGCCCGTCACGTCCGTCGTACGGAAGTAGAACTGCGGACGGTAGTTGTTGAAGAACGGCGTGTGACGGCCGCCTTCGTCCTTGCTCAGCACGTACACTTCAGCCGTGAAGTGCGTGTGCGGCGTGATCGAACCCGGCTTCGCCAGAACCTGGCCACGCTCCACGTCTTCACGCTTCGTGCCGCGCAGCAGGATACCAACGTTGTCGCCTGCTTGACCTTGGTCCAGCAGCTTGCGGAACATTTCAACGCCCGTGCAGGTCGTCTTCACCGTCGGCTTGATACCGACGATTTCGATTTCTTCGCCGACCTTCACGATGCCGCGCTCAACGCGACCCGTCACAACCGTACCACGGCCCGAGATCGAGAACACGTCTTCCACCGGCATCAGGAACGCGCCGTCAACTGCACGCTCCGGCGTCGGGATGTACGTGTCCAGCGCGTCGGCCAAGCTCATGATCGCCACTTCGCCCAGCTCGCCCGTGTCGCCTTCCAGCGCCAGCTTTGCCGAACCCTTCACGATCGGCGTGTCGTCGCCCGGGAAGTCGTACTTCGACAGGAGTTCGCGAACTTCCATCTCGACCAGCTCGAGCAGTTCAGCGTCGTCCACCATGTCGCACTTGTTCAGGAACACGATGATGTACGGAACGCCAACCTGACGTGCCAGCAAGATGTGCTCACGCGTCTGCGGCATCGGGCCGTCAGCTGCCGAGCAAACCAGGATCGCGCCGTCCATCTGCGCTGCGCCCGTGATCATGTTCTTCACATAGTCAGCGTGGCCCGGGCAGTCGACGTGTGCGTAGTGGCGGTTAGCCGTTTCGTACTCGACGTGTGCCGTGTTGATCGTGATGCCGCGCGCCTTTTCTTCCGGTGCCGCGTCGATCTGGTCGTATGCCTTCGCTTCGCCGCCGAACTTCTTCGTCAGAACCGTCGTGATCGCTGCCGTCAGCGTCGTCTTGCCGTGGTCAACGTGACCAATCGTACCAACGTTCACGTGCGGCTTGGTCCGCTCGAATTTACCTTTTGCCATGATTCTCTTCTTTCAAAAATAATCGATTGTGATAACGAATTACTTCGTCTTCGCGCTGATGATCGCTTCTGCAACGTTCTTCGGAGCTTCAGCGTAGTGCTTGAATTCCATCGTGTACGTTGCGCGACCCTGCGTCAGCGAACGCAGCGACGTCGAGTAGCCGAACATTTCCGACAGCGGCACTTCGGCGCGCACGATCTTGCCGCCGCCCACCATGTCGTCCATGCCCTGGATGATGCCGCGACGACCCGACAGGTCGCCCATCACGTTACCCATGAAGTCTTCCGGCGTTTCCACTTCCACGGCCATCATCGGCTCGAGCAGAACCGGATCCGCACGACGCATCGCTTCCTTGAACGCCATCGAACCAGCCATGCGGAACGCATTTTCGTTCGAGTCGACGTCGTGGTACGAACCGAACGTCAGCGTGACCTTCACGTCGACAACCGGGAAGCCTGCCAGCACACCGCTCTTCAGCGTTTCCTGGATACCCTTGTCAACCGACGGGATGTATTCACGCGGAATCACGCCGCCCTTGATCGCGTCGACGAACTCGTAGCCCTTGCCCAGTTCGCTGCGCTCGAGCGTAATGACCGCATGGCCGTACTGACCACGACCACCCGACTGCTTGACGAACTTGCCTTCGACGTCCGCGGCCGACTTGCGAATGGTTTCGCGGTACGCCACCTGCGGCTTGCCGACGGTCGCTTCCACGCCGAATTCGCGCTTCATCCGGTCGACCAGAATTTCAAGGTGGAGCTCGCCCATGCCCGAAATGATGGTTTGACCCGATTCTTCGTCGGTCTGCACGCGGAACGACGGATCTTCCTGAGCGAGACGGTTGAGCGCCAGGCCCATCTTTTCCTGGTCAGCCTTCGTCTTCGGCTCAACGGCCTGCGAAATCACCGGCTCCGGGAAAATCATGCGTTCGAGCACGATCGGATGTGCCGGATCGCACAGCGTGTCGCCCGTGGTCGCTTCCTTCAGGCCGACCGCAGCAGCGATGTCGCCTGCGCGAACTTCCTTGATTTCTTCGCGCTGGTTCGCGTGCATCTGCAGAATACGGCCGAGACGTTCCTTCTTGTCCTTGGTCGCATTGAGCAGCGTGTCGCCCGAATTGACGACGCCCGAGTAGACGCGGAAGAAGATCAGCTGGCCGACGAACGGGTCGGTCATGATCTTGAACGCGAGTGCCGAGAACTTCTCGTCGTCGGACGCACGGCGTTCCGTCTTCTCGCCATTTTCGAGTTCACCCGTAACCGGCGGGATGTCGACCGGCGACGGCAGGAAATCGATCACGGCGTCGAGCATACGCTGCACGCCCTTGTTCTTGAACGCGGTACCGCACAGCATCGGCTGGATTTCGCACGCGATCGTACGGTCACGCAGACCCTTCACGATCTCGGCTTCGGACAGCTCGCCCGCTTCGAGGTACTTGTTCATCAGGTCTTCGTTCGACTCGGCAGCCGCTTCGACCATCTTTTCGCGCCATTCATTGCACGTGTCGACGAGTTCAGCCGGGATGTCCACGTAGTCGAACTTGGTACCTTGCGATGCCTCGTCCCAAATGATCGCCTTCATCTTGATCAGGTCGACGACACCCTTGAAGCCCTCTTCCGCGCCGATCGGCACCACGACCGGAACCGGGTTCGCCTTCAGGCGCAGACGGAGCTGGTCGTAGACCTTGAAGAAGTTCGCGCCGGTACGGTCCATCTTGTTGACGAACGCGAGACGCGGCACCTTGTACTTGTTCGCCTGGCGCCACACCGTTTCCGACTGCGGCTGCACGCCGCCCACTGCGCAGTACACCATGCACGCGCCGTCGAGCACGCGCATCGAGCGCTCGACTTCAATCGTGAAGTCGACGTGGCCCGGGGTGTCGATGATGTTGATGCGGTGTTCCGGATAGTTGCCGCCCATGCCCTTCCAGAAGGCGGTGGTAGCAGCGGACGTGATCGTGATGCCACGCTCCTGTTCCTGCTCCATCCAGTCCATCGTGGCTGCGCCGTCGTGGACTTCACCGATCTTGTGGTTCACACCGGTGTAAAACAGAATGCGCTCGGTCGTCGTCGTTTTGCCGGCGTCGATGTGAGCGCTAATACCGATATTGCGGTAGCGCTCGATAGGAGTCTTGCGAGCCACTTTGATCCTCTACTGGGATGACGCGATGCAGCGCCGCTGCATCGTGCTTCAACACAAACGGGCGAGGCGCCTGAAAAGCGCACCCGCCCGGAATTTATTTCCGCTAAAAGCCCAGCCAGGCGCTTAGAAACGGAAATGCGAGAACGCGCGGTTGGCTTCTGCCATGCGGTGAACTTCGTCGCGCTTCTTCATCGCGCCGCCACGGCCTTCGGCCGCTTCGGAGAGTTCACCTGCCAGGCGCAGGGCCATCGACTTCTCGCTACGCTTCTTCGCAGCCTCACGCAGCCAGCGCATCGCCAATGCCATACGACGCGACGGGCGCACTTCGACCGGAACTTGATAGTTGGCACCACCAACGCGACGGCTCTTCACTTCGACCACCGGCTTGACGTTGTTGAGCGCAACCGTGAACACTTCCAGCGGGTCCTTGCCACCCTTGGTCTGGATTTGTTCGAATGCGCCATAAACGATGCGCTCTGCGACCGACTTCTTGCCGGACAGCATCAGCATGTTCATGAACTTGGCTACATCAACGTTACCGAACTTCGGATCCGGCAACACTTCCCGCTTGGGGACTTCGCGACGACGCGGCATGATTCTTCCTTTACTTGTTCAGTTGGAGCTGGTTCCAGCTCCGCGGCCACCAACAAACCCGATCACATCTTCACGACTAACCAGCTTGGCCGGGTGACCACTTACTCGACAGCACCGGCAATCCGGCACTCCCGCCTTGACCGCCCTGCGGCGATCCCTGATCAAAAACTGCTTACTTGGCAGCCTTTGCACGCTTCGCGCCGTACTTCGAGCGCGCTTGCTTACGGTCCTTGACGCCCTGGGTATCCAGCGAGCCGCGAACCATGTGGTAACGCACACCCGGCAAGTCCTTGACACGGCCGCCGCGGATCAGCACAACCGAGTGTTCCTGCAGGTTGTGGCCTTCACCGCCGATGTACGAAATCACTTCGAAGCCGTTCGTCAGACGAACCTTGGCGACCTTACGGAGTGCCGAGTTCGGCTTCTTCGGCGTCGTCGTGTACACACGGGTGCACACGCCGCGACGCTGGGGGCAGTCCTGCAGGGCCGGGCTCTTGCTCTTCGTCGTTTCCGACTGACGGCCTTTGCGAACCAGTTGGTTGATGGTTGGCATTGTTTATTCCTGAAATTGAACAAAATCTGCGCATCGATTTCGGGCAAAGCGAGAATCGGCGCACAGTTGACTTCCGAACCGGCGAAACGGGGCGATCTTTCGAACGCAACTCGGCCCACCGAATACCGGAACCCAGCATCATATTCCGGAAATACCAACTAAGTCAACGGCTTGCGTGATTCGCCGGCCGGACATGCGGTTTACCGGAAGGGTCGGAACACCGGTGTCAGGCCGACTCGACGACGTCGATGATCTCGTCGCCGAAGCGCTCCAGCTTGCGCACGCCCATGCCGGGGATATGGCGCAGGTCGTCGATCGACTCTGGCGCATTGCGTGCGATCTCGGCGAGCGTCGCGTCGTGGAAGATCACGTAGGCCGGCACGCCGTCCGTCTTCGCGGTTTCCGCACGCCATGCGCGCAGCGCATCCCACCGTGCGCGCTCACGCGTGCCCATGCCGGCCGTCGGATCGACGCGCGTACCGCTGCGGCTCGACGACTGGCGCGTACGCTGCGGCTTCACGTAGCGGCGCAGCGTGACCTTCTCCTCGTTCTTCAGCACGGGCTTCGCGGCCTCGGTCAGCACGAGCGCGCCGAAGCCGCCATGATCGACGGCCAGGTAGCCGTACGCGACGAGCTGCCGGAAAATCGCGCGCCACTCCGGCTCCGACAGCGACGCACCGATGCCGAACGTCGTGAGCTGGTCGTGGCCGCGCTGCAACACCTTCTCGGTGCGCCCGCCGCGCAGGATCTCGATCAGGTGGCTCGAGCCGAAATTGAAGCCGCTCGCGCGCTGCGCGCGGAACACGCACGACAGTGCCATCTGCGCCTCACGCGTTGCATCCCACGAAGCGGGCGGCTCAAGGCACGTGTCGCAGTTGCCGCACGGCTTGCTCTCTTCGCCGAAGTAGTTCAGCAGCCGCACGCGGCGGCACGAGATCGTCTCGCACAGCCCGAGCAGCGCGTCGAGCTTCGACGTCTGGACGCGCTTGTGTGCGTCGTCCGCATCGGACTCGTCGATCATCTTGCGCTGCTGGACGACGTCGCCGAGACCGTACGCCATCCACGCATTCGCGGGCATCCCGTCGCGGCCGGCGCGGCCCGTTTCCTGGTAGTACCCTTCGACGCTCTTCGGCAGATCCAGGTGTGCGACGAAGCGCACGTCCGGTTTGTCGATGCCCATGCCGAACGCGATCGTCGCGCACATCACGATGCCTTCCTCGCGCTGGAACATTTCCTGGTGCTTCTGCCGCACCTCGAACTCCATCCCTGCGTGATACGGCAGCGCACGCACGCCCTGCGCCTTCAGCCATTCGGCCGTTTCCTCGACCTTGCGGCGCGACAGGCAATAGACGACGCCCGCATCCGTCGTACCGTCGGCATTCGTGTGTTCGGCGCGGATGAAATCGAGCAGCTGCGAACGTGCGTTGTCCTTTTCGACGATCCGGTAGCGGATGTTCGGGCGATCGAAGCTCGACACGAACACGCGCGCGTCGTCGAGCGCGAGACGGTGGATGATCTCGTCGCGCGTGATGGCATCGGCCGTGGCGGTGAGCGCGACACGTGGAACCGACGGGAACCGCTCGTGCAGCACCGACAGCTGGATGTATTCCGGGCGGAAATCGTGCCCCCATTGCGACACGCAATGCGCCTCGTCGATCGCGAACAGGCCGATCTTCGCGCGCTCGAGCAGGTCGAGGAAGCGCCCCGTCATCAGCCGTTCCGGTGCGACGTACAGCAGGTCGATTTCGCCTTCGCGCAACGCGCGCTCGGTCGCCGCGGCCTCGGCACCCGACAGCGTGGAATTGAGGTACGCCGCGCGCACGCCGACTTCGCTGAGTGCGGCGACCTGATCCTGCATCAGCGCGATCAGCGGCGACACGACGATGCCCGCGCCCTGCCCGGCCTCGCGGCGCAGCAGCGCCGGAATCTGGTAGCACAGCGACTTGCCGCCGCCGGTCGGCATCAGCACGAGGCAATCGCCACCGCCGGCGACGTGTTCGACGATCTCGCCCTGCTGGCCGCGAAATGCGGGGTAACCAAATACTTCGTCGAGGATTTCGAGGGCGCGGGACATGAATGAGGACAGGGACGGCTAAACGATGACCGCAATTTTAACAACCCGCTCGCGCGACGCGTGGCGAATCGTGCAGTTTTGGCCGGTTGGCCAGGTTCGTTCGCGCGCATGACGGGCCTGCCAGGGCCGCGCTGCGAGTGATTGCGATGGCTGCGGCGGCACCTGCAGCCAGGCGGCGCCTGGCTCGCAAGCAACCTCCGGCGGCACGGTACAAGTCCGTCATGCGCGAGAACGACAGATGAAAAAAAACCGCCCGGCAGAACCGGGCGGTTTCGATGACAGCGATGACAGCAAGGCAAGGCGGCTCGCGCCGCCCGCGCTTACTCGGCTGCCGGGTGTTGCTGCGGCTCTTCTGCCGGCGCGCTCGGCGTGCCGAAGTCGAATGCCTCTTCCGCTGCGATCTGGTCGAAACGCTCGCGATCCGACGATTCCTTCGCCTTGCGTGCCTTGTGGAACGCGAGACCCGTACCAGCCGGAATCAGACGGCCGACGATCACGTTTTCCTTCAGGCCGCGCAGATCGTCGCGCTTGCCCATGATCGCCGCTTCGGTCAGCACGCGGGTCGTTTCCTGGAACGATGCCGCGGAGATGAACGAGTCGGTCGACAGCGATGCCTTCGTGATACCGAGCAGTACGTTGTCGTACGAAGCCGGACGCTTGTCCTCGGCGATCATGCGATCGTTCTCGTCCAGCATGTCGGAACGCTCGACCTGTTCGCCCGGGATGAAGCGCGTATCGCCGTTGTCGGTGATCTGCACACGACGCAGCATCTGGCGAACGATCACCTCGATGTGCTTGTCGTTGATCTTCACGCCCTGCAGACGATACACGTCCTGCACTTCGTCGACGATGTAGCGCGACAGCGCCTCGATACCCTGCAGACGCAGGATGTCGTGCGGATCGGCCGGACCGTCCACGATCATTTCGCCCTTGTTGACGACCTGAGCATCGTGAACCAGAACCTGCTTTTCCTTCGCGATCAGGAACTCGTGCTGGTTGCCCTCGAGATCCGTGATGACGAGACGCTGCTTGCCCTTCGTGTCCTTACCGAACGACGTCGTACCGGTGACTTCCGCGAGAATGCCGGCATCCTTCGGCGAACGCGCTTCGAACAGTTCCGCCACCCGCGGCAGACCGCCGGTAATGTCACGCGTCTTCTGCGCTTCCGTCGGGATACGTGCGAGCACTTCACCGACCTGCACTTGCTGACCGTCCTTCACGGTGATCAGTGCGCCGACCTGGAAGCCGATCTGCACCGCATGCTCCGTGCCCGGGATCTTCACTTCGTCGCCGTTCGCGTCGAGCAGCTTCACCTGCGGACGCACGCTCTTCGAAGCCTGCGAACCGCGGCGCTTCACGTCGATCACGACCAGGGTCGACAGACCGGTCACGTCGTCGATCTGCTTCGCGACGGTCACGCCTTCCTCGACGTTCTCGAACTTCACCGTACCACCGTATTCGGTGATGATCGGACGCGTCATCGGATCCCACGTCGCCAGCTGCGTGCCGGCCTTGATCGCCGCGCCGTCGAGCTGCAGCAGCGTCGCGCCGTACGGGACCTTGTGACGCTCGCGCTCGCGGCCGTAATCGTCGGTGATCAGCGCCTCGCCCGAACGGGAGATGACGATCTGCTCGCCCTTCGCGTTGGTGACGTAACGCATCGTCGCCGTGAAGCGCAGGATACCGTTG
The DNA here is from genome assembly GCF_902499175.1 of Burkholderia aenigmatica. Classification (GTDB taxonomy): domain Bacteria; phylum Pseudomonadota; class Gammaproteobacteria; order Burkholderiales; family Burkholderiaceae; genus Burkholderia; species Burkholderia aenigmatica. The sequence goes on from NZ_CABVQC010000040.1 coordinate 65,493, forward strand.
CTCTTCGCTTCGACCGACGAAGCCACTGCCGCACGCGATGCCGCACCACCGATGTGGAACGTACGCATCGTCAGCTGCGTGCCCGGCTCACCGATCGACTGTGCCGCGATCACGCCGACTGCTTCGCCGACGTTCACGAGCGAACCGCGGCCGAGGTCACGGCCGTAGCAGGCTGCGCACAGGCCGTAACGCGTTTCGCAGGTCAGCGGCGTGCGCACGCGCACTTCGTCGATGCCGAGGCGTTCGATTTCCTCGACCGCCGTTTCGTCGAGCAGCATGCCCGATTCGTACACCGTTTCCTGCGTTTCCGGGTTCACGACGTCCGCGACCGCAACGCGGCCGAGGATACGGTCACGCAGCGCTTCGACGACTTCACCGCCTTCGACGAGTGCCTTCATTGCCACGCCGTTCGACGTGCCGCAATCGTCTTCCACCACGACCAGATCCTGCGTGACGTCGACGAGACGACGCGTCAGGTAACCCGAGTTCGCGGTCTTCAGTGCCGTATCAGCCAGACCCTTACGTGCACCGTGGGTCGAGATGAAGTACTGCAACACGTTCAGACCTTCGCGGAAGTTCGCGGTAATCGGCGTCTCGATAATCGAGCCGTCCGGCTTCGCCATCAGGCCACGCATACCGGCCAGCTGACGAATCTGCACCGCCGAACCCCGGGCGCCCGAGTCGGCCATCATGTAGATCGAGTTGAACGACTCCTGGCGGGTGGCGTTGCCGTCGCGGTCCGTCACTGGCTCCGTCGACAGCTGCTCCATCATCGCCTTGCCGACCGCTTCCGACGTTGCCGACCAGATGTCGACCACGTTGTTGTAGCGTTCCTGCGCGGTGACGAGACCCGACATGTACTGGCGGTCGTACTCCTTCACCTTCTTCGCGGCGTCGCCGACGATCGTTTCCTTCTGCGGCGGCACGAGCATGTCGTCGACGCAGATCGAGATGCCGGCGCGCGTCGCGAGACGGAAGCCCGACTGCATCAGCTGGTCGGCGAACACCACCGTCGCGCGCAGACCGCACTTGCGGAATGCCGTGTTGATCAGGCGCGAGATTTCCTTCTTCTTCAGCGGCTTGTTCAGCACCGAGAACGGCAGGCCGTGCGGCAGGATCTCCGACAGGATCGCGCGACCGACGGTCGTCGCGTACAGCGAGATCTTCGGCACGAACGCCGGCGCGCCTTCCGACTTGTCTTCGTTGTGGACCATTTCGGTGATCCGCACGTTGACGCGCGAGGCCAGCTCGACTTCCTTGTTCTCGTACGCGCGGATCGCTTCCGACACGCCGGTGAACGACAGGCCTTCGCCCTTGCCGTTGATCGCTTCGCGGGTCGCGTAGTACAGACCCAGCACGATATCCTGCGACGGCACGATCGACGGATCGCCGTTGGCCGGGAACAGCACGTTGTTCGACGCGAGCATCAGCGTGCGCGCTTCCATCTGCGCTTCGAGCGACAGCGGCACGTGAACGGCCATCTGGTCACCGTCGAAGTCGGCGTTGAACGCCGCGCAGACGAGCGGGTGCAGCTGAATTGCCTTGCCTTCGATCAGCACCGGCTCGAACGCCTGGATACCGAGACGGTGCAGCGTCGGCGCACGGTTCAGCATCACCGGGTGCTCGCGGATCACCTCTTCGAGGATGTCCCACACCACCGGCGTCTGGTTCTCGACTTCCTTCTTCGCAGCCTTGATGGTCGTCGCGACGCCCATCACTTCCAGCTTGTTGAAGATGAACGGCTTGAACAGCTCGAGCGCCATCAGCTTCGGCAGACCGCACTGGTGCAGCTTCAGCGTCGGGCCGACCACGATGACCGAACGGCCCGAGTAGTCGACGCGCTTGCCCAGCAGGTTCTGACGGAAACGACCGCCCTTGCCCTTGATCATGTCGGCGAGCGACTTCAGCGGACGCTTGTTCGCGCCCGTCATCGCCTTGCCGCGACGACCGTTGTCGAGCAGCGAGTCGACGGCTTCCTGCAGCATCCGCTTTTCGTTGCGGACGATGATTTCAGGTGCCTTCAGCTCGAGCAGGCGCTTCAACCGGTTGTTACGGTTGATCACGCGGCGATACAGGTCGTTCAGGTCCGACGTCGCGAAACGGCCGCCGTCCAGCGGCACGAGCGGACGCAGTTCCGGCGGCAGCACCGGCAGCACTTCGAGGATCATCCACTCGGGCTTGATGCCCGAGCGCTGGAATGCCTCGAGAACCTTCAGGCGCTTCGCGTACTTCTTGATCTTCGCTTCCGAGCCGGTGTTCTTCAGCTCGGTGCGCAGCGTCTCGACCTGCTCGTCGATGTTGATCGCGCGCAGCAGTTCACGCACGCCTTCCGCGCCCATTTCGGCACGGAATTCGTCGCCGTATTCCTCGACCTTGTTGTAGTAATCCTCTTCGGTCATGATCTGCCGCGCCTTCAGCGGCGTCATGCCCGGTTCGATCACCACGTATGCTTCGAAGTACAGCACGCGTTCGATGTCGCGCAGCGTCATGTCGAGCACCATGCCCAGACGCGACGGCAGCGACTTCAGGAACCAGATGTGCGCGACCGGCGAGGCCAGTTCGATGTGGCCCATCCGTTCGCGACGCACCTTCGCCAGCGTCACTTCGACGCCGCACTTCTCGCAGATCACGCCGCGGTGCTTCAGACGCTTGTACTTGCCGCACAGGCACTCGTAGTCCTTGATCGGCCCGAAGATCTTCGCGCAGAAGAGACCATCGCGTTCCGGCTTGAACGTACGGTAGTTGATGGTCTCCGGCTTCTTCACCTCACCGAACGACCACGAACGGATCTTGTCCGGCGAGGCCAGACCGATCTTGATCGCGTCGAAAACTTCTTCCTGTTGGACTTGCTTGAATAGATCGAGCAGAGCTTTCATTGCTTTCTCTCCGTAGTCCGATTAATTGCGGTCGAGATCGATATCGATACCGAGCGAGCGGATTTCCTTCACGAGCACGTTGAAGGATTCCGGCATGCCTGCATCGATCACGTGATCGCCCTTGACCAGGTTCTCATAGACCTTGGTCCGGCCGTTCACGTCGTCCGACTTCACCGTCAGCATTTCCTGCAGCACGTAGGACGCGCCGTACGCTTCGAGTGCCCACACTTCCATTTCACCGAAACGCTGGCCACCGAACTGCGCCTTACCACCCAGCGGCTGCTGCGTGACGAGCGAGTACGGGCCGGTCGAACGCGCGTGCATCTTGTCGTCGACCAAGTGGTGCAGCTTCAGGTAGTGCATGTAGCCGAGCGTCACACGACGTTCGAACATTTCACCCGTGCGGCCGTCGTACAGACGGACCTGGTTCTTCGACGGGTTCATGCCGAGCTGTTCAGCGATGTCGTCCGGGAACGCGAGGTCGAGCATCTTGCCCATTTCTTCCTCGGTCGCACCGTCAAACACCGGCGTTGCGAACGGCACGCCTTCGCGCAGGTTCTTCGCGAGTTCGAGGATCTCTTCGTCGGTGAAGCTTTCCAGGTCTTCCTGGCGGCCCGAGTCGTTGTAGATCTTCGTGAGGAACACGCGCATTTCCTCGATCTTCGCCTGACGCTGCAGCATTTCGCCGATACGCCAGCCGAGGCCCTTCGCGGCCCAGCCGAGGTGCACTTCCAGAACCTGACCCACGTTCATCCGCGACGGAACGCCCAGCGGGTTCAGCACGACGTCTGCCGGACGGCCATCGGCCATGTACGGCATGTCTTCGATCGGGACGATCTTCGACACGACACCCTTGTTACCGTGACGGCCTGCCATCTTGTCGCCAGGCTGCAGGCGACGCTTGACCGCGAGGTACACCTTGACCATCTTCAGCACGCCCGGCGGCAGTTCGTCGCCTTGCGTGAGCTTCTTGCGCTTCTCTTCGAACGCGAGGTCGAACTGGTGACGCTTTTCTTCGATCGAGTTCTTGATCGCTTCGAGCTGCGCCGCTGCTTCGTCGTCCGCGAGGCGGATGTCGAACCAGTGGTAGTGGTCGAGGTCTTCCAGGTAAGCCTGGTCGATCTTCGTGCCCTTCGCGAGCTTCTTCGGACCGCCGTTCGCGACCTTGCCCACGAGCATGCGTGCGAGACGCTGGAACGCGTCGCCTTCCACGATGCGCAGCTGGTCGTTCAGGTCAAGACGATAGCGCTTCAGTTCGTCATCGATGATCTGTTGCGCACGCTTGTCGCGCTGGATGCCTTCACGCGTGAACACCTGGACGTCGATCACGGTGCCGCTCATGCCCGACGGCACGCGCAGCGACGTGTCCTTCACGTCCGAAGCCTTCTCGCCGAAAATCGCGCGCAGCAGCTTCTCTTCCGGCGTCAGCTGGGTTTCGCCCTTCGGCGTGACCTTGCCGACCATCACGTCGCCCGCTTCGACTTCCGCACCGATGTACACGATGCCCGATTCGTCGAGACGGCCGAGCTGGACTTCCGCCAGGTTCGAGATGTCGCGCGTGATTTCTTCCGGTCCGAGCTTCGTGTCGCGTGCAACGACGTTCAGCTCTTCGATGTGGATCGACGTGTAGCGATCGTCCGCAACGACCTTCTCCGAGATCAGGATCGAATCCTCGAAGTTGTAGCCGTTCCACGGCATGAACGCGATCAGCATGTTCTGGCCGAGCGCGAGCTCACCCAGGTCCGTCGAGGCGCCGTCGGCCAGCACGTCGCCGCGCGAGACCTTGTCGCCCATCTTCACGATCGGACGCTGGTTGATGTTCGTGTTCTGGTTCGAACGCGTGTACTTGATCAGGTTGTAGATGTCGACACCGACTTCACCTGCGACTGCTTCGTCGTCGTTCACGCGAATCACGATACGGCCTGCGTCGACATAGTCGACGACGCCGCCACGGAACGCCTGAACCGTCGTACCCGAGTCGACCGCACAGGTGCGCTCGATGCCCGTACCGACGACCGGCTTTTCCGGACGCAGACACGGCACGGCCTGACGCTGCATGTTCGAACCCATCAGTGCACGGTTCGCGTCATCGTGCTCAAGGAACGGAATCAGCGAAGCTGCCACCGACACGATCTGCGACGGCGCAACGTCCATGTACTGGATACGGTCCGGCGTGACCATCATCGTTTCGCCGGCTTCACGCGACGACACGAGTTCGTCGATCAGCTGGCCGTTCTCGTCGATCGCGGCGTTCGCCTGCGCGATCATGTAACGGCCTTCTTCGATCGCCGACAGGTAGTCGATCTGGTCGGTCACCTTGCTGTCCACGACCTTGCGGTACGGCGTCTCGAGGAAGCCGTACTCGTTCAGGTGCGCATACAGTGCGAGCGAGTTGATCAGACCGATGTTCGGACCTTCCGGCGTTTCGATCGGGCACACGCGGCCATAGTGGGTCGGGTGCACGTCGCGGACTTCAAAGCCTGCGCGCTCGCGCGTCAGACCGCCCGGGCCCAGTGCGGAAACACGGCGCTTGTGCGTGATTTCCGACAGCGGGTTGGTCTGGTCCATAAACTGCGACAGCTGCGACGAACCGAAGAACTCGCGGATCGCCGACGAAATCGGCTTCGAGTTGATCAGGTCGTGCGGCATCAGGTTTTCGCTTTCGGCCTGGCCGAGGCGTTCCTTGACCGCGCGTTCGACACGCACGAGACCCGCGCGGAACTGGTTTTCCGCCAGTTCGCCGACGCAACGCACACGACGGTTGCCGAGGTGGTCGATGTCGTCGACTTCGCCCTTGCCGTTGCGCAGCTCGACGAGGATCTTGATCGTCGCGAGGATGTCGTCGTCCTGCAGCGTCATCGGGCCGGTGATCTCGTCACGGCTGACGCGGCGGTTGAACTTCATACGGCCGACCTTCGACAGGTCGTACGCTTCTTCGCTGTAGAACAGACGGTTGAACAGTGCCTCGACCGCTTCTTCGGTCGGCGGCTCGCCCGGACGCATCATGCGGTAGATCGCAATGCGCGCGGCAGTCCGGTCGGTCGTTTCGTCGACACGCAGCGTCGACGAGATGTACGGGCCCTGGTCCAGGTCGTTCGTGTAGAGCGTCTGGATGTCCTTGATGCCCGCTTCGCGCAGCTTCTCGAGCACGCTTTCCGTGACTTCGTCGTTCGCGCTCGCGATCACTTCGCCGGTATCGCCGTCGACGACGTTCTTCGCCAGCACGCGGCCGAGCAGATAGTCTTCCGGCACCGAGATGAACTTGGTCTTCGCGGCTTCGAGGTCGCGAATGTGCTTCGCGTTGATCCGCTTGTCCTTCTGGACAATGACCTTGCCATCACGATCCGTGATGTCGAAACGCGCGACTTCACCACGCAGGCGCTCGGGCACGAACTCGAGTTGCGCGCCTTCGTCCATCAGCGTGAAGTTGTCGAACACGAAGAAGTTCGCGAGGATCTGTTCCGGCGTGAGGCCGATGGCCTTCAGCAGGATCGTGACCGGCATCTTGCGGCGACGGTCGACGCGGAAGTACAGGATGTCCTTCGGGTCGAATTCGAAGTCGAGCCACGAGCCGCGGTACGGAATGATCCGTGCCGAGAACAGCAGCTTGCCCGAGCTGTGCGTCTTGCCCTTGTCGTGTTCGAAGAACACGCCCGGCGAACGGTGCAGCTGCGAGACGATGACACGCTCGGTGCCGTTGATGACGAACGAGCCCGTCGGCGTCATGAGCGGCATTTCGCCCATGTACACTTCCTGCTCTTTCACTTCCTTGACGACCGGCTTGTTCGGCGATTCCTTGTCGAGGATGACAAGGCGGACCTTCGCGCGCAGCGCGGAGCAGTACGTCAGGCCACGCTGCTGGCATTCCTTGATGTTGAATGCCGGCGCGGACAACGCATAGCTCACGAACTCGAGGCGCGCGAAACCGTTGTGCGAAACAATGGGAAATACCGATGTGAACGCGGCCTGCAAACCTTCAGGCTTGCGTTGCGTGGCCGGCACATCGGCTTGCAGAAACGTGCTGAATGATTCAAGCTGGGTAGCCAGCAAGAAAGGAACTTGGTGAACGATGGGGCGCTTCGCGAAACTCTTGCGAATGCGCTTCTTCTCGGTGAAGGAATATTGCATACGATCTCCGAATCACGGCGGGTGCTATCGAGGCGGAATACCTCGACGTTTCAAACCCGAGTGTTCACCGACTGAGACCCGATGGCCGTCCGACGGCTTGAACGAGCCGAGAAGCTTGGTGGTTGGCCGCTACCAACCGCTGGCTGACGGCAGCGGATGCCTGTGTTGCCCGCTACCCGACCAAACTTGCCTTCTGCAGTCGCTTCAGAAGACAAAGAGAACCGCCATTCGTGATCAATGACAACGATCAGGCGGTTTTCTTTGGCTTCTGGGGCCGATTATTCGGGCTCCCGAATGAGTGCCAGAATAACGTCCCCACAAAGCACAAAAAGGCCGGCGGTGTAAATACCGCCAGCCTTCGCACAGCGCGCCGAAACTTACTTGACTTCGACCTTCGCGCCTGCGTCTTCCAGCTTCTTCTTGGCTTCTTCAGCAGCAGCCTTGTCGACGCCTTCCTTGACAGCCTTCGGTGCGCCGTCAACGACGTCCTTCGCTTCCTTCAGGCCCAGGCCCGTCAGTTCGCGAACTGCCTTGATGACTGCAACCTTGTTGCTGCCTGCTTCAGCCAGAACGACCGTGAATTCGGTCTTCTCTTCTGCTGCAGCAGCTGCGCCGCCGCCTGCCGGGCCAGCGACTGCCACTGCAGCTGCCGACACGCCAAACTTCTCTTCGAATGCCTTGACCAGTTCGTTCAGTTCCAGAACGGTCATCCCTTCGACTGCTGCCAGGATGTCTTCTTTTGCGATTGCCATTTGAAATACTCCTAAATTGAATTCGGATACAGCCAGCGATCAATGACGCTGATGCACGTTCGATTACGCAGCTTCCGCTTGCTTCTTCTCGGCCAGCGCGGCCAGAGCACGCGCGAAGCCCGAAACAGGCGATTGCATAACGAACAGCAGCTTCGAGAGCAGTTCTTCGCGGCTCGGGATGCTTGCCAGCGCTTGCACGCCAGCCTTGTCCATCACCTTGCCATCGAACGAACCAGCCTTGATGACCAACTTGTCATTGCTCTTGCTGAAGTCGTTGACGACCTTAGCAGCAGCAATTGCATCTTCCGAGATGCCGTAGATCAACGGGCCAGTCATCTGCTCTGCCAGCGGAGCAAACGGCGTACCTTCAACAGCGCGACGCGCCAGCGTGTTCTTCAACACGCGCAGGTAAACCTGTTGCTCACGCGCTTTCGCGCGCAGCTTGGTCAGATCGCCAACCGCAATTCCACGATACTCAGCCAGCACAACGGTCTGGGCCTTCGCGACTTGCGCGGAAACCTCAGCGACGACGGCTTGCTTGTCTTCTCTATTAAGCGGCACGGTTAGCCTCCAGAAACGATACGCTCGGCACGAAACCTCACGTACCTCGTTCAACAACGGCGTCCGACCTCGTTAGGAGTATTTCCACCTCACGCCGGGAATCGCTTCACGGCCTGCGGCTTCACCACTGCAAAACTTTCTCGGGTTCGCCATCTGCGTTGGCTTGAATTAAGGGATCACCTGACTGCTGCGCCCCACCAACGGTCTTTGATAACCGGTTGTTCGCCCTGCTGCACGAACAACCGCCCAAAGCCCATGTAGGCCGCTTCGCGAACGAAGCGGCCCGAATACTTGCTTACTGTGCTGCCAGCGTAGCCTGGTCGACACGCACGCCAACGCCCATCGTGCTCGACAGTGCGATCTTGCGCAGGTAGACGCCCTTGCTCGTTGCCGGCTTAGCCTTCTGCAGCGCTTCGATCAGCGCCGACAGGTTCGAACGCAGTGCGGTCGGCTCGAACGATGCACGGCCGATGGTCGCGTGGATGATACCGGCCTTGTCGACACGGAATTGCACCTGACCAGCCTTCGCGTTCTTGACGGCGGTTGCGACGTCCGGCGTGACCGTACCGACCTTCGGGTTCGGCATCAGGCCGCGCGGGCCGAGGATCTGACCGAGCGTACCGACGATACGCATCGTGTCCGGCGAAGCGATCACGATGTCGAAGTCCATCTGGCCAGCCTTGATCTGCTCTGCCAGGTCTTCCATACCGACGATTTCCGCGCCTGCTGCACGAGCTTGCTCAGCCTTTTCGCCTTGCGCGAACACAGCAACGCGAACCGACTTGCCCGTACCTGCCGGCAGAACGACCGAACCACGAACGACCTGGTCCGACTTCTTCGCATCGATGCCGAGCTGGACTGCGACGTCGATCGACTCGTCGAACTTCGCGCTCGCGCATTCCTTCACGAGGCTCAGTGCGTCTTCGATCGCGTACAGCTTCTGACGATCAACCTTGGCGGCAAATGCCTGACGGCGCTTGGAGATCTTAGCCATTTACACGCCCTCCACAGTGATGCCCATCGAGCGTGCGCTACCAGCGATGGTGCGAACGGCTGCGTCCAGATCAGCTGCCGTAAGGTCCGGCATCTTGGTCTTCGCGATTTCTTCAGCTTGAGCGCGCGTGATCGAACCGACCTTGTCGGTGTGCGGCTTGCTCGAGCCCTTGTCCACCTTCGCCGCCTTCTTGATCAGGACGGTCGCCGGCGGCGTCTTCATCACGAACGTGAAGCTCTTGTCAGCGAATGCCGTGATGACCACCGGCACCGGCAGACCCGGCTCCATGCCTTGAGTCTGCGCGTTGAACGCCTTGCAGAACTCCATGATGTTCAGGCCGCGCTGGCCCAGTGCCGGACCGACCGGCGGCGACGGGTTGGCTTTACCTGCAGGGATCTGCAGCTTGATAAAGCCGATAATCTTCTTTGCCATTTGTGAACCTCATTGGAACGCCAGAGAAGGCGTTCGGTGAGTAATAACGCGCTTTCGCCGCTGGCTACTGACGCTCCTCAACGGCCATGACGCGGACCGTAAGCGCGAAGGTGGGCAGCCGAGGCTGCCCACCGAATCGGGATCAAACTTTTTCGACCTGGCCGAACTCGAGTTCGACCGGAGTGGATCGGCCAAAGATGGTGACCGACACACGCACGCGCGATTTTTCGTAGTTGACTTCTTCGACGGTGCCGTTGAAGTCCGTGAACGGGCCTTCCTTGACACGCACCATCTCGCCGACTTCGAACAGGGTCTTCGGGCGCGGCTTTTCGACGCCTTCCTGCATCTGCGACATGATCTTTTCGACTTCCTTCGGGGAAATCGGGGTCGGGCGGTTACGCGCACCGCCGACGAAACCGGTGACCTTCGCGGTGTTCTTCACGAGGTGCCACGTTTCGTCCGTCATTTCCATCTCCACCAGCACGTAGCCAGGGAAGAAACGACGCTCGGTCACAGCCTTGTGGCCGCCTTTGACTTCGACCACTTCTTCGGTCGGAACCAGGATCTGACCGAATTTGTCCTGCATGCCAGCACGTTCGATGCGCTCTTGAAGCGCGCGTTGCACGCTCTTCTCCATACCGGAGTAGGCGTGCACGACGTACCAACGCTTTCCGCTCGGGGATGCCGGAGTATCGCTCATATCATTTCCAACCCAGAATCGCCGAGAAAATCACCCATTCGATCGATTTGTCACTCAACCAGAGGAAAATCGCCATCACGAGCACGAAACCGAACACGACGAGTGTGGTTTGCGTTGCTTCCTTGCGGGTGGGCCAAACGACCTTCCGGACTTCCTTGTACGAATCCTTGGCAAAGGCGATGAGGCTCTTGCCAGGGGCGGACATCAGCCCGACGGCCACGCCGGCGATGATACCTACCGCCAACGCGGCACCGCGGACATACCACTGCTGATTGGCCAGCCAGAAGAAGCCCACGAATCCGGCCAAGACCAGCAATACGCCCAGGGCCAGCATCAGCTTATCGCCGGAGGTATTTACAGTTTCGACGGATGGATTCGCCATAACACCTTAAAACAAATGCCACGTAGGACACGTGGCTATTTTTTGGCAGGGGCAGAGGGAATCGAACCCCCAACCTTCGGTTTTGGAGACCGACGCTCTGCCAGTTGAGCTATACCCCTAAACCATGCTGGGGCTGGCTGTTGCCAGCCCCAAAACTGTCGATCAACGAATAACTGGCTTACTCGATGATCTTGGCGACGACGCCGGCGCCGACCGTACGGCCGCCTTCGCGGATTGCGAAGCGCAGACCTTCTTCCATCGCGATCGGAGCGATCAGCTTCACCGTGATCGACACGTTGTCGCCCGGCATCACCATTTCCTTGTCCTTCGGCAGCTCGATCGAGCCCGTCACGTCCGTCGTACGGAAGTAGAACTGCGGACGGTAGTTGTTGAAGAACGGCGTGTGACGGCCGCCTTCGTCCTTGCTCAGCACGTACACTTCAGCCGTGAAGTGCGTGTGCGGCGTGATCGAACCCGGCTTCGCCAGAACCTGGCCACGCTCCACGTCTTCACGCTTCGTGCCGCGCAGCAGGATACCAACGTTGTCGCCCGCTTGACCTTGGTCCAGCAGCTTGCGGAACATTTCAACGCCCGTGCAGGTCGTCTTCACCGTCGGCTTGATACCGACGATTTCGATTTCTTCGCCGACCTTCACGATGCCGCGCTCAACGCGACCCGTCACAACCGTACCACGGCCCGAGATCGAGAACACGTCTTCCACCGGCATCAGGAACGCGCCATCAACTGCACGCTCCGGCGTCGGGATGTACGTGTCCAGCGCGTCGGCCAGGCTCATGATCGCCACTTCGCCCAGCTCGCCCGTGTCGCCTTCCAGCGCCAGCTTTGCCGAACCCTTCACGATCGGCGTGTCGTCGCCCGGGAAGTCGTACTTCGACAGGAGTTCGCGAACTTCCATCTCGACCAGCTCGAGCAGTTCAGCGTCGTCCACCATGTCGCACTTGTTCAGGAACACGATGATGTACGGAACGCCAACCTGACGTGCCAGCAGGATGTGCTCACGCGTCTGCGGCATCGGGCCGTCAGCTGCCGAGCAAACCAGGATCGCGCCGTCCATCTGCGCTGCGCCCGTGATCATGTTCTTCACATAGTCAGCGTGGCCCGGGCAGTCGACGTGTGCGTAGTGGCGGTTAGCCGTTTCGTACTCGACGTGTGCCGTGTTGATCGTGATGCCGCGCGCCTTTTCTTCCGGTGCCGCGTCGATCTGGTCGTATGCCTTCGCTTCGCCGCCGAACTTCTTCGTCAGAACCGTCGTGATCGCTGCCGTCAGCGTCGTCTTGCCGTGGTCAACGTGACCAATCGTACCAACGTTCACGTGCGGCTTGGTCCGCTCGAATTTACCCTTGGCCATTTTCGACTCCCAAAAGGAATTTCACAGGTTGCGCCGCGCGCAAACAAGACACTGACTTTTTACTGCTGGTGCCCATGGGCAGGATCGAACTGCCGACCTCTCCCTTACCAAGGGAGTGCTCTACCACTGAGCCACATGGGCGCTTTAAGCTTCAACTTCGCGGTCTGGAGCGGGTGAAGGGAATCGAACCCTCGTCGTAAGCTTGGAAGGCTTCTGCTCTACCATTGAGCTACACCCGCACGGGCCACAAACGATTCCGTTACCGCTCACTGCACTGATATCTTGGTGGAGGAGGTTGGATTCGAACCAACGTAGGCGTAAGCCAACAGATTTACAGTCTGCCCCCTTTAGCCACTCGGGCACCCCTCCGTAGAGAACTGACGATTATGGGGGTGCATCGCACATCTGTCAAGCACATCCGGAAGATTATTTTCACTCTCTTCCCGACACTTGCTTGACTACCGATCTCCCGGCCTTGCCCGGCTAAGGCAAGCATGGGTACTACCGATCAGCGCCGCATCTTCGTCAGACTCCGCCCTCAACGTCGATCTGCATCTACGCTGAAAACGAAAGACCGCCATCATACGACCTCTTGAGCACTCTGCCAAGCGGGTAGATGCAAATTTTTTGCAAATATCGTGCCGGGGGGCTCCGCCGACGTTGCTTCCGGTATTCGTAGGGGCTTTAGCGACATTGCTTGCGGGACACCGGAGCCTCCCGTCGAATGCCTCGATGTCGCCTGGCCGCAGGAAACGGGAGAGATGCGCGGGCGGGTTTGCGCGCGCGTCCGGTCGTTGCGCCGGACAGCGAAGCCTTGCTTCCGGTACTGAATCGCGGTTGGCGCTACGAACGCTCGGGCACGGCGGCGAGACAGCGAGCTCGCCGTGTTTGCCCCGCACGCCGAGACCAGTTGCGAGGCGCTTACGATCACTCCTTCTCCGACTTTTTGTCGAGTTTCGTGGATATCGCTTTGACGGCTCGATTGAAATTGCCGATTGCCGTTTCGAGCGTGTAACTCGGCATATGTGTGCGCCGCACAAAATCTCGAATGCGCTTTGTGATTTCGCCTGGCTCGAAATCCCATGCCCGTACTGTAGAATCGTCCAGTCGCGCTGCACCTCTGAGCGGCGCCGGAGGTACGCGAAGACTGCGTCCGGCTCACTCAAGATAGCGCACTCGACTTCGGCGAGCGCCTCAGTATCCAGCAGAAATCCCGTAAAAAAGCCGCCCGAAGGCGGCGGTTAAATCTATTCATCGTTATTCTTCGAGCAGCCAACAAGCCATAACACCGTCTGGACTTTCAAACTCCTGCGTTACCTCCGAGGAACTGCATGAACTCGATAATCTCAAAAGTCAAAAGAGCCTTTGAACGACGAGCGGCAACCCGGTCAGGCATAATCGACTGGAAAAACGAGCGAACTTACAAGCTTTGGTTTGAAGAACCCGACGCGTTAACGCGAGTTCCAGAAATCGCGGATCGGTGGGGGCTCAGCTCAGATGAGCGCGATTTGCTATCTAAGTGGGTAACAGACGGCTACTTCACGATGCCGGACGTATTTGGCCTCGCCGACCTCGAAGCCTATGCGTCAGAAGTCGATAGCGCCTGGTTCGCCGACAAAGCGATCGACGGCCTGACCATCTCGGACGTCATCGTCGACGGAGTCAAGACGACTCACATGCCGCACAGCGACCTACTTGCCCTTCCGCGCGAAACTCGCAGTCAAGCGAGAGAGGAATCGAACTGGCGCATCGGCGAGTTCCATCTGTATAACCAGGCCGCCGCGAAGATCTTTCGCAACAAGCAGGCTATCCGCATCTGTTCCGCGCTACTCGACCGCGCAGCCGTGCCGCACTTTTCGCTGACCTTTTCAAAGGGAAGCATGCAACTTCTGCATCAGGACACATGCGTCTTCCACACATGGCCGATGAATGCGCTTATCGGCGTGTGGGTCGCACTCGAAGACATCAAGCCAGGCTCTGGCCCGCTCGTCTATTTCCCGAAGTCGCACCGCGAGCCACTTTTCAGCGAGTTCGACAACTACCCGCAGACACAACGCCGCACATCACCCCCCGAGCAATCAGATCGGTATCAAGAGTACATTGAACAGGTTGCGTCGAAATACGAGCGCAATGAATTCCTCGCGAAAAAGGGCGAGGTCCTTTTCTGGCACGGGATGCTCGTGCACGGCGGCGCCGATTATGTCGCCCCAGGGAGCACGCGCAAGTCATTCGTGATCCACTACATGCCGGAAGGCGGAAACGTCGCACACCGCGTTCAAGGCCCCTTCAACTGGTGATCATTTCCAATGCCTCCCCATTCGGCGAGGGCATTGGCGATCAGGTTCCCAGGGGAATGGCGACACCTTCGGAAACGACGAAGTCGGGCGCCGGTCGCAGCACGGACAATCGCGTGCAACGACTTTCGATACGCAACTCAAACCTTCGGAACGGAAACGTTGCTTTCGGGACAACGGAGTAGCGTTACATCCGACTTCGACAGCCGGCCCTTTGCTCGGCCGCGGCACATCGCCATGCCCCTTTTAACAACATCCGCCTCTGCTGGCTGAGAAGACGTAGCCCTTAGCCGCGCCGATAGGAGCTGCTCCGCTCCGCAAGAGGGAGGTTGATCTGGCCGGTGGCGGTGGTGTGCAATGAGTGCAATGCCCTTCCCCGCACGCACGCATTTCCGTCGCCGAAATGCAAAAACCCCCGCCTTTTCGGGCGGGGGTTCTTGGCTTAGGGAGCCTGACGATTACCTACTTTCACACGGGAATCCGCACTATCATCGGCGTAGAGTCGTTTCACGGTC
>NZ_CABVQC010000041.1 GCF_902499175.1 Burkholderia aenigmatica
CTGACGGCCGCCGAATCCGACCAGTGCGAGCCGGAATGGGTCGGCGCCGAGCATCCGCTGTTCATCCTGTATACGTCGGGCTCGACCGGCAAGCCGAAGGGCGTGCAGCACAGCACGGGCGGCTACCTGCTGTGGGCCGCGCAGACGATGAAGTGGACCTTCGACTGGAAGCCCACCGACGTGTTCTGGTGCACGGCCGACATCGGCTGGGTCACCGGTCACACGTACATCACGTACGGCCCGCTCGCGTGCGGCGGCACCCAGGTCGTGTTCGAAGGCGTGCCGACCTACCCGGACGCAGGCCGCTTCTGGAAGATGATCGGCGACCACAAGGTCACCGTGTTCTACACCGCGCCGACCGCGATCCGTTCGCTGATCAAGGCGGCCGAAGCCGACGACAAGGTGCATCCGAAGAGCTACGACCTGTCGAGCCTGCGCATCATCGGCACGGTCGGCGAGCCGATCAATCCGGAAGCCTGGATGTGGTATCACAAGCACGTCGGCCAGGAGCGCTGCCCGATCGTCGACACGTGGTGGCAGACCGAGACGGGCGGCCACATGATCACGCCGCTGCCGGGCGCGACGCCGACCGTGCCCGGTTCGTGCACGCTGCCGCTGCCGGGCATCATGGCCGCGGTGGTCGACGAAACCGGCCAGGACGTGCCGAACGGGCAAGGCGGCATTCTCGTCGTCAAGCGCCCGTGGCCCGCGATGATCCGCACGATCTGGGGCGACCCGGAACGCTTCAAGAAGAGCTACTACCCCGAGGAACTCGGCGGGCGCCTGTATCTGGCCGGCGACGGCACCGTGCGCGACAAGGACACCGGCTACTTCACGATCATGGGCCGGATCGACGACGTGCTGAACGTGTCGGGCCACCGGCTCGGCACGATGGAAATCGAATCGGCGCTGGTCTCGCACGAACTCGTGGCCGAGGCGGCCGTGGTCGGCCGTCCGGACGATACGACGGGCGAGGCGGTGGTTGCGTTCGTGGTGCTGAAACGTTCGCGTCCGGAAGGCGAGGAAGCGGCGGCGCTTGCGAAGACGCTGCGCGACTGGGTCGGCAAGCAGATCGGGCCGATCGCGAAGCCGAAGGACATCCGCTTCGGCGACAACCTGCCGAAGACGCGCTCGGGCAAGATCATGCGTCGCCTGCTGCGCTCGCTCGCGAAGGGCGAGGCGATCACGCAGGATACGTCCACGCTCGAGAATCCGGCCATCCTCGAGCAGTTGAACCGCTCGATGTGACACCACCCGCCGCGGCGTGCGTTCCGCATCGCCGCGGCGCCGGAGCGCGGCCGTATCCGGCCCGCGAGAAGCATCGCCGTGCGTTCCCCGACGGCACGGCATGCAGGCGGCTCGAATCGATTCCGTCGCCGCATTTTTAATTAGTTATACGTATTACAGAACTCAACAAAACGGAGACAGACGATGAACGGAAGGACACGGATGATTTGCGCGGCACTGCTGGGCGCAGCGGCAAGCACGAGCAGCTTCGCTCAGAGCAGCATCACGCTGTACGGCGACCTCGACGCCGCATTGCTTTATACGAGCCGATCGCTCGACTCCGCAACCGGTGGCAACGCCGGACGCCAGTTCGCGCTGACCGACACCGGCATGACGCCGACCAATTTCGGCATGACGGGTACCGAAGATCTCGGCGGCGGGTTGCATGCGAGATTCAAGCTGGAAAGCGGCTTCAACATCACGGACGGCGCGTTCGGCCATTCGAACGGCAACTTCTTCGGCCGCCAGGCGTGGGTCGGAATCGACGGCGGATTCGGCGAGACGAAGGTCGGCCTGCAGTTCTCGCCATTCGTGCTCGCGGTACTCGGATCGGATCCCCGCAATATCTCGCACTTCGGCGCCGCGCTGATCCCTTACGTCGACAACGTGCTCGTCACGGGCCTCTTTAACCCGAATGCGATTTCGTACACGAGCCCGACGATCGCCGGGCTGACAGGCAGCGCGATGTTCGGATTCGGCGGAAAGGCCGGCGATTTCCAGGCGGGACGCCAGTATTCCGGCAGCCTCACCTATACGAATGGCGCATTCATGCTCAACGCGGCACTCTACGACGGCAACGGCGGCACGTCGCCGACGCCGGTTCCGAGCACGGTCGCATTCGTCGGCCGCACGATCGGCGCCGCCTACACATTCGGGCCCGTGACCGGCAAGGCGTCGTTCACGAGCTACAAGGTCGCCGGCTCGTTCAGCAACAACGTGTATAGCGCCGGTCTCGACTATCGCGTCACGCCGGCCCTCGACCTGAACACCGGCGCGTGGTACACGACCGACCGCAACGATTCGCACAATCATTCGCTGCTTGCCGCGATCGGCGCCGACTACAGCCTGTCGAAGCGAACCGGCCTGTATGCGCAGGTCGGCGTCGTCAACAACCACGGCGCGATGGATACGGGCCTCGGCATAACGGGCGGCGCGCTGTTCGGATTGCCGGGCACGACGGTCGGTGTCAATGCCGGCATCCACCACGTATTCTGACGCAGCCTGCGGACGGCCGGCACACGGCCGTCCCCGCACGCCGCGAGCACGGGGAACGACGTGCTGCGCCCGGCGTCGCGCCGACCATTCAGCCTCGATGTTTACCCGACCTCAAGTCTGCGGCCGCGCTGCCGTCAAGTCAGGAGCGCACGCCCACTATCCGCCGGGAACCGGGCGGGTGCGCCCTCAAGGAGACCCAGCAACGTGAACCTTTTCGGAATCGGTCGCGGCCGCCGTTCATCACGCGCACTCGTCGGCGACATCGCCGAGCAGGCCGGCAGGCTCGGCATCGAGATCTGCGATGTGTCGGGGCACGTCGAGGAAGTCGCCGCCCGCGTCGCCCGGCAGGCGGAGGTCTGCCATACGCTGCGCGAATCGGCGGCCCTTACGTTGCGCGGCAACCACCGGATCGCCGAGGCCGCGCAGCAGGTGCGCAATGTCAGCGCCAACGCATCGAGCGCGGTCCTGCAGTCGCAGCAGACGATCGAGGCATCGCTCGCGGACATTCACGTCCTCGTCGAGGGCGTCACTGCGATCGGCAGCCAGATGGGTGCGCTACGCGACGCGCTCGATCACGTGCGGGCCGTGTCCGAGGAGATCTCCGTCATCGCTCGCCAGACCCACCTGCTCGCGCTGAACGCCGCGATCGAGGCCGCGCGCGCTGGCGAGTCGGGCCGCAGCTTCGCCGTCGTCGCAGCCGAGGTCAAGAACCTGTCCGCCAAGACCGGGCAGGCCACGGCCCAGATCGAAACGACCCTTGCCCGCCTCGCCGAGCAGACCGAGCACCTGATCGCGGACGGAACCGACAACGCCGCGCGCGCACACCGCGTACGCGAGGGCACGCGCACGATCGGCGAAGTCGTGCACGCGACCGGGCACGCGATCACCGAGCTCGCCGGCGAAGCCGAACAGATCGCGTCGCTGACGGACGAGATCGAGACGCAGTGCCACCGCCTCGACGAACAGGTGGGCGAGATGGCGTCCGGTGTCGAAAACTCGAGCGACAACTTCTCACAGGCCAAGGATCGGCTCGGCAATCTGCTCTCCGTCTCCGAGACCCTCATCGAACTCACGGCCGCGACCGGCATCGAATCGCCCGACACGCGCCTGATCGAAACCGCACGGAACACCGCCGCCGCGATCAGCAAGCTCTTCGAGGAGGCGGTCAGCCGCGGCGACATCGCGCTCGACGCGCTCTTCGACGCGCACTACGAGCCGATTCCCGGCACCGATCCGCAGCAGTTCGTGACACGCTTCACGGCCTTCACCGATCGCGTGCTGCCGGCCATCCAGGAGCCGGTGCTCGGGTTCGACGAGCGCATCGTCTATTGCGCCAGCTTCGACAGGCAGTGCTACCTGCCTACCCACAACCGGAAATTCTCGCTGCCTCAGCGCACGGACGCCACCTGGAACGCGGCGAATTGCCGGAACCGCCGGATCTACACCGACCGGACGGCGCGCACCTCCGTGTCGCATACCAAGCCGTTCCTGTTGCAGACCTATCGGCGCGATATGGGCAATGGTCAATTCGCGCTGATGAAGGACGTTTCCGCGCCGATCGTCGTCGGCGGACGACCATGGGGGGTCCTGAGGATCGGCTACAGCGTCTGAACCGGCGCGGGCGGGCCGCTACTGCTCCAACCCCACCGCGAGCGGCGGCTGATCGCTACGCCCGTGATAGGGGTCGGACGCGCACGGGTGCGCGCTGCTGGTCGCGATCCAGGGGTTGAAGGGGCTGCAGGCGAAGGCGGATATGGGTGATGGAAGGCTGCCCGTGCGCCGCTGTGACCGGCATCGGGAAAGAGGACTGGAGATGGATGCGGGGATTTCCGTGGAGGTCGCCTGACGCCCCGAAGCAGTCCACCGGCTTCACCGGCAACGGCAACTCGCCACGAGGTCGTCAGGCAGGTACGCCTGCCCTGCTGCCGCCAGCAAGCAATCAGGTGTCGTAGTCGCCGCTGTCCCACGGCTCGAAGAAAGCCATATAGTTTCCTGGCTCCATGATGTATAGCGCCGCGTCGTCATCTTCGTCCCTGTCGTCCGCCAAGAGTCCAAACGTGACGCCGAAACGTTCGACAGAGAAAGGGGCGATCTCGATGCGACCGTACTGCACTTCGCCAAGCTCGGCCAGATACCGTTCGCAGCAGGCATTGCGTGCCGTCAGATCCATGGCGGCACGCGGACCAAAGGCTTCGATTCGCGCCTCCTGCAAGGTGCCTCCGGCATCAAACAGATAAAGCGCGACATATTCCGCGCCCGGTCGTTTCGAGGATTCGGGTACAAACGGCGTAGTCAAAAAGAACTGGCTGCCGTTAATCGTTCGGCCGACGTACTTCGCGTCGAACTCGTCATGATTGATTGCGATGCGTTCCGGCGGTGTGGCCGTCATGATGAAAATTCCTGTTGCGGGTGACGAATGGGGCTCGGACTGCACGATTCCACCCAACCGCATCGTGCAGACACGCTTCCGATGTTGCCGATCACGGTGGACGATGACGTTCGACGCTCTCGTTATCGATGGTCGGCGATCTACGCGCCGATGTCGAGCGACTGATTGCGGCCCAACGCCGCACACTCAGTCGACGCGATCGATACGTGTCACATGGCACGACCATAGCGTTTCGAAATCTTCCAACGTGATCTCTCTTCCATCGAATTCAGGATCGGCGTTGATCTCGACCAGTGGCGGCACCGGAACCGTTCCAAGCTCCGTTCCATGCGACGACCTCGCTTCGTCGGCAAATCCCACCCGGCCGTCGCGAAAAAATTCGAGCTTGCGCACCTCATAGCGATCCCGATCCAGCACCGAAACGAGTCGGACCGGCTCCGCCTCGAAAACGTGCTTCCACGCGACGTCGATTGCAATCATTTCATTTCTCGCTGCACTGTTGTCGAACGATGGCGCCGGCCGAATGCCGACCGTCTGCCCCATGTCCGCGGAAATCCACTCCGCACAAAAGAGGTCGACGCAGTCACACGACAGCCACCCACGTGACAGGCGCGCAACCGCTATTGCTCCAACCCGACCGCCAGCGGCCGCTGATCGCTGCGCCCGTGATCGTCGACCACGCGCACCGTAAAACTGCCGGCCGTCCGCGGCTGCCAGAACAACGCATCGCCCGGCGCACTGCGCCCGACAAATGCATCGTTGACGAACCAGTACAGCGCATGCGCGCTCGCATCGGCCGTCGCGTTGAACGCGATGCGCGTCTCCTCCGTACTCCTCACGCGCATCGCATACGTACTGCCGCGCAGCGGCGACGTGATGCGCGGCGGATCACCCTCGACCTGCCCCGCGTCGCGGCAGTCCGCATTCTGCGGCGGCCGCCGGCGCGGAATGCCGGCCTGCGCGAACACCTGCTGCAGATCCGACGGCCAGAACTCGAAGATCTCCGTATGCGTGCGCTTGCCGTCGTACGGCGGACACGCGGCCTTCCCCGTCGCATCGTCGATCACGACCGGCCGGTGCACGGTGCTCACGCGAATCGGCGACGTGCCCGGAATGAACCACGTCCAGCCCTGTTGCGGACACCACTCGTTCGGCAAATCGCCGCTCGCGAGGCAGATCCGCACGCGCTTCAGCTTCGGCGGCAGCGCGCGCGGCGGCTCGACGAGCGTGCGCTCGGCATTCAGCGCATCGACGACCTGGAAGAACAGCGGCGCGGCCGCATCGACGCCGACGAACGCCGTATTGGTCGAGTTGTCGAAATTGCCGACCCACACGACCAGCACGTACGGGCCAAACACACCCGCCGTCCACGCATCGCGGAACGACCACGACGTACCGGTCTTCCAGTAGACGGGCACGCTCGATGGCTGCGCGCCGCTCGTCTCGTCGGGGCGCAGGTGCTGGCGCAGCATGTCCATCGTCATGTAGCTCGCCTCGGCGCTCAACAGGCGCCGGCCGGGCAGCGCCGGTTCGTCCGCGCGCAGCCGCAGCGTCCGGAACTCGCCGCGATTCGCGAGCATCGCGTAAAGCGCCGCGAGATCCTGCATCGTCACTTCGCCGCCGCCGAGCACGAGCGCAAGCCCGTAGTGCTGCGCACTCGCGAGCCGGCGCACGCCGGCTTCCTGCAGGAACCGGTACAGGTCCGGCGACTTGAGCTGCGACGCAACCCACACGGCCGGCACATTGCGGCTGCGGTTCAACGCATCGGTCGCGGTGATCGGCCCGAGGAAATGGCCGTCGAAATTCTCCGGCGCATACGGGCCGAACGCAGTCGGCACGTCGCGCAGCACGGTCTGCGGATGCAGCACGCCCTGGTCGAAGCCAAGTGCATAGATGAACGGCTTGAGCGTCGAGCCCGGCGAACGCCGCGCAAGCGTGCCGTTCACCTGCCCGTCGATCGTGCGGTCGAAGAAGTTCGCGGAGCCGACGAGCGCCTTCACGCCCATGTCGCGCGTATCGACGAGGATCGCCGCCGCGTTGCGCACGCCGCGCGTATCGTTGCGCGCGACATAGCGTGCGATCTGCCGTTCGAGCGTGCGCTGCAGGTCGAGATCGAGCGTCGTCACGAGCCGCGTGCCAGCGTCGTGGTCGTTCGACGCGCCGCCCGAGGTCGTGCGCCACGCGCTGCGTGCGGCGAGCGCCTGATCGACCGCATGCGGCGCGTCGAACGGCAGCGCGGACAGCGGCCGCATCGCAAGCGGCAACGCGAACAGCGGCTTGAGCGACGCATCGCCCGGATGCTTCGTCAGCCAGCGCGCATACAACCGGTTGCGCGACGCGGCCAGCGCGCGATTGATCTCGTCCTGCCCGCCGCGCACGCGCCGCGCCGGGTCCTGCGGAATCACCGCGAGCGCGAGCGCCTCGGGCAGCGTCAGCGCATCTGGCATCCGGTCGAAATAGACGACGCTCGCGGTGCCCGCGCCTTCGACGTTGCGGCCGTACGGCGCGTCGTTCAGATACGCTTCGAGGATCTGCCGTTTCGAATAGAAAAGTTCGAGCTGCACCGCGCGTGCGACCTGCTCGAGCTTGCCGGTCGGCGTGCGCGTGTTCAGCCGCCACAGCGAGCGCGCGAGCTGCATCGTCAGCGTCGAGCCGCCCTGCGGATTGCCGCCGCGCACGTAAGTGATCCATGCGCCGCGCGCGAGCCCGTACGGGTTGAAACCGGGATGCCACCAGAACCAGCGGTCCTCATGCAGCATCACGGCTTCGACGAGCTGCGGCGACATCCGGTCGAGCGGCACCCACAGCCGGTAGCGGTCGTCCTTCGCGAGCGTCAGGCGCAGCAACCGGCCCTGCGCGTCCGTCACCGCAACCGACGACGGCTTCCAGTCGCGCAGCGGCGGATGCGGCCACATCCGGCACGCGGCCAGCGCGCCGAATACGAGCAGCGCGCCGGCGATCCAGTTCTGCCAGCGATGCAACCAGCGGCCGGCGCCGTGCAGCGCGCGCCGGAGCACCGAAACGTCGTCAGCCACGCGCGGGCGCTCCTCGCCCCCGGCGCGGCAGGTCACGACGTGGCGTCCTCATCGTCATCGCACGCGCTCCACCGTCAGCGTCGTGCCGCCCGGCGCCTGCGCCTGCACGCGGCGGTCGTACATCGACTCGCCGTATGCCGGCGGCGCGATGAAGCGGCCCGCGTTGCTCGCCTTGATCCGGTAGACGAACTCGCGCACGTTGGTCGTCGCGGTGCCGTAGATCACCACGCGATCCTCGCGAACGTCCGCGAACTGCGGCTGCCACGTGGAACCCTTCACGCCGATCGGCGAACGCCACGGTGCATCGGCCACCGGCGCCGACGCGCCGCCATCGCCGTTGCTGTCACCGTCCTGCGTGTCGGTCACGGGCGGCGGCGCGATCACCGGATCGAAGCCGCCCGGCAGCAGGTCGACGATCGCAACGTTGCCGACGTTCGCCGAGCCCGTCGCACGGATCTTCAGGTGCACGTCGATCTCCTGGCCGAGCGTGATCTTGTCGAGCGGCTTGCCGTCCGTGCCGGTGTAGTCGCGCACGATCTCCAGCCCGTTCTTGATCGCCTTCGTCGACGTGCCGCGATCGTAGCCCGACTGGCTCGAGACCCACCACGCGGGCAGCGTGCTGCCGTTCACGAAGTCGACACGCGACGCACCGCCCGACCACGTGCCCGAGCGCACGAGGTTCGCCTGGATCGACGACACGTCCTTCGGCGCGGCGCCCGCACGCACCTCGTCGATCGCGAGCTGGTCGAGCTGGCCCGCACTCGACGCCGCATACGCATCGAGCGCGAGGATCGTCATCGCCGACGACAGCGTGTTGTAGCGGTTGTCGACGAGCGGCGCGGCGAGGTTGTCCATCGCGCGCGGCGACAGCTTGCGCACGCGCTCCGGGAAGTGCTTCGCGATCAGGTACAGCACGCTCGCGTCGCGCGTCAGCGGATCGAGGTAGTAGCCGGTCACGTAACCGCCGTCGGACGCGCGCTTGCGCTCGAGCAGCGCCTGCGGGCCGGCGATCAGTGCCGCCGCTTCCTTGTCCTGCTTCAGCAACTGATACGACGCGGCGAGCCACGCGGCCGCGAGATCGTTCTTCCAGTCGTTCGGATACGCATCCTGCAGCCGCTTCTGCACGGCCGCGAGGCTGTTGGTCGTCACGTTGCCCTGGCGCGTCAGCAGATACACCGCGTACGCGCGCTGCCGCAGCAGGTCGAGCGAGCCGAGCGAATCGTTCGCCGCGAGCTTCTGCAGATACTGGTTGCCCGCGTCGAGCATGTCCTTCGGCACCGCGATCCCGCGCTCGCGCGCGTCGAGCAGCACGTGCATCGCGTACGCGGACACGAACGGATCGGCATCGGGCGTCGCGCTCCACAGGCCGAACCCGCCCTGCGCGTTCTGCCGGCTGCGCAGCACGCCGAGGAACTGCGTAATCGCCGCTGCGTTCGTCGCGTCGGCACCCGGGTCGGTCGCATGCATCGCGCTCGTCAGCGCGCGCACCGACAGCCACTTCGCCGCGAACACGCGCGGCACGGCCGCGCTCACCATCTGCTCGCTGCAGTAGTGCTCGAAGTTGACGAGATACGACGACAGCCCTTCGGACAGCACGAGCGGCGCGGTCGAGATGCTCGCGTCGCGCGACGCATACGCGTCGTACATCGACCTCAGGTTCGGCACGTTCGCCTTCTTGCCCGGATCGAGCCGCGCGATATCGAGCTGCGTGCGGAACGCGGCGGCCGGGCGCACCGACACGTCGACGCGCTGCTGCGCACCCTTCGCGCCGTAGCGCGCGCCGAACGACAGCGCGCCCGAGCCGAGCGTGTCAGTCGCCTTCACGCGGAACATCGCGACGCCCTCGTGCTGCGGCGCGAGCGCGACGTTCTGCGTGGCCGGCCCGATCACCTGCAGCTGCGGGCCCGTCTTCAGCGTAACCGCGACCGGCACCGGCTGGTTGCCGACCCCCGTCAGGTTGTTCGCGACACCAACACTGACGTCGGCTTCGTCGCCCGGTGCGAGCGTCGTCGGCACGTTCGGCGACAGCACGAAATCGCCGCGCACGGTCGTCGCGCCTTCGAATGTGCCGACCAGGTCCGGCGACACCGACACGGCCATCACGCGCAGCTTGCCGTTGAAATAGTCGGGCACCGTGTAGCTCAGGCGCGTGTCGCCGTTCACGTCGACGATCCCCGACCAATAGACGACCGGCTTGTCGCGCTTGCGCTTGAACGGGTTCAGCTGACGGCCGATCGCATCGTCGGCGTCACCACCCGGTGCGGCCATCGCCATCAGCTTCTCGAAGTCCGGCAGGATCAGGTCGAGGATCTGCGACGTGCCGACTTCGAGCATCCGCTTGCGGAAGAAGAACTTCAGCGGATCGCCGAGCTTGTAGCGCGCGACCTGCAGGATGCCCTCGTCGACCGCGAACACCACGACCTTCGCGGGCTTCGCCGAATGCACGGTGAAATTCACCGTCTCGCCGGGCTTCACGAGCGCCGGCGCATCGACCGACACCGCGTTGCGGCGCGCGTCGAGGTTCACCGAAAACGGCACGACGCCGTAGCTCAGCGGGCTCATGAAGATTTCGTCGGACGACGGATCGCGGATGTATTGAACGTTGATGTAGCCGTTGCCCTCGAACCCGGCCGGCACCGTGATGTGCTGGATCGAGCTCGTCGTATCCGCATGGAACCACGCGTGCGCATACACCTTGTCGCGCTCGATCGTGATCAGGCCGCTGCCCGCGTAAGGCGCGCGGATCGCGATCTCGACCTGCTCGCCCGGCTTGAAGTCGTGCTTCGCGAGGCTCACCTGCAGCTCCGCGTTGCGGTCGAGCGAACGCGTGACGTTTGCATCGCCCGTGACCGAATACTCGATCCGGTTCACCGCGGCGCCGTCCGCGTTGCGGATCACGAGCGCGTAGCTGCCCGGCTTGTCGGTGCGCAGCGTGAAGTCGAGCCCGGCTGCCGGAATCGTCAGCGGCTTCTCGTCGACCGGCACTTCCTTCAGCCGCGAATCGTATTTGTATGCGCCGGAATCCTGCTTGGTCAGCACCGATACGTAGCGTTCCTCGACGAGCTGCGCCCGCAGGCCCTTCACGTCGATCGCCTTCGCGTTCGGATCGATCGCGACGAGCCGCACCGTGCGCGGGCTGCCGCGCTTCACGTAGCCGAGATCGTCGACCGACTTGTAGCCGACGAGCCAGTCGTTGTTCGACACGAGCGTCTGCGCGTTCGCGGCGACGTTGCGCCCGCCTTCCGCCTCATAGGCCTTCGCCTGGAAATAGAGCTGGTAGGTCGCGTCCGCATACTTGTCGAGATCGAGATTGAACTCGGCATGGCCCTTGTCGTCGGTCGTGCCGTCCTGCAGCGTCGTCGTATAGCCCTCCTTCGCGCGGCGTGCGTCGAAGAAGTGATAGCCCTGCCAGCTGCGGAACGACGGCCACACCGGGCGCAGCGTCAGCGTCGCCGCGACGCGGCGCTTCTCCGCCGGCGTGCCGAACAGGTTCTGCGCATCGACGATGCCCTTCAGCCCCTTCGGCTTCACCCACCCTTCGACGACCTGTTGCGACAGCTTCGCATCGACCTTCATCCGGTCGGGCAGGAACTCCTTCACCTGCACTGTCGTGCTGCCGATCGGCTCGGCGCCGGGCTGGCCGTCCTTGACGATATACAGGTTGACCGTCCATGTGCCGGTCGGCGCCGTTTCGGCCGTCGTATAGCCGAGCTCGGTGAAACCGGTCGCATCGACCGTCACCGGCTTGCGCTCGACGGTGATCCCGCGCGGGTCGACGATCTCCGCCTGCAGCGGCACGCCGGCCGGGCTGCGCGCCCAGCTCGCCGCGCGCACGATCAGGCCGATGTGGAACGGGTCGCCAGGGCGATACAGCCCGCGATCCGAGAACAGGTACGCGGACAATTGCCCCTGCCCCGTCGCATTGCGCTCGCCGTCGACGTCGAAACGCGAGAAATCGAGCTGGCGATCGCGGCCGGCCACCGGCAGGAACGACAGGTCGGTGTCCTTCTTCACGACATACAGCTGCGGCCGCTTCTCGCGGTCGAGCCCCTTGAACGCGGGGAAATGCACGATGCCGTCGGCGCCGGTCGTCTGCGTGAACAGCGCCTGGCCGTTCACCGCGAGCACCGACACGGTTGCGCCCGCAACCGGGCGGCCGTTGCGGATCGACTGCACGAACACGTCCTGGCTGCCGTCCAGCGCCTTCTTGACCAGCATCCCGAGATCGGTCACGACGATCAGGCGCGTGTCGCCGAGCGCATTGCCGCTGTCGTCGCCGTTGCCGTTGCCGTTGCTGTCGCTCGAATCGGCGTTGTCGGACTGATCCTGGCTGCCGTCGGACGCGGCATCGCCGTCCTTCGCGTCGTCAGCCTTTTTCTTCTCGGCGGCCGGGTCGTACTTCGTCAGGTGCAGCAGGAACACGCCGCGCTTGCCGCCCTTCAGGTACTGGCCGAGATCGATGCCTTCGTAATGCGCCTTGCCGGGTTCGCCGGCCGGGAACGCGCGCGTCTGCACGAAGCGCTCGACGATGTGATCCTCGCTGAACGAATACGACAGCTCGGGCCGTGCGTACGTGCCGTTGTTGAAGCTCACCAGATGCTGAAGCTGGTCGGGCAGCACGCGGCCGATCTCGACCTTCATCCCCGGCAGGTTGCGCGACACGACCGACAGCCGCTTGCTGCCGCTCATCGACAGCAGCGAACCGTCGGCCATGAAGCGCAGCAGCTTCGGATAGTCGGGCACCGTGAACGCGGCCGTCGCCGGCTCGGCGAGCAGGTAGCCGCCTGCCGATTTCAGGTCTTCGGCGAACCGCACGAAGATGCGATCGCCCGGCGTCGCGTGATATTTGAAACTTTGCAGCGTTGCGTAGTCGTTCTCGGTCGGCACCACGTCGAGCGGCAGCGGCTTCGACTGCTTCAGCACCGCGTCGCTGATGTCGGCCACGTTCCATTCGTAAGGCGGATCGTCGTCCGACTGATCGACGCCCGGCTTGCGTTTCGGCAACACCCACGCCTTGGCGCGCGCGGCCAGGTCGGCGCTGCGCACGCCGTCGGACGCTTCCGCGACGAGCACCTGCTCGGGCTCGTAGCGCTCGTTGTCGACGAGCGTCGGCGCGATGTTGTCGATCGACAGGCTGTAGAGCCCCGGCACGTCAACCGACGCGTGCAGCACGTCCGGCGTGCCGTTGCCGCCGCGCGCGCTCTTCACGCCCTTGTCGACGTCGAGCCGTGCCGCCATCGAGTCAAGCGGGATCTCGAGCGACTGCGAGTGGATCCATGCGCTCGTCTTCATCTTGTCGTAGCTGACGGTGTAGCGCAGCGGCGTCGAATTCTTGCCGTCGCGGCCGACCAGCACGAGGCCGATGCGCTTCTCGAACTCGGCCGGATCGACCGGGTAGTTGAAGCGCAACTGCAGCAGCGCCTGCTTCTCCGCCGGATTGTCGGGGTTCTGATAGAACTCATTGTTGCCGAATGTCGCGGCGAACGCCGGCAGGTCGAAGGCGAAACGGTCGTCGTGCATCGTCACCTGCGGCGCGAACACCCGGTGCACCGCGAAACGCACCTCGACGTGCGCGCCGACCGGCCAGTCGGCCGCCGGCGTGAAGCGCAGCGTCTTGTCGTCGACCCACTCCCACGCGCCCTTCAGCGCGGGCGTCATCTCGATGCCGTCGCCGGCCGGCTTGCCGACCTGTTCGATCGGCGCGGCCGATTGCGCGAACACGACTTCGAGCGGATGCACGGTGATCTTCGGCTTGTCGCTCTCGTCCACCTCATAGGTGGTGATCGCCGGCGCCTTCACGGTGAAGCTGACGGTCTCGGGCTCGGGCGGCTTCGGGCGGTGCTTGAACCAGTAGCCGCCGTAGCCGAGCGCGGCCGCGAGCAGCACGAGGCCGCCGGCATGCCACGGGCGGCGGCGCACGGCCGCGACGGTGACGCCCATCCACGCGGGCGCCGTCCACGACACGTCGCCGACCAGCGGCCGCAGCACGCAGCCGAGCAGCCACCAGACGAAGCCCGCCACGCGAACGGGCAGGAGCAGCAGAAAGCGCAGCAAATCCATTGTTATTTCCTTGTCAAGGACATGCTGCCGGGTGCGGCAACCTTCCCCGAATCGTTATGGGTCTTGTGACGGCGCGGCCCGGTTGCGCCGTAAATACTTGGTATGTTCGACCGGATGCTGGGCGCCATTATCGATCAGACCCGAAACGATGGAAATATCGGCGTGCCGACGCGCAACGCTGCCGGATAACCGGCCGGTCGGCCGGATTTCGGCTCGCCGGCCAACCGCTGCGCGCGGTCGCGCGGCGTTCGCTAGAATGCGCGGCTCGGCATGATTCGAATCGAAATGAAAGGAAAACGCTTGAAACTCCCGTTCGAATGGCAAATCGGGCTGCGCTATGCGCGCGGCGGCCGGCGCTCGGCCGGCGACGGCTTCGTGTCATTCATTGCCGGCGCCGCGATGGCCGGCATCGCGCTCGGGGTCGCCGCGCTAATCGTCGTGCTGTCGGTGATGAACGGATTCCGGACCGAAGTGCGCGACCGGATGCTGTCGGTGCTCGCGCACGTGGAAATCTTCTCGCCGACCGGCACGATGCCCGACTGGCGGCTCACCGCGCACGAATCGCTGCGGAATCCGGCGGTGCGCGCCGTCGCGCCCTATGTCGATGCGCAGGCGCTGCTGACGAACGCGGGCAGCGTGACGGGCGTCGCGCTGCGCGGCATCGATCCGGTGCTGGAGCCGCGCGTGTCCGAGATCGCGCGCAAGCTGAAGACCGGGCGGCTCGATGCACTCGTGCCGGGCGAGATGGGGATCGTGCTCGGCTCGGCGCTGGCCGACGCGCTGCACGTGAAGATCGGCGACCGCATCACGTTCTTCGCGCCCGGCAATACCGCGCGCATCGGCGACGCGCTGCCGCAGTTCCGGCAGTTCAACGTGGTCGGCACATTCGAATCGGGCCACTACCAGTACGACAGCGCGCTCGCGTATATCCATCTCCGCGACGCGCAGACGCTGTTCAACGTGCGCGCGCCCACCGGCATCCGGCTGCGCCTCGATGACCTGCAGCGCGCGCCGGACATCGCACTGGAACTGTCGCGCACGCTGTCGGGCGAGCTCTATATCCGCGACTGGACGCGGCAGAACCGCACGTGGTTCGAAGCCGAGCGGCTCCAAAAGCGCATGCTGTCGCTGATCCTGATGCTGATCGTCGCGGTCGCCGCGTTCAACCTCGTGTCGTCGCTCGTGATGACCGTCACGCAGAAGCAGGGCGACATCGCGATCCTGCGCACGCTCGGCGCGCCGCCGGGGTCGATCATGAAGATCTTCGCGATCCAGGGGATGACGATCGGCCTCGCCGGCACGCTGGCGGGCGTCGCACTCGGCTGCGCGATCGCTGTGAGCATCCCGTGGGTGCTGCCGGCGATCGAGCAGTTGCTCGGCATCCGCTTCCTGACGCCGTCCGTGTACTTCCTCAGCTCGCTACCGTCGAAGCTCGCGATGACCGATGTGATCGAGATCGCCGCGGCCGCGTTCCTGATGTCGTGCGTCGCGACGCTCTACCCGAGCTGGCGTGCCGCACGGGTACGTCCGGCCGAAGCGCTGCGCGACGAATAGGCGCGCGGCGCACGGCTCTGCGACGCGCGCCGTTATGCGATCTCGTGTAAACCGATGCTGTTGCGGCCGTTCAGGATGTCCTCGAACGCAGCCTCCAGGCCGACGTCGATCAGGCCCGCGCGCCTGCCGTAGGTCTTCTGCCCCGCATCGTCGACGAAGATCGCCGCGCCCGACGACAGCTGGCGATCGGTATCGAGCAGCGCGAGCGTGCCGCGCGCGCTGCCGGCCGACTGCTCGAACTTCAGCGGCGTGCCGTCCTGCGTGATGAAATGCCCGCCGGCCTCTTCGAACTTCTGGTTGCGCGCGACGGACGTATTGATCTCCTTCATGAAGAGAAAGTCCGCGTCGGCGCGCTGGCTGGCCACCTTGCGATCGTCGTCCGTGAACGTCTCGCCCACGGCGGCCGCGCCCTGCTCGGCAAAGTCGACGGCCTGCCGGTGAAATTCGCGCGTCGCGAGCACGAGGCCCGCGTTCGCGTTCAGCGTCGACTCCACCCACGCGCGATCGCTTTCCGTCATCGTCTTCGACACGACCTCGATCCGGCCGTTGCCGGTCTTGAAATCGAACTGCGCGTCGGCCAGATCCGGACGCTTCGCGATGATCTCGTGCAGGCTCGTCGCGAGCTGGCTGGTGACGCCGCGCAGCTTCGTCGACAGGTCGCCCAGCATCGACATCTGCTTCATGCGCGCCGCGTGCATCGCGTCCTGATCCAGCGCCCGGATGGTGATCGGCGTGTCCTGCTGCCCGGACGCCGCGTCCGTCTGCGGGCGCCCGTCGAGCGCCGCTTGCTGCGCCATCTGCACGAGCGAAAGGCCGCTCGCTGCCGTGACTGAAGTCGTCATGCCCTCTCTCTCCTTTCATTCCGTTTTTTACCGTTTACGGAAAGATTTCCCGGAAATTTAGACCGGTCTCACGTCAATCGCTGGGCGCGCATCAAAACTTTGTTTGACTAAAACTAAAAAAGTTTGACACCAAGATTTCACTGAGATAAGTTTGGCGCAAGCTTCCGGAAAGCATTCCGGCCAGCCCCGCCGACTCGCGTCGCACTTTCCTGCCGTTGCAGCACCGCCGTTCGCAACATCCCCGCCTCATCGCATCGTGCCGTTCCGTTTCGTCTGAAACCTGAAGGAAGATCGGGCATGCCCGCATTTGATTCGCACTCCTGCATTCATTTCGCGCCGCCGGCCGCGCATCGACCGGGCGGCACGAATCAGCCGCCGCGCTGACGCTTTCCGGTCGGGGCGATGCAGTCGCCTCGACACCAGCCGTGACACCCGGGCATCACGCCCGGCGCTTTCGAAGGTGCCGTTCCGTTTCATCCGATGCAGCACCCGGCCGGGCCGCAGGGGGCATATCGCGGGCCGTCCGGTTCCAGACAATCACAACAAGAGGTCGACAATGGACATTCATCGAACCGGATTGCGTCGCGCGTGGCTTCCCGCGCTCGTTGCAGCCACGACGCTCGCCGCGTGCGGCGGCGACGACGGCGGCAGCGTCGCGGGCGTTTCCGCACTCGCACAGGGCCAACAGGAGGGGGCCGCCGCATCGGCGGCCGACAAGCAGTCGCTCGCATCGCGCATCTCGCCGTCCGGCGTCCCGTACGCCAATCCGGCCAGCGGCGGCCGCTACCGGCCCGTGATCGCGAACGGCCAGGTGCAGCCGTCGCTGTCAGGCGGCACGATCGAGGAGAACGCGTGGGTCGACACGCCGGTCGATTCCGACGGCGACGGCGCGCGCGACCGCATCCACGTGCGCATCGTGCGCCCCACCGAAACCGCGAACGGCGCGCGCACGCCCGTCATCGTGCTCGCAAGCCCGTACTACGCGGGCCTCGCCGACAGCCCCGACCACAACGTCGACGTCGAACTCGACGGCACCCCGCATCCGGCCGCCACTGCGGCAACGGCGGCGACCGGCGCCTCCGCACGGATCATGGCCGCCGCGCCGCAGGTGCGGATGCTGCAGCAGGTCGAAGCTGCCGCCGCCGGACGCTCGTGGATCGAGGGCTACTTCATCCCGCGCGGCTTCACGATCGTCTACGCGGATTCGCTCGGCACCGCCGGCTCGGACGGCTGCCCGACGATCCTCACGCGCGACGAATCGGTCGCGATGGCATCGGTGATCCGCTGGCTCGGCCGCGACGCAACCGCGAAGGACACGAACGGCAAGACGGTCGTCGCGAACTGGTCGACGGGCCACGTCGGCATGTACGGCGTGTCGTACGACGGCACGCTGCCGAAGATGGTCGCGAGCCTGCGCACGCGCGGGCTCGACGCGATCGTGCCGGTCGCCGGGCTGACGAACATGTACGGCTACTACCGCTCGGGCGGGCTCGTGCGTGCGCCGGAAGGCTATCAGGGCGAAGACGTCGATGTGTACATCAAGGCGCTGCTGACGAACGCGCATCCGGAGCGCTGCACGCACCTGATCGACGAAGCATTGCAGCAGGAAGACCGCAAGACCGGCGACTATTCGCCGTTCTGGGCCGCGCGCGACATCCCGACCGCGTACGCGGTCGCGCCTGCGCTCGTCGCGCAGGGGCTGACCGACGACAACGTGCGCGTCGACCAGTCGACGGCGTGGCATCTCGCGATGCGGCGCCAGGGCGTGCCGACGCAGCTGTGGCTGCATCGCCTGAAGCACACCGACCCGACCCGCGTGCCGGCGATGGCCGATGCGTGGACCGCGGAAGTGAACCGCTGGTTCACGCGCTACCTGATCGGTTTCGACAACGGTGTCGAACGCGATCCGCGCGCGGTGATCGAGCAGGCGGACGGCACGCTGCTGAAGGAAGCGGACTGGGCCGCACGCCGCGCCACGCCGGTCACGTATTTCGCGGGCGGCGACGGCGCGGGCACCGGCACGCTGTTGCGGCTGCCGAGCGGCGGCCCGCTCGCGCGCTTCACCGACGATGCGCGCATTACCGCGCTCACGCTGGCGAACGCGCCGACAGGCGAGAACCGCAGCCGGTTCGAAACCGCGCCGCTCACGGCCGCGACACGCCTGTCGGGTTCCGCGACCGCACGCGTCAGGCTAACCTTTACGGCGGTGGCCAACGTGACGGCCCTGCTGGTCGATCGCGCGCCGGACGGTACGGCCACGATCGTCACGCGTGCATGGACCGATCCGCGCAACCGGTTCTCCGAGTGGCGCTCGGAGCCGGTGCTGCCCGGGATGCCGTACGACCTGAAGCTGACGTTCATGCCGCGTGACTACAAGCTGGAAGCCGGCCACCGGCTGGGGCTCGTCGTCCTGTCGAGCGACAACGAGGCCACGCTGCGGCCGACGCCGGGCACGGGCCTGACGCTCGATCCGGCCGGCACGTCGGTGACGGTGCCGCTGGTGTCGTCGCCAACGGGCGCGTAGCCGCACGCCGGCTTCCGGCACAACGGCACCGCCTCCCCCACCTGCGCGCCCGTCGGCGCAGGCGGGGGATCGCTGCAAGAAGGGAACACCTGCGCTAGGCTGCGAAAGTCGAACGCCAACGGTGAACCCGAATGATTCCCATCAGCGCGAAAGCCATCGTCCGTGACGGACGCTCGGTCCTGTTCCTGCGCAATCCGCGCGACGAATGGGAGTTGCCGGGCGGCTGGCCCGAAGCCGGCGAATCGCTCGAAGAAGCCGTCATACGCGAAGTGCAGGAAGAATGCGGGATCGTCGCTTCGACGATCCGCTACGTGGCGAGCCGTTCGTGCGAGGTCGTGCCAGGCAAGCGCGTACTCATCGTGTGCTTCCAGTGCCAGGTCGATCGTCATGAAATCGTCCTGAGCGACGAGCACAACCAGTTCGCCTGGATCGACCTCGATGCCGACAAGCCGGCGAACCTGCCGGACTTCTATTGGACATTCTGCAGGCAGGCGGACTGATTCGCGCCCGCCCTTCCGCAATCACACCGGCGTCAACACCGGCTGCCCCGCGAAGTGCCGCTCGGCGTTCTCGATGAACTGCCGCACCGAACGATCGAGCGCCTCGGGCGACCAGCCGCCCATGTGCGGCGTCAGCACGACGCTGTCGAGATCCGTCAGCGCGCGCGGCGGCTCGGGTTCGCCTTCGTACACGTCGAGCCCCGCGCCCGCAATGCGCCCGTCGCGCAACGCCTCCGCCAAAGCAGCGGTATCGACAACGCTGCCACGTGACACATTGACGACGAACCCGCCGGGGCCGAGTGCATCGAGCACCGCGCGATCGATCAGGTGCCGCGTGCCCGCGCCGCCCGGCGTTGCGACGATCAGGAAATCGGCCCACTGCGCGAGCGCGTCGACGCGCTCGAAATAGCGGTAGGGGACGTTCTTCTCCGACCGGTTGTGGTAACCGATCTCGATGTCGAAGCCGGCCGCGCGGCGTGCGCACTTCTCGCCGATCTTGCCGAGCCCGACGATGCCGAGCTTCTTGCCCGACACGTTCGGCGGCATCGCCAGTCCGTCGCGCCATACGCCCGCGCGGGTTTTCGCATCGAGCTGCACGACGTTGCGCACGGCCGCGAGCAGCAGCGCGAACGCATGATCGGCGACGCAATCGTCGTTGGTGCCGGCGCCCGTGACCACGACAATGCCGCGCGCCCTGGCATGCGTAACGTCGATGTGCTCGTAGCCGGCGCCGAGCGCGCTGACGAACGTGAGTTGCGGAAGACGATCGATCTCGGCGGCAGTGAGCCCCGTGCTGCCGTTGGTCAGCACCGCGCGTATCGTGTCGCCGTGTTCGGCGATCGCGCGTTCGCGTGCTTCGGATGTCGGGGCGTAGCGCACGTCGAACGACGCGGCGATCTCGCGATGCGCGTCGCCGCGCAAGGCGATCAGAACCAGCAACTCGGGCTTCATGTCAGGAAGTGTCTGCAAGGCGGGAACGGATTTCAGTGTAACAAGCCTGCAACACGGATGCGGGTTATCCCCACACGGGCTGTGGGCACGCCGCCGCACGCGGTTTGCCAAAGCCGGCTCAGTCAAGTAACTTTCGGCGTACGCCCTCGCCCTGGAGATTGGCCCGATGAAGCTCGCCCTGCCCGCCCGGATCCTGGGCCTCGCGCTCGCCGCTACCCTCGTCGCGCCCGGCGCGCATGCCGACACGCCCGTCGTGGTGTCGTCGAAGATCGATACCGAAGGCAACCTGCTCGGCAACCTCATCGCGCAGGTGCTGAAAGCGCACGGCATCCCCGTCACCGAAAAGATCGCGCTCGGCACCACGCCGATCGTGCGCAAGGCGCTCACGAGCGGCGAGATCGACATCTACCCCGAATACACCGGCAACGCCGCGTTCTTCTTCAACAAGGCCGACGATCCGCTGTGGAAGAACGCAAGCCAGGGCTATGACACCGCGAAGCAACTCGACTACGCGGCGAACCATCTCGTCTGGCTCACCCCGGCACCCGCGAACAACACGTGGGGCGTCGCCGTGCTCGCGCCCGTCGCGCAGTCGCAGCACCTGAAGACCTTCTCCGATTTCGGCAAGTGGGTGGCCGGCGGCGGCAAGGTGAAGCTCGCGGCGTCGGCCGAATTCGTGAACAGCGCGTCGGCGCTGCCGTCGTTCGAGAAGGCATACGGCTTCAAGCTGAAGCCCGACCAGCTCGTCGTGCTGTCCGGCGGCGACACGGCCGCGACCATCAAGGCCGCCGCGAACCAGACCGACGGCGTGAATGCCGCGATGGTCTACGGCACCGACGGCGGGATCTCGTCGAGCGGCCTCGCGGTGCTCGACGACGACAAGCACGTGCAGCCCGTCTACGCGCCCGCGCCGGTGATCCGCGAAGCCGTGCTGAAAGCGCATCCGCAAATCGCCGACTACCTGAAGCCCGTGTTCGCGAGCCTCGACCTGAAGACGCTGCAGACGCTGAACGCGCGCATCCAGATCAACGGCGAACCGGCCGCCGGCGTCGCGAAAAGCTACCTGAAATCGAAGGGCTTCGTTAAATGACCGGTCGCGCGGCAGCGTCCGCGCGGCGCATCACGGCGGACAAGGTCGGCATTCTGATCGGCATCCTGACCATCGTCGCCGTGCTCGGCCTGCCGTTCGCGGTGCTGCGGCCGAACCGCATCGCGGCCGGCACCGACCTGTCGGTGTTCGCCGCGCTGCCGGCCCCGCAGGCAGCCGCGCTCGCGACGCTGTGGATCGTCGGCGCGCTGTGGGCGATGACGGCGAGCCGCCCCACGTGGCGGCTCGCGGCCGGCTGCGCGTGGCTCGCGACGCTCGCGTACGCGGTCGGCGCGGCCGCGACGCACGTCGTCGCACCTGACGACATGCTCGCCCGCGTGTCGCCCTCCTCCGGCGTCTGGCTGCTGCTGTTCGCGTGGGCCGTGTTCGTCGCAGACGCGCTCGCACGGCTCGCATTCGGCCCGTGGCGACGCCTCGCCGCGCTCGTCGTTGCAATAGCAGCGATTTCGGTGCCGCTCGCGAGCGGCTGGTGGGATGGCCTCTCCGTGATGCGCGAATACGCGGTGCGCAGCGACGATTTCTGGCGGGAGGCGATCCGGCACGTGTCGCTCGCGGGCGGCTCGGTGGCTGCTGCGCTCATCGCGGGCGTGCCGCTCGGCATCGCGTGCGCGCGCATCGCGGCCGTGCGTACCGTCGCGATGCCGGTGCTCAACATCGTGCAGACGATTCCCAGCATCGCGATGTACGGGCTGATGATGGCGCCGCTCGGGCTGCTCGCCGCACGCGTGCCGCTCGCGGCTGCGCTCGGCATCCGCGGCATCGGCGTCGCGCCGGCCGTGCTCGCGCTGTTCCTGTATTCGCTGCTGCCGATCGCATCGAGCGTCGTGGTCGGGCTCGGGCAAGTGCCGCCGCACGTGACCGAAGCGGCGCGCGCGATGGGCATGACGCGCACGCAGCGGCTGCTGCGTGTCGATCTCGTGCTCGCGCTGCCGGTGATCCTGAGCGGCGTGCGCATCGTGCTCGTGCAGAACATCGGGCTGACCGCGGTCGCCGCGCTGATCGGCGGCGGCGGCTTCGGCACCTTCATCTTTCAGGGGATCGGGCAATCGGCCGCCGATCTCGTGCTGCTCGGCGCGATCCCGACGATCGCGCTCGCGCTGGTGGCGGCCGTCATGTTTGAAGCCGCGACCACGCTCGCGAAAGGGCGTGCAGGATGATCGAGATCGAACGGGCCGGCAAACGCTTCGGCGACATCGTCGCCGTCGACGACGTCTCGCTAACGATGAAGCGCGGCACGATCACCGCGCTCGTCGGCGCATCGGGCAGCGGCAAGTCGACACTGCTGCGCATGATCAACCGGCTGATCGCGCCCACCAGCGGCACGATCCGCATCGACGGCGTCGATACGGCCACCGTTGCACCCGAGCAGTTGCGGCGCGGCATCGGCTACGCGATCCAGGGGCACGGACTGTTTCCGCACTGGAGCGTCGCGCGCAACATCGCGACCGTGCCGCGCCTGCTCGGCTGGCCCGCCGAGCGCATCGACGCGCGCGTGAACGAATTGCTCGACCTGTTCCATCTCGCACCGGCCGAGTTCGCGGACAAGCTGCCGCACGAACTGTCGGGCGGCCAGCAGCAGCGCGTCGGCGTCGCGCGCGCGCTCGCGGCCGAGCCCGCGATGCTGCTGATGGACGAGCCGTTCGGCGCGCTCGATCCGATCATCCGCAGCAAGGCGCAGGACGACCTGTTCGCGCTGCAGCGCCGCCTCGGCATCACGGTCGTGATCGTCACGCACGATATCGAGGAAGCGCTGAAGCTCGGCGACACGATCGCGGTGATGGACGGCGGCCGGCTCTTGCAGGTCGCTTCGCCGGCCGAGATTCTCGGCAAGCCGGCAGCCGGCGTCGTCGAGCAGCTCGTCGCGGGCGTCGACCGGCCGCTGCGCCTGCTCGCGCTGACGCCGATCGACTTGGTGGCGGAAGCCGGTCATGCCGACGGCGAACCGATCGCCGCGACGCGCACGCTGCGCGATGCGGTGTCGGAGCTGCTGTGGCGCGGTGTCGATGTGCTGCCAGTGGAAGATGGCAACGGCCACAACACGCGCCGCATCACGCTCGATGCGATCCGCGCGCACGCCAGGAAGCCCGCATGACGACGCGCAGCAGCGTGCAGCCCAAGCGGTCGGCGCTTCTTGCGACCGTCGCACGCGCCGCCGCGCTCGCGCTGCTGCTCGTGCTGCTGTTGCGCCCCGCATCGCTGCAAGGATTGTTCGCGCCGTTCGCGGACAACGGCGCACCGGTCATCTACGATCGCGCGAGCCTGCTCGACCTCACACTCGCACATCTCGGCACGGTCGCGTTGTCGAGCGTGATCGGCACGATCGTCGCGGTCGCGGCCGGCATCGCGGTCACGCGGCCGTGGGGCGCGGATTTCCTGCCGGTCGCGCGCAGCGTCGTCGACATCGGCCAGACCTTCCCGCCCGTCGCGGTGCTCGCGCTCGCGGTGCCGGCCGTCGGCTTCGGATTGAAGCCCGTGCTGATCGCGCTCGTGCTGTATGGCCTGCTGCCCGTGTTCGAAAGCACGATCGCCGGGCTCGAGGACGTGCCGCGCGACGTCGTCGACGCCGCGCGCGGGATGGGCATGAGCGGCTGGCAGCAACTCGTGTCGGTCGAGCTGCCGCTCGCGTTTCCGGTGATCGTCAACGGGGTCCGGCTCGCGGTCGTGATCAATCTCGGCACCGCGACGATCGGCTCGACGGTCGCCGCGCGCGGGCTCGGCGACGTCATCATCGCGGGGCTGCAGACGTCGAACACCGCGTTCGTGCTGCAGGGCGGCGTGATCGTCGGGCTGCTCGCGGTGCTCGTCAGCGATGCGATCGGCGCGATTGCACGGGTAGCGGCCGCCCGGCGCACGTAATGCGCGTGGGGACACATCCTGTCACGCACCGGTGCCTGTAAAAACGACCGACACGCAACGCCTGGCGACGTTCATCCGGACTCCGATGCGTGTCCGCGCAACGATTGGCTCGCTGCCCGACGCGGGTCGACACAAGCCTACATGCCGCTTTCATTCGAGCCAGCCTTCGACCACCTGCGGCAATTGGCCGATATACTAGGCGCCTTCCCATTCCCCGCACTCCACCATGCGACGGTTTCTCTGGCTGATCGTGCTTTCGCTCGGCATTGCGCAACAGGCATCGGCGCAGCAGGCGCCCGCACTGCCTGCGTTCGCGCCCGAAGCGGCCGCATCGGCACCGACCGTCGCATCCGCACCGCTCGCCGACGCCAACGATCAGCCGAACGAAGCAAACCGCCGCATCACGTCCTACCTGACGAAGAAATTCGGTGTCGCGCGGGAACGCGCCGCGAAGCTCGCCGATATCGTGAGCGTCACTGCGACGAAATATTCGCTGCCGCCCGCACTCGTTTACGCCATCATTTCGATCGAATCGCGCTTCCAGGAAAAGGCGCGCGGCCAGCATGGCGCGACCGGGCTGATGCAGGTCGTGCCGGCCGCGCACCGCGGCCTGGTGCGCAACGTGAAGGACCTGACCGAACCGAACGCGAACGTCGAAGTCGGCTCCGCAATTCTGTCGGGCTACGTGAAAGCGGCCGGCGGCAACGTGCAGGCCGGGCTGAAGAGCTACAGCGGCGGATCCAGTGCGTATGCGGCGAAGGTGATGCAGCGGGTCGAATCGTTCCGGTTCGTGCTCGAACCCGATGACGATGCGAAAGCCGCCAAATCGCCGAGCGACACAAAGGGTCGCCTGATACCGGTCAGCGATACTTCCCCTCCTGCGTCGGCGCGCGACAGTCAGTAAGCGCCCCCTTTTGACGGTGCCGCGCATGCGCCACGCGATCCGACACACGATCCCCTTCCTTGCCGTCACCACGCTGGCAACCGGCCACGCTTTCGCCGAAGTCGATTGCGAACACCAGGGCCTGACGATGGACCCCGTGCGAGCCTGCATACTCGAAAACAACCATCAGTCCGTCGACCACGCGTATCAGTCGCTCGAGCGCAAGCTCAAACAGCGCAACCCCGATGCGGCCAGCGCGCTCGCGAAGTCGCAGGCCAGCTGGACCCGCTTCGCCGGCGACACCTGCGACTACGTGAAAGCCGCGAATCCTCAGCAGATGATCCCGAGCGACGCGTGGGTGAGCTGCTGGGTCGACTTCAGCCAGGCACGCGTGCGCATCCTGAAGAAATGGGAAGCGCAAGCGGACGCGCCGCCACCGGCGCAACAGTAACCGACGCGCCAAAAACCCTCACGCCTGCGCGAAATGCGCGCGCAGATACTCGATGAAAACCTGCGTCTTCGCGGGCAGCAAACGCGTTTCGGTCATCGCGAAGACGGGCACCAGCGCGCCCTCCCATTCAGGCAGCACGCGCCGCAGCCGGCCGGCGGCGACATCGTCGGCCACCACTTCCTCCGGCAACTGGATGATCCCCGCGTCATGCACGGCGAGTTGCCGGTTCATGCCCACGCTGTTCACGACGAACCGCCCACCCACCGGCACGTCGACCGCCTGCTCGCCGCGACGCAGCGTCCACGCGGTGAGGCGCTGCACGCTCATGCACTGGTGCCGCGCCAGGTCGCCCGGTTCGAGCGGCTCGCCCGCGCGTTCGAGATAGCGCGGCGACGCATACAGGTAGTTGCGGAACGTCGCGAGCCGCCGTGCGACGAGCTGCGAATCCGCGGATTCACCGATCCGGATCGCGACGTCGAACGGCTCGCTCACGAGGTCGACGCGCCGTGACGTCAGCTCGAAATCGAAGGTCAGCTTCGGGTAGCGGTTCGCGAATTCGACGATCAGCGGCGTCAGGTAGATCACCGCGAAATCGACCGGAAACGACGCACGCAGCACGCCCGCCGGTTCGGCCAGCAACCCGCCGAGCTGCTCGTGCGCGAGCCGCGCCTCGTCGACGATGCGCTTGCAGCGCTCGAAATACAGCTGCCCGGCTTCCGTCAGCTCGATGCGGCGTGTCGTGCGGTGCAGCAGCCGCAAGCCGATCGCCTTTTCCAGCGC
Source organism: Burkholderia aenigmatica (assembly GCF_902499175.1). Lineage (GTDB taxonomy): Bacteria > Pseudomonadota > Gammaproteobacteria > Burkholderiales > Burkholderiaceae > Burkholderia > Burkholderia aenigmatica. The sequence goes on from NZ_CABVQC010000041.1 coordinate 26,436, forward strand.
GCCGATCCGCCGCGACAGCGTCGAATTCGGCATCCCCAGCGTGTCGGCCGCGCTGCGAAAACCCTTCGCCTTCACGACTTCCACGAACAGCGCCATGTCGTTCAGCAGTTCCATATCGATTGCTCCACCAATGGATCAATGTTCTCCATGACACCCACTTTATCCCGAAAAAGGATCAATGGATGATTCCGGTATGGCGTCACGGCCGGCGCAACGTGCGCGACCCTCGCCCGATGCGGCACTCCCCGGTGCCGTCACCCGAACTTCGATGAGGAAATACGCGATGAAACATCTTTTCGTTCCCGCTCAAGCCGGCCAGGACGCGCCGCGCCTGTTCGCCCCGGTCCGCGTCGGCCGATACGACCTGCAGAACCGCCTGGTCATGGCGCCGATGACGCGCAGCCGCGCCGCATTCGACGGCACGCCCGGCGCGCTGGCCGCCGAGTATTACGCGCAGCGCGCGGACCTCGGCCTGATCGTCAGCGAAGGCACGCAGCCGTCGGACGACGGCCAGGGCTACCTGATGACGCCCGGCATCTACACCGATGCGCACGTCGCCGGCTGGAAGACAGTCAGCGACCGCGTGCACGCACGCGGCGGCCGGCTGTTCATCCAGTTGATGCACGTGGGGCGCATGTCGCATCCCGACAATACGCCGCATCATCGCCAGGGCGTCGCGCCTGCCGCGATCGCGCCGGGCGTGCCGATGTTCACGATGAAAGGGATGCAGGAGATTCCCGCGCCGCGCGCGCTGACGACGGATGAAGTGCGCGCCACCGTGAACGACTTCCGCATTGCCGCGCGCCGCGCGATCGAGGCGGGTGCCGACGGTGTCGAGATCCACGGCGCGAACGGGTATCTGGTCCAGCAGTTCTTCGCGCCGAACGCCAACACGCGCACCGACGCGTACGGCGGCTCGATCGAGAATCGCGCGCGCTTCGCGATCGAGGTGGCCGAAGCGATCGCCGACGAGATCGGTGCGGACCGCACCGCGATCCGCCTGTCGCCGGGCACCACGCTGTGGGGCATCGACGAAGGCCCGGAAAGCGCCGGCCTGTATCGCTACCTCGCGACGGGACTCGACCGGCTCGGCCTCGCGTACCTGCACGTGATGCACGGGGGCGACGAGCCGCTGCTCGCGGACCTGCGCGCACGCTGGAACGGCACGCTGATCGTGAACCGGCCGGGCCGCGCGCGTGACGCGATCGGCACGGATGTCGCGACGGGGCTCGCCGATCTCGAAGCGTATGGCCAGATGGTGCTCGCGAATCCGGATTTCGTGACGCGGCTGAAGACGGGCGCACCGATGAACGACGCGCAGCGCGACACGTTCTTCGGCGGCGATGCGCGCGGGTATGTCGACTATCCGGCGCTGGATGGGGCGGCTGCGGCCTGACGCTTCGGATCAGGGCGATCGCCGTGACACGCTGGAACGCGTGTTGCGGCGATCGCCCGTGGAAAGCCCGATTTCAAAGCAGGTCGACGTTCACCCGGGACACCATGGGCGCAATACGCAGCACGCGGTCGGCCTGGGCACACACGTACTCCGAAATATTGCCTACCCAGCCACGTTCGTCGCCCGCGTAAACATCGGACTTCGCCAATTCGGGGGCGAGCGTCCTCGCCAGACTTGCCATCTTCGACATTTCGCGCGCGACGAACGATGGCCGGATCTGCGTGCGATGCGCAAAATCCGCAAGAGCGAACGCGGTCAGTTCCTCCGTGCGAAAAACATCCCCGTAGGCCATCGCCATATCCTGGACGTATGCGTCGCCATACACGTTGACACAAACGAGGTCGTAAAGCGGTGCCGGTGCAAGCCCGCCACCGCTGACGAAAAACGAGATGTTCTTGCCATGCGCGTCGCTGTTGCCGATCAGCAGTTGCAGCAGTGCCCAGCGCAGCATTGCCGTGCGCGCGGCCGCCGGGGTCTCGAGGCACGGCGTCAGCGAGAACAGCTTCTCGAAGCTCACGCCTTCGCGAATATTGCGCACGTCCGCGTTGTTACCGAGGTTGCGTTCGTACTTGAGCGTCGCCGGCAAGTCCAATGCCTGGCATCCATCGATGACATGAAGGCGCCGCACCGCACTGACGCGCGTCGGATCGTCCGGCTCGGTCGTCACGATCCGGTCGAAGCGCTCGATGAGCAAAATGGGTTCCGGGATGCGGCGAATCTCGACGGGCGCCACTGGCAGCCCCATTCGAGCGGCCAGCGTCATACAGAAATGCTCGTTGGCGACCATGAACGGCGCATGCGGGTTGCCCGACTCCGGCTTCAGAATGTGCGTGCTGCTGAGCGCCCCTTCGACGAGTGCAAATTGCTCCCCCTCGACCAGCACCTGCAGCTTGTCCTGATGGCCGGCAATCGACAGCCGGACCTGGCCGTCCCACACCGGAAAAGGGATCGTGTCGCGCTTGCGAATGCGGTCGGTCAACTCCTCCGCGGATATCACGCGACGTTCCGACTCGAGGGCATCCGGTGCCTGCGCGCGCGCTCCGTCGTCCGGCAGGAAACTCAGCGCGCCGACCGGCTCCTTGCCGAGCATCCGGATCAGGCCGAACACGTTGTCCTTCGATAGCTGATACATCGCCGCGGCCACTTCGAGCGCACGCCCCTCGGGCAACAAATTGCCGACGAAGCGCTGCACCGCACCCACGGGAAGCGAACGACCGTCGAGCGGAATGCACGGCGACAACGCGAACGCATCAGCGCGCGCCTGCCACGTCGGGTCATACGAAAAACCGTAGTCATCCTGACGGGCGTCGTAGGTCAGTTGCCCGACGAGCGAACCGTTGGTCGAGATGCGCAGGCGATGAACCATCACGCGCCTTCCCTCGACCCCGCCAGAACAGTCGGCTCAGCCAGTTCATGCAGCGCCTTGCGCGCGACCGGCACGTCGCGTTTCGGTACGACGAGCAAATTGAGCCCTAGACCGTCGAGTACCTTGAACAACTTGTCGAGGCTCACTGCCCGGCCGTTTTCGAGCCGCGACAGCACATCCTTGGAGACGCCGAGCATATCGGCCGCGTCGTCGATCCGCATCTGGTTCTGCGCCCGCCGGTTGCGGACGAGCGCCCCCAACGCCGCGAGATCCTGCGCAAGCGGGTCGGGTGATGCAATCGGGCGGGGTAAGGTGCGGGCCATAATTCCGAGATACCAGGAACAAAACACCGACGAACGTGTATCGAGGGCATTGTTACGAGAATATCGGAATTATAGGCTTGAACGCCGATGAAGGCCAATTGTTCTCATATTTCAGGAATAAATGCCAACACACTCAAGGTTGACACATTATTCTCATATTTCAGGAACTATACAGGCCAACAAGTGCCACGCTGGCGGCCGACCGGCATCGTTGCGACGCGCTCGTCGACCGCCTCTCCCCCATCAAAACTGCCCCGCCGCCCCCGTCCACCGCAAATAATCGCCGCGCGTCCAGTCGAGCGACACGCCGACCCGCTTCGTGCCGGGCCGGATCTTCGGCTTGTACACCGACAGCGTCAGCGACTCCAGCGCCGGCCATTCACGGAACGACAGCACCGCGATATCGGCGACGAGCGTCTCCAGCAACCGCGTATGCGGCTTGTGCGACAGGAACGCGGCAAGGCGCGCGCAATAGCCGTCGTAATCGATCCACTCGCCCTGCTCGCTCGGCTCGCAGCGATAGCCGAGCCGCGCATCGATCACGATCGGCTGCGGCGCTTCATGCTCGTGCGCATGAACGCCGATCCGCGCGGGCACCTTCAGTTCGTCGACGAACACGCTCCAGCCGCGCCCGCGCAGGCGCGGCGCGTCGATCGCCACGAACGGTTCGTCGAACGGCTTCATGATGCAAGCGGCGCCGCGGCGTCGAGCATGATGCGCACGAAATAGTCGGCGAAGCTGCGACGCAGGACGATCTCGAACGCATCGTCACCGGTCGGGATCAGCACGATCGACGACTTGAAGTAGTGCGACTGCGCGCACTGGCCCGGCTTGAACGCGCGCGGATGGAGATCGAGCGGGCAGCCGCGTGCGAGCACGTCGCGCACGCGTTCGCCGCTGATCTCGACAACCGTGTAGCCGCTGCCGACATCGACGGCCGCCGCATACGAACCCTGCACGGCCTCCGCAAGCTGCGCCTCCAGCACGCCGGCCTGCACCGGCCCGTTCGAGCGCACGAGCCATTCGTCCGGGCCGAGCCACAGCACGTCGTACTCGGCGCCGCGCGCGACCGTGTTCGGCGCTGCGGGCGGCCGGCAGCCGACCACGCGCTCGAACGCGCTCACGAACGCCGGATCGCTCAACTCGCCACGCACGTTGACGAGATCGAGGAACGGCCGCTCGCGCAGCGTGAACTTCTTCGAGGCGCGCGCCTGGTGCGGCTTCAGCACGTCGGCCGCGCCGACGAACGGCGATTCAAGCGTCACGCCGCCCGCGCCCGCCACCTGCGTCTGGTTTCTGGTTTCATTCCACATGCTGACGCACCCCTTCGGTATCGTAGAAAACCGGGCTCGAGATCTTCGCGGTGATGCGCTTGCCGTTGGCCAGCGGAATCACGACGCTCTCGCCCATCTTGTTCAGGCCGCCCTTCACCACCGCGAGCGCGATCGAGCGCTTCAGGATCGGGCTGTAGTAGCTCGACGTCACGTGGCCGATCATCGGCGTCGGATCGACCGCCGACACCTGCGTGTCCTTCGCGACGATCTGCGCGCCTTCCGGCAGCACGAACTGTTCGTCCTCGGTCAGCAGGCCGACGAACTGCTTGCGGCCTTCCTTCGCGGTATCCGAGCGCGTGAGCGAACGCTTGCCGAGGAAGTCCTTCGACTTCGCGACGAGCCCGCCCATCCCGAGGTCGTACGGCGTGATCGAGCCGTCGGTATCCTGGCCGACGATGATGTAGCCCTTCTCCGCACGCAGCACATGCATCGTCTCGGTGCCGTACGGCGTGATGTCGAACTCGGCACCGGCCGCCATCAGCGCTTCCCACACCGCGCGGCCCGCATTCGCCGGCACGTTCACTTCATAGGCCAGCTCGCCCGAGAAGCTGATCCGCATCACGCGCGCCCTCGCGCCCGCGACGGTGCCGTTCCGGTAGCTCATGAACGGGAACGCCTCGTTGCCGAAGTCGATGTCCTGGCACACCTTCTGCACGACCTTGCGGCTCTTCGGGCCGACCACCGCGAACGTCGCCCAGTGATCGGTGACCGACGACAGCCGCACCTTCATGTCGGGCCATTCGGTCTGCAGCCAGCGTTCGAGCCACGTGAGCACGCGCGCCGCGCCGCCCGTCGTGGTCGTCATCATGAAATGCTGGTCGGCGAGGCGCACCGTCACGCCGTCGTCGAACACCATCCCGTTCTCGTCGAGCATCAGCCCGTAGCGGCACTTGCCCACTTCGAGCTTGTTCCACGGGTTCGTGTACATCCAGTTCAACAGCTTCACCGCGTCCGGGCCCTGGATGTCGATCTTGCCGAGCGTCGATGCGTCGAGAATGCCGACGCTGTTGCGCACCGCCAGGCATTCGCGCTTCACGGCCGCATGAAGATCCTCGCCGTTCTTCGGGAAGTACCACGGCCGCTTCCAGTTGCCGACGTCCTCGAACAGCGCGCCGTGCTCGACGTGCCACTCGTGCACGCAGGTCTTGCGGATCGGATCGAGGAAATCGCCGAGCTCGCGGCCCGCGAACGTGCCGAACGACACGGGTGTGTAGTTCGGGCGGAACGTCGTCGTGCCCGTTTCAGGAATCGTCTTGCCGAGCGCGCCCGCGAGGATCGCCATCCCGTTGATGTTGCCGAGCTTGCCCTGGTCGGTGCCGAAGCCCATCGCCGTATAGCGCTTCACGTGCTCGACCGACTCGAAGCCTTCGCGTGCGGCCAGCAGGATGTCCGCGGCCGACACGTCGTTCTGGAAGTCGACGAACTGCTTCGGCCCGCGCGCCGCGGCTTCGCGGCTGCCGACCAGCCACAGCGGCTGCAGTGCGCCTTCGACGGCTTCCGCGACCTGCGGTGCGACCGCGCGCTGCGCAGCCGTGAAGCCCGCCGCCTTCGCGGCCTCCACGCCCGCATCGACCGCGAGCCGCAGCGCGCGCGCCAGGCCGAATTCGCCGGCTGCGGCACCAATGCTCGCTTCCGCCTGCACGGGCTTGCCCGGCAGGAAGCAGGCCTTCTCGTCGCTCCAGCAGGCCTTGCCGCCCGACTGCGCGAACAGGTGCAGCACCGGGCTGAAACCACCCGACATCGCGACGAGGTCGCACGGCAGCGTCTGCAGCTTGCCGCCCACCTGGCCGTTCGAGAGCGACGCGACGTCGACCGACGATACGCGCCACTTGCCCGATGCGCCCGTCACGACCGCGCCGCTCATCACCGTCACGCCCTGCCGCTTCGCAGCGGCCGGCAGCGCACCGTTCGACGACGCGCGCGAATCGACGACCGTCACCTTCGCGCCGCACGCCTTCAGGTCGAGCGCGGTCTGGTAGGCGCGATCGTTGTTCGTGAACACGACCGCGTTGCGGCCCGGCAGCACGCCGAAGCGATGCACGTAGGTGGACACCGCACCGGCGAGCATCACGCCCGGCAGGTCGTTGTTGCCGAACACGATCGGCCGCTCGTGCGCGCCGGTCGCGAGGATCACGCGCTTCGCGCGGACCTTCCACAGCAGCTCGCGCGTACCCTTGCGCATCGACACCGGCAGGTGATCGGTCAGGCGCTGCGTGACCGTCACGAGGTTGTGGTCCTGATAGCCGAACGCGGTGCTGCGCGACAGGATCGTCACGTCGGGCAGCTTGCGCAGCTCGGCCTCGATCTTCTCGACCCACTGCAGCGCGGGCTTCGCGTCGATCTCGGCGCGGCACGACAGCAGGCTGCCGCCGAGTTCGCGCTGGTCGTCGACGAGGATCACGCGCGCGCCGGCCGTGGCGGCCGCATGCGCGGCGGCGAGGCCCGACGGGCCACCGCCGACGACGAGCACGTCGCAGTGCGCGTAGCACTTGTCGTAGCGATCGGCGTCGAGCGCTTCCGGCGCCTTGCCGAGGCCGGCTGCTTCACGGATCTTCTCTTCGTACTTCGGCCACATGTTGCGCGGCCACATGAAGGTCTTGTAGTAGAAGCCGGCCGGCAGGAAGCGCGACAGCTTCTGGTTGATCGCGTACTTGTCGTTCTCGAGCGTCGGCTCCGCGTTCACGCTGGACGCGACGAGCCCCTGATACAGCTCGATCTCGGTCGCGCGCGCGTTCGGCACCGTGTACGGGCCCGATTCGAGCTGCACGACGGCATTCGGTTCCGCGACGTCGGCCGTCACGATCCCGCGCGGACGGTGGTACTTGAAGCTGCGCGCGACGAAGTGCACGCCGTTCGCGAGCAGCGCGGACGCGAGCGTGTCGCCCTGGAAGCCTTGATACGTGCGGCCGTTGAACGTGAACGTCAACGGAATCGCGCGATTGACGCGGCCACCGGTGCCGAGGCGGTCTTTCTGGCTCATTTGCTCGTGCCCTCTTCGTGTGCGTTGCCGGCAGCTTCGCCGAACTTTTCGTAGCCCTTGATATCGTAGGTCACCGTGTCGCGCGTGGCCTTGAACCAGCGGCGGCAGCCCTGCGCGTGCAGCCACTGCTCCTTGTGCAGCCCGCGCTTGTTCTCGCGCATGAACACGTACTCGCCCCATTCGCGGTCGGTCATATTCTCGTTCGCAACCGGGCGCACGATGTCGGCTTCACCGCCGCACGTGAACTCGGATTCGGCGCGCGGCCCGCACCACGGACATTCGATCAGCAACATGTTTCCTTCTCCTTCAGTGCGGGGGTTAGTGCGCGACGGCGGCAGCGCCGTGCTCGTCGATCAGGTGGCCCGTGTAGAAACGGTCGAGCGCGAACGGCGCGTTCAGCGGATGCGGTTCGTCGCGGGCGATCGTGTGCGCGAACACCCAGCCCGAGCCGGGCGTCGCCTTGAAGCCGCCGGTGCCCCAACCGCAGTTGAAATAGAGGCCCTTCACGTCGGTCTTGGTGATGATCGGGCACGCGTCCGGCGACACGTCGACGATGCCGCCCCACTGGCGGTTCATCCGCACGCGCGAGAACACCGGGAACATCTCGACGATCGCCTGCAGCGTGCTTTCGATGATGTGGAAGCTGCCGCGCTGGCCGAAGCCCGTGTACTGGTCGATGCCCGCACCGATCACGAGGTCGCCCTTGTCGGACTGGCTGATGTACGCGTGCACCGCGTTCGACATGATCACCGAGTTGACGACCGGCTTGATCGGCTCGGACACCAGCGCCTGCAACGGGTGGCTTTCGATCGGCAGGCGCACGCCGGCCATGTCGGCGAGCGTCGTCGTGTTGCCGGCTGCGACCACCGCAACCTTCTTCGCCTTGATGAAGCCCTTCACCGTATCGACGCCGACGACTGCACCGCCTTCGCGGCGAATGCCCGTCACCTGGCAGTTCTGGATGATGTCGACACCCGCGCGATCGGCGCCGCGCGCGAAGCCCCAGGCCACCGCGTCGTGACGCGCCACACCTGCCCGGCGCTGGATCGATGCGCCGAGCACCGGATAGCGACTGTTCAGGTTGATGGTCGGCTCGATTTCCTTGATCTGCGCGGGCGTCAGGAATTCAGCGTCGACGCCGTTCAGCCGGTTCGCGTTCACGCGACGCTCGGTGTCACGCACGTCCTGCAGTGTGTGGGCCAGGTTCATCACGCCGCGCTGGCTGAACATCACGTTGTAGTTCAGGTCCTGCGACAACCCTTCCCACAGCTTCATCGCCTTCTCGTACAGCGCGGCCGATTCGTCCCACAGATAGTTCGAGCGCACGATCGTCGTGTTGCGCGCGGTGTTGCCGCCGCCGATCCAGCCCTTCTCGAGAATCGCGACGTTCGTGATCCCGTGCTCTTTCGCGAGGTAGTACGCGGTCGCGAGGCCGTGGCCGCCGCCGCCGACGATCACGACGTCGTATTCCTTCTTCGGTTCCGGGCTCTTCCACTGCTTTTCCCAGTTCTCGTGATACGAGAGGCCGTTGCGGAACAGGCTGAATATCGAGTAGCGGCTCATGTTAGTGATCCTTCGTTTAGCATTCGATGACGTTCACGGCCAGACCGCCGCGCGACGTTTCCTTGTATTTCGTCTTCATGTCGGCGCCCGTCTCGCGCATCGTCTTGATGACCGAATCGAGCGACACGTAGTGCTGGCCATTGCCCTTGAGCGCCATCCGCGATGCGTTCAGCGCCTTGATCGCGCCCATCGCGTTGCGCTCGATGCACGGGATCTGCACGAGCCCGCCGACCGGGTCGCAGGTCATCCCGAGGTTGTGCTCCATGCCGATCTCGGCAGCGTTCTCGACCTGGTCGGGCGTGCCGCCCATCACCGCGGCGAGCGCGGCGGCGGCCATCGAGCACGCGACGCCCACTTCGCCCTGGCAACCGACTTCCGCGCCGGAGATCGACGCGGTTTCCTTGTAGATGATCCCGATCGCCGCGGCCGTCATCAGGAATTCGACGATGCCGGCTTCGTTCGAGCCCGGCACGAACTTCACGTAGTAGTGCAGCACCGCGGGAATCACGCCGGCCGCGCCGTTGGTCGGCGCGGTGACGACACGGCCGCCCGCCGCGTTCTCCTCGTTGACGGCCATCGCATACAGGTTGACCCAGTCGAGCATCGACAGCGGATCGCGCAGCGATTCCTCCGAGCGCTCGCGCAGGCGGGCATTCAGCTCGGCCGCGCGGCGCTTCACGCGCATCGGGCCCGGCAGGTCGCCCTCGACCTTGCAGCCGCGCTCGACGCAGGCGGCCATCGTGCGCCAGATCGCGAGCAGCCCGGCGCGCACTTCGTCGGCGGGACGCAGCGCGGTTTCGTTGCGCATCATCAGCTCGGCGATCGACAGCCCGTGCTCGCGGCACTGGCGCATCAAGTCGTCGCCGGTGCGAAACGGATACGGCACCTCGACCGCCGCACGCACGCCGTTCACGCGATCGCCGTCGCGGTTCACGACGAAGCCGCCGCCGACCGAGTAATACTCTTTCTCGACGAGCAGCTGGCCGTGCTCGTCGAAGGCCTGGAAGCGCATGCCGTTCGGGTGCACGATGCTCGTGCCGCTCATCAGCTTGCGATAGAAGCCGATGTGCTCCTTCTCCTCGAAGCGGACGGTCTGCTTGCCGAGCAGCGACAGCGATTTCTCCGCGCGGATCGCGGCAAGCCGCGGCTCGATCAGGTCCGGGTCGATCGTGTCGGGCAGGTGGCCCTCGAGGCCGAGCAGCACGGCCTTGTCGGTACCATGGCCCTTGCCGGTCGCGCCGAGCGAGCCGTATAGTTCGACCCGCACGCGGCGCACGAACCCGAGCAGGTTCGCGTCCTCCACGTGCGACGCGAAGCGGCACGCGGCGATCATCGGGCCGACCGTATGCGAACTGGACGGGCCGATGCCGATCTTGAACAGGTCGAAGACGCTGACGTTCATCTGGCTTCCTCTGGGTGGGACACACGTGAAATGACGTTGGCGCCAGTACATCAAAGCGTAAAATCGGCCGATAGAACAAAAACGGCATCGGCGTGGGATACCGCCGCCAAGCACCACTTCGGCGGCCCCGAAAGTGCGTTTTGGCGATGGTTGGCGACGGAAAACCACAAGTCGGGCCGGAACCGATCGGCGACGCTGGCTACATCCGCGCCGCCCGGCCCCGCCCGCTCGCCGTACCCGCATTACCCGTATCAACAGACTGAGTGAGACCGCCCGCCCGGCGTGAAGAGATTGGCCGCAATGACAACCGACGTCCCCGCTTCCCCCCTCGCAGAACCCGCGCCGCGGCGTATCCGCTTCGGCATCGTGCTGCTGCCGAACTTCACGCTGACGGCCTTCTCGGGCTTCGTCGACATGCTGCGGCTGTCGGCGGACGACGGCGACTACAGCAAGCCCGTGCGCTGCGCGTGGAGCGTGATCGGCGAGACCCTCGCGCCGGTGCGCGCGAGCTGCGGGATCCAGATCACGCCGTGGGAAACCCTCGACGCGGCCGAGCCGTTCGACTATGTGGTTGTGGTCGGCGGGCTGCTGCATTCAGGCCCCCAGGCGGGCCCCGAGACGCTCGACTTCATCCGCCGCTCGGCGGCCGACGGCGCGACGGTGGTCGGCATCTGCACCGGCGTGTTCACGCTGATGCGCGCGGGCGTGCTCGACGGGCACCGCACCTGCGTGAGCTGGTTCCACTACTGGGATTTCATCGAGCGCTTTCCGGCCGCCGACCCGGATCTGCTGATCGCCGACCGGCTGTTCGTGATCGACCGGCGCCGCATCACCTGTTCAGGCGGCCGTGCGTCGATCGACGTCGCCGCCGCGATCCTGCTGCGTCATTTCGATCACGCGACCGTGCAGAAGGCGCTGCGCATCCTGCTGGTCGGCGAGATGCAGAAAGGCAATGCGCCGCAGCCGCATCCGCCGGGGCTCGAGCCGGCCACGCATCCGAAGGTCAAGCGCGCGATTCTCCTGATGGAACAGCATGTCGGGCGTGCGCTGTCGCTCGACGAGCTCGCGAGCAAGCTGGATTTGTCCACGCGGCAACTCGAGCGGCTGTTCAAGGCGGAAACGGGCAAGAGCCCGCAGGCGTTCGCGAAGCAGGTGCGGCTGCGTACGGCCGCATGGCTGCTGACGAGCTCGGATCGCACGGTGGCCGATATCGCATCGAGCTGCGGGTTCGCCGATGCGTCGCACCTCGGGCGCGAGTTCCGCAAGCAGTACGGCGTGCCGCCGGCGACGTATCGGGAACGGGGGGGTGACGTGGCGGAAGCCGGTGCGGCGGCGGAGGAGAACGAGCCGTTATCTCAAACCCCGCTCATTTCCTCCGACTGAACGCGGTCGATTATTCAGGCCGAGTGCATCACGCAACCGTGTTGGCAGCGACTGCCGATCATTTCGGCATTGCGTGAATGACGGCATGTCGCGGAATGGATTATTCGAATATCGCGCGCTTCCGGCGATTGGACCGTTTCGTGCCCGCGATGCAAACGAAACGCTATCGCACAGCGGGCCCGAGATCATAGGTCTTCTGCAGGTCGCCGAAAGTCACGATCACCTTCGATGCCTTCCCGCGCTTGATGACGAACACATTGTTGTTGATCACGCCCGTGGTGGGCATCATGCCGGGCGTCCGGTCTTCGCTCGACTCGATACTCAACGTGAGTGAATCGCTTCCGCCTGGCGCATCGGGCACCGTCCGAACCGTGTCCGCATACCCGCGGTCGAGGAACGACTGGTGCGAAATCACCAACAACAGATCATCCGGCCCCGGGTTGATGTCGGGCGGCAGCTGCGCGGTCCCGTAGTTCGCCGTCCGGAAGCCACGCAAGTCGTCCGGCGAACGAACGACCGTCAGGTAGGTGTTCAGCCCAAGAATCAGGAACGCGCTATCGCCCTTCGTCTGCTGGCCTTGCGCATCCTCCTTGATCGCGTGAGGCGCCGTGTTCACGTCGCCGGCGGATGGCAATGGTAGCCCCGGCACGGTGAGCGACGTGAATTGACCCGCCGGCGAATAATTGACCGGCGTGTCGTGCCTGCTGCACGCCGCCAGCATGACCGCGAGCGCGATCCAGACAGCGCGAAAAGATACGCCTTCGAATTTGAATGGCACGAACGTCTCCCGAACACCTTTCCTGTTTTGTTGCCCCATCGCATGCCGCGGCTTGGCGAACACCGATCGCAAGCGAATTGAATAAAAGCCGATTGGAAACCTGGCCACCTATTCACCGGAATTCAGGGCTTTATACCATGCGGCGATTTTGGATCGAGCGTCACGGAAAACCCGAGACGGCTCCAATGGAAATGGCGAATTCGCCGAATCGATCAAGACAATTGGACGCGGATCATCGGTACGCTGCCCGAAGGGCTCGATGATCGGATATCGGCCGGGGTGCTTCGGCCGGTTCCGTACCGGGGATTCCGCCATCGAAAACCGTGCGTCACGGCCCCATCGCTACCGATACGACACCTGGCGCCCCCAAGACCCGAACGTTCGACGCACGTTATCTTGATTTGGAACCGGTTTCAATCAATTTAACCGGCGTTGCACTCCGTTAACCGAGGGTTATCCCGGATGCTGTCGCCTCTCCAAATTTGTATGATGACCACATAACCTTACAAACCAGAGCACCATGTTCGAGAAAATTCCCGCCCGTGCAATGAGCGACCATGTCGCGCAGCAACTGCTCAAGCAGATCGAAGTCGGCAGTTTCTCCGCCACCGGCAAGCTGCCGACGGAGGCCGTGCTCGCGCAGGAATTCGGCGTGAGCCGCACCGTGATTCGCGAAGCGATCTCGCGGCTGAAGAACGAAGGCGTGGTCGAGCCGCGCCAGGGCAGCGGCGTGTACGTGAACCAGCACGGCGCGATCCGGCCGCTGCGGATCGACTACGCGGAAGCGGTCGAGGCCACGTCGCTGCCGCACCTGCTCGCGGTGCGCCGCGCGATCGAGGCCGAGGTCGCGGCCGAAGCCGCGTTGAATCACACCGATGAAGACATGGCCGACATCGACGACGCGCTGCGCAAGATCGACGATGCAGTAGCCGAAGGACGCGACGGCGTCGCGGAAGACGTCGCGTTCCACCGCACGATCGCGGCCGTCACCGGCAACCCGTATTTCCTGAAAACGCTGCAGTTCCTGAACCAGTACCTCGAAGCCGGCGTGAAGGTCACGCGGCGCAACGAAGCGACGCGCGAGGACTTCTCGCGCCAGGTGCGCGAGGAACACGCGGCGATCGCCGACGCGATCCGCGCACGCGACCCGATGGCCGCACGCAACGCAGCACGCACGCACATGTACAACGCCGCCCGCCGTCTCGCGGAAGCCGGCATCTGCTGAACCCGGCAGCGGCAGCGCCGCCCCTCTCCCGAATCGATCAAGGTTGACCATGTCACGAAATGTTGGAGTCATCGGCCTCGGCGCGATGGGCCTCGGCGTCGCCCGCTCGCTGCTGCGCGCCGGCCTGCGCGTGCACGCATGCGACGTGCGCGACACCGTGCTGCAGGCGTTCGCCGCCGAAGGCGGCATCGCCTGTGCGACGCCGGCCGAACTCGGCGCGCAGTGCGACGTCGTCGTCACGCTCGTCGTCAATGCCGCGCAAACCGAAACGGTGCTGTTCGGCGAGCACGGCGCGGTCGCGGCGATGAAGCCGGGTGGCGTCGTGATCGCCAGCGCGACCGTCGCGCCCGAATTCGCGGTCGCGCTCGGCGCGCGCATCGAGGCCGCCGGCCTGCAGATGCTCGATGCGCCGGTGTCGGGCGGCGCCGCGCGCGCGGCCTCCGGCGAGATGACGATGATGACGTCGGGCCCGGCCGCCGCGTACGCGGGCTGCGAGGACGTGCTCGCCGCGATCGCCGGCAAGATCTATCGCCTCGGCGACGCGCACGGCATCGGCTCGAAGGTGAAGATCATCAACCAGCTGCTGGCCGGCGTGCACATCGCGGCGGCGGCCGAGGCGATGGCGCTCGGCCTGCGCGAAGGCGTCGATGCCGATGCGCTGTACGACGTGATCACGCACAGCGCCGGCAATTCGTGGATGTTCGAGAACCGCGTGCCGCACATCCTGAACGGCGACTACACGCCGCTGTCGGCCGTCGACATCTTCGTGAAGGATCTCGGCCTCGTGCTCGATACCGCGCGACGCAGCAAGTTCCCGCTGCCGCTGTCGGCCACCGCGCACCAGATGTTCATGAGCGCGTCGAGCGCCGGCCACGGCGGCGAGGACGATTCCGCCGTGATCAAGACGTTCCCCGGCATCACGCTGCCGCCTGCCCGCTGATTCGACCGACGCCCCTGCCATGACCGCTTCCGCTTCCCGTCCCCTGCTCGGCTGCATCGCCGACGATTTCACCGGCGCGACCGATCTCGCGAACATGCTCGTGAAGAGCGGCATGCGCACCGTACAGACGATCGGCGTGCCCGCCGACGGCGCCGCCGACACCACGCTCGACGCCGACGCGATCGTCGTCGCGCTGAAGTCGCGCACGATCCCCGCGGCCGACGCCGTCGCGCAATCGCTCGCCGCCTACGAATGGCTGCGCGCGCAAGGCTGCCGGCAGTTCTTCTTCAAATACTGCTCGACGTTCGATTCGACCGACGCGGGCAACATCGGCCCCGTCGCCGATGCGCTGCTCGATGCGGCCGGCGGCGGCTTCACGATCGCGTGCCCGGCATTCCCCGAGAACGGCCGCACGATCTATCGCGGCCACCTGTTCGTCGGCGACGTGCTGCTGAACGAATCGGGGATGGAGAACCATCCGCTCACGCCGATGAAGGACGCGAACCTCGTGCGCGTGCTGCAGCGGCAAACGCAGTCGCCGGTCGGCCTGATCCGCTACGACACGATCGCGCTGGGCGCGGCCGCCGTGCGGGCGCGGATCGACCAGCTGCGCGCGGAAGGTGCGCGCTTCGCGATCGCCGACGCGCTGTCGGATCGCGACCTCTACGTGCTCGGAGAAGCGTGCGCGGGCCTGCCGCTCGTCACCGGCGGCTCGGGCATCGCGCTCGGCCTGCCGGCGAATTTCCGTCGCGCGGAGCAACAGCCCGAACGCGACAACGCGGCGTCGCTGCCACGCATCGAAGGGCTCTCGACAGTGCTCGCCGGCAGCGCGTCGAAGGCCACCAACGCGCAGGTCGCCGCCTGGCGCGCCACGCGGCCGAGCTTCCGCGTCGATCCGCTCGCGGCGTCGCGCGGCGAACCCGTCGTCGACCAGGCGCTCGCGTTCGCGCGCGCGCACCTGCCGCAGCCCGTGCTGATCTACGCGACCGCGACGCCCGACGAAGTGAAGGCCGTGCAGCAGGCACTCGGCGTCGACGCGGCCGGCCATCTCGTCGAAGCCACGCTCGCGGCGATCGCGCGCGGCCTGCGCGACCTCGGCGTGCGCAAGTTCGTCGTCGCGGGCGGCGAGACCTCCGGCGCGGTCGTGCAGGCGCTCGACGTGAAGTCGCTGCAGATCGGCGCGCAGATCGATCCGGGCGTGCCGGCGACGGCCACCATCGACGCGCAGCCGCTCGGCCTCGCGCTGAAGTCCGGCAACTTCGGCACCACGGACTTTTTCGACAAGGCGCTGCGCGCGCTGGATGGAGCCGCACGATGAGCGACGAAGCGAAACTGCGCGAAGAGATCTGCGTGGTCGGCGCGAGCCTGTATGCGCGCGGCCACGCGGTCGGCAGCGCCGGCAACATCAGCGCGCGCCTCGCCGACGGCTGGCTGATCACGCCGACCGACGCATGCCTCGGCCGGCTCGATCCGAACGACATCGCGAAAGTCGGCCGCGACGGCCAGCACTTGTCTGGCGGCAAGCCGTCGAAGACGCTCGCACTGCATCGCGGCATCTACGCGCGCAACGCCGAAGCGAACGGCATCGTCCACACGCATTCGACGCATCTCGTCGCGCTGACGCTCGCGGGCGTGTGGTGCGACACCGACGTGCTGCCGCCGATCACGCCGTACTACGTGATGAAGGTCGGCCACGTTCCGCTGATCCGTTACCGCCGCCCCGGCGACCCGGCGGTCGCGGCCGAAGTCGCGGCGCTCGCCGACCAGGTACGCGGCGTGCTGCTCGAGCGCCTCGGCCCCGTGATGTGGGGGCCGTCGGTGTCGCACGCATCGTTTGCGCTCGAAGAGCTCGAGGAAACGGCGCGGCTGTGGCTGATGACGCACCCGAAACCCGAGCCGCTCGACGACGCCGCGCTCGACGAATTGCGCAACAGCTTCGGCGCGCGCTGGTAGCGACGCGCCCGGCAACGATTCCCATGCCCGCCGTGTGCGCGGGCCCTTCCGTCAGCACACACATGATCCGGCGGCGGTCGCGCCGCCGGCAGACAACACCCTGGAGACGACGATGACTGCTCTCGACGCGGCCGCTGGCCGCTCGCCCGCCGCGCCCGCCCATGCCGCGGAACTCGACCGCACCTACAAGAAAGTGTTCTGGCGCATCGTGCCGTTCCTGATGCTCTGCTACGTGGTCGCGTATCTCGACCGCGTGAACGTCGGCTTCGCGAAGCTGCAGATGTCGCAGGATCTCGCATTCAGCGAAACGGTGTTCGGGCTCGGCGCCGGCATTTTCTTTCTTGGCTATTTTCTTTTCGAACTGCCAAGCAATATGCTGATGCACCGGATCGGCGCACGCATCTGGATCGCGCGGATCATGATCACGTGGGGCCTGCTGTCCGCGCTGTTCGCGTTCGTGAAGACGCCGACGCAGTTTTACGTGCTGCGCTTCCTGCTCGGCCTCGCGGAAGCCGGCTTCTATCCGGGCGTGATCCTGTATCTCACGTACTGGTTCCCGTCGCATCGCCGCGCGAAGATCATCGCGGTGTTCATGTCCGCGATTCCCGTGTCGGGCATCTTCGGCAACCCGCTGTCGGGCTGGATCATGGAGCGCTTCCACGGCGGCTCGGGCTTCCACGGCTGGCAATGGATGTTCATGATCGAAGCCGTGCCGGCCGTGCTGGTCGGCATCGCGACGATCCTGTATCTCGACAACAGCATCCGCAGCGCGAAGTGGCTCGACGAGCGCGAGAAGCAACTGCTGGAGGACGAGATCGCCGCGCAGCCGCAGGAACAGCAGAAGCACGGTCATTCGCTGAAGGCCGTGTTCTCGGACCCGCGCATGTGGTGGATGTCGCTGATCTACTTCGCGTTCGTCACGGGCCAGTACGGCCTCACGTTCTGGATGCCGACGCTCGTCAAATCGACCGGCATCACCGATACGTTGCAGATCGGCCTGCTGTCGGCCATTCCGTTCCTCGTCGCGATCGTCGTGATGAACCTGTTCGGCCACAGCGCGGACAAGCGCCGCGAACGCCGCTGGCACCTGATCGTGCCCGCACTGATGGGCGCGGTCGGGTTTGCGGTCGCCGCGTCGTACTCGCACAATACAGCGGTGTCGATCGTGTTCCTGTCGCTCGCGGCCGGCGGCGTGCTGACCTGCGCCCCGCTGTTCTGGTCGCTGCCGACCGCGTTCCTCGCGGGCTCCGCCGCCGCGGCCGGGATCGCGATCATCAACTCGGTCGGCAACCTCGCCGGTTTCGCGAGCCCGTACGTGATCGGCTACCTGAAGGACGTCACGCACAGCACGGCGTCCGGCATGTACGTGCTCGCCGCGATGCTCGTGATCGGCGCGATCGCCGTATGGCTCACGCCCGCGAAACTCGTGAACCGCTGATCTGCCGAACCGGCCGCCATTCGACGCGGGGTGCCGTGCGCCCCGCCCCATTCATTCACAGGACCCGCTGCCATGCCACGCTTCGCCGCCAACCTCTCGATGATGTACACCGAGCATGCGTTCCTCGAACGCTTCGCCGCTGCCGCCTACGACGGCTTCAAGGCCGTCGAGTACCTGTTTCCGTACGACTTCGCCGCCGAGGACATCCGCGCGCGCCTCGACACGCACAACCTCGAACAGGCGCTGTTCAACGCACCGCCCGGCGACTGGGCCGCGGGCGAACGCGGCACCGCGTCGCTGCCGGGCCGCGAGGACGAGTTCCGCCGCGGCATCGACCAGGCGCTCGACTATGCGCGCGTGCTCGGCAACAAGAAGCTGCACGTGATGGCCGGCATGGTGCCGCCGGGCGCCGACCGCGCCCGCCATCGCGACACCTACCTGTCGAACCTGCGGCACGCGACGCAGGCCGCCGCCGCGCAGGGCATCACGATCCTGATCGAGCCGATCAACCAGCGCGACATGCCCGGCTATTTCCTGAGCCGCCAGGACGACGCGCAGGCGATCTGCGCGGAAGTCGGCGCACCGAACCTGAAGGTGCAGTTCGACTGCTACCACTGCCAGATCGTCGAAGGCGATCTCGCGATGAAGCTGAAGCGCGACTTCGCGGGCATCGGCCATATCCAGATCGCGGGCGTGCCCGAGCGTCACGAGCCGGATCTCGGCGAACTCAACTACCCGTATCTGTTCGCGCTGATCGACGCGCTCGGCTACGACGGCTGGATCGGCTGCGAATACCGCCCGAAGGCCGGCACGTCGGAAGGGCTCGGCTGGCTCAAGCCTTATCTGTAATTCAAAGCATTCGAAGAGGGCAACTCAAATGAAAGTACTGATCACCGGCGGCGCCGGCTTTCTCGGCCAGCGTCTTGCGCGCAAGCTGCTCGAGCGCGGCGAACTGACCGGCCCCGATGGCCGGAGCCAGCAGATCGACGAGCTGGTACTGCTCGACGTCGTCGCAGGCAGCGATTTCGGCGACGCGCGCGTGACGTCGATCGTCGGCGACATCGCCGACCGCGCGGTGCTCGACAGCGCGATCGACACGCAAACCGGCGCGATCTTCCACCTCGCGGCAATCGTCAGCGGGCAGGCCGAGGCCGATTTCGATCTCGGCATGCGGATCAACCTCGACGCGTCGCGCACGCTGCTCGAAGTGTGCCGCGCGCGGGGCCATCGGCCGCGCGTCGTGTTCACGAGCTCCGTCGCGGTCTATGGCGGCGCACTGCCCGACGTCGTGCAGGACGATACCGCGCTGAACCCGCAATCGTCGTACGGCGCCGAGAAGGCGATCGCCGAACTGCTGCTGTGCGACTACGCGCGGCGCGGCTTCGTCGACGGCCGCGTGCTGCGGTTGCCGACGATCAGCGTGCGGCCGGGGCGCCCGAACGCGGCCGCGTCGTCGTTCGCGAGCGGCATCATCCGCGAACCGCTGAACGGCGAGGAAAGCGTGTGCCCGGTGCCCGGTACAACGCGGCTGTGGCTGCTGTCGCCGCGCGGCGCGATCGAAGCGCTCGTCGCGGGCTGCGAGATCGACAGCACGCAGCTCGGCAACAAGCGTGTGATCAATCTCCCCGGCATTTCGGTGTCGGTCGACGAAATGATCGCGGCGCTGCGCGAAGTCGCGGGCGACGAAGTCGTGAAGCTGATCCGCCATGTGCCGGACGAGCGCGTCGAGAAGATCGTCGGCAGCTGGCCCGGCCGCTGGGATACGTCGCGCGCGGAAGCGCTCGGGCTGAAGGGCGACACGTCGTTCGCGGACGTGATCCGCAGTCATCTCGCCGACGAGCGACGCTGATCGCGCCGCCCGCCGCGCGGGCCCCGGCTGCCCGGTCGCATCAGTGCGGCCGGGCGGATTCCCCAATCGGCAACGGCGCGCGTTTCGTTCCGCCCGGCCGGTTCGCCGAACCGGCCGCCCACTGCCACGCCAGCAGGCCCGGCAGATAGAACAGCAGATCGCGTACGCGCCGTGCGCCGGCCAGCGCGAGACATGTCGGCGGGTCGAACCCGAGCAGCCCACCGATCAGCACGAACCCGCCCTCCTGCACGCCGAGGCCGCCCGGCATCAGGAACGCGATGCTGCTCACGAGCTGGATCAGCGCCTCGATCGCGAGCGCCTGCGCGAAAGTCGGCTCCGCGCCGAGAAAATACAGCGCGAGCCAGATTTCCAGCGCATAGCCGACGAACTGCAGCGTCTGCCAGATCGCGAGATAACGCACGACGATGCCGGTCTTTCTCCAGATCATCCGGATCGACTGATCGGTGCGCGCCGACTCGCCGACCAGCGCCACCACCTTGCCGCTCGTGACGCGGTTGATCACGCGCATCGCGCGTTCGAACGGCCGCGCATGCTGCACCAGCGCGAACAGCAGCAGCACCGGCACCAGCGCGGCCATGCCGATCGCGAGGTTGCCGGCCACCCGCGCGGCATCCGACGACACGTGCTCGAGCACATAGCCGATCGCGACCAGCGCGAACACCAGCTGGCTGATCAGCGTCAGCTGCATGTCGGCGACGAGGCTGGCCACGACCGTTGCCGGCCGCACGCCCGCCTGCCGCAACAGGCCGAACGACACGATCTCGCCGCCGATCCGCGCGACCGGCAACAACCCGTTGATCGATTCGCGGATCCACACGAGCTTCAGCATCGTCGCGAACGACGGCCGGCGCGGGCCGCGGATCAGCATCCGCCAGTCCCATGCGTTCGCGAGCATCGGCAGGATGTGCGCCAGCGCCGCGAGCAACAGCCCCGCGCCGGCGATCTGCAGGCGATGCAGGATTTCCAGCGGATGCTCGCGCCAGATCAGCCACACGGCGAGCGCGAGCCCGCCCAATGCCGCCACCTGCCCCGCATGACGGAGCCGTGCGTCGCCCCGCGCGGCGTTCCGCTCCGCGGCATCGGCGCCGGGGTTCGTCTGCATCGTCATGATTCGCTCACCGGCGACAGCAGGCCTTCCCGGTCGACGCGAAAGCGCGTGCCGCGCCACACGACATGCGACGAGAAGAAGCTCGACACGAACACGAAAAACTGCAGGAGATCGACGAACGGCAGCCAGAGCGCGCCGCGCAGGCCCGCGCCGGTCGCCCGGCTCGTCTTCAGCATCAACAGCGCCCGTGCGGCGAGCGCGGCGGCCGTCAGCCCGCACGCGGCGGTCGTGCCGCCGGAGAACAGCAGCGCCAGCAGCGCGAGCGGCACCGGGTGCATCAGCACCGAGCCGGCATGGCCGAGCCGGTCCGCCGCGCGGATCGTGCAACTCCAGCGCAATTCGTGTGCGTACAGCTTCGCGAACGTCTCCTCGACGCACGCATGCCCGACGACGAACGGCGGAATGACGACCTGCGCGCCCACCTGCCGCACCGCTTCGCCCAGCGCGTGATCCTCGGCCAGATGATGCGCGAAACGCGCGAGCCCGCCGATGCGTTCGAGCGTCGCGCGCGTGATCGCAATCGTCTGGCCAAAGCACGGACGCGCGCGCCCGATGAAGAGCCCGGTGATCACGCCCGGCAGGAAATGGTAGTTCGTCATCGCGACGGCGACACCGGGCCAGAAGCCCGGCGATGCGATGCCGCGATACACGCTCGTCACGATGCCGACATCCGGCTGCTGCAGCGCGCCGACGACGGCGCGCAAATAATCGCGCTCGACCAGCACGTCGCTGTCGGCGAGACAGAGCACCGAATACTCCGCGTGTTCGAGCATGTTCACGAGATTGGCGATCTTGCGGTTCGGCCCGTACAGCCGCGCATCGGCGACGACCTTGATGTTCGCATCAGGGTAGCGTGCACGCAGCGTCTCGACGGCCGCAAGGGCTTTGTCGTTCGCATCGTGCACGCCGAACAGGTGCTGGACCGGCCCCGGATAATTCTGTACGAAGAAGCTTTCAAGATGCTGTACGAGCTGCCACTCGTCCCCGTGCAGCGGCTTCGCGACGGTGACGCCCGGATAATCGCGCGGCTCGGCCGTCGCCCGGGAAAAGAACCGGCCGACCAGCACGCTGGCCGTGACCGTATATGCAATGCCCAGTAACACGCCCAGCCCGCAGACGATCGACATTGCCCCGGCCAGCGCGCGCAGCACATGCAGCAAAACCATGCTTCTCCCCAGTGGTGACCCGTACGACCACGACACCCGGGAGCCGCCGCGCGCACGCGGGTTCACCCGTGCGCGCCGCCGTATCGATTCCCGTGGAGCCGGATGTGAAGGACGACCAAGCGACGATACGCGCATTCAGATGACACGACTACCGTGCGGCGATCGATTCCTGTCACGCGCACGTAGCCGCATGCGACCGCGGCCCGGAACGCGACGCCGGCAAGCTTGCGGGCCGAAAGGATCGCGGTGGCGACCGCGATGACGACCCAGACGCGAAACGTCATCGTGGTGAAAAATGCTTCGGGTACGCGCCACGCAAGCAGCGACACCAGCACGAAACACTGAATGAACATGCCGGCCAGTGCGGCGATCAGCAGGTGGGCGCGCCATCGCTCGATCGTCGAAGATGCCATGGTGAAGAGTCTCCCGTGCGGACGACCGGTATCGGTCTGAAAGATTCGAAAGGTCGCGTGGGTCACGATCAGGACAAGCGAAAGTCCAGCAGAGTCCGATTGTGGCGACGCCTGCTTAACGTTTCGTTAAGGAAGCCACCGTAGAATCCACCCGACCGATACCGTCCCCGTCGTCCGCAGGAGTCTTCATGTCCATGCCCGCCCGATATGACACCGTTGCGCGCTTTCTTCACTGGCTGATCGTTGCGCTGATCGTCGCGCAATTTGCGATCGGCTGGACGATGCCCGACGTACATCGCGACACGCAGCCTATCGGCCTGATCGCCGCGCACCTGCTCGTGGGCACCGCGCTGCTCGCCGCGATGGCTTGCCGCGTGCTGTGGCGCGCGACGCATCGCCCGCCCGCGAGCGACCTGCCGCCCGCGATGCGTGCGCTGTCCGGCGTCACGCATTTCGCGCTCTACGCGCTGCTGATCGCGGTGCCGCTGCTCGGCTGGATCAACGCGTCGTCGCGCGCGTGGGGCGTGACGCTGCTCGGGATCGTGCCGTTGCCCGCGCTGTCGGCGGCCGGCTCCGGATTCGGCCACGCGATGGGCGACGTGCACGGCATCCTCGCCTGGGCACTGTTCGGCGGTATTTGCCTGCACGTGGCCGCCGCACTGGCTCACCGCTTCGTGCTGCGCGATCAGGTCGTGCAGCGCATGATGCCCTGGTGATCGCCACGCTGGCGGCACGGCATGCCATCGCGCGCATGAACCGGGTTGCCGCCGACGCCGATACCGTCTTCCGTTCCGGTTCATCGCGCGATCGACCTGCCTGCCCATCTGGCGCGGCTGGCCAGATGGTCGCGACGCCGCGCGAAGCGGCGCGCGATGACCGGCATCGCTGCCGGCGCCCTTCTGCCGCGTCGGGCGGCACGAAGGGCTGCCGTACTGCCGTGCCGCGAACACGACGGCCTGAGGTCACACAAGACCATAGCGACACCTAGTTGCTGGTCTGCGCCGGCGTATAGGGGGCCGGTGCCTGCGCCTGCGCGGCGGCAGCCGCCGTCCTCGCCCGGTCCTGCTCGGCAAGCTTCGCCTCTGCCGCCTGGATGTCCGCCGGATACTCTCCTTCGTCACCCTTCGCCGGGTCATACCCGGCTGCCTCCAGGCGCATCAATTCGTCGCGAACCTGGGCGCGCGTCAGCGGCGCTGCCGATTGCGCGAAAGCCGACTGACCGACGATCACGCCCACCATCGTCAGGACTGCGATATATGTTTTCATCATGAACTCCTTCAATGTTCCGTATCGATCCACCTTGTTGAGTGCCTTGAATGCCTGACCTGCGCACGCAGGCGGCTGCGTCAGCTTCCGAAATAGATCGAGCAGAAGCTTGCGGGGCCGACACACGCGGCAGAACCTGGGCGCGGCGACATCGTCGCCGGCTTGCCTGCTTCGGAGGAGGCGGCCGGATTGCTGCCGACCGCCGTGCTGGCCTGATGCTGCGGCATCTGTTCGGCCTGCCGCCGGAACAGCGGGCTCACGTCCGGATACGACGTATCGGTCACGAAGCGCAGCCCGTTGTTTTCGGCGTCGATCAGTTGCTGCCTGACCTGTGCGCGCGTCAGTGCCTGTGCCGACGCTTGCGGCGCGATACCCGCGAGAGAAATCACCGCCACGGCGGCGGCCACCAGCCAATGCGTATTCATGCTCCACTCCTTGAGAAGTCAACGAGACGATGTGCTACACCCGTATGACGACGGAGCGTGTGCATTTATTCCCGCGCGTCGTGGCCCGAACCACGCGGTTTCTCCGGCGCCGGGCGCGCTCGGGACGGACGTTCATGAAACTGTCATTCTTTCGTCAGCCGGCGTAACCTGACGTAACGCAGCGCCCGCCGCGCTTCGGGCAGACTGACGTCATCCCCTACGGATCGCCCATCGATCGACCATGTCCGTCGCTTACGACTATGCAGCCGGCCTGCTGCGCATGCTGTACGACCGCCATATCGACGGCGGTGCAGTGCTCGACACGGCCGTGTTTCCCGACGCCGAGCGTTTCGTCCGGGCGTGGACCGTCATCCAGACAGAGGCATTCGCCGTGGCGCGCGACATGCCGCGCATCCCGCGCTTTCACGAGATCATGCGCGAGCAGTACGACATCTCGGCCAACGACGCACGCGACTGGCGGATGTTCATCATGCAGGCGTACGGGCAGCCGTTCCCGCGTAACCTGTCGCGCTGCCCGACCGTCGCGTCGATCATCGCGGCGTCGCCGGACGTGCTGTCCGCATCGCTGTCGTTCCTCGCACCCGGCAAGCACATTCCCCCGCATCGCGGGCCGTTTCGCGGCATCCTGCGCGGCTATCTCGTGCTGTCGATGCCGAAGCGCGCGGACGGCACGCCGGCCGCCGTGCTCAAGGTCGACGGCCACGAATACCGGCTCGATGAGGGGCGTTTCCTGCTGTGGGACGACACGTTCATGCACGAGGTGTGGAACGACAGCGACGCCGTGCGGATCGTGCTGCTGCTCGATATCCGCCGGCGCGGGATGCCGCGCCTGCTCACGTGGCTGTCGAATGCCGTGATCGGCGTCGTGCGGCTCGGGATCAGGATTCGCGGGCGGTCGATTCCGGTTTAGCGCACGTAACCGGCATGCGCCGGGTGACCGTTCGTTTCGCGACCGCCCTATCTTGTGACGAGAAGGAACTCAGCGCAGCCCGAATGCAGGCGCAATCATCAGGACACCTTGCCGGAGCCATCCGACAACGCATAGATGCCGCGCCAGGCGACACACGGAAACGGCGGATCGATCGCCCGCACATTCGTCAGTTCCCAGCATACGTATCCGGCGCACCATGGCTTGCCTTGCGCGCGGGCTTCATCCGGCATCCAGTCGTGTATCCCCACGACGTCGACCAACGCGAGCGCGATACCGTCGGGGTCCTCCTGCCCGTCCAGTCGCAGAAAGATCGTGTTCTGCACCAGCACGAGATCGCGCAGCGGCAGGTCAGGTGGCGCCCACGACCGGATTTCCACCTGCTTGCGGCCCGCAACGATATCGTCGACGGCGGGTTTGACGATCGACAGCGCGAATCGCGGCATGGCAAGGGTTTCCTTCATCGGTAAATGGAACGCGTGCGACCGTCGACCGGCATTGCAACCGAACCCGGCTTGCGATGACGATCCGGGCAGGATTGTTGCCGAATCGCCGGATCGTGTCGACCGGACGCATCCGACGCACCGGCGCACCGCGACTACGCGACGTCACCTTTCCGCCTCCAAAGGATCGCCTAAACTACAGACCGTCCCCTCCGCGCGGCTCCTGCCAGCCACCGCCATGGCGCACCTCTTCTTCGCCGCTTCGATCCAGCGGCACATCGAAACGCCCGAGCGCGAAATCGACGCGCACACGCTCGGCGAAGCATTCGACACCGTTTTCGGCAAGCAGCCGCGACTGCGCGGTTACATCCTCGACGACCAGGGTGCGCTGCGCAAACACCTGTCGGTATTCATCGACGGCCAGCCGATACGCGACCGGCAACATCTGTCCGATGTACTCGGCGATGCCAGCCGGGTCTATGTCGTGCAGGCGCTAACGGGCGGATAAGGGGACGCATGCATCCGCCCCGATCCAGCACCCGACCGCCAGATCGGGCCATCAGGAGACATCGCACATGAACGATCGACTGCTCGTCGCCACCCGCAAGGGCCTGTTCGTCCTGCAGGCCGACCGCCACGGCGGCTGGACGCTCGGTGAACCGCACTTCGCCGGCGAGCCGGTCAGCATGGCGCTGGCCGACCCGCGCGACGGCACGCTGTATGCCGCGCTGAACCTCGGCCATTTCGGCGTCAAGCTGCACCGCAGGCAGGCCGGCGCCGCCGACTGGGAAGAATGCGCGGTTCCCGTCTATCCGCCGCAACCTGCCGACGCCCCACCCGCCAGCGCCCGCGTGAATGCCGGCACCGGCGACGCGGACGACGCGCCACCCGGGCCGCCACCGCCTACGTGGACACTTCAGCAGATCTGGTCGCTCGAAGCCGGCGGCGCCGACGAACCGGGCGCGCTGTGGGCCGGCACGATTCCCGGCGGGCTGTTCCGCTCCGACGACGGCGGCAGTTCCTGGGTGCTCAACCGGGCCTTGTGGGATCGCCCGGAGCGCGCCGAATGGGGCGGCGGTGGATACGATGCGCCGGGCATCCATTCGGTGATGGTCGATCCGCGCAACAGCCGGCACGTGACGATCGGCATCTCGTGCGGTGGCGTCTGGCAGACCGCCGACGGTGGTGCGACGTGGCGTGTGACCGCCGACGGCATGGAAGCCGACTACATGCCGCCCGAGCGGCGCGGCGAACCCAACATGCAGGATCCGCACCGCGTCGTGCAGTGCGCGGCCAACCCGGACGTGCTGTGGACGCAGCATCACTGCGCAATTTTCCGCTCGACCGATGGCGCCGAACACTGGCGGCGCATCGAGGCGCAGCCTTCGAGCTTCGGCTTCGCGGTGGCCGTACACCCGAGCGAGCCGGATACCGCGTGGTTCGTGCCGGCCGTGAAAGACGCGTGCCGGATTCCGGTGAACGGCCGGTTCGTCGTCACGCGCACGCGCGACGGCGGGCGCAGTTTCGAGCAGTTCACGAACGGGTTGCCGCCCGCACCGGCGTACGACCTCGTGTATCGGCACGGGCTCGCGGTGGACGATTCGGGCACGCGCCTCGCGATGGCGTCGACGACGGGCGGGTTATGGACGTCCGACGACGGTGGGGAAAACTGGCGGCTGGTGTCTGCGCATTTGCCGCCGGTTTATTGCGTCAGGTTCGGGTAACGACGGGCGACGGGCCGGTTGCCGGCCCGCTCCGGAACGTCGAAGCCGATGCAAAATGCGGTGGCCCGCTCGTCGGCAAACCGCGCCTCCGCACGCCGCCCGATCGGCCCGCCGAATCGCTTACACTGCACGCCCGGCCTCTCATCCTCCCGTCGCCATGCGATTTCTCCGGTCGTTTCCCGAGCGTTTCGCCGCTGCGCCGCACCGCCTGCGCGCGCTGCTTGCGCTCACCGCCCTCGCCGCCTCCACCGCCCATGGCGCTGTGCTGACCAACACGACCGACGCTCCATGCGGCAAAGTCGACACCGGCTACACACTCGACGACAGCATCCGCGGCGCGTTCGGCTCGACCCAGCCGGTCACCGCCTGCATCGACGTGCTGCGCGGGCAGCCCGACGGCCCGCGACGCCTGCGCATCTTCGTCGACGGCAAGCGCGTACTCACGAACGACGCGATCGCGATGGGACCAGACGACGGCGGCGTGATGGGCGATCCGTACCAGCCGCTCGACATCAGCCATGGTTCGCTGCTGGTGCGGAATGACGGCGGCAGTTCGATGCGCTGGGGCGAAACCTGGCGCGTGACGACGCGCAACGGCCAATGGATCGTCGCGGGATGGGATGAGGATCGTTGGGACTTCCGCTGGGACGGCAGCGGCAGCAGCGAATCCCATACGAGCGTCAATGCATTGACGGGAGACGTGCACGACAGCGACGCGCCGATCCCTGGCGACGAAACGCCCGCGAAACGCGCCGTCCGTCGCACCTGCAAGCTGCCCGACGCATGGCGCAGTCCGGCCGTCGCGCAGA
This sequence comes from Burkholderia aenigmatica, assembly GCF_902499175.1. Taxonomy (GTDB): domain Bacteria; phylum Pseudomonadota; class Gammaproteobacteria; order Burkholderiales; family Burkholderiaceae; genus Burkholderia; species Burkholderia aenigmatica. The sequence goes on from NZ_CABVQC010000041.1 coordinate 54,750, forward strand.
TCGCAGCGATACGCGACCGAAGCTGGCGTTGCGACGCGAAGCTCGCAAAGCCGATACGCCCCGGGCAATGACCGGAGCGGCACACCCGCCCGCGCATGACGAGCGGTGCGGCCATGCGTTCCCGCTCAGCCCCCTCTCGCCATCCGCGCCACCGCTTGCCGCGTCTGCGCAATTTCCGCTTCGAGCCAGTCGAGAAACGACCTGACCTGCGGCTCCCGTTCCCGCCCCGGCCGGCACAGCGCGACGAAGCGCGCGCCGTCGAGCCGCACCGACGGCTCGATCGGCGTCAATGCCCCGTGTGCGACATGCTCGGCCGCCAGCACGGAGCTGAGCAGCGCGATACCCTGCCCGTGCAGCACCGCCTGCAACGCGTAATGCTCGTCGTCGTAGTGGCGAAACACCGCGCGTTCAAGCCACGATTCGCGACCGGCTGCGCCACACCACGACGCCCAGTCAACCGACACCGGCAGCGGCGTATCCCACACGGTCTCGATCAGGTCGAGCGGCTCGTCCGTGCGATGCGCGTCGAATCCGGCCGCCGCATACGCGCCGAAATACTCGTCGATCAGCGCAATCTCGTTCAGCGCCGGAAACGTGCGCGACGTCGCGCGAATCGCCAGATCGATCCGCGCATCGCGTTCAAGATCGGCGAGCGTGTTGCCGGTTTCGACCTTGATGTGCAGGTGCGGATCGACGTGACGAAACCGGCCGAGGCGCGGAATCAGCCACATCGCGGCAAAGGCGGGCGTGGTGGTCAGCACGAGCGTGCGCTCGCCGGTCGCTTCGGGCCGCACCGCATCGAGCCCGCGGCTCAACGCGAGCAGCGCATCGTGACTCGCGCGAAACAGGCGCTCGCCTTCGTCCGTGAGCCGCACGCCGCTCGCGCCGCGCTCGAACAGCAGCACGCCGAGCCGGCTTTCGAGCGACTTGATCTGGTGCGACACGGCGGCCGGCGTCACGGACAGTTCGTCCGCGGCGGCCTTGAACGCGCCGAGCCGCGCCGAAGACTCGAATACACGCAATGCGGTCAGGGGGATTTTCGAGAACACGGGGCCTCGCGGGCCGGATGCGGCCGGGTTGAATTCGATTCAATCGGGGTGAGATTAGGTGAATTGAAGCGGGCGTGCAACGCGGATAGCCTTGCGGGACGTCGCGGCACGGTGCCGCGGCGCGTGTCGTCGACCCGGAGAAACAACGTGCAAGGCCTACCGCGCCGGATTACGCAGGCGGTGCTCTACGAAGCGATCGCCATTTCCTGCATCTCGCCCGTGATCGCCGCGATCTTCAAGCAGGATCTCGTCTATTCGGGGGCACTGTCGGCGATGATGTCGGCGATCGCGATGCTGTGGAACATGATCTTCAACGCGCTGTTCGAGCGCTGGGAAGCGTCGCGGCGGCAGCCGGCGCGCACGCTCGGGCGGCGGATCCTGCATGCGACCGGATTCGAAGGCGGGCTGATCTTCATCCTCGTGCCCGTCGTGTCGTGGTGGCTCCGAATCTCGTGGTTCGACGCTTTCGTCGTCGATATCGGACTGTTCGCGTTCTTCTTCTGCTACGCGTTCGTGTTCCAGTGGGCGTTCGATCGCGTATTCGACGTGCCGGCGGCGACGAAGGGGGCGTGAGCCGAACGCTCACGCGCCCGTGGCAATTTTCGGCAATTGCCAGCCGAAGCGCACCGCCGCCATCCGCAACGCAAAGCAGGCGACGCCGCCCAGCACGGCCGCGATGACCGGTGGACACCCGAGCCGCCTGCACGACACGACGAACACCGCGCCGAGCAGCGCCGCGCTCGCATAAATGTCCGTGACCAGTACGACCGGGATCCGTGCGAGCAGCACATCGCGCACGACGCCGCCTCCGCACCCGGTCACGACGCCCATCAGCGTCGCGATGAACGGGTGGACGCGGAATTCGAGCGCCTTCACCGCGCCCGCGACCGCGAACAACGCGAGGCCGGCTGCATCGAGCGTCGTGAGCATCGACGGCGAAAACTCGGCCACCCGCGCATGAAAGACGAACGCGAACAGCCCGGACGCGAATGCGAGCGCCGGATAACGCCAGTCGCTCACGGCGCTGGGCGGCCGCGCGCCGATCAGCAGATCGCGGATCACGCCGCCACCGAGCGCGACGACGAGCGACAGCACCATCACACCGAACAGGTCGAGCCCGGCGCCGATTGCCGCATTCGCGCCCTCGACCGCGAACACCGCCGTGCCCGCAAGATCGGCGGCGAGCACGACTTGCTCGATGCGCTTCATGCGAAAGAATTGCCGGAGTGCGGCCGCGTCCGGTTGCAGCCTGCGTCCGCACCGGCAGCCGCGCCGTTCAGCCGCCCGCTGTCTGCCTGCCGCCTTCCGGAATCCCCACGCGTGTTGCGGATCATCGCGGCCTCCTCGATCGAGATCGGGCAGTCTAGCGCATCGCGCGCTCACCGTCGGCCGCGCACGAAGCCGAATGCAAAAAGCCGGCGGAAGCAGGATGTGGGTCCTGCTTCCGCCGGCTCAACAACAGTCAGGCTTCCGGCCAGCGCCGTGAAACCCGACGCACCTCGCTCAATGCACGCCGAGATACGCCTTCACCGCCGGCAGGCCCGGCTTGCCGTCGAGCGTCGTCACGCCCGCGAGCCACTTGTCGAGCGCCTGCGGGTTCGCCTTCAGCCACTCGGCCGCCGCCTTGTTCGGGTCTTCCTTGTTCATGATCGGCATCATCACGTGGTTCTCGATCGTCGTCGTGAACTGCAGGTTCGACACGAACTTCGCGACGTTCGGGCAGCGCTGCGAATAGTCGGGCGGCGTGGCCGTCAGCACCTTCGCTTCGCCGTAGTTCGGGCCGAACACGTCGTCGCCGCCGGTCAGGTAGTCGATCTTCATCTGCACGTTCATCGGATGCGGCTCCCAGCCGAGGAACACGATCCACTGCTTGTCGCGGATCGCGCGATTCACCTCGACCAGCATCCCGGCCTCGCTCGACTCGACCATCTTGAACTTGCCGAGGCCGAACTGGTTGCCGTCGATCATCTTCTTGATCAGCAGGTTGCCGTCGTTGCCCGGTTCGATCCCGTAGATCTTGCCGTTCAGCTTGTCCGCGTACTTCTGGATATCGGCGAACGACTTCAGGCCGCCCTGGTACACGTAGTCGGGCACCGCGAGCGTGTATTTCGCGCCGGTCAGGTTCGGCGTCGCAAGCACCTTGATCGTGCCGGCCTTCGTGAACGGCTGGATGATCGGGTCCATCGTCGGCGACCAGTAGCCGAGGAACACGTCGATCTGCTTGCTCTTGATCCCCGCGAACGTGATCGGCACCGATGCGATCGTCTTCGTCGGGTTGTAGCCGAGCCCCTGCAGCATCGTCGACGCGAGGCCCGTGGTCGCCGCGATGTCGGACCAGCCGACATCCGCGAAGCGCACGTTCTTGCATACGGGCGGATCGGCCGCATACACGGCCGACATCGGTGCGGTTATCCCGATCCCGCACACCGCTGCGATCAATAGGCGCTTCATCTTGCTTCTCCTCAAAGTGATGTCGTTTGCTTGAATGCGGGATCGTTTATTGAAGCCGCGCGCCGCGATCCCGGCGGCGTCGCGGACCATAGGGTCGGTCAGCGCCCCGGCAACCGGCGCTCGTAGCTCGGCGCATGGCCGAACTGCGCGCGGTAGGCCTTGCTGAAATGGCACGGCGAATGAAAACCGCAGACCGTCGTCACGCGCGCGATCGACGCGTCGGTCGTGCGCAGCAGGTCGCGCGCGCGCTTCAGGCGCAGCGTCAGGTAATAGTGGGTCGGCGACACGTTCAGGTACACCTTGAACATCCGTTGCAGGTGTCGCTGCGACAGCCGCACGAGCCGCGCGAGCTCCTCGAGCGACAGCGGCTCCTCGATGTTCGCCTCCATCAGCCGCACGACCTCGATCAGCTCCGCCCGCGAGAAGCCGACGCGCGCATCGACCGGAATCGGCTGCGTGTCGGTGGAACTGCGGATGCGCTCCAGGATGAACTGCTCGGAGACCTGCGCGGCCAGCTGCTGGCCGAACCGCATGCCGACGAGGTTCAGCATCAGGTCGAGCGGCGCGGTGCCGCCGGTGCAGGTCAGCCGGTCGCGATCGACCACGAACAGTTCATCGGCGAAGCCAACTTGCGGAAACTCGGCATGCAGCGCGGACAGGTTCTCCCAGTGCACGGTGCAGCGATAGCCGTCGAGCAGCCCACTCGACATCAGCGCATACGCGCCGGTGCAGATGCCGCCGAGCGGCAGCCCGCGTTCGGCGAGCGCCGCGAGCGTATCACGCGCGCCTTCGTCGACCACGTCGCGGATGCGGATGCCGCCGCATACGATCATCACGTCGGGCAGGTTCGTGTAGTCGAGCGCCTGCGTGGGCCGCACCGCGATGCCGTTGCTGGCGTGTACCGGACTGCCGTCGAGCGAGTAGATCGACCACTGGTAGTGATCGGCGCGTCCGACGTAGTTCGCCATCCGAAGCACTTCGACGGCGCTCGAGAACGCGATCATCGAGAAGTTCGGCAGCGTCAGGAAGCCGAAATGGGCGAGGGACGAAACCGGTGAAACGCAGGCGGCGGGCGCGACAGCGACGGCGGACGTCACATCGGTCTCCTGGCGAGGAGGTTGCAGGGGGCCAGCCCCGCGGCCGAAGCCGCGGAAGCCGTTATCTCTATTCAGGGTGAGCGGCCGGGGATTCCGGCCGCCGGAGGTCAGGCCTGTGCGGGTGCGGCCTTCACGCGAAACAGCTGCTTGAGGCCGGAGAACAGCGGCGCCTTCACGGTGCCCGGCGCACGGCCGAAGCTTTCGGTGATGCGGTCGAGAATGATCGCGAGCAGCACGACCGACAGACCGCTTTCGAAACCGAGCCCGATGTCGAGGCGCTGGATACTGGCGAGCACGTCGTTGCCGAGGCCGCCCGCGCCGACCATCGACGCGATGATCACCATCGACAGCGCCATCATGATCGTCTGGTTCACGCCCTGCATGATCGACGGCAGCGCATTCGGGAACTGCACCTTGTACAGCAACTGCCACGGCGTGCAACCGAAGGCCTGGCCGGCTTCGACGATCTCGCGGTTCACGTGGCGGATACCGAGGCTCGTCAGGCGCACCGCAGGCGGCATCGCGAAGATCACCGTCGACAGGATCCCCGGCACGCGGCCGAGACCGAACAGCATCGCGGCCGGAATCAGGTAGACGAACGCGGGCATCGTCTGCATCAGGTCGAGGATCGGGCGCACGATCGCGGCCACCCACTTGCTCTTCGCCGCCCAGACGCCGAGCGGGATGCCGAGCACGAGGCTGATGATCGTCGACGACAGCGTGAGGCCGAGCGTGATGACGGTCTGATCCCAGAAGCCCGTCGCGAAGATCAGCAGCAGCGACGCGGTGGTGAACAGCGCGAAGCGCCAGCCCACCCGCCACAGCCCGACGCCGATGAAGATCGCCATCATCATCCACATCGGGATCGCCTGCAGGCTGTGCTCGACGAATGCCGCGAGCCCCTCGATCGCCTGACCGATCGTGTCGAACGTCTTGGCGTCGTGGTCGAGCAGGTAGTGAACGGACTGGTCGACCCAGGTACCGAGCGGAATCATTTCAGACATGGGAACCTCGCGAACGCGTGATGGCCTTCAGGATGAGCGCACGATCGACCGAGCCGCAGTAGCAGCCGTCGTCGTCGACGACAGGCAGTGCATTCGGGCTCGCGACCACGCGCGCGACGACATGTTCGAGCGACGCATCGCGGCGGATGGATTCGATCGGGCTCACGGACGGCGTCGCCTGACCGATCGCATCGCGCGTGACGAAGCCGCGAAGCTTGCGTTGCGCATCAAGCACGAACGCATAGTCGGCACTGCCGTTCAGCGTCGCCGCGACGTTCGCGGCATCGCACTTCGACACGATCGGCACGGCGCCCGTCTGCATCAGGTCGCCGGCCGTCAGGTAGCGGCTGGTGTCGATGCCGTCGAAGAACGCGCGCACGTAATCGTCGGCCGGGTTCGCGATGATGTCCTGCGGCGTGCCGACCTGCACGAGCCGGCCGCCTTCCATGATCGCGATGCGGTTGCCGATGCGCAGCGCCTCCTCCAGATCGTGCGACACGAACATGATCGTGCGGCGCTGTTCCTTCTGCAGTTGCAGCAGCACATCCTGCATCTCCCGGCGCTTGAGCGGATCGAGTGCGGAGAACGCCTCGTCCATGATCATCAGCGACGGGTTCACGGCCAGCGCGCGGGCGAGGCCGACGCGCTGCTGCATGCCGCCCGACAGCTCGGACGGCAGCTTGTGCGAGAACGGCGCGAGGCCGACCTGCTCGAGCACTTCCATCGCGCGGCGCTCGCGTTCCTTCTTGCTGACACCCGCGACCTCGAGGCCGAACGCGGCGTTCGACACCACGGAGCGATGCGGCATCAGCGCGAACGACTGGAACACCATGCTCATGTCCTTGCGGCGCAGCGCGGTCAGCGCCGAGCGGCGTGCCGACGCGACGTCGAGCCCGTCGATCATCACCTTGCCGGCGCTTGGATCGACCAGGCGGTTCACGAGGCGGATCAGCGTCGACTTGCCTGAGCCGGACAGGCCCATCAGCACGAAAATTTCGCCTTCCTGCACATCGAAGGAGACGTTGTGCACGCCGACGACCTGACCGGTGCGCTTGAGCACCTCGTCCTTCGTCGCGCCGGCGGCGAGCATGTCGAGCGCCTGCTGCGGGTTGCTTCCAAACACCTTGCACAGACCTTCGACCACGACCTTGGGGGCATCCATCGAAACCTTCTCCTCGTGTAGCGGGGACTCGCGCTTGTCATAGCGTGCCTACATAGTTGCCAGAAAAAACCCCGACCTGCCGACGAATTACGACAAACGCTTGCGCAAATACGACACGGCCTCCAGCCCCGCCTGGCGGGCCGCGGCACGCGGCGGCACCCGATTGCGGCGGCGCAATACGCGCACGACCAACAACGGCGGGCATCGCGCGTCGGACTTGTGCGCAGCAGCGCGACGCAGATCGCGTCGCGTTTTGCGCCGATTCGCATCGGGCACGCGTCGCTTTACGACAATTTCACGTCCGATCGCACGTCGATCTGCTCAGACGAATGAGCGAGGCATCCACCAATAAAAAGCATGACCGTGCAAAAAGCCGCGCGACGACACCGGACGGCGCGCGCCGCGATACCGCGCCACCCCGGAAAATCCGCGACGGCCGCTGTGATACATTCCCCGCCAACAGGCTGATCGCGACGCAGGCCGCCACGCGGCTACCGTTGTCAGCCGCGCATGCCGGTTCGCCTGCCGGCCATGCCGACACCGCCTCGATCGGCACAAGTCCGATCGCGGGCCGATAACGATACGAGAGAGGGAGCAAGGCGAGATGAACTGGGCTTTTACCGCAATCGGCTTCATCGTGGGCGGGATTGCCGCATTGATCGGGGATTTCTCCGCCATCACCGGCGCAATGCTCGGCGCCGCGATCGGGTTCTGCCTCGACAACACGCTGCAACAGCGCAAGCGCAAGACCAAGGGCGCGGCACCCGACACGTTCGCGATGCAGGCACCCCCCGTACAGCCGCCGGTTCCGCTTGCCGAGCGCGTCGCGCGCCTCGAAGCAACCGTCGAGACGCTGACGCGCGAAGTCGCGTCGCTGCGCGGCCAGCTGGCCGGTGCGAAGACCGGTTCGGCCACGACTGACGCGATGGTGCACACGCCGATCAGCGCCGCCTTTGCCACCCCATCCGCACCCGTCCCGCCTTCGGCCGCCCTGCCGCCGCGCCCGCCTGCGCAGCCGGCTGCCGCACGTGCGGACGCACCCGCATCCGCTTCGGCACCGGCTCGCGCCGCTGCACCGGCATCGATACCGGCACCGGCCGCGGCGACCCGCGCAAGCGAAACGCGCGTGCCCTCTGCACCGTCGGCTCCGCCCGCGCCGCCCAAGCCGCGCGAACCCGACCTCGTCGAGCGCGCCTTCCGCGCCGCGCGCGACTGGCTGCTCGGCGGCAACACGGTCGTGCGCATCGGGATCATCGTGCTGTTCTTCGGCGTCGCGTTCCTGCTCAAGTACGCGGCCGACAACAACATGCTGCCGATCGAATTCCGCCTCGCCGGCACCGCGCTCGCCGCGGCCGCGCTGCTCGCGATCGGCTGGCGCGTGCGTGCGCGCCGCGCGGCGTACGGGCTCGTGCTGCAAGGAGGCGGCGTCGGCATCCTGTACCTGACGATCTTCGCCGCGACGAAGCTTTACGCACTGCTACCGGTCGGCGCTGCGTTCCCGCTGATGGTCGCCGTGTGCGCGCTGAGCGCGTTCCTCGCGGTGCGGCAGAACGCGCTGCCGCTCGCGTTCATGGGCAGCGCCGGCGGCTTTCTCGCGCCGGTGCTGCTGTCGACCGGCCAGGGCAACCACGTCGCGCTGTTCAGCTACTACGCGCTGCTGAACGCGGGCATCTTCGCGATCGCGTGGTTCAAGGCCTGGCGGCCGCTGAACCTGCTCGGCTTCGTGTTCACGTTCACGATCGGCTCGGCGTGGGGCGTGACGGCCTACCGCCCCGCGCTGTTCGCGAGCACCGAGCCGTTCCTCATCCTGTTCTTCCTGATGTATGTCGGCATCGCGCTGCTGTATGCGGTGAAGCGCGAACTCGCGCTGCGGCACTACGTGGACGGCACGCTGGTGTTCGGCACGCCGATCGTCGCGACCGCGCTGCAGGCATCGCTCGTGAAAGACATGCCGTTCGGGCTCGCGTGGAGCGCCGTCGCGCTGTCGGCGTTCTACGTCGTGGTCACCGCGTGGCTTGCGCGGCGCCGCGACCGCCTCGCGCTACTGTTCGAATCCACGCTCGCGCTCGCGGTGATCTTCGCGACGCTGGCCGTGCCGCTCGCGTTCTCGGGCCCGACGACCAGCGCCGCATGGGCGATCGAAGGCGCGGCCGTCGCCTGGCTCGGCGTGCGCGAGAAGCGCATGCTGCGGTTCGCCTTCGGGCTGCTGATGCAGGTTGCCGCGGCCGGCGCGTTCTTCACGAGCCTGCTCGGGCCGGCCGACGCCACCGCGCTGCCCGTGCTGAACAGCCCGTACATCGCGATGCTGCTGATCGCGCTCGCCGGCCTGTTCACCGGCTGGTGGCTGCACGGGCGCAGCGAAGCGCGCGCGTGGCATGCGTGGATGCCCGAGATCGGTGCCGCCGCTGCCGCGTGGGGACTGCTGTGGTGGGTGAGCGGCGGCCTGCACGAGATCCTCGTCTACGCGAGCCGTCACGTCGACCTGCATGCCGACCGCTTCGTCGTCGATACGACCGCGCTGTTCGCGGCCGGCACCGCGTGGCTCGCGCACGTCGCGCGCCGCCGGCTTGCGTGGCCGCTCGCCGAATGGCCCGCGCTCGCGCTGACGCCGGTGCTGGCGCTGCTCGCGCTGCGTGTGTTCGATGCACATGAAGCGCCACTGTCGGGATTGGGCGCGTTCGCCTGGCCCGTCGCCGTCGGCGCAGGCCTTGCGCTGCTGTGGCGCCAGTCGCGCGGCACGGCAAGCGCCGATTCCGCGAACGGCACGACGCATTCCATCGCCGCAGGCATCCTCGCGCCGCTGCACACGCTGACGTTCTGGACCCTGTGCGGGCTGCTGTCGCTCGAAGGCTTCTGGCGCCTGCGCGCGTACGTGCCCGAAGGCGCGTGGAGCTGGAGCGCGTGGGCCTACGGCTTCGGCGCGCTGCTCCTGCTGGTGTCCGGCCCCGGCTCGCGCCTGCGCTGGCCTGTCGCGGCGTTCCCGCGCGCGTACCAGGTGTGGGGCGCGGCACCGCTCGCCGCGCTGCTGTGGCTGTGGAGCATCGCCAGCGTGACCAGCGACGGCAACGCGGCGCCGCTCTTCTGGCTCCCGCTGCTCAACCCGCTCGACATCGCGCAGTTCCTCGTGTTCGTCGCGTTCGCCGTGTGGCTGCGCCGCCTGCGAACGCTCGGCATCGCGTGGCATCCGCGCGTCGTCGACTACGCGGCCATCGCCACCGTGTTCCTGTGGTTCAACGCGCTGATGCTGCGCACGCTGCATCACCGCTTCCACATGGTCTACGACATCGACACCGTGCTGTCGTCGTTCGGCATCCAGCAGGTGTTCATGGTCGGCTGGAGCCTGTTCGCGTTCGCAGGCATGTGGCTGACGCGCCGCGACGGCATCGCCCGCGTGTGCGCGCTCGCGTCGCTGCCGCTGATCGTCGTGATGTGGGTGTGGACCTTCTACGCGAACTTCACGCAGGACGGCGGAAGCTGGGCGCGCGTGCCACTCTTCAACCCGCTCGACCTCGTGCTCGCGGTGGTCTATGCGCTCGCCGCGACGTGGTTCGTGCGTGCGCGCAAGCTCGGCTGGTCGTTCGACAACTATCGTGTCGCGCTGCTGAGTGCGGCCGGCGCCACCGCGTTCCTGTGGCTGAACGCGATCCTGCTGCGCACGCTGCATCACTGGGCCGGCGTGCCGTACGAACTCGGCGCGATGGCGGAATCAACGCTCGTGCAGGCGTCGGTGTCCGTGTACTGGACACTCTGCGCGCTCGCGATCACGATCTGGGCCACGCGCCGCAGGCTGCGTCCGCTGTGGTTCGTCGGCGCCGCGCTGCTCGCGCTCACGGTCGTCAAGCTGTTCCTGTTCGACCTGTCGCACGTGACCGGCATCGAGCGCATCGTGTCGTTCATCGGCATCGGCGTGCTGCTGCTGTTGATCGGCTATTTCTCGCCGCTGCCGCCCAAAACCGCCGCGCAACAGGACGACACGCCATGAAACGACTCGCCGCCCTGCTCGGCCTGAGCCTGCTCGCGTCGGTCGCGGCGGCCGACGGCACGCCGGGTGCCGGGCGCGGCACGCAGCGCTTCTCGCTCGACCTGGACGGCGCCGCCGCGTACTACCAGCTCACCGTGCCGCAGCCCGTCTATGCGGCGAGCCGGCGCGACGATCTCGGCGACGTGCGCATCTTCAACGGCGCGGGCGAGCCGGTGCCGTATTCGCTCGACGCGCCCGCCGTGGTCACGCCCGCCGTGCCGCCTGCGCGCACGCCGGTGCACTGGTTCCCGCTGCCGCCCGCCCGCGCCGACAACGGCAACGCGCCGCTCGGCGTGACGGTCGGCCCGGACGGCGCGCTGCGCGCGGGCGTCGCCACACCGGCGCGCGCGAAGCACGGCGCGGATCTCGTCGACCTGTCTCATGCGGACGGCGACATCGACGCGCTGCTCGTACACGTGGGTGACGACAGCTACCAGGGGCGTGTCGCCGTCGAAGCCAGCGACGACCTGCGCAGCTGGCGATCGCTCGGCAGCACGCAGCTGCTGAAGGTGGGCCACGGCGACGACATGCTGGTGCAGGAGCGTATCGCGCTCGAAGGCGCGGCGCCGCGCTACCTGCGGCTCGACTGGCTCGACGGCGCGCCCGCGATCGCGTCGATCGACGTCGAGACGCACCCGCGCAACGCACACGGGACCGACACCGCCTCCGTGCCGCGCCAATGGCGCGATGCCGTCCACGTGCGGGCGGGCGGCACGCCCGGCGAGTACCTGTTCGACACCGATGGCGCGTATCCCGTCGACCGCGTACGCATCGACCTGCCGCAGCCGAATACCGTCGCGCGCGCGACGCTGCAGAGCCGCGCCGACGCGCAGGCGCCGTGGCGCGACGTCGCGGGCGCCGTGCTGTTCCGGCTGCAGGGCAAGGCCGGCGAGCAGCGCAATCCGCCGCTCGAGTTCGCGGCGAATACGGATCGCGCGTGGCGGATCGTCGTCGACATGCGCAACGGCGGCTTCGGCGGCGGCCAGCCGGCCGTCGCGATCGGCTGGCATCCGGCCGCGCTGACGTTCGTCGCGCGCGGCGCGCCGCCGTTTACGCTCGGCGTCGGCGACGCGTCGCGCGTGTCGTCGGCCGTGAGCCGCGACGCACTGCTGGTCGGCATGGCGCCCGAAGTGCGGCCCGCGCGCGTCGGCGCGGCGTTGCCGGTATCGGCGGTCGTGCCGGCGCCGGCCGCCGATACGGACGCGCCGCGCCGCTTCGTGCTGTGGGGCGCGCTGATCGTCGCGGTCGGCGTGCTCGGCACGATTGCATGGCGCCTCGCGAAAGGCGGCGGCGATACGCGCGGCCGCGACGAGTGACACCGCGCGGTCATGCGCGCCCCCGTCGCCCGTCTTTACGCGCCGTTTATCTCGCGTGCCGGTTTCTTTCGACGGTCGCAATGCATAACTGCGTACAGTCGTCGCATCGGAACCACGATGCGACGACATGCAGGAAACCTATCCATCGTATGAGCGGCCGGCGCCACGCCTGCGCGTGCACCCGGCCCTGCGGCTGAAGCGGCTGCTGCTGCCATTCACGATCGCGCTGCCGCTGTCGATCGCATTGCCCGTGCACGCCGATGACACACCAGCGGCACCGGTCGCCGCCGCCAGCACGTCCGAAGCCTCGCCGCCCCCCACCCTCGACACGATCGTCACCGCGCTGCGCAACCGCTTTCACATCGCGTATGCCGATGCGCGCACGATCGCGCGCGCGGTGCAGACCGAATCGGATCGCTACGGGCTTGCCCCGGCGCTGCTGCTCGCGATCATCGCGGTCGAGTCGGGCTTCGATCGCCGTGCGGTCAGTGTCGCCGGTGCGCGCGGATTGATGCAGGTGCTGCCCACCGCCCATCGCGATCTCGTCGCGCATGTGAAGGACCTCTCTGATCCGGCCACCAACGTGCGGATCGGCGCGGCCATCTTCCGCGGCTATCTCGAAGACGCGGACGGCGACGTCGAAACCGCGCTCGTGCGCTACAACGGCGGCACGAAACGCTATGCGCAACGCGTCGCGCTGCGCGTGCAGCAATTCGATGCGCAGTTGCGCCGTTCGAACGACGCGGCGAGCGACGCACTGCGCACCGCCGCGAACCCCTGAGCTCGTCGCTACTGCGCGCCGGCAAGCCGGTAGCCGACGCCCGTCTCCGTCACGATGTATGCGGGCCGCCGCGGATCGCACTCCAGCTTGCGCCGCAGGTGGCCGACATACACGCGCAGGTAGTGCGCATCCTTACCGTGCGCCGCACCCCACACCTCGTTCAGCAGGCGGTCGTGCGTGAGCAATCGGCCCGCGTGATGCGCAAGCGCGGCCAGCAAGCGGAATTCGATCGGACTCAGATGCACGCGCGCCCCGCCGCGCAGCACCTGGCGATCGGCGAGATCGACTGTCACGTCGCCGAAGCGTACGCACACCGCATCGATGCGCCCGCCGCCGGCTTGCCGCCGCAGATGTGCGCGAATCCGCGCGATCAGCTCGGCGGCGCCGAACGGCTTGGTCAGGTAGTCGTCCGCGCCCGCGTCGAGCGCGGCCACCTTATCGCGTTCCGCGCTCAGCGCCGACAGCACGATCAGCGGCGCGGCCGAGCACGCGCGCAGCGCACGGATCAGTTCGGTGCCGCCGAGATCGCGCAGGTTCGTATCCGCGACGATCAGGTCGGGCCGTCGTGCACCGACGGCCGCCACGCCCGCCGCACCGGTCGCAGCCTCGACGACGTGCATGTGTTCGGCCTTCAGCGCGACACGGACGAAATGCCGGATGAACCTGTCTTCGTCGACGATCACGATGACGACGGTCGGTTCGCTCATCCGGCAGCGCCTTCGTCCGGTGCGCGATGCGCGCGCATGTTCAAACCCATCCGCATGCCACCAGCACCATGTCGATCAGCTTGATGAACGGGAACGGCAGCAGCACGCCGCCGAGGCCGTACAGCAGCAGGTTGCGGCGCAGCAGCGGCGCGGCGCCGAGCGGACGATAGCGCACGCCCTTCAACGCGAGCGGGATCAACGCGACGATGATCAGCGCGTTGAAGATCACCGCCGACAGGATCGCCGACGCTGGCGACGCGAGGTGCATCACGTCGAGCACGCGCAGTTGCGGATACGTCGTCGCGAACGCGGCCGGGATGATCGCGAAATACTTCGCGACGTCGTTCGCGATCGAGAACGTCGTCAGCGAGCCGCGCGTCATCAGCATCTGCTTGCCGATCTCGACGATCTCGATCAGCTTCGTCGGGTTCGAGTCGAGGTCGACCATGTTGCCGGCCTCCTTCGCCGCCTGCGTGCCGGTGTTCATCGCAACCGCCACGTCGGCCTGCGCGAGCGCCGGCGCGTCGTTGGTACCGTCGCCCGTCATCGCGACGAGGCGGCCGACCGCCTGATGCTCGCGGATCGTCGCGAGCTTGGTTTCCGGCGTCGCTTCCGCGAGGAAATCGTCGCCCCCCGCTTCCGCCGCGATCGCCGCGGCCGTCAGCCGGTTGTCGCCCGTCACCATCACGGTCTTGATGCCCATCTTGCGCAGTTCCGCGAAGCGCTCCTTGATGCCGCCCTTCACGATGTCCTTCAGCTCGATCACGCCGAGCACGCGAGCGACACCGTCGACACGCTCCGCCACCGCGAGCGGCGTGCTGCCGCGGCGCGCGATGTCGGTCACGACCGCTTCGACTTCGCGCGTGACGCGGCCACCGTGGGACTCGACGTAATGCTTGATCGCGTCCGCCGCGCCTTTGCGGATCTCGCGACCCGGCGCCCCGGAGGAAGTCCCCTTGGGGGACAGATCGACGCCGCTCATCCGCGTCTGCGCGCTGAACGACAGGAACACCGGATGTAGCGCATGCATGTCGCGCTCGCGCAGGTTGAAACGCTGCTTCGCGAGCACGACGATGCTGCGGCCTTCCGGCGTTTCGTCGGCGAGCGATGACAGCTGCGCGGCATCGGCCAGCGCTTCCTCGGTCACGAACGGCGCGGGCACGAACGCCGATGCCTGGCGGTTGCCCAGCGTGATCGTGCCGGTCTTGTCGAGCAGCAGCACGTCGACGTCGCCGGCCGCTTCCACCGCGCGGCCCGATGTCGCGATCACGTTCGCCTGCATCATCCGGCTCATCCCCGCTACGCCGATCGCGGACAAGAGGCCGCCGATCGTCGTCGGGATCAGGCACACGAGCAGTGCAACCAGTGCGGTGATCGTCACGACATGGCCGGCCTTCATCGCTTCGACCGCGAACGTCGAGAACGGCAGCAAGGTGGCGGTCGCGAGCAGCATCACGATCGTCAAAGCAACGAGCAGGATCGTCAGTGCGATCTCGTTCGGCGTCTTCTTGCGCTTCGCGCCTTCGACCATCGCGATCATCCGGTCGAGGAACGCCTCGCCCGGATTGACGGCGACCCGCACGACGATCCAGTCGGACAGCACGCGCGTGCCGCCCGTGACCGACGAGAAGTCGCCGCCCGCCTCACGGATCACCGGCGCGGATTCGCCGGTAATCGCCGATTCGTCGACCGACGCGACACCTTCGATCACGTCGCCGTCGGCCGGGATCGTGTCACCGGTTTCGACGAGCACGACGTCGCCTTTGCGCAGGTCGGTCGACGCCATCACCTCGACGGGTGCCTTCGCACGCGGCGCCGCGAGCTTTTTCGCGACCACGTTGTGCTTCGCACTGCGCAGCGATGCGGCCTGCGCCTTCGAGCGCCCTTCGGCGAGCGCTTCGGCGAAGTTGGCGAACAGCACGGTGAACCACAGCCACAGCGCGATCGCGACGATGAAGCCGGCGGGTGCTTCGGCCTGGCCGAACAGCGCGGCGATCCACAGGATCGTGGTCAGGATGCTGCCGACGTACACGCAGAACATCACCGGATTGCGGAACTGCGTACGCGGCGTGAGTTTCCTGAACGAATCGGCGATCGCGGGGCGCACGAGCGCGGGATCGAACATCGAGCGCACGGCCGTGCGCGGATGAGCTGGCTGCGCGGGGCGCGAGCCTGGCACGGGTGAGAGAGACATGGCGGTTTCCTTTTGCCGGCACGCCCGCGCAGCGGCATCCGGCATCGGTCAGGCGAGCCGGCTGCCTTCGCGCGTTTTCGCGTGCGGCTTCCGTTTCCACGAAACCATCTTATGAAGGTTCGCGTGAAGATCGCGGCAAAGGATCGCGTCAAGGTATAAAAAGCGCGTAAACGTCCGTTTCGCCGCGGCGCGGCGGGGGTGTCTCAAGGGCCGTACACGAGCGGGAGCGCCACACTCCGCTCATACGACGTTTACGCGGCAAAGCAGGAAAACGAACCGGCGCACGGCGTTCAGCCGAACGTGTAGCGCCCGTGCTGACGCGGCCGCCACGGCGACGAGCGGCAGCTCGCAGCACCGGCCGCGCGTCGCGCTGCCCAGCCTGCGCCACGTCGCACATGCAGGTCGCGCCGGGCCACCGCGACCACGCGCGACGGCAACGCATAGGCGAGACGCCGCACGGCCGCCACGCGTACGGCCATGCGCGACGCAGGCGACACGCGACGTGCAACCTGCGCGACGGGCCGCTTGCAGAGGATCGCGCTGTCGTAACGCTTGCCGTCGAAACGCATCACGTCGACGACGTCGAAACCTTGCGCGCCGTAGAACGCCAGCAAGTGCGAAGCGGGATGCGGCGTATCGAGTGCGAGCAGCGTATAGCCGCGCAACGCGGCCCACTGCTCGGCGAACGACAGCAGCAGCGCACCGATCCCGCGGCTCTGGCAATCGGGGTCCACCGCCACCTGCCGCACGCTCGCGACGCCTTCGCGCCGGTACAGCGAGCACGCCGACGACGGATCGGTCGCATACAGCGTGGCCGTGCCGATCACCCGCCCGCCGCACACGGCGACGTAGCACTCACCGGCTTCCGCGCGACGGCGCGTGACGTCCTCGCCCTGGTCGACGCACGTGCAGTTGAGCCCCATCGCGCCGAGCCGCGCGAACGCGCGATGCAGCATCGGCGTGAGTTGTGCATAACTGTCGAAGGCCGGATCGAAACGCCTCACGATCACCCGATCGGCGCACACCGAAGGCGGCGCGGCAGGCGTGTGTTCGGCGATCGCATTCCAGGGTATCGACATTGCCTTGCTCCGTGGTTGGGATGCCCGAAGTCTATGAGCGCGCTGGCTGCCCTCGCAAGAAAAAATGTCGTAAAAGTTTGGGGAAATGCGTGTGGAGGGACGGTGACATCGATGCGTGTCGCGGCTTCGTTTGCGGGGTGAAGGACGCGTGAAGCCGGACCGATCGTTGTGCGCGCAAGCAACGCCATTCACGTCGGCATCGAATGCCGACACGTGCGCCGTTGACACATGCGGCGGCGCCATCCAGACTCGCTGGTTCCTCCCCGCACCGAGCGCGCTCATGGTCACCTGCTTCCTTCGCTACGTCATCGATCCGTACAAGCTCGATCAGTTCGAGACCTACGGCAAGATGTGGATTCCGCTCGTCGAAAAATTCGGCGGCACGCATCACGGCTACTTCCTGCCGTCCGAAGGGGCGAACAACATTGCGCTCGCGATGTTCTCGTTCCCGAGCCTCGCCGAATACGAGCGCTACCGCGAGCGCTCGATGGACGATCCGGCCTGCCAGGCCGCGTTCCGCTACGCGGAGGACACGCGCTGCATCGTCAGCTACGAGCGCAGCTTCTTCCGGCCGGTATTCGAGTAACGGACAACGGCCCCGCACATCGCGCCCCTTTTCCCGACCGGGACGAAAAAAAGCCCCGCCTGCATCCGCGCGGCGGGGCCAACCCATGTCAGTAGAGACATCAAGGAGGAGACGGGCCCATCTTATCGACCACGGCCCGCCCTCCCAACCAAGCATTTCTGCTATCGATCTGGACGGCCGGGCACACGATTGCCCCTGCCGCGCGGCATATCGATAGAACGAAAAGTCGTTTTCAGAGTGGCGGCGGGGTCGTTACCATCTGGGTTTTAAGCCTGTGCTTAGCCGGGCAAGCCATCCCCAAGGAGCGCCCCTTGACTGCATTCGATCAACACCGCCGCCCGTTCGTCGTCGGCATTGGCGGTACCACCCGGGCAGCGTCGTCGACCGAACGCGCGCTGTCGTTCGCGTTGCGCGGTGCGCAGGCGGCCGGCGCACGCACGCGCCTGTTCGACGGCCCGTTCCTGCATACGCTGCCGCACTACGCGCCCGAACACAAAACGTTGACCGACGCGCAGCGCGAACTGATCGACGCCGTGCGCCAGGCCGACGCGATCATCATCGCGACGCCCGGCTATCACGGCGGCGTCTCCGGCCTCGTGAAGAACGCGCTCGACACGCTCGAGGAACTGCGCGCGGACGATCGCCCCTATCTCGACGGACGCGCGGTCGGCCTGATCGTCACCGCCTACGGCTGGCAGGCGGCCGGCACCGTGCTGACGTCGCTGCGTTCGATCGTGCACGCGCTGCGCGGCTGGCCGACGCCGTTCGGCGCGACCGTGAACACGCTCGAAACGCGCTTCGACAGCGCCGACAGTTGCTCCGATCTGAAGGTCGTCGCCCAACTCGAGACGGTCGGCACGCAGGCGGCCGAGTTCGCGCTCGCGTTCGCATCGCATCGCGCGGCGTCGCATGCGGCATCGGTCGATGCGCTCGCGCCCGTGCTGAAGATCGCCAACCAGTAACTTCCCCGCCTTCCACCGCCCGCGCCCGGCCGACCCGATTCGCCGGCGCGGGCGGCGTGCATTCGGACGAGCGGCCACGCGCCGCGCACGCCGACGCCTCTCCGTGCCGCCCGTGCCCCGCGCCGATAACGATTCGGCCCACCGCGTGATTTGCATTGGCCGAAAGATTGGTTCACGCCGCGGGCGGGTTTTCGTACGCTGAACCTCCGAACTTTCTCCGCGCACGCCATGAACCGTACGATCCGCTACAAGGGCTACGAAGTTGCCCCCGCTGCCGCCCGGTTGCCGAACGGGCTGTTCGCCGCCAACCTGACGATCGAGAAGGCGAGCGGCGGCCCGTCGCCGCGCGCCGTGTCGTTCGACGCGATCGATTTCTTCTTCGAGGAAGAGCACGCGCTGGCCTACGCGTCCCGCTGGGGCCGCCTCTGGGTCGACACGCACGCGTGACGCACGCCTGACCGGCACGCGCATGGCCGCTCGAAAATACGCGTTTACGGAAGCTATGCAAGAATCTTTCGACCCGTAATCGCATAGCAACAGCCATGAGTGACACGCTGCAGGAAGAGCATGCAGCAGCAGATCACGCAATGCGCAACTGGACCTTCGAGAGGCCAGGTCCGGTCCGGATCGGTTCCGATGCGCACATGCAGATGTTCTGCCGCATGCTGCTCGACACACACAACCCGTACAAGCCGGCGGTGATCGACTGGCCGCCGCTCAAGCCCGCCGAACTCAAACGGCTCACGTCGCTGCCGATCTGGGACATCGCGGTGCAGACCGAAGGCCGCGCATCGATCCGCGTGGCGACCTATGCGGCGACCATCGGCGATCCGCTGCTGCGCCGCGCGCTCGAGATGGACGGTGGCGAGGAAGCGCGCCACAAGGTCGTGCTGTCGAAGCTCGTCGAGGCCTACGGCATCCGGCTCGCTCCCGAGCCGCCCTATCCCGCGCCGAAGGATCCCGAGTGGTCGTGGATGGTCACGGGCTTCAGCGAATGCATCGACAGCTTCTTCGCGTTCGGGCTGTTCCGTTCCGCGCAGCGCTCCGGCTACTTCCCGCCCGAACTCGTCGACACCTTCGAACCGGTGATCCAGGAAGAAGGCCGCCACATCCTGTTCTTCGTGAACTGGTACGCGTGGTACTGGCGCAGCCTGCCGTGGTGGCGCCGGCCGTGGTTCTTCGCGCGGGTCGCGGCCGTGTGGGTGCATTTGATTCGTGAACGCATCGGTATCGCGCGCGGCATCGATTCCGACGGCGTCGCGCGCGACGCGAACTTCCCGGCGACCGGCACCGCCGATATCGGCGACGCGCTCAACCCGCGCGAGCTGATCGAACTGTGTCTTGCGGAGAACGACCGGCGGATGGCCGGCTACGACACGCGCCTGCTGCGCCCGATGTTCGTGCCGCGCATGGCGCGGTTCGCGCTGCGGTTTCTCAAGAAGTAAGGCAACCGCTCGGGACAGGGCCCGGTTGCCCGGTCGAGCAACCGGGCAACGCCCGTCGACGATCGTCACGCCGGGACGGCCCGAGTTGCGCCGGAATCCGGCGGCTCGCAGTCGCTTCGTCCGCATCCGGGCGCGCAGCAGACGATCCGCTGCGATCGATGCATCCGTTCTGTTCCGTGCCCTGCGTCCTGTTCGAACCTCGATGCGTGCTCGTCGCACTTGCACGGCGAACCGCATCCGTTGGATCGCCCGGCCCGCCGACGGCTCGGCGTCACCCCATCGCACGCGGTACGAGACCGTACCGCGCTGCATCCGGCTGCCGGGTGTGCCGCGCACGCCACATTTGCTCCCGCCCTTTTTTCTGGAACTTCGGCGCGCGTGCGCCGCGCCCGGACAAATTGTCACATCCAGGATCTGATGATTCGGTGGCGCCGCCGCCCTTGCCGGCCAACGTCATTCACACCCTGTCGCCAGCCGGCCCAAAGCGGAAGCGGGTCACGCCTCCCGGACGGGTTTACCCCCTCTCCGAATCCCGCCCGAATATCAACATAACCGAAACAGTCAATAGGACAAATTCGAAAGACGAATGATGACGGCCCAGCCCACCGCTCTGTAGCACTTTTTTACAAATTCGACGCCCCAACCGGCCCGAAACGCCCGTCTCGCGGGCCACCGTCGCGCCCAGGATGCGCAAATCAGCACAGCCCAATAGTCGAAACTCCAAATTAAATTGATTTATAGATAACGCACAAAATCAATAGAAAATCGACACTCAAATCATGAATTAACAAATTAACAAGATAGTAATCATATTATCCATTCGCACACCCAACAACATTACATTCATGAAAGGATTTCCTGATGCGCAAACGTTTGCTATTTCATTTGTCTTACGTTTGAGCTCTTCGGACGTGTAATCTACCGCACAAAAGCTACACAACCAATTGATTTTAATAAGAAAAATAGAGTCTCCAGCGCATCGACAGAACGCTACAACGAGCATTCTTGCACCCTTCAAATGCATTCCGCAGCAATACATCAAAACGCGATGTATTGACCATCCTTTAACTTTCAAAACCTTCCATTTATCACTCTTTGTCAATTTAAAAAATCCCGATCCAATAAACTCCGCCCATCAATTTTGAGATTCGCGCGAGCGCACGGAGTAATCCTCTAACGAAAGAGACCGGTGTGTGGCGTGCACATTTGGAGGTAGCAGGACATGAACCGCACATACCGCTCGATCTGGAACGAAGCGCTTGGCGCGTGGGTCGCAGCATCGGAAATCGATTCGGCACGGGGCAAGCCGAACAAGTCGGCTGTCGTGGTCGCCATCGCCGCCACACTCGCGGTCGCGTTGCCTTCGCTCGCGAGCGCGGCAACCTACATACCCGGAACCGTCAACGGGTTCGGGCAATTCTCGGTGTCGAGCTGCACGTCCTCGAGCGGCAGTACCGCTGCCGGTCGAACGACGATGGGCGATACGAACGCCTATCCCACCGACGGTTCAGGCACGTGGTCGACCGTGACGGGCTGTAACGCGTCCGGCGGCAACAACCTCGCCGCGACGGTTTACGGCACCTACGCCCAGGTAACCGGCAAGGGCGGCACCGCTCATCAGGGCTTCCTCAGCTCGGCCGCCATGTGGGGCACCGCCGCCGGTCTCGAAACGACCGCGAGCGGTGTCGGCTCGACTGCGCTGGGTTTCGGCTCAACCGCAAATGCACTGAACTCCGTCGCGATCGGCGGCGCAGCCGGCAACGGCACGACACCGCTGTCGTATGCGAATTCCACCATCGCATCTGGCGCGGGCTCGGTCGCAATCGGCAGCAACGCCACGAAGGGCGCTCAGTCGGCCGCTTCGGACGGCATCGCGATCGGCGGGCAGTCGTCCGTCACGTCGAGCGCCACTTCGGGTATCGCGATCGGTCGCGGTGCAACCGTCAACGGCGCTTACGGCATCGCGCAAGGCGACGGCGTCGTCTCCGGCGCGATGGGCCAGAACGTCGCCATCGGCTCGTCGGGCACGACCGCCAACAGCGGTTCCGCGAACGGCGGCGCCGTGGCGATCGGTCGCGCACAGACGGCCAGCGGCGACGGCGCAGTCGCGCTCGGTACCAGCAACTCGGCCAGCGGCACGGGTGCGGTCACGCTCGGCAACGGCAACTCGGCGAACGGCACCGGCGCGGTTGCGTTGGGCAGTGCCAACAGCGTGACGGGTGCGGGTTCGGTCGGTATCGGCAGCAGCGCCACGGCGACTTACGCGGGTTCGACCGCGGTCGGCGCTTCGTCGTATGCGGGCGGCGCTTCGGCGCCTGCCGCCGCTTACGGCAGCGGCAGTTCCGCGACGGCGAACTATGCGACCGCGATCGGTGTCAATGCCAACGCTGCCGGCGGGGGCAGCGTGGCGCTTGGCGTCGCCACAGCAAGTGCGGTCCAGAGCGTTGCGATCGGCCAGACAACCACGGCGTCCCAAGCCGGCAATATTGCGATCGGGTCTTTCGCGACCGCAAGCGGCAACGGTAATGCAGTCGCGATGGGCTACCAGTCGACCGCTTCGGCCGGCAACGCGCTGGCGCTCGGTTACCAGTCGGTGGCCAACGTGACCAACTCCGTTGCCCTCGGCAACAACTCGGCGACGATCGGTACGGCGAACTCGGCGACCGGTGGCACCGGTTCGGTCAGCTCCGCCACGATCGGTGGCCAGACGTTCAGCAACTTTGCCGGCGCAAGCGGTGCCAACGGCGTCGTCAGCGTCGGTACGGCAGGCAACGAGCGCCGCATCCAGAACGTTGCCGCGGGCCTCGTCACCTCGAGCAGCACCGACGCGATCAACGGCAGCCAGCTCTACTCGGTCGCGAGCACGACGACGTCGAGCATCGTGAGCCTGTCGACGTCGGCTTCGACCGGTTTGTCGTCGGCTAACAGCTCGATCGGTTCGCTGTCGACTTCCACGTCGACGGGTCTCTCGTCGGCTAACAGCTCGATCGGTTCGCTGTCGACCGGCCTCACGTCGCTGTCGACTTCTGCGTCGACTGGCCTGTCGTCGGCGAATAGCTCGATCGGTTCGCTGTCCACCTCCACGTCGACGGGTCTCTCGTCGGCTAACAGCTCGATCGGCTCGCTGTCGACCGGCGTTACGTCGCTGTCGACTTCCGCGTCGACGGGCCTGTCGTCGGCCAATAGCTCGATCGGTTCGCTGTCCACCTCCACGTCGACGGGTCTCTCGTCGGCTAACAGCTCGATCGGTTCGCTGTCCACCGGCGTTACGTCGCTGTCGACTTCCGCGTCGACCGGCCTGTCGTCGGCCAATAGCTCGATCGGTTCGCTGTCCACCGGCGTCACGTCGCTCTCGACCTCCGCGTCGACCGGCCTCTCGTCGGCCAACAGCTCGATTGGTTCGCTGTCCACCGGCGTCACGTCGCTCTCGACCTCCGCGTCGACCGGCCTCTCGTCGGCCAACAGCTCGATCGGTTCGCTGTCCACCGGCGTCACGTCGCTGTCGACTTCCGCGTCGACGGGCCTGTCGTCGGCCAATAGCTCGATCTCTTCGTTGTCGACCGGCGTTACGTCGCTGTCGACTTCCACGTCGACCGGCCTCTCGTCGGCGAATAGCTCGATCGGTTCGCTGTCCACCGGCGTCACGTCGCTGTCGACTTCCGCGTCGACCGGCCTCTCGTCGGCTAACAGCTCGATCGGTTCGCTCTCGACCTCCACGTCGACGGGTCTGTCGTCGGCCAATAGCTCCATCTCGTCGCTGTCCACCGGCGTCACGTCGCTGTCGACTTCCGCGTCGACTGGCCTCTCGTCGGCTAACAGCTCGATCGGTTCGCTCTCGACCTCCACGTCGACGGGTCTCTCGTCGGCCAATAGCTCCATCTCGTCGCTGTCCACCGGCGTCACGTCGCTGTCGACTTCCGCGTCGACCGGCCTCTCGTCGGCCAACAGCTCGATCGGCTCGCTGTCCACCGGTGTCACGTCGCTCTCGACCTCCGCGTCGACCGGTCTCTCATCGGCCACCAGCTCGATCGGTTCGCTGTCGACCGGTTTGAGCTCGACCAACAGCACGGTCCTGTCGCTGTCGACGTCGACGTCGACCGGCCTGTCGTCGGCCACGAGCTCGATCGGTTCGCTGTCGACCGGCCTGAGCTCGGTCACGGTCAAGACGGACAACCTCGGCAACAGCACGGCATCGGCACTCGGCGGCGGGTCCAAGTACGATCCGACGACCGGGACGGTCTCCGCACCGGCGTACACGACCTACAACGCGAACGGCACGGCGACGACCGCCAACAGCGTCGGCTCGGCGATCGACAACATCAACAGCCAGGGCATCAAGTACTTCCACGCGAATTCGACCGGCGCCGACAGCACCGCGACCGGCACCGACGCCGTCGCCATCGGCACCGGCGCCGTCGCTGGCACCAACAATTCCGTTGCGCTCGGCGCCAACTCGCAGACCAACACGGCGTCTGCCACGAGCAGCGCGACCGTCGGCGGTGTCACGTTCGACGGCTTTGCAGGCACTTCGCCGGTCGGCACAGTTAGCGTCGGCAGCGCCAAAAACGAGCGGCAAATCACCAACGTCGCCGCCGGCCAGGTAACGTCGAGCAGCACCGACGCGGTCAACGGCAGCCAGCTCTATTCGGTCGCCGCACAGGTTGGTAGCGCGACCAGCGCCATTTCGTCGCTGTCCACTTCGACGTCGACGGGTCTGTCGTCGGCGAATAGCTCGATCGGTTCGCTGTCGACGTCGACCTCGACGGGTCTGTCGTCGGCTAACAGTTCGATCGGCTCGCTGTCGACCTCGACGTCGACCGGCCTCTCGACGGCTAACAGCTCGATCGGCTCGCTGTCGACCTCGACGTCGACCGGCCTCTCGTCGGCCAACAGCTCGATCGGTTCGCTGTCGACGTCCACGTCGACCGGCCTCTCGTCGGCGAATAGCTCGATTGGTTCGCTGTCGACCTCCACGTCGACGGGTCTGTCGTCGGCCAATAGTTCGATTGGTTCGCTGTCGACCTCGACCTCGACCGGCCTGTCGTCGGCCAACAGCTCGATCGGCTCGCTGTCGACCTCCACGTCGACGGGTCTGTCGTCGGCCAACAGCTCGATCGGCTCGCTGTCGACTTCGACCTCCACGGGTCTGTCGTCGGCTAACAGCTCCATCGGCTCGCTGTCGACCTCCACGTCGACCGGTCTCTCGTCGGCCAACAGCTCGATCGGCTCGCTCTCGACGTCCACGTCGACGGGTCTGTCGTCGGCTAACAGCTCGATCGGTTCGCTCTCGACCTCCACGTCGACCGGTCTCTCGTCGGCTAACAGCTC
>NZ_CABVQC010000042.1 GCF_902499175.1 Burkholderia aenigmatica
TCCTGCTGACGGCCCGCGCTGTGCACGCCCGCGCGCTGCCATTCGTCGCCGAGCTTCGTGGCCATCGCGGCCAGCGAATCGTTCCATGCCGACAGGCGCTCTTCGTCGCGCGCAGCCAGTTGCGTCTGCAAGCCCGTGTGCGACTCGCGGATCGTCGACAGCAGATCGTTCGAGCGTTGTTCGAAGGTCGACGCCTGTGCCGTGAGGTCACGCGTCGTGTGTGCGAGTGCGTCGCAGATGTCCTGCTGACGGCCCGCGCTGTGCACGCCCGCGCGTTGCCATTCGTCGCCGAGCTTCGCCGCCATCGCCGCGAGCGAGTCGTGCCATGCGGTGAGGCGCTGTTCGTCGCGCGCCGCCAGGTCGGTCTGCAGCCCCGCGTGCGACTCGCGCATCGCGGCAAGCGTCGCGCCCGAATGGCGTTCGAACGTCGCGGCGGCCTCGCCCAGCGCGCGCGCATGCTGGCCGGCCAGCGTCTCGCCGACCTGCTCCTGGCGCGACAACGCATCGCGCCATGCGTCCGACAGGCGGCTTTCAGTCGATTCGAGGCGCGTCGCCACGCCGTCGAGCAGATCCGTCGAACGCTGCGTGAACGTGTCGGTGAACTGGCCGAGCGTCGTCTGCAGCTGCTGCGCGACGGCATCGCCCGCGCGGCGCTGTTCGTCGAGCGCGCGGTTCCAGACGGCCGTCACGTTGCCGGTGGTCTTCTCGAAGCCGTCCGTCAGCCCGTCGAGCTGACGCTGCACGGCGCCAGTCACGGTGTCGCGCAACGCGGCCATCTCCTGCGCGAGCCCCGTCATCGTCGCGGCGACGACCGGCTGCAGCGCGGCACCCGCCACGCGCGCGCTTTCGACGGCGCTTTCCTTCAGCGCGTCGCCAACATTCGACGCAAGGCCCGCATACGCGCGCTCGGTCCGCTCAAAAAACGCCTGCTGGCTTTCGATCTGGCGATCGTGCAGCGCGACGCTGCGCGCCTCGAGCGTCGTCATCATCGTCTGCAGCCGGTCGACCAGCGCCGGCATCACGTCAGCCTGGCGCTGCAGCAGCCGGAACGATTCGTCGCGCTGGTGCGCGGACGAATGCACGCGCAACGTCGTCGCGATCTTCGCGTCGAGCTGCTGGGCCGCGTCGATCCGTTCGCGGCGCACGAGCGCGGACAGCAGCCCGAGCATCGCGGACGTCGCGACGCCGGCGATCGACGTGCCGAACGCGAACCCGAGGCCCTTCACCGGCGCGATCAGCGACGCGCGGATCGCGTCGAGATCGGTCGCGCTTTCGAGCGCGGCGCCCGTGCCCTTCAGCGTGACGACCATCCCGAGCAGCGTGCCGAGCATGCCGAGCAGCACGAGCAGGCCGACGAGGTAAGGCGTGAGCGACGGGCCCGGCAGCGCGACGCGCGCGCCTTCGACCCGCGCACGCACCGCGCTGCGCAGGCCCGGGTGCAGCGCGTCGAGCCACGTGTCGAGCTTCGCGGGCGGCTCGGTGAGGCCGGCGACCGCGCGCGACAGCGTCGCGGTGGCCTGCCGGTAGCGCAGCAGCTCCCATGCGCCGGCGACATAGCACGCGGCAATCAGCAGCGTGACGGCCGACGCCAGCGGGTTCGACGCGACATAGCCGACGCCGATCCAGCCCACAGCGAGCAGACCGGCGACGAAGACAACGAGATCAAGGCGAATTCTGGACATAGCGTGTTGATTAGCTGGTGCGAAGGGCCGCGAGCAGCCCGTCTACCGTTTGAAACCGGACTTCGAGTTCGGCAAGCAGGATGCTTTGCATCTCGTCGCGAAACGTATCGAGCCATGCGCCGGGCACGATCGCCGCAACGGCCGTGCCGTCGGCCACCACCGCGCCGTCATAGGCCGGGGTGGCTGCGGCAGCGGATTCGGCGGCAGCGGCAGCGGATTCGGCATCGGCCAGCGCCTGCCGCTCCGCGTCGCGCAGCCGCCCGAAACGCGTGCCGAGCAGCGCGGGGATGGCCGACAGCAGGCTGCGCTCGCGCGCGCCGAGTACGCGCTCCATGATCGCGTCGAGCGTCGCGAGCCGCGCCATCCCGGACGAGCGCGCGGTGACCGCGACCCGCAGGCGGCCACGCAACTGGCCGATCGCCGTTTCCATGTCCTGCTGCAGGGACAGGTAACGCTGGCGGAAGTCCGCGAAATCGGCCGTGTCGGCGCCTGGCGGCGGCGGATCGCCGGGCCGGCGCCGCGCACGCGGCCGGTTGGTGGCCGTGATCGCCTGCGCGAGCTCGTGGCGCACGCGCGCGAAGTCGCGCTCCGCGTCGTAGCCGCGCACGCCGGCCGCGACGCCGGGCGGGCTCGCGTTCAGCGCGGACGACAGCGTGATCGCGTCGGTCCAGCCGAGCCACTGGCTCAGCCGGTCGGACAGCGTCTGCCGGGATTCCGCGACGTCGGCATCGGCCAGGCGCGCGAGCAGCCGGACGAGCGTCGGTCCGCTCAGCGCCGGGCGCGGAGGTGCTTGCACCATGCTGCAAACCGTCAAAAAAGGCAGCAGTTTACACGTCGCCGGGAGGTCGGCCGCCAGAATCGGGGAAGCGGCGCCGTTCGGTGCGGCGCGCAACATACGCGAACGCCCGCCGCGCAAGGCTTGGCGGGCGACCGGGGGCTGCCGCGGCGACGGTCCTGCCGCACCCTTGCCCTCGCCCTTGCCCTCGCCCTTGCCCTTGCCCTTGCCCTTGCCCTTGCCCTTGCCCTCGCCCTTGCCCTCGCCCTCGCCCTCGCCCTCGCCCTCGCCCTCGCCCTCGCCCTCGCCCTCGCCCTCGCCCTCGCCCTCGCCCTCGCCCGCAGCAGTGTCGCCCGCCGATCGCGAATATCCTCCGACGATACCTGCCGCGTTGCGCTACCATCGCAGCACCCGTCGAGCCACGCGTGCCGGCCGCGGGCTGCGCCGCCGAGACCGGGCGCCACCGACCCACAACGACAACAGACGGGCCCGTCCCGACCGCCTACGATGCTTGCCAATCTCGTCACGCGCCTGCGCGACCGTTTCGGCAAACCGCCGACCCCGCGGGCTTTCGCCGAACGTCTGATCGCCGCGCTGCACGCATCGGGCGACACACGCACCTGGCGCCACGAGGACGAGAAGGGCTGTCTCGTCCAGTCGGATGCCCCGTCGAACATCATCAACCTGAACAATCTGTTCCGCGACTACGCGGCCGCGAAGCCGTCCGAACGGGACACCGTGCTGAAGCGCCAGGCGAACGCGATGATGCAGCACGAGATCCCGGCGGATTTCGCCGCCGCGCGCGCCAGGCTGCGCCCCGTGATCCGCAGCGCGGCCGAACGCTGCGTGACCGCGCTGCAAACGGCCGGGCAGTTCGGCATCACGGAGCTGGCGTTCCGGCCGCTGTGCGAGAACATCGAGATCGGCATCGCGTACGACGGCGAGTTCAACATCGCGCGCCTGCCGACCGCGACGCTCGACCAATGGGGCGTCTCGTTCGACGACACATGCGACATCGCGATCGACAACCTGCGGGCCGCATCGTCGAAGCCATGGGCCGCGCTGCCGAACGGGGTATTCCTGTCGCAATTCGACGACTCCTACGACGCGGCGCGGCTGCTGCTGACCGACCTGCTCCACCGGCAGCCGATCGCCGGCGCGCCGGTCGTGATGGCACCGAACCGAGCGGTGCTGCTGCTCACCGGCGACCGCAATCCGGCCGGGCTCGCCGCCATGGTCGACCTTGCCGAACAGGCGCAGGCGCAGCCGCGCCCGCTACCGCCGCTGATGCTGCGCTGGGACGGCGCCGCCTGGCGGCGCTTCGTGCCGGAAGGGCTCGAATCGAAACTCCACGCGCTGCGCATCGGCGAGCTCGCGGGCGACTACCAGGATCAGCGGATGCTGCTCAACGACCTGCATGAGCGCGACGGCACCGACATCTTCGTGGCGACCTACTCGGTATACAAGCGCCAGGACGGCAGCCTGTTCAGCATCGGCGTGTGGAGCGACGGCGTGCCGTCCCTGCTGCCCGAGACGGATATCGTCGCGCTCCATCGCGCGTCGACCGGACAGTCGGCCTACGTGCCGATGGCCGAGTTGCTGCGCACGTGCGGCGACCTGATGACGGCCACCGGGCATCACCCGGTGCGGTATGAAGTGAAGGAATTTCCGGACGACACGCGGTTCGCGGCGCTGCTGGAGCGGTTCAGCGAAGCCTGATGCCGATGCGCGTACGCGCGGTGCGCGCCAGCAGCCAGCCACGGGAATGGCCGGCCGCCGTGCAATGCAGATCGGGAATGGAAGCGGTCAGATCCCCGCTTTCGGCGCGTTCAGGATCAATCGCAACCCGAGCAGCGTGATCGCGCCGGCCGCGACGCGGTCGACCCACTTCTTCGCGCGCAGGTAAAGCTCGCGCGGCCGGCGCGTGGAAAAGCACAGCGCGACGATCGTGTACCAGCCGAACTCGACGCCGAACACGAGCGGCGGCAGCGCCAGATAGCACCACAGCGGCGGATGCTGCGGGAGCAGCGCCGCGAAGATGCTGCCGTACCAGATCGCCGTCTTCGGGTTGCTGAGCTGGGTCGTGAGGCCCGTCCAGAACGACTTGCGCGCGCTGCCTTCGGCCATCGCCTGCGGATCGTCCATCGCGATCGGCCGGTCGGCGCCGCGCCAGATCTTCGACGCCATGTAGATCAGGTACGCGCCGCCCGCCACCTTGAGGCCCACGTACAGCCATTCGACCGCCTGCAGCAGCGTATAGAGCCCGGCCAGCGCGACGCCGCCGAACACGATGCCGCCGATGCCCATGCCGAGCGCGGTGGCCAGCCCGTCGCGGCGCGACAGCCCGATCGAATTGCGGGCAACCAGCACGAAGCTCGGGCCCGGAATCATCGCGCCGAGAAACAGCGCAGCCAGGATGGCGAGTACGGCAGCCGATGCAGTCATCGAAGTCTCCTTGTTGAGCGACGCCGAATCGCCGACGCCTGCGCGTCGTTTCCGACGGTCGAGCCGCTGATTCTGGCACGCTTCGCGCATGGCCGAAAGCCGCCTTGCGCTGCTATGCTGGCCCTCTTTCCCGTCATTCGCGCAGCCACCCATGATCGAGATCCGCGCCGCCCGTCGCGTTCAATCCGATGCCGGGCACCGAATTTCTCGGGCGGGATCGGTCGGTAGCCCCGCGCGCTCGGCACCCCCTTCCTCCTTTCGACCGGACACCCCGTCATGCGCGTTTCCCGACTGCCCTTCGTGCTCCTCCCGCTGCTCGCCGCGTTGTCGCTCGACGCCCGCGCCGGCGACCTGCCGAAATCGATCGCCGCGCAATTGCCCGCCTGCTACCAGCCGCTGCTCGCGCAGGCCGGGCCGGATCTCGACAACGGGCGGCACAGCTTTCTCGTGGTCGTGCATCGGGCGGTTGATACTCGCGAGCAGCCGTCGCCGCGTCCGTTGCTGATCTTCGAGGAACAACCGGATCACGCGTTCCGGCTCGTCGCGCGCAACGACCAGGTCGTGCTGCGCGCGAACGAAGGCGGCCAGTGCGACCCGTTCGATCCCGAAGATGCCGCCGACAACGGCTTTGCCGTAAAAGGCCGCTATTTCACCGTGCAGAACTTCGTCGCGTGCGGGCAGCACTGGAGCGACTACGTGACGTTCCGCTACGACTCGCACACGCACGGGTGGCTATTTTCGAACCGGATCGTCACCGAATCGTTTCCGCTCGACGACCAGCCCGACCACGTCACCGTCACGCGCGCCGACGCGCACCGGCCGGTGTCGTTCAGTCAGTGGCAACGCAAGGACTGACGCGGCCGGGGCAACGCGACGCGACCGGTTGCATCGCACGCCGGCCGGTGCGGGCACGACCCGACGCCGTCATACCCCGCTTCAGCCGCCCTGCCCGCACTCGCGAGCGCAGGCCAACAGGGCTACCATAGGCGCTCGCCGTCGCGCGACCGTGCGCCGGCATCGCACGCGGCTCGCCCGCACGCGTTCCCTCGCTGCACCCGCACAGGAGGACGTCATGACGCAACACTTCGACGCGATCGTCATCGGCACCGGGCAGGCCGGGCCGCCACTCGCCGCGCGGCTGTCCGCCGCCGGGATGAAGGTCGCGATCATCGAGCGCGGCCGCTTCGGCGGCACCTGCGTGAACACCGGCTGCATTCCGACCAAGACGCTGATCGCGAGCGCATACGCCGCGCAGCTCGCGCGACGCGCCGGCGAATACGGCGTGTCGGTCGGCCCCGTCACCGTCGACATGAAAGCCGTGAAGGCGCGCAAGGACCAGATCTCCGGCCGCTCGAACCACGGCGTCGAGCAATGGGTGCGCGGCCTCGCGAACACGACCGTGTTTCAGGGGCACGCCCGGTTCGAGCGCGCCGATGCGGTGCGCGTGGGCGACGCACTGCTCGAAGCGGAACGCATCTTCATCAACGTCGGCGGGCGCGCACAGGTGCCGGCCATGCCGGGCCTCGACTCGGTGTCGTACCTGACCAACTCGACGATGATGGACGTCGACTTCCTGCCCGAGCATCTCGTGATCGTCGGCGGCAGCTATGTCGGGCTCGAATTCGGCCAGATGTATCGCCGCTTCGGGTCGCGGGTCACGATCGTCGAGAAGGGCGAGCGCCTGATCCGCCGCGAGGACGAGGACGTGTCGCAGGCCGTGCGCGAGATTCTCGAAAACGAAGGGATCGACGTGCAGCTCGATGCGACCTGCCTGAGCGCACGGCGCGACGGCGACGGCATCGCGGTCGGCCTCGACTGCGCGGGCGGCGGCCGCGAGGTCGCGGGCTCGCACCTGCTGCTCGCGGTCGGACGCGTGCCGAACACCGACGATCTCGGGCTCGACCGTGCGGGCGTCGCGATCGACGCACGCGGCTATATCGAGGTCGACGAGCAGTTGCGCACCAACGTGCCCGGCATCTGGGCGCTCGGCGACTGCAACGGGCGCGGCGCGTTCACGCACACCGCGTACAACGACTACGAAATCGTCGCGGCCAACCTGCTCGACGGCGATCCGCGCAAGGTGTCCGACCGCATCACCGCGTACGCGATGTATATCGATCCGCCGCTCGGCCGCGTCGGCATGACGCTCGCGGAAGCGAAGCAGACGGGCCGCCGGCTGCTCGTCGGCACGCGCCCGATGACGCGCGTCGGCCGCGCGGTGGAAAAAGGCGAGAGCCAGGGTTTCATGAAGGTGATCGTCGACGCGGACAGCCATGCGATCCTCGGCGCGTCGATCCTCGGCGTGACGGGCGACGAAGTCGTGCACGGGATGCTCGACGTGATGGCCGCGGGTGCGCCGTACACGACGATCAGCCGCGCGATGCACATCCACCCGACGGTGTCGGAGCTCGTGCCGACGCTGCTGCAGGATCTGCATCCGGTGGAATGACGCGCGGCCCGCATGGGTGTCATGCGGGCCGCGGGCGTGCCTGTCGTCAGCGACGGCACGCCCCCCAACCGCCCGCTCAGCCTTCGAAATACCGCGGCCGGTCGATATCGGCCAGCAGCCCCGGCTGCGTCGGCGCCCAGTCGAGCGATGCACGCGTGCGCGCGCTCGTTGCGGGCGCATCCATCCCCGCGAACATCGCGAACCAGCCGAAGTGTTCGCCGGCTTCAGCCGCCGTTTTCGCGACGACCGGCACGTTCAGCCGCCGGCCGATCACGTCCGCAATGTCGCGGAACCGCACGCCCGTATCGTCGACCGCGTGATAGCGCGCGCCGGCCGCACCGCGTTCGACCGCGAGCCGGTACACACGCGCCGCATCGAGCCGGTGCACGGCCGGCCAGCGGTTGTCGCCCTCGCCGAGATAGGCCGATGCGCCCTTCTCCCGCGCGAATGCAATCAGGCGCGGCACGAAGCCGTGATCGCCGTCGCCGTGCACGGACGGCGGCAGACGCACGACCGACGCGTGCACGCCGCGCGCTTCCAGCGCGACCGCGGTCGCTTCGGACGCGCGCGGATAGGCCGACGACACCGGCACGTGCGGATCGTCTTCCGTCGCCGCGCGTCCGGGTGCGACGAGCGCGAGCCCCGACGTGACGACCAGCGGCCGCGCCGAGCCCGCGAGCGCCGCACCGATCGTCTCGATCGCGCGACGATCGAGCTCGCAGTTCTGCGCGAAGCGCGAGAAGTCGTGATTGAATCCCGTATGGATCACCGCATCGGCGGCTTCGGCGCCGCGCGTGAGGCTGTCGAGATCCTCCAGCGACCCGCGAAGGACGTCGGCGCCAGCCGCCGCGACCGACTCGGCGGCCGCATCGGACCGCGCAAGGCCGAGCACCGAGTGCCCGGCGGCAACGAGTTCGGCCACGACGGCCGAGCCGACGAACCCCGACGCTCCAGTAACAAAGACACGCATGTTCAACCCCTCCGGATGGCATGGAGGCTTACTATCTGTCGACCGCCGCGCACGGTGAAGTCGTGACGGTTTACCGGTAAACGAACTAACAGGCTATGCCAGACGCCCCCGACAACCTGCTCGGCGCGTACCTGCGGGACCGCCGCGAGAAACTCGACCCGGCCGCGCTCGGGCTGCCGGCCACGCGCCGCCGCACGCCGGGCCTGCGGCGCGAGGAAGTCGCGCAGCGCGCGCACGTGAGCACCGCGTGGTACACGTGGCTCGAACAGGGGCGCGGCGGCGCGCCGTCGGCCGACGTGCTCGACCGGCTCGCCCGCGCGCTGCTGCTGAACGACGCCGAGCGCGAGCACCTGTTCCTGATCGGCCTCGGCCACCTGCCGGAAGTGCGCTATCACGCGACCGACCATGTGTCGCCGCGCGTGCAGCACGTGCTCGATTCGCTCGAGGCGAGCCCCGCGATCGTGCGCTCGTCGACGTGGGACGTCGTCGCGTGGAACGACGCGGCGGCCGCGACGCTGACCGACTACACGACGCTGCCGCCGGAACGGCGCAACATCCTGCGGCTCATCTTCGTCGATCCGCACGTGCGCGGCGTGCAGGCGAACTGGGCGCGCGTCGCGCGGTTCGCGGTGGGCGCGTTTCGCGCCGACGTCGCGCGCGGCGGCGCGACGCAGGCCGTGCAGGCGTTCGTCGACGAGATGCGCGCGACGAGCGCCGAGTTCGACGCGCTGTGGCGCGACCACGATGTCCGCTCGCACGAAGAAGGGACCAAGGAGCTCCACCATCCCGCAGTCGGGCGAATCGCACTCGAATACTCGGCGTTCGCGGTGAGCGGCCGGCCCGACCAGACGCTCGTGATCTTTACGCCGGAAACGGCGGCCGATCGCGCGCTGGTCCGGACGCTGGTGGCCGCACGCGAGCAAGCCCGGGCCGAGCAGATACCCGTCGCATGACGGTGCGCGTTTCGTCTGACAAACGCGCCGTCGCGCGGTATCGTCCGCCGCCGCCGGCCGCCCCCCTCCGTCCCCGTCGCCCCGTGCGAACCCATCGCATTCCGCACTGATTCCCAGTCGAATATTTAATTTTCACCTGGCGTAGCGCGCGCTTACCCTTTCGGCATCGCATCACAGGGCCACCGGCCCCTCCCTGGAGCATCCCGATGTCCGAACCCGGCACCGCGCAAGCCGTCCACCGCCCGCATGCGGCTTCCGTGTCCTATGACGCGCTCGCGCTGCTGGTGCTGACCGGCCTCAACCTGCGCCCGTTCCTGACCGCCTTCGGCCCCGTGCTCGACGTCGTGCGCGCCGACACGGGCCTCGGCTTTCGCGCGGCCGCGCTGCTGACCACGCTGCCGTTCGTGCTGATGGGTGTCGTCGCCGGGATCGGCGTCGGGCTCGCGCGGCGCGTCGGCGAGCAGCGCGCGCTGACCGTCGCGCTGGCGCTGATCGCGGCCGGCTGCACGGCGCGCCTGTGGACCGGCGGCAGCGCGGGCCTGATCGCGACCGCGATCGTCGCGGGTGCCGGCGTCGCCGTGGTCCAGGCGCTCGTGCCCGGCCTCGCGAAGCGCTGGTTCGTCGACCGGCTGCCGCTCGCGATGGGCCTCTATTCGGCCGCGCTGGTCGGCGGCGGCGCCTTCGGCGCGGTCGCGAGCCCGTGGCTCGCCGCGCACGGCGGCTGGCATCTGTCGCTCGCCGTGTGGGCCGTGCCCGCGCTCGTCACGCTCGCACTGTGGCGCGCGAAGGCACCGCGCGACGCCGTGCACGCAACGGCCGTGTCGGCGCCGATCCTCGCGTTCGCCCGCATTCCGCGCGCGTGGCAGCTCGCGCTGTTCTTCGGGCTCAGCAACAGCGGCTACGCCAGCCTCGTCGCGTGGCTGCCCGCGTTCTACCGCAGCATCGGGATGAGTCCGCAAGCGAGCGGCAACCTGCTCGCGTGGATGGCGCTGTTCCAGGCGACCGGCGCGCTCGCGATGCCGATGCTCGCGAAGCGTTCGCCCGACCGCCGCGCCGTGCTGTGGCTCACGCTCGCACTGCAGGCGGCCGGCTTCGCCGGGTTCGCGACGCTGCCCGCAATCGCGCCGTGGCTGTGGGTCGCGAGCGTCGGCCTCGGTCTCGGCGGCTTCTTCTCGATGAGCTTGATCGTCACGCTCGACCACCTGCCCGATGCGCGGCTCGCAGGCGCGCTCGCCGCGTTCGTGCAGGGCATCGGCTTCCTGACCGTCGCGGCGAGCCCCTGGCTGATCGGCTGGCTGCGCGACACGGGCGGCGGCTTCGCGATCGCGTGGTGGATGCATCTCGGCGTGATCGCCGCGATGGCCACGCTGAACACCGCGTTTTCGCCTGCCGGCTACCGGCACAGCATGGCGCGCATCACCGGCGCCGCCCGCTAACGCTCCCTTTCGAATCCGGACTTTTCGCCGGCAGCTTCCGGCGCACAGTCCAGCCGCCCGCGTATGGCCGGGCGCGGGTAGTCACGCCCGACGGCCGCTGATTCGCATTACGACCAACCACATCGATCGAAGATCGAAAATCAAAAATGGAGACAGTCATGAAAAAGCTCGTTCTGGCCGTTGCGCTCGCGCTGACGGCTAGCGTCGCCGCCGCGAAGGATCCGGCGGTCCTGCGCCTCGGCGTCGACCCCAGCTATGCGCCGTTCGAATCGCTCGCGCCCGACGGCAAGCTCGTCGGCTTCGACATCGATCTCGGCAACGCGATCTGCGAACGGATGAAGGTGCGCTGCGTGTGGGTCGAGAACGCATTCGACGGGATGATCCCGGCGCTGAAGGCGCGCAAGTTCGACGGCGTGCTGTCGTCGATGAGCGTGACCGAGAAGCGCCTCGCGCAGATCGCGTTCACGGACAAGATCAACAACGTGCCGCCCCGGCTCGTCGCGCGGCGCGGCGCGAACCTGCAGCCGACGCCCGAATCGCTGCAGGGCAAGAGCGTCGGCGTCGAGCAGGGTTCGACGCAGGAGACGTATGCGCGCACGTACTGGGAGCCGAAGGGCGTGGTCGTCCGCACGTACCAGACGCAGGATCTCGTCTACCAGGACCTGCTGTCGGGGCGGCTCGACGCATCGCTGCAATCGTCGGTGCAGGCCGACCTCGGTTTCCTGAAAACGCCGAAGGGGGCGAACTTCGAATTCGCCGGGCCGCCGCTGCATGACCCGAAGACGCTCGGCGTGGGTTCGGCGATCGGCATGCGCAAGGATGACGACGCGCTGCGTACGCAGATCAACCAGGCGCTTGCGAGCCTGATCCAGGACGGGACGTACCAGCGGATCGCGAAGAAGTATTTCTCGTTCGATATCTACAACTGACGGACGAAAGCGGAAAACGCGAAGGGGCGTCGTGCGCGAATGCACGACGCCCCTTCTTCACTTTCTCGACTTGTCGACGCCGATCGTCAGGCGGCTTTTTCGTAGGACAAACGGCGCGCCGGCAATCCGTGCTCGCGATACGAAGCCATCCCGCACGGCGGGCCTAACCGTTCGTACTTCGATTTCCTAAACTGTTTGGAGGAGTTCACGATCCGCTGTCTCGCAGCGTCCCCACTGCCGGATCGCGCACAGGATCGGTCCCGGGAGAAAACACGATGCGAACGCGCTGCCTTGTTGCCGGATTCATCGGATCCGGCCTCCTTCTATGCGGCTGCACGCCCCCCATCGGTCAGCAAGCCGCTTCCGCACGAGCACCGCTGGAATATGTGCAGGCCGCCGACCAGTACACGATCCCCGTACCGCTCGCCCCGGCCGTCAAAGCCGGCAATCTTCTGTTCGTTTCGGGCATTCCCGCTTATGACCGGAACGGCAAGCTCGCCGTCGGCGACTTCAGCCGACAGATGAATCAGGCGATGGAGAACGTCACGGGCATCCTCAAGGCCGCGGGCACGGGATGGGATCGCGTGGTGAAGGTGGACGTGATGCTGGTGCGGCGTGAAGACTTCAAGGAGATGAACCGCATTTACGCGGGATACTTCCAGGCCGGGAAATTCCCGGCCCGAAGTACCGCTATCGTGGCGTCATTGCCGAATCCGGACTTCCTCGTGGAAATCGACTGTATCGCCGTACTGGACAAGCGATGACACATGTCGCGAACGATCGCGACATGCACGGGCTGTCAGCATCGAATGGGGTGACTATGCCGCTCGCTGCAACAGGTCGGTGGCGAACGACTTCGCGTGCGCGACGGCTTCCTGTTCGTCGCCGAATACACCGAGCTGATCCCAGTGCTCTTCGGCCGCGTACGTTCCTCTCACGGCGAGCGCCCGCTGAACGCTCAACTGCGCCGCGTATTGGCCATCCTCCAGCGGTCGAGCCGTCGCAACGACCTTATGCGGAGGGCTGGCTCGCTCCGGCTGAACCAGCTCGACAGCGCCGCCGGCCCCGTCGACATGCATCAACTCGTTCCTGGCTTTGCAGTCCGGGCAGTAGAAGCACCAGCCCCCGTCCTCTTGATGGGGCCTGACCTGCCCACGCGCGAGCACGGCGCGGCATTCAACGTTTTCGCAGATGAACGGCATGGCAGTCTCCGAAGTTATTTGTCGGAAATCCTAGCATGTCCGTCGGCGGTCAACCACCGGCATCCGCATGAATGCAGTGCGGGTGATCAAGGTCGAGCGCAAAAGCCCTTTGCACGCCGCGCACGCAGGTCAACCAGACGATCGCAAACCTCTCGTCACCCGGGATAAACTGTCTGCCCGACCGACGAACCGAACCCTCCTCCATGTTGATCCGCGTTGCCACCCTGTCCGATGCCATCCCGCTTGCCGAACTGAAGCGCGACACGTTTCGCGAAACCTTTCTGCACGACGGATTCGGCATCGACTACCCGCCGAATGATCTGGCTGCGTACGAGGCCGCGACCTACTCGGTCGAAACGATCACGGGCCAGCTCAACGATCCCGAGTGTCGCACGTGGGTCGCCGAAAGCGACGACGGCCAGCTGGTGGGGTATGCACAAGCGGGGCCGTGCAAGCTCCCGCACCCGGAAGTCGCCGACGGTTCGGGCGAGATCCATCAGATCTACCTTCGGCGGGGAACGCAAGGGACCGGCGCCGGGCGCGCCTTGTTCGACACCGCACTGGACTATCTGGCGACGGAACGCCCCGGCCCGATCTGGCTCGGCGTGTGGTCGGGCAACGCGAAGGCCATCGCCTTCTATGAGAAGGCCGGTTTCCAGCGCGTCGGCACGTACGATTTCAAGGTCGGCGACGCGACCGATCTGGAATTCATCTACCGCCGCGACGCCACGGATGAACCAGCCGCCGCCATTGGCGCATCGCGACCGATCGGGTTATCTTGAATTTATGCAGCTCAATCTGATTCCCGTCGCGAGCACGATTACAACGACGACCATCGGCAACGGTGGGTCGTCCGGGATGCGCACGCGGTAAGGTAATCTTCGCAGCTGCATGTCAACAGGGCCCCGCCGGCAGACGACGGGGCTCGTTGCGTTTACCGCGCCTCGCTTTTCCGGCATCACGTCACATCAGCGAGGAGTCGCCATGAACGAAGTCGATCATCAAGACCGGAGCAACGAAGACGAGGTGCTGCTCGTCATCTCGATCCAGACCCGGCCCGGAAAGCGTCACGAGCAGATTGCCGCGTATGAACACCTCGCGCCCGTCGTTCGGGCGGAACCGGGGTGTCTTCAGTACGACCTTCATCCCGTCGCCGGCGACGAGAACCGGTTCGTGCTGATCGAGCGCTGGGCGTCGGCGGCGGCGCTGGCCGCTCACGATGCGACGCCGCATATGATCGCCAACGATGCACGCAGCCCGGGATTCAGGGCGGCACCGGCGACGGTGGTGCGGTTGATGCCCGAGAGCGTCGCATAGGCGGAAACGGGTTCGTCGCGGATGTCCGGGGGCGCATTGCATTTTCCCGTGTTCGGCCGTGAAGGGCCGTTCGCGTGTTCATGCCGAGCGCCCCCGGCCGGACGAACAACGGCCCTTCGGTGCGTGGCGTTCGAATCTCGCCGCGCCCCGGAAGATCAGGTGTACCCGGATGTGGTCAGGAAGGATCGGCGCATCCTCAGCGACTGCGCGGATAAGGCGCTGGCGTCATGCGCGGATCGTCGGCGGGCATGTCGACACCCAGCAAGGACAGCAGCGGTGCGTCAAAGCAATGTTGCGGGAAGAAGTGATTGAAATAGGCGACGTCCTCGCGTCGGTCCGCCCTCTCGAACATGGCTTCGATCGGCCCCCAATAGTATTGCCAGGACAGCCGGTCCATCTCGCGCTGTCGATCGCCCGGAAGCGCATCGTTCGCCATCGTGGTCAGCCCGTCGTGCGTGAATCGATAGACGCGCCAGAACCCGTCGCTCAGGAAATTCGGCGCACTCGGCGAGAACGCGACATAGTCCGCGCCGACTTCATCCCGATACCCTGCAATGCGGGCCAATGCCTGAAAGGACGGGACGCCGGCCATGCTGTCCGGATCGCGTAGTTCAAGCTGATACAAATAGAACAGCGTCTCCGTGGCTTCGTCATACCGGATCACCAGCTTGTTGCCGGGATGGTGATACCACCCGGTCGCCGGATCCACGAACCCGCCATGACTGTCTGGCTGCAGCCCCGGCTTCCTGCCCAGGATGCATCGAACATCGTCGATCAGTGCATCACCCCAGTCGGCATAGAACTGGTTCAGCCGTGTCTTGCCGATCGATACAGCAGCATAGATGCCTACCGGCTCCATGTGTTTGCTCCGTCAACGTTGGCCCAAATCATCACCGCCCTCGCCGATTGCGGCCTTCAGGCCGACTGGATCCGGGATGGTCATGTGTTCCGGATGTCGGCTGCGTCGCGGCAGGAAACGTGTCGTGGCGTCGAACCGCGCGACTGGACCACGCTCTGTCGGTCGTGAAGAAAGTAAGCCGACAATCGCGTTCGACGCCGGGCCCGGGCAGTCTTCCGAAGCGGTGCCGCCGTGCGTGGGACCGCGTTGCCCTTCGCGCACGCTTGCGATCCACGTCAGCCGACGAGGCTCGCCAGATCATCCCACGCAAAGACGAGATTGTGCGACTGCCAGACCGGCCCCGAGTCGACATACTCGCCGATCTGCCGCCCGTTCAGCGATCGATAAAACGCGATCGCGGGCGCGTTTTCCCGGACGACGCTCAACGCGGCGCCCCGATACTTCGCGTTGGTCAAATGAATCGCGAGCCGCGACAGCAACAGGCGGCCGATGCCGCGACGCTTGAAATCGGAATCGACATACAGCGACCTGATCGCGCCGCGACCACCGTATTCGGGTTTCGACGATCCGCCGGCGGCGCCCATGCCGACTATCCTGCCTGCCGTCTCCGCCACGAGCACGATCAGCGTGCGGTCATCGGCGGACAGCTTGCGCGTCCACATCTTGCGTCGATAGGGCACGTCGAGGATCGCATACGCGTGTGGCGGCGCCAGATTCCGATAGGTATGCCGCCATGACCTGACGTGAAATTCGGCGACCGCCTGCACATCGTCGAGACCGGTCGATCGGATGGCTATTTCATTCATCGGGCATGCTCCCGGGCAGAGCCGCCACGCTGGGGGCGGCAGACCGACGCATTGTCGATGATCCGGGCGACGTTGTCGAACGGACGGGCCGCCCCTGTCGACCCGCCACCGCACCATTGCTTCGGCCAGCCCGTTCGGGCGCCGATGGCGACCGATGCATGACGGGCCGTCAATCGGCCGGCGTCACTTGTAGTTGAACGCGTCCGGGTGGTTCTCGAGGCTGCCCGTCAGTGCCGCATACAGGATCGTCCGTCCGTCGATCGATTCGCTACCGCCGCCGATATTGAGCCATGTCAGCTTCTCGGCGCCCTCCTTCGGACCTGCGACGGACAGCACACCGTACATGACCTTCTTCTGCGGGTCGTACAGCACCGCGATGCGCTCCGATCCGCAGTCGTGCGGCTTGCAGGCCGTCATCACGTAGACGTCGTGCCCGCCGAACACGACGGTGGATCCCGGAGATTCGGTGCCGCGCGTCACCCATGCCGGCACCGCGTGACCTTTCTTCATCGCGGCGAACGCTTCGCTCGCCGCGCGATCACCAGGGATTGTGCTCATCGTCCATGTTTTCGCCGGTGAGGGGCCCGCGGCCCATGCGGCCTGGACGAGGATCAGTGCGGCAGCGGCGAGAGGAATCCTGACGTTCACTTGTACATACTCCTGTCAATGTGGCGATTCATTAGTCGTCGCACCACCGAAAAGAGTTCGTCCCGTCGTGTCAACTTTTGTCAATCAGTAGTGGCTGCGCCCCCACAGCGTCTTCGGCTCGTCGAGCAGGTGACGCAACCCGCCGCGCTCGATCGTGATCGCCGCGACTTCGTTCACCCGTTCGAGAATCGCCTCCTCATCGACCGACAACACGCGCCGCTCCTCCATCAGCACCCTTCCGCCGACCATCGTCATGCACACGTCGGCCGCATTCGCGAAACACGTCACGCGATACACGGGCATGTTCATCGGCATCATGTGCGGCCGGAACAGGTCGACGAGGATGAGGTCGGCAAGCTTGCCGGCTTCGAGCGAACCGACCTCGTGATCGACCGACAGCGCCTTCGCCGCGTCGATCGTCACCATCTCCAGCACCTTGCCGTGCGGCAGCACGTCCGGATCGCGGAAATGCCGGCGGTGGTAATGCATGCATTGCCACATGTGGCGGAACATGTCGTAGCCGCGATCGGGTGCCGCGCCGTCCGACGCGATCGCCACCGTCACGCCCGCATCGATCAGCTCGGGCACCGGGCAGCGCCCGATGATCGACATGATCGCGCTCGGGTTGTGGACGATCGCGGTGCCCGTCTCGACGCACGCCGCGATGTCGTCGTCGGTCAGGTCGATGCTGTGCGACATGAACGACGTCGGGCCGAGCAAGCCGAGCTCGCGATGCGCGAACGCGAGCGTGCCCGCGCGGTGGCCGTCCTGCGTGAAGGTCAGCCCGTGCCCGCGCGCCAGTGCGCCGTAGCGCGCGGCCTGGTCGCGAAAATCGCGCTCGTACTGCGCGAGTTCGGGATCGTGCTCGGGCCCGTACACGGGCAGCGTGAGCGCGATGCGGATCCGGCCGTCGGCGTCACCGTGGCATTCGTCGATAATGCGTTCGCACACGTCGTACATCGTGTCGAAATCGATGTCACGCGTGTCGCTGCCGTCCGGCGTGTGGCGCGTGTACGCACGCGGCGCGGGCGGACGCGACGGGCCGACCGCGACGATCGAACGCGTGCCGGTGCGCACCACCGCATCGCAATGACGCCGTGCATAGACCGGATCGTCGACGCGCATGATCGAATTGCCGCCGCCGAGCAACGACACGCCCGTCGTCACGCCGGCCTTCAACCGTTCGAGCGCCGCGAGATGCGATTCGGTTTCCCAGAACGCCTCGTCCGACGCGCGCGTGTAGATCGTCTCGGCCGCGGCCGACCATGCGTCGCCATCCGCGCCGCCGATCGTGCGCAGCATCGCGTGGCCCGCGTGCGCATGCGCATCGATCAGGCCCGGCAGCACGGCCTTGCGGCGTGCGTCGATCGTGCGCGCGGCGCGGTAACGGGTCTGCAGTTCATCGGTGCCGCCCACGGCGACGATACGATCGCCCTTCACGGCGACCGCGCCGTTCTCGATCACGCGCCGCTGCGGGTCCATCGTGATCACGCAGCCATGCGCGATCAGCGTGTCGATCGCTTCGCGGTTGTCCGCCCGGTTGTCCTCGGTAGTCATCGCACAGTGTCCTGTTGTCGTTCGATTGATGGTGTTGCCGCCCGATAGCCCGGCGGCCCGGCCGCGGCGTCATGCAGAAAAGCCGTCACGCGGAACCGACCGGCGCCGCGACCCGGGCCTTCAGCTTGCGCTGCCCCGCGCTGATCGCGATGAACACCACCGCATTCACCGCGAGCGCGACGAGCCCGGGGTTGATCGACGTCAGCGTATTCGACGCGCCGGGGAACAGCGACGCGAGCGTCACGCCATAGTAGTTCGTCATCGCGATCACGATCGCACCGGCTGCAATGCCCGCGAATGCGCCTTCGCGCGTGCCGAACGGTCGCTTCAGGAAGCTCGATGCGAGCATCGGCACGAGCTGCGTGAGCAGGCTCGACGAGAAGATCGCGAGCGTGACGAAGGTCGCGCCGCCGCGCAGCACGAAGTAGACCACCACCAGCGTGAAGATCGGCAGCGCGATTCGCGCGACGCGCGTCACCTCGCGGTCGGTCGCGTTCGGCGCGAAGCCTTCGCGGTAGATGTTGCGCGCGATCGTCGTCGACGCGTTCAGCATGATCAGCGAACCCGGCACCAGCGCGGTCAGCAGGCCCGTGCCGCCGACGATGCCGACGAACCACGCCGGGAACGTCTGCTTCACGAGCCGCAGCAGCGCGAGATCGGTCTGCGCGCCTTCGAGCCCGTGCACAGTCATCACGGCCGCGAAACCGACCAGGAACAGGAACGCGATCAGCACCTGGTACAGCGGCATCAGGATCACGTTGCGGCGCAGCGCGCGCTCGTCCTTCGCGACGTAGATCGCCGTGAAGCCGTGCGGATACAGGTAATAGCCGAGCGACGTGAGCAGGATCGTCGAGTTGTACCAGCTCAGGTTGAAGCCATGTTCCGGCATCCGAAGCAGTTCCGGATGCACGGCGTCGATCTTCGCGAACATCGCACCGAGGCCACCGTAGTAGTGGATCGGCAGGTACAGGCCGAGGAAGATCGCGATGCCGAGGATCAGCACGTCCTTGACGATCGCGATGTTCGCCGAGCCGTGAATGCCCGACACGACCATGTAGACGGCCATCAGCGTCGCGGCGATCCAGATCGCGGCCGCTTGCGGGATCAGCCCGTACGACATCTCCGACACGATCACGCCAAGCCCGCGCAGCTGAATCATCAGCAGCGACACCATCGCGAACACCGCGACGACCGACACCAGCACGCCGATCGCGCGGCTGTCGTACTTCGACGCGAAGTAGTCGGCGAACGACACGAGCCCGCGCGCTTTCGCGTGGCGCCAGATCGCGGGCAGCATCCAGTAGCCGATCACGCACGCGAGACAGCCGTACGTCAGGATGTAGAACGCGGGCACGCCCTTGCTGTAGGTCCAGCCGCTCGCGCCGAGGAACGAGAACGTCGAGAACGCCTCGCCGGCCATCAGCAG
The DNA here is from genome assembly GCF_902499175.1 of Burkholderia aenigmatica. GTDB lineage: Bacteria > Pseudomonadota > Gammaproteobacteria > Burkholderiales > Burkholderiaceae > Burkholderia > Burkholderia aenigmatica. Next base: position 19,455 of record NZ_CABVQC010000042.1, read on the forward strand.
GAACGTCAGCAGCGAACCGAAGCCGCGCCCGCCGACCGCCCACTGCTCGAGCGTGAGCTTGCGGCCGCGGCGCGCCATCACGCCAATGGCGAGCGCGAACACGGCGAACGCCACGATGATGATGATCGAAGCGTTCATCGCGCGTCTCCCGGGCGGCCGTCGCGTGCTGCGTCGCGTTCGTCGAGACGGAACAGGATCGCGAGGATCGCGGCGGTTGCCGCCATCCAGATCAGGTTCCACACGAGCAGGAACGGCAAGCCGAACAGCAGCGGCCGCGCCTCGGCGAGCGAGCCGCCGGCATACATCCCGACGAACGGCAACGCCGCCAGCAACAGTTTGAGTTTCATGAGTGTCTCCTCCGGAAGACGCGCGAACGCGTCAGAACATCAGAACTTCTGGCGGATGCCGACCACCACCGCCACCTGCGACGTCGTCGACGACGCGCTGTCGGTGCCGTCGATCCACGCCTGGCCGACACCCGACGACGCCTTCTGGTAGAAGCCGTTCACGTACACGTCGGTGCGCTTGGACAGCAGGTACTGCACGCCGGCCGATACCTGGTGGTAGTGGCCGCTGTCGCTGCCGCGCGCGACCTGCGTATAGGTGTAGCCGGCCGCGGCCATCAGCGCTGGCGTCACCATGTAGCGCAGGCTGCCTTCATAGTTGTTGAAGCGCAGCGCGCCACCCGTTGCCTGCCCGAAGTTCGAGCCCGTATAGAGCAGGCCGAGCGTCGCCGGCCCGATCGCGTAGCTGCCGCCCGCGCCCCAGATCTGCTGGCGGATCGCGTTCCCGAGGCGCGCACCGAACAGCGATGCCGACGCCGGATAGTAGTTGTCCGAAGCCACAGCACCGGTCGCGCTGACCGCCGGATGGTTCACGCGCGCATACGCGGCCCCCGCGTTGAGCGGCCCGTTCGCGTACGTGACGCCGGCGCTCCAGCTGTTGTCGTTCGCGAAGCCGGTCGAGTTCGAGAAGCCGTACACGAGGTTCGCCTGCAGGCCCGCGATCGTCGGCGACACGTACTTCACCGCGTTGTTGGTACGGAACGTGTTGTTGATGTCGTCGTTGTCGAACGGGTGCGTCGAGTACTGCGCGAGGAAGCTGCTCATCTGCAGCGAGCCGAGGATGTCCTGCACCGAGTTGTACTGGCGACCAAGCGTCACCGCGCCCCAGTTCACGCCGCTCAGGCCGACCCACGCCGAACGCCCGAACATCCGGCCACCCTGCCCGAGCGCGCCGTTCGCGACGTTGAAGCCGTTCTCGAGGCGGAAGTTCGCCTTCAGGCCACCGCCGAGATCCTCGGTGCCGATCAAGCCCCAGCGCGGGCCCGATTCGTTGCCGCCCGTGAATTGCCACAATGCATGGCCCTTCGCGTTGTTCGTGTAGGTCACGCCCGCGTCGACGATCCCGTACAGCGTCACCGTCGACTGCGCGTGCGCGGCGCCGGCGAACAGCATGGCGACCGCCGCGCCCACGCCTGCGGCGCCCGTTTTCCCACCCTTCATTCGCACCATCTCCGTCTCCTCCTCTCCAAACCTGTTTATCGATGTGTTGTGTTTTTTTTTGATCTTGCCCATACGCGCCGATCGGCTTGTCTAGACAGTGGCTCGATGGTATCCAGCCGCAACCGCATCAAGAAATGAAATGTTCAACTGGGCGACAGTTGAAAATCGAATAGCGGGAAGATGAGCAGGGACGGTGTGCCCCTGCAAGAGAAACGAAAGCGCGCGAGTCCACTGGACGCGGGGCGTTTTGATCGGACGTGAATGGCCTGCGTAAGCAAGCTGACGAAACGGCGACGGGCGATGTGCCGATGTGGTTTTCCCTGACAGCCCGTGCATCGCACTCTCGCAGTGCGAAGTGAGCCCGATAGCCGACGCGATCGAGGAGCGGCGGCGCAACGCCGCCCCGCTCGTCGGGCACCCCCAGTTGCGGCGCGCTAGCGCAGCCGGTCGGCAACGGCGCGCGCCACCATGCTCAACGCATCGCCGCATTCGAGCGCCGCGCGTGGCCGTGTCGCTTCGCCGTGCGCGTCGAGCGCGCGCGGTGCGAAGTCCGGCGACGACGAGAATTTCACGATCGTCAGCGCGTGCTTCGGATCGACGAGGATCGACTGGCCGAACCGCCCCGCAGCCGCGAACGAACCGTCGCCATCGTTCACCTGGTACCAGTAGTCACGATACGCATAGCCGTCCTTGCCCGCGATCACGTTGCCCTTCGCGAACAGCGCCGCGTTGTGTGCGGGCTGCAGTGCCGCCCGAATCGTCGCGGCGGGCAGCGTGCCACGTGCGCCGCCGAGCCCCGTGCGCACGCGCTCGGCAAAACGCGCGGCATCGCGCAACGTCGTGTAGAGCCCGCCGCTCGCCATCGCCATCGCGTTGCGGTCGACGACGACGTACGCATCGTCTTCCGCGAAATCGCGCCACAACCACCGCTCGACCAGCGCACTCCACGACTGCCCCGTCGCGCGCTGCATCGCCCACGCAACGGCTTCCGGCGAACCGTTCTGATAGAACCACGTGCTGCCGGGCGCCACGTCCGGTACACGCTGCACGGTCAGCAGGAAGTCGGCGATGCTGGCCGGCGCGCCTTCACGGTGCGGCACCAGCCCGACCGCGCCGAACAGGCCGAGATCGGGCGGGACGCCCGGCGTGTACGCGGTCGGCACTTCCATGTCCAGGTTCTGCTGCAGCGTCGCGCTGCCGAACGGTGTGTCGGTAAGTTCCGGCACCGTGCGCGCAAGCGGCGCGCCTGCGTCGAGCACGCCGGATTCGATCATCTGCGCGGCCAGCAGGCCCGTCACCGATTTCGTCATCGACGCCCACGCGTGCGGCTGGTCGGGCCGGAAACCGTCGAAGTAGCGCTCGTAGACGATCCGGCCGCGCTGCACGACGATGAATCCGTCCGTATGCGTTGCGCGCAGGTATGCGTCGAGCGGTAGCGTCTCGCCGCCGATCGTCACGGGCAGCGTGTCGAGGCCGGATGCCGGCTGCTCGGGCAACGGCATCGGCATGGCCGCGTGCCGGATCCCGGCCGTCGGCGCGAGCAGCCGCGTATTGCCCAACGCCCAGCGCAGGCGCGCAGGCGTGAATGCGTTCGCCTTGTTGACGACCTGGTCGGCCGATGGCGGAAAGCCTTGCATCATGCCGGGTGTGACGGCGTCGGGTGCAGCGTGCGCGATCGTGGCGAGCGCGAGCCCGCCGGCCAGTACGAAGGTGTCGGCCAGCCGGCGAGTGCGCCGGGTCGCGGTAAAGCGTCGATGAATTCGCATCGAATCATGTCTCGTAGTGGAAAGAAAGCGCCTTTGTGCCCGGCGATCAAGGCTGCTGGCCATCGATGCGCAGCAGGTTCGATACCGACACGACCCCGTCGACGCGCCGCGCAACCGCCGCCGCGAGATTCACCTGGTTCGTATCGGTGACCGAGCCGCTGAGCGTCACGCTGCCGTTGCGCACCCGCACGAGGATGCGCGTGACGTTGAGGTTTTTCGTGCGCGCGAGCGCCGTGCTGACGCGGCGTTTCAGCTTGCGGTCGGCCGCCTTGCGTTGTGCCGGCGACAGGTCGGCTGACGCCGGCACCTGCGCCGATGCCTGCACGGCCGCGTCCGCCGATGCCGGGATCGCCGTGCTCGCGGCATCGGGTTGCGCGTGGGCGGCGACGGTCCAGCATGCCGCCGTCAGCAGCGCCGCAGCCAGTCGGGATGAAGTACGCATGATCGAATCACACTCCTGAAAAATCGTTGAAAAAACTCAGAACTGCGTCATCAGCCCGATCGACACACCGGTCGTCGCGCTCGCACCGCGCCGCAGGTTCAGCGCCGCGATCGTCGCCGGATCGCGCATATACGCGCCGGTCATCCCGTTGCGATCGACCTCGACATACAGCTCGGTGCGCTTCGACAGGAAGTACTCGGCGATCGCGTAGGTCGTCAGCTTGTGACCGTCCGCGCCCGACACGTTGCCGAGATTGCGCGCGCGGTCGTAGAACGCGGCCGCGCTCAGCTGCACCGACGGCAGCGGCTGCACGACGACACCGAACGACGGGATATCGTCGCGCCGCGACGGCGCGCCGGCCTTGTTCGCGCGCACGTTCAGCGACGCATAGCTCAGGTAGAAGCGCGCACGGCCGAGCTGCAGCGTGCCGCCCGCCTGGATCGTCTGCGCCGACTGCGAGCCGTCCGGGCTGTATGTCTTCGCATACGACACGCCACCCATCAGGTCCGAATACGTGTACATCGCGGCCGTCGAATAGCTGGTGCCCGCATGCGAGCTGCCCGCGACGCCGCCGGGCGAATAGTTCGCACCGAACCGCAGGCCGCCTGCCTGCCCGAGATACTTGATCGTGTTGTTGAAGCGCGAGTCGAGCGTGAAGAAGTTGCCGTCGAACAGCACGCCCGGCTCGACCGCGAGCGATTGCCCGCGCCCGCCGAGCGGATCGAGCGCAATGCCGAGGTCTTCCGCGACGTTGAACTGGCGGCCGAGCGTCAGGCGGCCGAAATCGCCGGCCAGGCCGACATACGCGGCCTGCGAAAACAGCGTGCCGGACGTTTTCAGCGCACCGGTGCCGCTGTTGAACGCGCCGTCGAGCACGAACAGCGCCTTCAGCCCGCCGCCCAGATCCTCCTTGCCGCGAATACCAAACTCGTTGCCCGCGATGATGTTGTTGTTGAACCCGACCTGGCTGCCGCCCGGCAGCCCGTTGACCCAGCGCACGCCGCCGCCGATCCGGCCGAACAGCGTCACGCTCGACTGCGCATGCGCACTCCCCCACAGCGCGCCGATCAGCGCCACCGCGATCATCTTCTTCATGTCTCCTCCTGCCGCGTCGTCGCGCGGCGTATCGTGGTACTGCTTCCCGTCGAAAGGCGCCGCGGCCCGGCTGGCGGGCCGTACGCCGAATGCGATGCAACAGGTCCGGCGGCGCTAGCGGCCGCACGCGCCGACCGGCGGTACGGGGCGCGCCGTCTCGCCCGCGAGGCGCCGCAGCGAGCGCTGCGGATCGAGGCACCAGGCGCCGAGCACGCCGCAGGCGATCAGCACGACGCCGCACACGACGCTCGCCTGCTCGAAACCGCGCGCCACCGACGCGCCGCTCGCCTCGATCAGCATCCCGGTGACGACCGGTGCGCCGAGGCCCGCGAGCGACGCGAAGCCGTTGCTGAGCGCGAGCACGCCGCCACGCTGCGCGTCCGGCGTCACCTCGGCGAGCATCGCCGGGCCGATCGAATACATCGTCAGCGTCAGGCCGCTGCCAAGCGTGAGCAGCACGAGCTTTGCCGCGCGCGGCACCTCCGCGATCGGCAGCATGGCCAGCATCGCGCCGGCGATGGCGAGCGTGACGGCGATGAACGTGCCGCGCCCGTGACGCGACGGCATGCCGCGCGCGAGCAGCGTCTGCGACAGCCATGCCAGTGCGAGACTGAGCGGCGACGTGACCGCGACGAACAGCGCGAACATGCGCCCCGCCTCGTGCGGCCCGAAGCCGAGCCCGAGCTGCAGGTAGGTCGGCATCCACGTGAGCGTCATCGCGAGAATCCAGTTCGCCGCGAAATGGCCGAGGAAGTTGCCGAGCACCGTGCGATCGGTCAGCAGCCTCCCGTACGGCACGCGCTCGCCGCCGGCCGCGCGCGGGCCGCGCGACAGCGTGCCCTCCTCGCCGACTATGGCCCACGCGATGCACCACACGGCCCCGAGCAGCGCCAGCACCGCGAAGTTCGCGCGCCAGCCCCAGTGCGACGTGACGACCGGAATCGCGAGCCCCGCGATCAGCAGGCCGAGCGCGCTGCCCTGGTGCAGCAGCGCGACCGGGAGATTGCGCCGCGTATCGGGAAACCATTTGTAGATCGCATGCGTCGCGACCGGCGACGCGGGCCCTTCGCCGATGCCGAGCAGCACACGGCACGCGATAACGACCCAGATCGAACTCGCGGCGAGCATCGGCAGTTGCAGCAGCGCCCATGCGGCCGCCATCGCGAACAGCAGCCATTTCGCGGGCCAGCGGTTCGCGGCGATGCCGCCTGCGACCGCCGCGACCGCGAACAGCCAGTTGAGGCTGCCGCCGATCACGCCGAACTGCGTCGGGCTCAGATGCAGGTCGCGCATCATCGGCACCGACACGAGGCCGAGCACGACCTTGTCGAGAAAATTCACCAGCATCATCAGCGCGAGCATCGTCGCGATGGACCACGCCCGTCCGGGGCGGTACTGCGCACCATTCGTCATGGCTGTCTCCTGTCTATTTATCGTGGGCGGCCAGTGGCGTCGCGCTATCCGCCGCCGTGCTCGCCGGGCGCCGGTACACGGTCGTCGCCGTCCGGCAGGCCAAGCGAGAATTTCACCGGGAAGCGCACCGCGAGCGACCGGTCGGCCGCCACCTCGCGGGCGACGCCGCGGGCGCGCACGTGCGGATCGTCGAACACCGCGCCCGCGGCGGGCACGCGCGACACCGGCAACCCGAGGGCGCCGAGCACGCGCATCCAGTCGTCCTGCGTGCGCGTCGCGAAAGTCGCGCGCAACAGCGCGCCAAGCGCGTGCCGGTGCTGCTGCCGGCCCGCGCGCTGTGCGAAACGCGGTTCGCGCAGCGCCGGATACGCGTCGCCGAGCGCATCCGCGAACGCGGCCCAGAACTTGTCCTCGAGCGTCGCAAGCACGATGTGCCGGCCGTCGGCAGTCTCGAACAGGTCGTTGTCGGGCATCACCCAGCGTGCCGCGTCGCGCGTATCGCGGCCGGTGCGCAGCGCCCACGCGGCCGGTGCGGTCCACGCGAATATCGCGTCGTGGATCGACACGTCGAGATGCTGGCCGCGCCCGCTCGCGCGCGCGCTCATCACGGCGACCGCCAGCGCAAGCGCGGCGTGCAGCGCAGCGGCGTGATCGGCCAGGCGCACGCGCGGCCGCGCGACGGTATCGTGCAGTTGCGCGGGCACCGACCAGTAACCGGCGTCGGCCAGGAAGTTCAGGTCGTGGCCGGGACGGTTCGCATACGGGCCGTCCTGCCCGTAGCCGGTGATCGAGCACAGCACGATGCGCGGGTTCGTGTGCGCCAGCACGTCGTAGCCGAGCCCGAGCCGAGCCATCACGCCGGGCCGGTTGCCTTCGACCACCGCATCGGCATCGCGCACGAGATCGAGAAAGCGTGCGCGGCCGTCCGGCGTCTTCAGGTCGAGCACGATCGAGCGCTTGCCGCGATTGAACTGCGCAAACGTGTCGGCGCCGAACTGCCGCAACGCGTCGCCGCCCGGCGGCTCGACCTTGATCACGTCGGCGCCGAGCTGGCGCAGCAACGCACACGCATGCGGGCCGGGCAGCAGTTGGCCGGCATCGACGATCCGCACGCCGCGCAGGCACGACCAGGCCGGCGCGTCGCCATCGGCGGCGGGCCATGCGTCGCGTGCGTCATCGCGGGCCGTCATGCACCGCCCCCCGCGCCGGCCGGTTCGAGAATCGCCTTCGCGATCGTATTGCGCTGGATCTCGCTGGTACCGGTCAGGATCCGGAACATCCGCAGCTTGCGGAACGTCTGCTCGACCGGATGGCCGCGCGTGACGCCGACGTTGCCGTGGATCTGCACGGCCTTGTCCGCGACCTCGAAGCAGCGCTCCGACACGTACAGCTTGCATGCGGCCGCCGTCATCCGCAGGTCGGCGCCTGAATCGGCGAGCGCGGCCGTATGCGCGATCATGCTTTCGCATGCCCACAGCGCGGCGGCCATGTCGGCCAGCATGTGCTGGATCGCCTGGAACCGCGCGATCGGGCCACCGAACTGCCGGCGCGTGCGCGCGTAATCGAGCGACGCCCGATACGCCGACATTGCGAGGCCGAGCATCGTCGGGCAATGCAGCAGCCGGTTCACGTTGATGCGCGACATGCCGAGCCGGAAGCCGTTGCCGAGCCCGCCGAACACGTTCTCGCGCGGCACGCGCACGTCGACGAAGCGGATGTCCGCGTCGATGTGCTGGCCGGACATCGGCACGTACTCGTGCTCGACGGTCACGCCGGGCAGGTCGAGATCGACCAGCACGGCCGTGATCTGCGGCGGCGTCGCGGACGCATCGGTCACGCACATCACGATCGCGAAATCGGCGAACGGGGCGCCACTGATGTAATGCTTCGTGCCGTTGATCACGAGCGCATCGCCGTCCTCGACCGCCGTGGTGCGGATGCTCATCGCGTCCGAGCCCGAGTGTGGCTCGGTCAGTGCGAAGCACGTCGATTTCTCGCCGCGCATCACCGGCTTGAAATAGCGATCGAGCTGCGCGGGCGTCGCGTACTTCAGCATGTTGCCGACGCGCGGCGGCCCGCCGAGTTCGCCGAGCACGTGCGGCGCGAGCGCCGCGCCGCACGCGGCGAGGTCGGCCTTCAGCGCGCACACCTCGGCGATCGACAGCCCCTGCCCGCCGATCTCGACGGGCAGGCTCGCGGTATAGAAGCCGAGCGCGGCCGAGCGTTGCCAGACGCGGCGCAGCACGTCGCGCGGCCATACATCCTCGGAGTCGAGCTGCAGCTCGCGCTCGATCGGACGCAGTTCGTCGTCGACGAAGCGCAGCACGGCCGCGCGCAGCGCGACGAATTCAGGGCGTTGCAGATGATCGAACATGACGGGCTCCTTCAGTTGACGCGGCGCGCGACACCGCGCCAGTACTGCTCGCGCACGAGCTTGCGGGCGATCTTGCCGTTCGCGTTCTTCGGCAGCTCGGCGACGAAATCGATGGAGCGCGGCAGCTTGTAGTCGGCGAGCTGCGCGCGGCAGTGCGCGACGAGATCGTTCGCCTGCGCATCACGGCCGGCACGCAGCACGACCACCGCCTTGACGGCCTCGCCCCACTTGTCGTCGGGCACGCCGACCACGCAGGCCTCGAGCACGCCTTCGTGCCGGTAAAGCGCCGCTTCGACTTCGGTCGGATACACGTTGAAGCCGCCCGAGATGATCATGTCGTGCTTGCGGTCGACCAGATAGATGAAGCCTTCGCGATCGGTGCGCGCGAGGTCGCCCGTGTGCAGCCACCCGTCGACCAGCACCTCGCGCGTCAACTCCGGCGCGTTCCAGTAGCCCTGGAACACGTCCGCGCCGCGAATCACGATCTCGCCGATCGCGTCGCCTTCGACTTCGCGCCCGTCGGCATCGACCACACGCACCTCGGTTTCGCCGAGCGGCCGGCCGCACGACGCGAGACGCTCGCGGTCGTGCAGCAGCGCGTGCGCATGGTCGGCGATGCCGAACCGCGTGACGCCGGATGTCGATTCGCTCGCGCCATAGCCTTGCGACAGCACGGGGCCGATGCGCGCCCACGCTTCCTCGATGCGCGCCGGCGCCATCGGCGCCGCGCCGTAGCCGAGTACCTTCAGGCTGCGCAGGTCGGCCTGCGCGAGCTCGGGCGCGTTCAACAGCATGTTGACCATCGCCGGCACCATGAACGTGTGCGTGATGCGCTGACGCGCGACGTCGGCGAGGAAATGCGCGGGCTCGAACGCGTCGAACAGCACGAGCGTGGCGCCGCAGAACAGGTACGGCTGCATCAGCATCCCGGACGCATGCGTGATCGGGCCGATCAGCGCGAGCCGGTCGCCGGGCTGCGCGGGGCGGTCCATCCCCAGCACGATCTTGCGCAGCGACGCGAGCCGGTTGCCGTAGCTCTGCATCGCGGCCTTGATGCGCCCCGTCGAGCCGGACGAGAAATGCAGCACGGCAAGATCGTCCGGCGCCGGCAGGTAGTCGGGCGGTGTCTCGCCGCCCTTGGCAAGCAGCATTTCGTAGTCGAGATAGCCGGACACCGCGCCGCCGATCGATACGAACCGCTCGACCGACGCGAAGCCCGGCGAATCGGGCGTGTAATCCGTGTAGCCGCGCCCGCCGATGAACGCGGCGGGCGCGCAGTTGCCGACGACGTCGGCGGCCTCGGCCGCCGTGAAGCGCGGATTCAGCGCGGCTTTCACGAGGCCAGCCTTGTACAGCGCGCATTCGATCTCGACGAGCTCGATGCAGTTGCGCGCCTGCACGGCGATGCGTGTGCCGGGCGCGAAGCCGAGGCCGCGCAGCGCATTCGCGAGCCTGGTCGAGCGCTCGTCGAGCTGACGGTAGGTGACGACGCGGTCGCGGTGGATCACGGCGGGCTGGCTGCCCCAGTAACGGGCCGCGCGCCGCAGGAAGTAGGCGAAGCTCAAAACGATTCTCCTGGTCGAACAGTGCCGCCAGTCTGTAAGATGCCCAGGCATCACCACAATGCATCACCGGATATAAAGTCATAACCGACAGGAATCCCCCGATGGACACGCGCGATCTGGAGTACCTGCTGGCCGTGGAGCGGCACGGCAGCATCGGCAAGGCTGCGGAGGCGCTGGGGCTGTCGCAGCCGGCGCTCACGAAAGCCGTGCAGCGGCTGGAAGCGCAAGTCGGCGTGACGCTGTTCGAGCGCACCGCGAACGGGATGACGCCGACACCGGCCGGCGCACGCTTCGTCGCGCGCGCGCAGCGGATCGCGCTCGAGTTCGATGACGCGATGCAGGAGATGCGCGCGATTCGCGGCGGCGAACAGGGCGTGGTGCGGATCGGCTACTCGCCGACCGTGCCCAATGCGTTCGTGCTCGGTGCGTGCCGGCAGTTGATCCGCGAACGGCCGGCCGCGCGACTGCGGTTGCGCTGTCGGCTCGCGCGCGAACTGCTCGACCTGCTCTCGGCCGGCGAGCTCGATCTGGTGGTGGCGCCCGAGCCGCAGGAGCCGGACGCCGCGCTCGCAACCATCGCGCTGTTCGACGACCGGCTGACGGTGCTCGCCGACGCCGCGCACCCGCTGCAACGCAAGCGCGGGCTGACGCTCGCCGATCTCGCCGATCAGGAATGGCTGCTGCCGGAAGCGACGATTCCCGTGCGGCACCGGATCGACGACGCGTTCCGCGCACGCGACCTACCGGCGCCGCGTCTGCGCATCGAGACCGACTTCGGCAATACGTCGCTGCTGCAGCTGTTGCGCGGCACGCCGCTGCTGTGCGTTGGCGGCATGGATGCGCTCGACCAGATAACCGGATTACGCGCGCTCGACCTGCGGGCCGGCGAGCTCGAACTCGACCGGCGCATCGGCGCCATGCACCGGGCGGGCGCGTACGTGCCGCCGCTGGCGCAGCGGATGATCGCGCTGCTGCGGGAAAGCGTGGAATAGGCGCGGGGAAGCGCCGCGACCATCATCAGCCGGAGTGATGACCCTCCCCTTTTTCTGCGGATTTGACCGGGGGCACGGTGCCGACAACACTAGCCCGCAGTGCTGCAAAGACGGCACGCGCCCGCCTCCCCTTCAGAGTCCGCCATGGTCCCGACCGACACCGTGCAATTCCCGAGCGCCGCCCGGCCGCTCGCCGACCGGCAGCTGCGCCGGATCGTCATCGCTTCCGTCGCCGGCAACGCGATGGAGTGGTACGACTTCTTCGTGTACGGCACGGCCGCGGCGCTCGTGTTCGGCCATGTGTTCTTCCCGCCCGGCGCGTCGCCGCTCGCAGGCAGCCTCGCCGCGTTCGCGGCCTTCGCGCTAGGCTTCGTCGCGCGGCCGCTGGGCGGAATCGTGTTCGGCCACGTCGGCGATCGTTACGGGCGCAAGGCGTCGCTCGTGTGGACGCTGCTGATCATGGGCGCGTCGACCTTCGCGATCGGCCTGCTGCCGACCTATGCGCAGGTCGGCGTGTGGGCGCCGGCCGCGCTCGTCGCGCTGCGCCTGCTGCAAGGCATCGCGTCCGGCGGCGAATGGGGCGGCGGCGTGCTGATGATCAGCGAAAACGCACCGCCGGAACAGCGTGGCTACTACGCCGCGTGGAGCCAGCTCGGCGTGGGCGGCGGCTTCGTGCTGTCGTCGGCCGCGTTTCTCGCCGCGCAGGCGCTGCCCGACGACGCGTTCCGCACGTGGGGCTGGCGGCTGCCGTTCCTCGCGAGCATCGTCATCTTCGCGATCGGCATCTATATCCGCCGCCATCTGCCGGAAAGCCGCGACTTCGAGCAGGCCGGCAAGCGCGGCGCGCACACGCATCTGCCGATCGTCGAATGCGTCCGTCGCCACCCGAAGGAAATCCTGCTCGCGATGGGGCTGCGCGTGGCCGAGAACGGCGGCGCGTACATCTTCCTCGCGTTCTCGCTCGTCTACGGCAAGTACGTCGGCATTCCGAACGGTGTGATGCTGACCGGCGTGATGATCGCGATGATCGTCGAGATGGGCGCGATGCTCGCGTGGGGCCGGCTGTCCGACCGGATCGGCCGCAAGCCCGTGTACCTGATCGGCGCGCTGAGCCTCGTCGCGTGCGCGTTCCCGTTCTTCTGGCTGCTCGACACACGCGTGACGCCGCTCGTGTGGCTCGCGCTCACGGTCGGTACGGCGGTGAGTCACGGCGCGATGATCGGCACGCTGCCCGCGCTCGTCGGCGAGCTGTTCAGCACCGAGGTGCGTTACTCGGGCGTCGCGCTCGGGCATGAAGTCGCATCGATCTTCGCGGGCGGGATGTCGCCGCTGATCGCAACGGCGCTGCTCGCGCACTATCACGCGTCGTGGCCCGTGTCGCTGTTCCTCATCGCGCTCGGCCTCGTGACCGTCGCGACGCTGTGCGTGATGCGCGAGACGCGCACCGCCCCGGCCGCCGACTCGCGCGGCGAGGCGGCATGAGCGCGCGGCCCGTGCCGGCCGCCACGCCCGTGCCTTTGCCGACGGGCGAGCGCCCCGCCGGTTCACAGTGCCACGTGCGCGCTTTCATGGCACCGCAAGCTCACGCGCCTGCGACGTCCGGGCTACGCGTCCGGGTTGCGCCGCGCGCCGTCGAACACCGGCGCCAGCCCGAGATGATCGAGCAGCCGCGCGAATTCGCCGAGCCGCTGCCGCATGTACGCGGGCACATCCACGTTCGCATAGTCGTGGAAGCCGGTCCCCGTGCGCACGCCGTCGCGCCCGGTTTCCATGTTGCGTACGACGCTCGCGGCCGGTGCGAAGCGCGGGCCGATCTCGCCGGCGAGATACTTCGACGCGTAGTACAGGATGTCGCAGCCGCCCCAGTCGATGAATTCGAGCAGCCCGAGCACCGCGAAACGCGGGCCGAAGCCGGTGCGGATGGCCGTGTCGATGTCCTCCGCGCTCGCGACACCTTCCTCGACCATCCGCGCTGCCTCGTTCATCGCGAGCGCCTGGATGCGCGGCACGATGTAGCCGGGCGCCGGCCCGCAGATCACCGGCTTCTTGCCGACGCGTTCGAGCAGCGCGGCAAGCGCGCCGACCACCGACTGGTCGGTCGCATCGCTACGGCTGATCTCGACGAGCGGCATCAGCAGCGCGGGATTCAGCCAGTGCGCGTTCAGCATCCGCTCCGGATGCGCGACATGGCGCTGCAATTCGGTGACGACGAACGTCGACGTGGTCGACGCAATCGTTGCGCGCGCATCGACATGCTCGCCGAGCCAGCGCAGCGCGTCGGCCTTCGCATCGAGCACTTCGGGCAGCGCCTCGAACACGACGGCTGCATCGCGCACGGCCTCCGCCGCACCTTCCCGCGAGACGAGCGCGATGCGCGCGACGACCGCATCGGCCTGCGCGGCATCGATACGGCCGAGCGCGACCTGCGCGTGCAGCGGCCTGGCGATCTCGTCGCGCGTGCGATCGTCGAACTCGCTTTGGCCAGCCGCATCGCGCCGCTTGAAGTCGATCAGCGTCACGTCGAGGCCCGCGAACGCGAATACAAGCGCGATCCCCTGCCCCATGCGCCCTGCGCCGAGCACGTGCACGCGCGTCACTTCGGCGACCGCGCTCATGCCGCGCCTCCAACGACTCCCTTGTCGAGCAGCACACGCATCGCATCCTTCGACAGCGCCGCGATCCCGAGCCGCTCCAGCGTGCGCCCTTCCGCATACAGGTCGCGCATCGAGACCGCACTTGCGATGCTCAGCAGCCCCTGCGCGACCGGCGTCGGCACACCGGCCCAGCGCCCGCACGACACGATGAACGACAGCCCGAGCCGGGTGTCCTCGAGCATGTAGCGATGGGTGCGCAGATCGATCTTCTCGCGCCAGTCGCCGCTATCGGTCAGCTTGCCGTGCGCGCCGCGCCCGTACATCCATTCGTCGCCTTCGGCCGCGTAGTGATCCGCGAGCGGAAAATGCGGCGCGCGGTAGCCGAGCGCTTCGCGCACCGCGATGCGTTCGGCGTCGAGCGCGTTCGTCACGCGACGGATCGACGGCTGCGTGCCTTCGTTGTGGATGTCCCATGCGTCGAAGTGTTCGAGCGGTCCGGCGTTCATCAGGATCAGCGGCGGATGGATCACGGGCCCCGCGTTCATCAACGCGCCCGACAACGCATCCTCGACCGGCTCGACCGACGGATAGCCCGCGCGCAACACGTCGAACGCCCAACCGGCGGCATTCGCCGGAAACATGCCGGTCGGCAAGCGCGTCGCGTAGGCACTGATCACGACGTCGTTGTCGCCATGCTTGCGCACCAGGTACGGCAACGTGCCCGTCTCGGCGAATGCGACGCGCGAACGGTTGCCGGCGTCGGCCGCCGCCTGCGCGAACACGAAGCTGCCGAACGTGCCTGGCGGCAGGAATACGACCTGGCCGTCCTCCAGCAACGGCGCGACCTGCGCGGCGAGCGCGTCGTGCGACGTGGCGGGCAGCGGCACCACGACGAGTTGCGCGCCGCGCAGTGCGGCCGCGAGATCGCCGGTCAGGCGGATCGCACCCGGCGCATCGCCGAGCGGCACCGTGCGCTTGCCGCGATAGTCGGTCACGTTCAGCACGCCGAGTTCGCGCAGCCGCGCATGCGGCTCGCGGTCGCGCCGCCACCACGTCACGTCATGGCCCTTCTCGAGCAGGTCGATGGCCGCCGCATGGCAGCCGTGGCCGCCGCCCAGAACACATACCTTCATCGTCTTCTCCCGGTGATTGAGTGTTGTCGAGACTACGCGGCGGCCCCCGCCGCGTCGCTTCAAAACGCGCAACGGCACGCCCGTTCGCGCAACGCAATCGCGGCGATGCGCCTGCCGCCGCGCCCCTGCATCCGCTACGAGGTCCGTGAATGGATATCGCCCTGTCCCGCCATGCGCCGAACCGGCTCGGCACGCTGCACGCCCCCGACGAAGTCGAACGCGCGGTCGCGCACCGGCTCGGGCCGCACCGGATGGCCTCGCGCGGCCGCGATCCGTTTCATGCGGAGCTGTACGAGGTGCCGCTGCATCACGGCGCGCTGCTCGAACTCTGCTACGGCCGCGAAACGCGCATCGATTTCGGCGGCGATACCGATCACTTCCTGTTCCGGCTGACGCTTGCGGGTGCCTGCGAGCTGCAGGCCGGCAGCGTCGTCGCGCGCGCCGGCCCCGGCGAGCTGACCGTGTCGTCGCCCGCACTCGCGAGCCGCCTGAGCACGAGCCCCGATTGCCGCAACCTCGTGCTGCGGCTCGAACGCGGCGCGCTCGAACGCAAGCTGCAGGACATGCTGCAGGCCACGCTCACGCGGCCGCTGCAGTTCGATCTCGCGGCCGGCGGCGCCGGCGCGGGCGCCGCGCTGCTGCTGCCGACCTTCGAGTACCTGTGCCGGCTCGGGGCGCAGCCGGGCATCGGCACGGCCGCGACGACCTTCGGCGCCGACCTCACCGCGTGGCTGATGTCGCTGCTGCTCACGCACCTGCCGCATTCGTACAGCGATGCGCTCGCGCGCGGCACGCCGCCCTTGCCGGCCCACGTGCGTCGCGCGTGCGATCACGTCGAGGCGCACCTCGGCGAACCGCTCGCACTCGCCGCGCTCGCGGCGGTCGCGGGCGTCGCGCCACGCACGCTGCAGCACGCTTTTCGTGCGTTCCTGCACACCACGCCGGCCGCCTACGTGCGCGAACGCCGGCTCGCCGCCGTGCACACGGCGCTGCAACGCGGCGACGCGCGCAGCGTGACCGACGTGCTGATCGCGCACGGCATCCATGGCTTCGGCCATTTCGCGAAGGCGTATGCGCGGCGTTACGGCCACGCGCCTTCCGTCACCGCGAGGCAACCCCGATGACGCACTCCGCAACCGGCCGCCCGGCGGCCCCGGCCCGCGTCGAATCCGCGCCGCACGACGGCGACCCGTCCGAACTGCGCGTGCAGGATCTCGATCTCAACTTGCTGAAGACGTTTCGCGCGGTCTACGAGGAGCGGCACGTCGGCCGCGCGGCGCTGCGGCTCGGTGTCACGCAGCCGTCCGTCAGCTATGCGCTCGGCCGGCTGCGGCTGATGTTCCGCGACGCGCTGTTCGTGCGCACCGGCACCGGCGTCGAGCCGACGCCGCGCGCGCAGCGGCTCGCGCTATCTGTCGACAAGGCGCTCGCGATCCTGCAGGACGTGCTCGACGAAGGCTCGCGCTTCACGCCCGACAGCACGCAGCGCGTGTTCCGCCTGCACATGAGCGATTTCGCGGCGAGCGCGTTCCTGCCGACGCTGCTCGCCGAATTCGCCCGTCGCGCGCCGGGTGCGGTGATCGAGACGCTGCACGTCGACGAATGCCAGCTCAACGTCGCGCTCGAATCGGGGCGCATCGACTTCGCTCTCGGGCATTTCGCCGACGCGTCGAGCCATTTCCAGCGCGCCGCGCTGCTGCACGAGCGCTGCGTGCTGCTGATGCCGCGCCGCACCGCGCAGCGCGTCGCGCTGCCCGACGACTACGTGCTCGATGGCGAAGCGCCCGACGCGCTGCGTTTCGTCGCGGTCACGTCGCATCCGCAATCGATGCAGCTGCTGGAGCGGCACGGGCTGATGCCGCGCGTGCGCGCGGCGTTACCCGATTTCATGGTGGTGCCCGCGTTGCTGCAGGACGGCGACTACGCGCTGATCCTGCCGGAGACGATCGCGATCACGTTTGCGGCGCGGCAGCCGTGCACGCTGTACGAGATCGCCGGCGCAAGCGAATGGGCGGTCAACGCGTACTGGCACCGGCGCTTCGACGCCGACCCCGGCCATCGCTGGCTGCGCGCGCTGCTGCTCGAACTGTTCAACATCGGCGAGCTGGCGCCGTTCGACGCATGGCTCGCGCCGCAGCCGCCCGCCTGCGCATAACGACGCGAACGCCGCGAGCGGCGCACGCAGCGCGAGCGGGCACCGGCGCGGGCCGGTCAGAACGCCGTGAGGATGCCCGCGACGATCGAGCTGGCGGTCGCGCCCGGCTTCGCGACCGCGACGCCGCCACCGGCCGCGCCGTTGACGACGAAGCGCGCATGCGCGCCGTTGCGCACCATCGCGGCGCCCGTGTACAACACCGTGCGCTTCGACAGCGGATAGTCGAAGCGGATGCCATACGAATCGGCGTTGCCGTCGCTGTCCGCGACCTTGCGGTAATGGCCGACGCTCAGCAGCAGCGACGCACGCCCGATCGGCACCGTCGCGCTCAGCTCCATGATGTCGCTGTGCGGATACGCGCTCTGGCTGTCGATCGCGGTCGCGACGTCGGGGCCGCCGCGATGGCGCATGTACAGCGCGGCCACCTTCACGACGCTGAAATCGTACGAAATCGCGCCCAGCGTGTAGTTGCCGTTCGCGGCCGGGCTCGAGTCGCCGAGCGCGGACGCGGCCACCGGGCTGAACTTCTGCTGCATGTAGTCGACGTCGACCGACAGGCCGCCACGCACGTAGTTGAGCCCCGCGCCGTAGGTATCGCCGAGCGTCGCCGGCTGTCCGGCCGCGCCATTGGTACCGCGCGCGGCCATCGCCCGCAGCATGAAGCCCGCGTAGCGTGGCGACGTATAGCGCATCGAGTTGCGCACGCGCAGGAACGCGGGCCCGACGAAGTTGTTGGTCGCGTTACCCCACGCGAGCCCCGCGCCGAGGCCCGGCAGGCTGTACGTGACGAGCGTCGTGTGCAGGATCGTGTAGAGCTCGCCGAACTGCACGCCGCCGAACGGCCCCGTGATGCCGACCCACGCCTCGCGGCCGAACAGTGCGCTGCTGTTCGACAGCGCACCGCTGCCCGCATTGAAGCCGTCTTCCAGCTTGAAGATCGTCGCGTAGCCGCCGCCGAGATCCTCGACGCCCCTCAGCCCCCACTGCGACGCCCACAGGTTGCCGCTGCCCATGCGCGTCACGTGGTTCGGCCCGGCGTTCGCGTATTCGATCGCGGTGTCGATGCGGCCGTAGAGCGTCACGCTCGATTGTGCGAAGGCGGGCAGCGCCGCGCAGGCAAGCAGCGCGGCAAGCGGTACGGCAAGCCGGTCGGCCCGCCCGTTCGGTTGGTTCATCGTCGTCGTCCCGTAGAGTTTCCGGCGCCTGTCGGCCTCGCGCCGCGTGGAGTGAAGCGCGTTCGCCGCGAAGGGCCAACGCTGCCGATCAAAACCGGGCCGAGTCTAGGAACGACAATTTCGGACGTCGACGCAATGCGCTCTATAACGCTTATAGATGCGCCGCATGATGCGTGCGCGCCCCGCCACAAGCGCACCGCGCGGCGGCCGGCGCGCGCGCCCCTGGTGTTTTCTTTATCCGGGTCGGTAAATGCCCGTGTGGCGCGGCTGTCACTCCGGCTATGGCGGCCGAAATTGGCCGACTACGCTGCGTCTCCGACACGTGCCCCCCGCACGCTTTCGCGCCGCGACGGCGCCCGGCCCGCAAGGCCGCCGCCGCGCGTTTCCACCGCCCGCTCCTGGAGAATCCGCATGTCCGCATCCACGGCCCGCGCTGCCGACGGCAAGCGCTATACGTACGAATGGTATGTCGTCGTCATCTGCATGCTCGCGTACATCTTTTCGTTCGTCGACCGCCAGGTCCTCGTGCTGATGATCGAGCCGATCAAGCGCGACCTGCACCTGTCCGATACGCAGTTCAGCCTGCTGAACGGCTTTGCGTTCTCGCTGTTCTATGCGGTGA
This sequence comes from Burkholderia aenigmatica, assembly GCF_902499175.1. Taxonomy (GTDB): domain Bacteria; phylum Pseudomonadota; class Gammaproteobacteria; order Burkholderiales; family Burkholderiaceae; genus Burkholderia; species Burkholderia aenigmatica. The sequence goes on from NZ_CABVQC010000042.1 coordinate 38,286, forward strand.
TGGGGCTGCCCGTCGCGTATCTCGCCGATCGCTACGCACGCCCGCGGATCATCTCGCTCGGCATTGCGCTGTGGAGCGTCGCGACCGCCGCGTGCGGGCTCAGCCAGCATTTCGCGCAGATGTTCATCGCACGGATGGGCGTCGGCGTCGGCGAGGCCGCGCTGTCGCCCGGCGCGTATTCGATGCTCGCCGACTACTTCCCGAAGGAGAAGCTCGGGCGCGCGATCGCCGTGTATTCGCTCGGCTCGTTCATCGGCGGCGGCATCGCGTTCCTGATCGGCGGCTACGTGATCGCGCTGCTCAAGCATGCGAGCGCATTCACGCTGCCGGTGGTCGGGCAGGTGCATGCGTGGCAGGTCACGTTCCTGATCGTCGGGCTGCCCGGGCTGCTGGTCGCCCTGCTGTTCGCCGCGACCGTGCGCGACCCGCAGCGCAAGGGGCTCGCGCAGGATCGCTCGGGCGCCGTGCGGCGCGTGTCGATGCGCGATTCGCTGCGCTTCGTCGGCACGCATCGCGCGACCTTCACGTGCCACTACCTCGGCTTCTCGTTTTACGCGATGACGCTGTACTGCCTGCTGAGCTGGACGCCCGCGTTCTATATCCGCCACTTCGGGATGACGGCCGTCGAAGCCGGCTACACGCTCGGCATCGTGCTGCTGGTGGCGAACACGGCCGGCGTGTTCTGCGGCGGCTGGCTCAACGACTGGCTGCTGCGGCGCGGCCGCCACGATGCACCGATGCGTGCCGGCGCGATCGGCGCCGCGTGCATGGTGATCCCCGCGACGCTGTTCACGCAGCTCGACTCGCTGCCCGCGTCGCTTGCAATGCTCGTCGTCGCGATGTTCTTCGCGTCGTTCCCGATGCCGACGTCGACCGCCGCGATGCAGACGCTCGCGCCGAACCAGATGCGCGCGCAGATCTCCGCGCTGTTCCTGCTCGTGTCGAACCTGATCGCGCTCGGGATCGGCACGACCGTCGTCGCGCTGTTCACCGATCGCGTGTTCGGCGCGCCGGCGGCGGTCGGCCATTCGATGTCGATCGTCAACGTCGCGGCGGCCACGCTCGCCGCACTGCTGCTCGCCGCAGGGTGCCGGCACTATCGCCGCAGCCTCGATCGCGAACGTGGCCATGCGTCGGCAGCGGCACCGCAGGCGGCCGAAGCGGGCAATCCGATCGCCGCGCGCTGAACGTCGAGCGCATTCCGTCGCCCGACCATCATCCATCCCACTGATTCAGGCATCGCTTTTTAATCGATTTGATTTATGCGATGCCCATCCCTATTCTCGATCGCATGACGGCGCGGTGTCTGCCGCGCCGCGTTTCCCCTACCCCACGGATTTCCCCATGCAAGCGAACCGCCACCAAGTCCGGATCGACGCGCTGATCGACGCGGCGCAGGACATCCGCTGTTTCCGGGTTTCGCGCGTCGACGGCCAGCCGTTCGACGCATACGAACCGGGCGCCCATATCGATGTGACCGCGCCGTCCGGCATCACGCGGCAGTACTCGCTGTGCGGCAACCCCGACGAACGCGGCAGCTACCTGTTCGCGGTGAAGAAGGAAGCGCAGTCGCGCGGCGGCTCGCGTTCGCTGCACGACGACGTGCAGGTCGGCGCCGAGCTGTCGATCGGCGCGCCGCGCAACCTGTTTCGTCTGACGGATGACGCGAGCGAGCACGTGCTGATCGCGGCCGGCATCGGCATCACGCCGCTGCTGTCGATGGCGTATGCGCTGCACCAGCGCGGCGCGCGTTACCGGCTGCACTATTTCGCCCGCAGCCGCGAGCATGCGGCCTTCGTCGACGAACTGTCGGCCGAGCCGTTCGCGTCGCACGTGACGTTCCACTACGGCATCGAGCCCGACGCGCTCGCGGCCGAGCTGGGCCGCTGCGTCGAATCGGTCGACGCGCACGCCCACGTCTATACGTGCGGCCCGGGGCCGTTCATGGATGCGGTCGTCGCGGCAGCCGCGACGCGCTTGCCCGACGATTCGATCCATCTCGAACGCTTCGCGGTGGAACCGGCCGCCGCCGATGCGGGCGCCGGCCCGGCCGACGGCTTCGAAGTGCGTCTGCAGCGCAGCGGACAATCGGTACGCGTCACGCCCGACACGTCGATCGTCGACGCGCTCGCGCGCATCGGCATCGAGGTCGACACGTCATGCGGCGAAGGCGTGTGCGGCACCTGCATGGTGCCTGTGATCGACGGCGAGCCCGATCATCGCGATCACTGTCTCAGCAAGGCCGAGCGCGCGAGCAACACGGTGATCTGCTGCTGCGTGTCGCGTGCGCGTTCGGCGGTGCTCGTTCTGGATCTCTGATCACTGATTCGCGCGGCACGAGCAACGCCCGTTCAGGACGTCTCGCGCCGTCGAATGGCTCGACACACGCGGCCAGCAACGCGCACCTCCGCGCATTGCCCTCCGCCTCATGGGTCACGCGTCGTCGAAACGACCGACGAGCTCGGCCAGCATCGTGCGCATCCCGCGCGTTGCCTTCGTCCCCATCGGTCACGCATCGTCGAACCGCTCGACGAACTCGATCAGCAGCGTGCGCATCCATGCGTTGCCCTCACCTCGTGGGGCCACGAGTCGCCCAATCGCTCGCCGATCTCGGCCGACAACGCGCGCACCTACGCATTGCCCTCCGCCTCATGGATCACGCGTCATCGAACCGCTCGACGAGTTCGACCAGCAGCGTGCGCATCCACGCGTTGCCCTCGTCCTCATGGAAATGCTCGTGCCAGTGCATCGTCACCGGCGCGGGCGGCAACGTGACGGGCAGGTCATACAGGCGAAACGCATTGTCGCGGTTCAGGATCTGCGCGAGCCGCTTCGGCAGCGTCGCATAGAGATCGGTGACCGACAGCACGCTCGGCAGCGCGACGAAGTGCGGCACTTCGAGCGCGATGTTGCGGCCCACGCCCTGCGTGCGCAGCGCATCGTCGAGCGCGTGGTGGCTGTGCTCGACCGACTTCACGTTGACGTGCGCCGCGCGCACGAACTGGTCGAGGCTCAGCGCGGCGCCGCTCGGCAACCCGCGCCGGCGGCCCGTCATGCACACATAGGTTTCCTCGAACAGCACCTGGTGGCGCGTGCGCGGCATCAGTTCCGGCAGGTTGCCGATCGCGAAATCCAGCCGGCTCGCACGCAGCGCTTCCTCGATCTCCTCCACCGGCAGCGGCTGCACGCTCAGCGTCACGCGCGGCGCGCGCTCGCGCAGCGCCTGGCAGATCGCCGGCAGGTACGCCATCTCGCCCGCATCCGACAGCGACAGCCGGAACGTGCGCGTGCTGGTGGCCGGATCGAAGCGCTCCGCGTAGCGCAGCGCCACGCGCACCATGTCGAGCGCCTTGCCGACGATGCCCGCGAGCTCGAGCGCGACCGGCGTCGGCTGCATGCCCGAGCGCGTACGCACGAACAGCGGATCGTCGAACAGCGTGCGCAACCGGCCGAGCGAATAGCTGACGGCCGGCTGCGACAGCGCGAGCCGCTCGCCGGCCTTCGTCAGGCTGCGTTCCTCGACGATCGCCTGGAATACGCGCAACAGGTTCAGATCGAGATGATCGACCGATGTCATCGGAGCCTCCATCATTTGCCGTATTTATTGATTAACCAATTTTAGATCAATTTGACGGATATATGGCGGAAGACGAGACTGAGTCCTCAATGCCGCGCGCGACGCGGCCCGATTTCGCGACTCTTTCCCCCACACGACGATGAGCGACATTTCCTACCAGACGATCGACACCAGCGCGCTGCACGGTCTCGCGCAACCCGACCGCATCGCACCCGCGATGTATCACGATCCCGCGCTGTTCGAAGCCGAGCTCGACCGCATCTTCTACCGCACCTGGATCTGGGTCGCGCACGAAAGCGAGCTGCCGAACCCGGGCGACTTCATCACGACGACGATCGGCCGCCAGCCGGTGATCGTCGTGCGCGACAAGACCGGCGAGATCAACGTGCTGCAGAACCGCTGCCGCCATCGCGGCGCGACCGTATGCGAATCGCACAAGGGCAACGCGAAGGGCTTCACGTGCCCGTATCACAGCTGGTCGTACGCACTCGACGGCACACTGCGCGCGCTGCCGTACGGCGACGGCTACGAAGGCGTGTGCGAGAAAGGCGACCTGCCGCTCGTGAAGCTGCGCGTCGGCGTGTACCAGGGGCTGATCTTCGCGAGCTTCAACGACGACATCGAATCGCTCGAGGATTTCCTCGGCGGTGCGAAGCCGTGGATCGACCTGTTCATGAAACAGGGCGCCGGCTACCCGATCAAGGCGAACGGCGAGCACAAGTTCAAGTTCAAGGGCAACTGGAAGATCCAGCTCGAGAACACGACCGACCTCTATCACTTCCCGGTCGTGCACAAGTCGTGGATGAAGTCGATCGACGACGAGACGGCCGCCGCGATCACGAGCTTCATGACGAGCGAGGACGCGTTCTGCCGCGGGCTCGGCAACGGCCACAGCCTCGCGGTGCTGATGCCCGAGCTGATCGACCTCGACGAAGACGACGGTGCGCCGCTGCCCGAGCGCTTCGCGCCGCTCGCGGCGAAGCTCGCCGAGCGCCACACGCCGGAACAAGTGCGTCGCATCGTGCGCTCGCTGATGGGCGTCGGCTTCAACCTGAACCTGTTCCCGAACCTCGCGCTGTCGATGGCGTTCTTCCGCGTGCTGCGGCCGATCTCCGCGAACGAAACCGAGATCCGCCACGTCGCGCTCGCGATGGACGGCGGCCCCGACGAAGCGAACCGCGAGCGGTTGCGCATTCACGAGCACTTCCAGGGCCCGTTCGGCTTCGGCAGCCCCGACGACGCAGAAGCGTGGGAACGCGTCCAACGCGGCGCGCACGCGGGCCCCGACGTGCCGATCCTCGTGAATCGCGGGCTGAACCGCGAGACGACCGCCGCGAACGGCGAAAAGACCGCGCATGCGACCGACGAGACCGGCATGCGCGAGGCCTACCAGCAATGGCGCAAGATGATGGAGCAACAATAATGGACGACCGCAACGCCCTCTTTTCCGAGCAGACCTTCGCCCGCGCGGTCGAATTCGTGTGGCGCGAAGCCGAGATGCTCGACCGCCGCGACTATCGCGCATGGCTCGACCTGTGGGAGCCGGCCGGCCATTACGTGGTGCCGATCGATCCCGACGCGACCGACTTCGCCGCGACGCTGAACTACGTGTTCGACGACCAGGACATGCGCGAGAAGCGCGTGCAGCGGATGGTGTCCGGCTATTCGGCGTCGGCGACCGACGCAGCGCGCACGGTGCGCACCGTGTCGCGCTTCACGCTGGAAAGCGGCAGCGCCGACACCGTCGAACTGAAATCGGCGCAGGTCGTCGTCGCGTACAAGCGCGGCGTCGCGACGCTGTTCGCGGCCGACGTTACGCACAGGCTGCACGTCGACGCCGACGGCGAGATGCGGATCGCCGAAAAGGTCGTGCGCCTGATCGACTCGACCGAAGCGCTCAGCGCAATCGGCTTCCTGCTGTAAGCCACGGCCGGTTCACCTTCACCGCTGCAAGCGCAAAGGTGAACCGGTCACCTTCACCTTTCCGGACGACCATGCCCACACTCGAAGTTTTCCTGCCGGCCGGCCATGACGATGCCCGCAAGGCCGAACTGATTGCCCGGCTGACCGGTGCGACCGTCGATTCGATCGGCGCACCGATCGAATCGGTGCGCGTGCTGCTGACCGAATTGCCCGCGACACACATCGGCCTCGGCGGCCGCAGCGCCGCGGACGGCGCACCGCCGTCGCTGCCCGTGATCGTCGCGATCCTGATCGCCGGCCGCACCGATGAACAGAAGCGCGCGCTGATCGCCGCGCTGTCCGACGCCGGCGCGAACGTGCTCGATGCACCGCTGCAGGCCACGCGCGTGATCATCAAGGACATTCCGAACACCGACTTCGGCATCGGCGGCCAGACCGCGCGGGCGCTGGGGCGCTGATCGTGCGCCGCGCGTCGCTGCCCGGCCGTGACGCGACGCAGCGGCTACACGCGCGCGCCGGCGAGCGGCAGCGTCACGCGGCAATCGAGCCCGCCGCCGTCGGCCGGGCTCGCGCCGATCCGGCCGCCGTGGCGCGTCACGATGCTCTTGCACAGCGACAGCCCGATTCCGTTGCCGCCAGCCTTCGACGACGAGAAGCCGTCGAACAGCCGGTCGTGCGCGCCGGCCGCGATGCCCGGGCCGTTGTCGATCGCACGCAGCTCCGCATGCCCGGCCACGTTCGCAGTGCCGAGCGTCAGCGTGCGCGGCACACGTTCGCAACCGGCGAACGCCTCGATCGCATTGAACGCGAGATTCAGGATCACCTGCCCGATCAGCACACGCTCGCAGCGGATCGGCAGCGGCGCATCGGCCTGCACGATCGCAACCGTCACGCCAGCCTCCTTCGCGCGCAGCTCGATGAAATACGCGACGTCCGCAAGGATGTCGCGCAGGTCGGCGAGCGCGACGACCGGCTCGCGCTTCACGATGAACTCGCGCACGCTCTTGATGATCAGCGCCGCATGCTCGGCCTGACGGTCCGCGCTGCGCAGCCCCCAGATCGCGTCGTCGATCGCGCCGCGCCCGTTCAACCGCTGCACCGCGCCCTCGATGAAATTGCGCACGGCCGCGAGCGGCTGGCTCAGCTCGTGCGCGATCACGCTCGCCATCTCGCCCATCGCGTTGTAACGGCCCGCGTGTTCGAGCATGCGTGCTTCGGCGCGGCGGGCGTCCTCGATCGCGACTTCGTCGCTCACGTCGCGGAACTGCACGAGCAGCCCGTCGAGATCGTCCTCGATCTCGACCTGCCGGCACAGGATGCGCAGCCAGCACGTCGAGCCATCGCGCCGCACGATCCGGTAGCGCTGCGGCGCGGATGGATACGCGGACGGCGCATCGCGCAGTTGCGCGACGAGCCGGTCGCGATCGGCCTCGGAGCAATAGTCGAGCACCTCGCCGAGCGCTTCGTCGGGCGCGAGCCCGAGCACGCGGCGGCCCGACTCGCTGATGAACTGCACGCCGCCGTGCGGCGTGACGACCGCAATGCCTTCGTCGAGATCCTGCATGAACTCGCGCAGCCGCGCCTCGTAGCGGCGCAGTTGCTGGCGCACCGCCTCTTCCGCGCTGATGTCGCGGAACTGCACCATCACGACGTCGCGCCCGCGCAGCGGCACGTAGGTGGCGGTCGCCTCGGACAGCATGTCGACACCCGTGCGCGACCGGTAGCACCACTCGTACACCTGCGGCCCGTCGACGAGCGCGCGATCCCACGCACTCACCGCGATCTCGCGCTGGTATTTCGGTTCGGGGCGCGTCATGTCCGGCGCCTTCAGCGGCAGCAGTTCCTCGACGGAAAAACCGAGCGCGATGCACGCGGCGCGGTTCGCCCACACGATTGCCTTGGTATGCGCGTCGTGCAGCAGCACGCAGGTCGTCAGCGCGTCGAGCAGCCGGTGAAAATCGTCTTCGTCGGGGAAACTCATGATCGGCTTCGGATGAGGCCGCGCGGCATCGCGCGACCGGAAACCCAACATAGCACCGGCGCGCGCCGCCCGCATCTGAAGATTTCTTTAGTGCGGCACGGAACGTCACCAGTCGCACGGCCCAACGCACCAATTGCTGCGCGTTTTCGGCGTTTCTAGACTGGTTGCATCGTCGTGTCGCATTCCGCGCGGCATGCATGCCATCCCGAATTCGAACCCCAATCCGCCCCAGGAGACAGCCATGCCCCACGCCGCCCTCGCCCTCGACTCCGCATCGAGCGCCCCCCACGCGGCCAGCGAACCGGCCACCCGGCTGTCGCCGCTCGACGCCGTGATCGAGACCGTCGCCGCGCGCCGCGAAGAATTCGACCGCCTGTCGCACGTGCCGCGCGACGTGATCGCGCTGTTCAAGCAGGCCGGCATCTATCGCGCGGGCACGCCGCGCCGCTTCGGCGGCGATGCGCTCGCGCCGACCGCGTTCCTCGACATGATCGAACGGATCGCGACCGCCGACGGTTCGGCCGCGTGGGTCGCGAGCTTCGGCTCCGCGAACGTCTATCTGGCTGCGCTGCCGCTCGAGACCCAGGCCGAGCTGTATGCGAGCGGCCCCGACCAGGTGTTCGCGGGCGGCCTGTTTCCGGTGCAGCCGGCCCAGCCCGCGCCGGGCGGCTGGCGCGTGAACGGCACGTGGAAATTCGCGAGCGGCTGCAAGGGCGCCGACTGGCTCGGCGTCGGCATCGCCGTGCCGGGCGCACAGGACGCCGCGCCGAACAAGCCGCGCACGGCCGTGTTTCGCGCCGACCAGGTCGAGATCGTCGAGAACTGGAGCGTGGTCGGCATGCAGGGCACCGGCAGCCACGACCTGCGCGTCGACGACCGCTTCGTGCCTGAAGCATGGACCTTCGTGCGCGGCGGCGAGCCGACCGTCGACGAGCCGCTGTACCGCTACCCGACCGTCGCGTACGCGGCGCAGGTGCTCGCCGTCGTGAACCTCGGCCTCGCGCGCGCGGCGCTCGACGTCGTGAACCGGATGTCGGGCGGCCGGCAGACGACGACCGGCGCACCGCGTCTCGCCGATCGCGCGTACTACCGCATCGAACTCGCGAAAGCCGAGGCGCAACTGCGCTCGGCGCGCGCGTTCTTCTACGACGCGACCGACGGCGTGTGGCAATCGATCCTCGCCGGCAACCCGGTGACGCCCGACCAGGTCAGCCTGCTGCGGCTCGCGGCCACGCAGATCGCACGCGAAGGCGCGAGCGTCGTCGAACGCGCGTACCGCCTCGGCGGCACGGCGGCGATCTACCGCACGCACCCGCTGCAGCGGCTGCTGCGCGATGCCATGGTCGTCACGCAACACGCGTTTCTCGGCGAAGGCAACTTCGACGGCGCGGGCGCGGTATTTACCGGCGTCACGCCGTTTCCCGGCTATCTGTAACCTGCGTCAACCGACGCTTTTTTGAACACGCATGGAGCCGATGCCGAAGCGCCCTCGCCGGCCGGCTCATGCGACCGATCGATTCCTCTGGAGAACCTCACATGTCCGATTCGAATCCGCTGCCGCTGCGCGTCCTGTTCTGCTGCGGCGTGTCGCAAAACTTCTTCGACCTGCCGCGCGAGAAGATCGGTGAAGTGTGGCAGGCATACGGCGCGATGCTCGCGGCCGTCGAAGCGATGCCCGGCGTGCGCGTGCTCGGCGTGATGGACGACGACCGCCTCGTGGTCGGCCAGGCCGACGGCGCGCCGTGGACCTTCTACATCATGGCCGACGTCGCCGACTTCGACACGACGGTCGCCGTGTGCAACCTGTACCGCACGACGCCGGTCGGCGAATACAACCTGTGGCGCTACGGCAAGATCGAAGCGCGCGTCGGCCGCGCGCTGACGGTGCCGCCGGCCGCGAAGCCCGCCGCATGAGGCGCGCGATGACCGACCTGTCTCCCGGCCTGATCGATGCGCTCGCACAGCGCCTGGCAGCGCTCGACGCCGAGCGCGCGGTGCGTGTAACGATCACGCGCTACATGGCGCTGTGCGACGTGCCCGAGGATGCCGGCGACGGCCCGTCGCTCGCCGAGCTGTTCACCGCCGATGCCGTGTGGGAAGGCATCGGCCCGCAGTACGCGCACAAGTTCGGCCGCCTCGAAGGCACGGCCGCGATCATCGCGATGCTGGGCCGCTACCTGCCGCCCGATCCGCATTTCTCGGCCAACCTGCATTTCCTGACTTCGGAGTCGATCGAGATCGGCGCCGGCAACGCGAGCGCGCGCGGCCGCTGGATCATGCTGCAGGCGTCGCGCTATGCCGACGGCACGGCGGAGCTGATCGCCGCGCGGCTGACCGTCGATTTCGCGCCAGCTGGCGACGGTTCGACCTGGCTGATCCACCACTTCCGCACCGAACGCGTGCTCGACGGCCCGTGGCCGCTCGCTGCCGCGCCGCGGTCCTGATTCCCGATGCTTTCCAACGCTTGCTCACGATACCGACCATGACAGGCTTCATCGACACCTTTACGCTCGGCGGCCCCGGCCCCACGATCGCGATCAAGGACACGATCGACATCGCGGGCCATCCGACCCGCGCGGCGAGCCGCGCGCTCGCCGATGCACCGCCGGCGGAGCAACACGCGGACGTCGTCCGCCTGCTGCTCGACGCCGGCTGGCAGATCGCCGGCAAGGCGAACATGCACGAGCTCGCGTTCGGCATGACCGGCATCAACGACTACACGGGCACGCCCGTCAATCCGCAGGACGCGACGCGCATTCCGGGCGGCTCGTCGAGCGGTTCCGCATCGCTCGTCGGGCTCGGCACGGTCGACGCGGCGCTCGGCACCGACACGGGCGGCTCGATCCGCGGGCCGGCCGCCTGCTGCGGCGTGGCCGGGCTGAAGCCGACGTTCGGCCGCGTGTCGCGGCGCGGCGTCGCCCCGGCCGTCACCACGCTCGATTGCGTCGGGCCGTTCGCCCGCGAGATCCGCACGCTGGTCGCGGTGATGGCCGCGATCGCGCCGGGCTTCGATCGCGCGCAAGCGGCGGCCTCTGCCACGGGTTGCACGGTCGCGCACATCACGGTCGACGCCGATCCGGCGATCGCCGCCGCGCTCGACGCGGCGGTGCGCACGTCGGGCCTGCGTTCGCACGCGGTCGTGCTCGACGAAATGCCCGCGTCATTCGCGGCGGGGCTCACCGTGATCAACGCGGAAACGTCACGCGCGTTCGGCCATCTGGTCGCGACCGGCCAGCTCGGCGCCGATCTCGATGCGCGCTTGCGCACGGCCGCCACGACGACACCTGCCGCCCTCGCGGAAGCCGAAGCCGTCCGCGCGCGCTTCACCGCGCAGGTCGACGCCGCGCTCGAACACGCGGACGTGCTTGTGCTGCCGACGCTGCCCGCGCTGCCGATCACGCTGCAGCAGGCGCGCGACGGCGTATCGGTGATCGCGATGTCGTCGCTGATCCGGCCGTTCAACCTGAGCGGCCATCCGGCGCTCAGCCTGCCGCTGCCGCTGGCCGGTTCGCCGCTGAAGGCCGGCCTGCAGATCGTCGGACGCAAGGGCGCGGACGAGCAGGTCTGCGCAATCGCGGCACACTTCGAAGCGGCACTCGCCGCATGAATCACGATGCGGGCGCGGCGGCACGCTGCATGCGCCCGCGAACCAGGGAAATACGCACCATGTCAGACCGAGTCGTCCTCGTCACCGGCGCCGCGCGCGGGCTCGGCGCCGTCATCGCCGAACGCTTTCATGCGGCCGGCTACCGCGTCGCGCTGGCCGATATCGCCGCCGACGCCATTCAGGCGCATGCGCGCGAACTCGACCCGAGCGGCGAACGTACGATCGCGCTACCGCTCGACGTCACGTCGAAACGCGATTTCGAAGCCGCGCGCGATGCGCTCGTCGCGCGCTGGGGCACGGTCGACGTGCTCGTGAACAACGCGGGCGCATCGAAGGTCGTGCCCGCGATGGAGATCACGGCCGAGCAGTTCGACCAGGTGATCGACGTGAACCTGCGCAGCGTGCTGTTCGGCTGTCAGGTGTTCGGCCAGTTCTTCGCGACACGCGGCGCGGGCCGTATCGTCAACATCGCGTCGCTCGCCGGGCAGAACGGCGGCTCTGCAACGGGCGCGCACTACGCGGCCGCGAAAGGCGGCACGCTGACGCTGACCAAGGTGTTCGCGCGCGACCTCGCCGCGCAAGGCGTGACCGTCAACGCGATCTCGCCGGGCCCGCTCGATCTGCCGATCGTCTATGAAAGCGTCGCGCCGGAGAAGCTGCGCCAGGTGCTCGCGAGCCTGCCGGGCGGCAAGCTCGGCTCGGCCAGTTTCGTTGCGGATGCCGCCGTGCTGCTCGCGTCGGGCGACGCGCATTTCGCGAACGGCGCGTGCTGGGACATCAACGGCGGGTTGTACATGCGCTGAGCGTCGAGCGCTGCGTGCAGCGCTTCGCCGAAGCGCCGGCGAGGCCCTATCGCGACGACTCGCCGTCGTCGCCCCACACGACCATCACGTCGCGCACGAGCGCGGCGATCGACGTCGCGCCGAGCTTCTCCTTGATGCTCGCGCGATGCACGTCGACGGTCTTCACGCTGATCGACAGATCCGACGCGATCTGCTTGCTGCCCTTGCCGTCCACCACGCCGCGCAGCACTTCCTTCTCGCGCGCGGTCAGCGCATCGAGCCGCTGGCGCAGCTCGCGGTGACGCTGGCTGACCGCATGCCGCTGCTGCGCGAGCCGCAGCGCGCGTTGCACGCGCTCGAGCATCTGCTGCGAGTTGTACGGCTTCTCGACGAAATCGATCGCGCCGTTCTGCAGCGCACGCACGGACATCGGAATATCGCCGTGTCCGCTGACGAAGATCACCGGCAGTGTCGCGCCGCGTGCGTTCAGTTCCGCCTGCACGTCGAAGCCGCTCTTCTCCGGCATCCGGACGTCGAGCACCAGGCACGCCGGCAGGTTCACGTCGAAGCGCGCGAGAAAATCGGTGGCGTTCGCGAACCCTTCGGACGCGATGCCGACCGATTCGAGCAGCCACGCGAGCGACGTCCGCATGCCGTTGTCGTCGTCGACGATGTATACGATCGGTGCGGGTGACGTCATCGCGGGTGTCTCACTGAATATCGGTATGGGTATCGCACGCGCCGCATACGGGGCCGGTTGCCGGCTCGTCGCGCGCGTCGTTCGCTGGGGGTGTGCGGCACATCATAACGAGCCGAAAACCCGCTGAAAACCCCTTCACGGGCCGCACGGACGTGCAATCTCGATTTTTTTCGCGCGCCGCGCCGCGCATCTAGGTAGAACCTTTAGACGCGTTGGCGAGAACGCCATCTCCATCGTCAATCGTGCGAATGGTCGCCGGCATTTTCGCGACGTACGCTTGGATCATCGTCGGCGATCCGGCGCTGCACCGGCAGCGCCGCACGACCGCCGCTTTCGTCCACTCAGGAGCGCCCATGCCTTCCACGACCGATATCCAGCGACCGGCTCGCGTCGAACCGACCGACGCGCAGAAGGCCTTCCGCCAGGCAATGGCCCACCTCGGCGCGGCCGTCAACGTGATCACCACCGCCGGGCCGCACGGCCGCTGCGGGATCACCGCGAGCGCCGTGTGCTCCGTCACCGACACGCCGCCGACACTGCTCGTGTGCCTCAACCGGTCGAGCGCGATGCGTGCAACGTTCGAACGCAACCGCCATGTCTGCATCAACGTGCTGCCAGCCGAACACGAGCAACTTGCGCGGCATTTCGCGGGGCTCACCGACCTGTCGATGGAACGGCGCTTCGATCTGCCGGTGTGGGATCGCGGCGAGCAGGACGTGCCCGTGCTGCGCGACGCGCTCGCGAGCCTGCAGGGCACGATCGCCGACATGAAGGAAGTCGGCTCGCATTCGGTGATGTTCATCGAGGCGACGTCGATCCGCGTACGCGACGACGGCGACAGCCTGATCTACTTCAGCCGTGCGTTTCATCGCGTGTCGCGCACGGCCTGCGTGCGGTGAATGGCGCGTGTCGCGCGTGACTACGCGGCGGCCCGCAACGCGCGCTGCCCGGCCGCAAGCGCGGCGCCCGCGAACAGCGTCAGCGCCGAATACACGAGCCCGCGCGCGAGCCCCGCGCTGTCCGACACCCAGCCGATCGCGACCGGCCCGGCGATCTGCCCGAACGCAAAGACCGTCGTGAACGCGCTGATCCCTTTCGCCCAGCCGTCGGGCGGCAGGTTGTGGCGCACGAAGGCCGTCGTCGACGCGACGGCCGACAGGAACGTCGCGCCGAACAGCACGCCCGACGCAAATGCGGCCACCGGATGCACGAATACCGCCGGCATCAGCGTCGCGATGCCGAGCAGCGCGTTGAGCACCGCGAGCGCCTGGCCGCCGCGCGTCCGGTCGAGCAGCCCCGACCACAGCCGCGCCGACACGACGGTCGCGACGCCGAGCATCACGTAGAACGCGGCGACCACCGTGCCGCTCATCCCCGCGCCGCGCAGCAGCGCGACGATGAACGTCATGTAGCCGATGTAGCCCACGCCGAACAGGCCGTAGCCGGCCAGCGCGAGTGCGAAGCGCACGGGGCTCGCGGTCGCGGCCGGCACCGCGCCGTCGCGCGGTGCGGTCGGTGCCGCATGTACGCGCTCGATGCAGCGCGCGGCCGACACGGCCACTGCCGAGAACAGCACGCACGCGCACGCGAGCGCGAACCACGCGGGCTGCCAGCCATGGACACCCTGCGTCAGCGTGGCCGGCACGAGCAGTGACGATGCGACGATGCCCCATCCCGTGCCGCCGTAGTAGAGCCCGAGCAGCAGCCCTGCATCGCGCGGCGACGCCGACGCGAGCCGCGCGGCCAGCACGCCGCCGCTGATGAAGATCAGTGCGCTGCCGACGCCGGTCGCGAGCCGCTGCACGAGCAGCGCGTGCATGCCGGAGGTGACCCCGCACGCGGCCATCAGCAACGCGGTCAGCACGCATCCGGCCGCCAGCAGCGAGCCCGCTCGCCAGCGCCGCGACAGCAACGGAAACGCGAGTGCACCGACCAGGTAGCCGGCCGCGTTCGCGGTGTTCAGCGCGCCGGCCTGCTCGAATGTCCAGCCGAGATCGGCCTTCATCGGCGGCAGCAGCAGCGCGTACGAAAAGCGCGCGAGGCCGAGCGCGATCGCGCTGCCGAGCGACAGGCCGATCGCGAGCCGCCACGCGGCCATGCGATCGGGGTCACGGTCGGGATAGGTGCTGGTCGCGCCGGGGTCCGGCCGCGACGGGCCGGCATGCTCCGGTTGCGGCGCTGCGCGCATCGCGTGTCTCCTTGGTCGTTCGAAGCCGCGGCAAGTCGTGACGGCGGAACCTGTGTTCCGCACGCGGCAATCCCGACTGTCGAGGCTTCCGATTCTGTCGAACGATCATACTTGAGCCGTCGCAGGCGAGCATGCGCTGGCAACCGGAACCCGGCCGCAGCAGCCGGATCGTCCATGCCTCGCCCGCTGCCAACCATCGCGGGTGCACGTCGGCCACCTGCCCGCGCTACCCCCGCAATCCCGTCATGAAGGCGGTGAACAACGCACGTCCCTCGGGCCATTCCGCCAATCCCGCCTCCGTATTCAGATGGCCACGCGGGCCGAGCTGCAACGGCGTCGCACCACGCTCGCTTGCCCACGCAATGCCGCGCCCGGACGGGTCGTACCCGTCATCCGAACTGGCGATCGCCAGCACCGGCACGTCACCGAAATCGCCATCCGGCACATTCGCAAATGCGTTGGCCGCGGCCGGAAAACGCGGGCCGCCCGGATCGGGCACCGCAACGAGCCATGCGCCGCGCGCGACGCGCGTCGACGCCGCACGCCAGTGCGCGAACAGCAGGCAACCCAGCGAATGACAGATCAACACCGGCGGCGTCGCGGCTTGCGCAACGGCTTCATCGAGCGCCGCCATCCAGTCACGCAGGTCGGGCGCATCCCATGACGCAGGCGCCATGCGGATGGCGCCCGGAAGTGCAGCCTCCCAGTGGCTCTGCCAATGATCCGGTCCCGAGTTGCCGATCCCCGGCACGATCACGATCGTCTGGTCCATCTCCGTCTCCATGAATAAGCGAGCTCGCAGTCTGGCCTGCCGGATACCGGCCGGGAATGGCAAATCATCGGATATTGAGACAATATGCCGATGAATCAACGGAGCGGGAACGCGGACATGTCGAACGGAGAGCTCGATCGCCTGGATCTTTCGATCCTCGAGGCGCTACAGGAAAATGCGCGGATGCCGCTGTCCGAAGTGGGCCGGCGCATCGGGCTGTCGCAGCCGGCCACGTCGGAGCGCGTCAAGCGCCTGGAAGAGCGCGGCATCATCGCGGGCTACGGCGCACGAATCGATCCGGCCGCGCTGGGGTTGGGAATGATGGCCATCATCCGGTTGAAGACGACGCACGAACACATCAAGCCTGCGCTACGCGCATTCGCCGAGATGCCGCACGTGATCGAGGTCCACCGGATGACCGGTGAGGATTGCTTCCTGCTGAAGGTCCTGGTGCCGACACCGGGACAACTGGAAACCATCGTCGATGCGATTGCCCGCTTCGGCGCGGTCACGACGTCGCTGGTGCTGCGGTCCGAGCCGGCCAAGCCACTCGGCAAGGCGCTGCTCGGTTGACGCGGGCAGCGGGCCTCGGGCCGCCAACGCGCCGCCGATGACCGGCGACGCGTTCGCGCGCAGGCACGCTTGCTCGCCGCGAACGACACCGCTCGCGACGATCTCGGCGATTGAATTCCCAATGAAAAATCGCCGCATGCAATGCGTCGATTCCGATTCGTGTCACTGAAAAAATGACATCGAATCCGTCATGCGCTTTATCCGTGTTTTACGGCACGCGACCCGCCAATCTCCCGTGTTTAGCACGCCTCGGCTAAAAACCTTGCAACGCATTGCATTCACCAATTCGTCGGACTAATATCAACGCCACTCGCCCGGCATTCACGAAATGCCTGATGAGGAGTGGCAAATGTTTAGCCGCGCTTTCATGTTGAATCGCTCATGTTCACCACAGGAGAATTGACATGCAGGACACCCAGCAGATCGAATTGCTTGACTGGATGCAGGAAGACACGCACCCCGAGGCCGTCGACATGATGGTCGAGGACGCCGTGGTGCCGTTCGGCACCGCGCTCTGGCCGGTCTGAGCGGGCCACCCGTTCTCGCGGAAGGGCCGCGGCCCTTCCGCCGTTTCCGGAGACACGCATGCTGAACCTGCACCGTGCGCTGGGCTTCCACCCCGCGCTGCGCGACAAGCTGGCGCGCGGCGAGTCGGGAAAACTGCTGGTCGGCCATGACACCCGCAACCGCGACATTGCGTTGCGCGCGTTTTCCACCCTGCCCGACTCGCTCGACGCCACGCCCCTCTGCCTCGAAAGCACCCCGCCCGCCGACATCGCCGCCGCGCTCGATCGCGCCGATTTGTTCGTGCTGCTGTACGACTCGTCGTGCCTGCCGACGCCGTCGCCGAGCGGGCCGCCGTTCCTCGCCGCGATCCGCCCCGCGATCGTCGAGCACTGGAGCAAGTCGGTGCTGTTCAAGGATTACGGCCCGCATCTCGACGAAGCATTCGCCGAATCGCTCGACGACATCGCGGCACGCAACGGCCGGCTGATCGACGCGGCCGCGCGCGCATCGCGGATCCGCTTCATCGACGAAACCGGCAACACGCTGGCGGGCTCGCTCGCGCCGGATCAGAAATGGACGAGCGTGGATGGAATGGGCAACCTCGACGTCGTACCCGGCGAGATCGCAACACACGTCACCGATCTCAACGGCTCGGTCGTGTTCAGCGGCACGTTTCTCGGCACCGTGCCGTTCGCGATCAAGTACAAGGTGGCCGAACAACTGGCCACACTACATGTCGAGAACAGCACGATCGTCGATTTCGACACCGACAACGCAGGCTTCCGGCGCGATTTCACGACCTATCTCGACCGCCATGCGAATCACCGGCGAATCGAGGAATTCGGCATCGGCACGAACCTCGGGATTCGCGGGCTGTACGGCCGCAACGCGGGATTCGAGGAACGTCATCCGGGCCTGCACCTCGGGCTGGGCGGCGGCGAAAACGGTAGCCACCACCTCGACCTGATCTTCGCGCGCGGCACGCTCGCGCTCGACGAGCGGATCGTGTTCGACGGCGGGTTCACCGTCTGACGAAGCCGCGGCGTGCTCAGGCGTCGGCGGCCGCCGTGTCGCCGAGCCACTTGTACATCACGAGGCAGTCGACGAAGCCGAGCCGCGCGTGACGATACGCACGCGGCAGGCGGCCGACAATGTCGAATCCCAGTTTCTGCCACAACGCGACCGCCACCTCGTTCGTCGACACCACCGAATTGAACTGCATCGCGAGGAAGCCGCGCTCGCGCGCGACCTGCTGCGAGTGCTCGCACATCAGGCGCGCCACGCCACGGCCCCGCGCGGCCTCGCTCACCATGTAGCCGCAATTGCACACGTGGTTGCCGGGGCCGGCCGCATTCGCCTTCAGGTAGTACGAGCCAAGAACCACGCCGCCCTCTTCGGCGATCCACGTGCAGAGCGGCGCGTCGAGCCACAGCGCGCGCGCCGCCTCGGGTGTCGACGCCGGATCGAATGCATAGGTTTCCTGAGCAGCGACGATGGCACGGTAGGTCGGCCAGAAGCGCGGGAAATCGTCGTCGGTCATCGGGCGAATCGTGATCATGCGGTGTCTCTCGTGATTGGAATGTCGGCAGGAACGCCAGCGATCGTACCGTGATTCACGGACGGCCGCTGTCCCGTTGCGCCGCGCTGCGATACGCGCCCGGCGGCACGCCGTACCAGCGCTTGAATGCCTGCGAGAAACTCGACAGGTCGCTGAAGCCGAGCCGCTCGGCCACCTCCGCGAGCGACAGGCGCGCGTCGCCGAGCAGCGTCTCGGCCATCGCGCCGCGCGCCTGCGCGAGCAGCGCCCGGAACGTCGTGCCCTCCTCCTGCAGCCGGCGCTTGAGCGTGCGCGGGCTCGTGTTCATCAGCCGTGCCATGTCCTCGAGCGAGAACGGCGCGGAGCCGGGTGTCGCGGTCAGGTACTGGCGCACCATCTCCGCCGTGCCCACCCGCGCGCGTCGCGCGTCGAGCAGCTGGCCGCACATCTGCTCGCACATCGACACCGTCAGCGGATTCGCATGCGGCAGCAACCGGTCGAGAAACACGCGGTCGAAGGCGAGACTGTTCGCGCGCGCCGAGAAAGCGGGTTCGACGCCGGCGATGCGCGGCACCGGCGCGGACGGTACACGCGTCGCCTGCACCGTGAAGCGCGACAACGCGAAAGCGTCGCCGCCGATTTCCTGCAGCAGCACGGCCGCGGCCGCCATGTCGCGCTCGACGAGGAACCGGCTCAGTGCGCCATCGAGTTCCGGCGCGCCGAAACTGAGCACGCACGTCCCGTCTTCCTCACGGTACGTGATGACGGTGAACGCATAGGTGAGCGGCAGGAAGCGCATCGCCAGCGCGAGCGCGTCGCGTGCGCTCGCGCTGGCGATCAGCCCGTAGCCCCACACGCCGTAGGCGGAGAAATGGTAGCGCTGGCCCACCTCGAAGCCGAGGCCCTGTGCGCGCCCGAGCGCGCGCAGCAGGTTGCCGGTCAGCCGCAGCTCCTGCGCGGCCGTCACCTCGACCTTCGGATCGTCGAGCTGCGCGTCCGCGAGCCCGGTGCCGGCCAGCAGCGTCGTGTGCGGCACACCGCGTTCGTCGCCGAAATCGACCAGCAGCCGGGCGCTGGCCGGACTCCGGGTGAAATCCCAGAAGCTCATGCGGAGAAACCCTCGAAGCGCCAATTTGGCCCAAATACTAAAACAATTGTCCCGAAGCAGCATTGGTGTTTTCCCATGCGGGCAGCACCATCGGCGTCATCCAGTCGTCATCCGAACGACCCCATCGCCCTCCGGAGGAGACACCATGCGACAACGTCGCCCGACCGATCCCGCAGCCCGCTTCGCACGCCGGCGCGCCGCGTTCGCCCACGATCCCGCCCCGCCGCTCGCGATCCGCCCGCCGCACCTCGCCCGCCGGTGCGCGCCGCCGCGCCCCGCCTGATCCATCGACCCTCGGAGAACGAATCCATGAGCAAGACTTTCGACTACATCGTCGTCGGCGGCGGTTCGGGCGGCTGCGTCGTCGCCGGGCGGCTGACCGAAGACCCGGCCGTGACCGTCTGCGTGCTCGAGGCCGGCGGCCGCGGCGACGGCACGCTCGTCAACGTGCCGACCGGCGCGGTCGCGATGATGCCGACCCGCATCAACAACTGGGCCTTCGACACGGTGCCGCAGCCGGGCCTCGGCGGGCGCATCGGCTATCAGCCGCGCGGCAAGATGCTCGGCGGTTCGTCGGGCATCAACGCGATGGTCTATATCCGCGGCCATCGCGTCGACTACGACGGC
Organism: Burkholderia aenigmatica; assembly: GCF_902499175.1. Lineage (GTDB taxonomy): Bacteria > Pseudomonadota > Gammaproteobacteria > Burkholderiales > Burkholderiaceae > Burkholderia > Burkholderia aenigmatica. The sequence goes on from NZ_CABVQC010000042.1 coordinate 58,168, forward strand.
TGGGCCGCGCTCGGCAACGAAGGCTGGGCCTACGACGACGTGCTGCCGTACTTCCGCCTGAGCGAGCACAACGAGCGCTTCGACGATGCGTGGCACGGCCGCGACGGCCCGCTGTGGGTGAGCGACCTGCGCACCGGCAACCCGTTCCATGCGCGCTACCTGGAAGCCGCGCAGCAGGCCGGCCTGCCGCTCACCGACGATTTCAACGGCGCGCAGCAGGAAGGCATCGGTATCTACCAGGTCACGCAGAAGCACGGCGAACGGTGGAGCGCGGCGCGCGCGTACTTGCTGCCGCACGTCGGCCGCCGCGACAACCTGACGGTCGAGACGCACGCGCAGGTCCTGCGCATCCTGTTCGACGGCACGCGCGCGATCGGCGTCGAAGTGCGGCAGCATGGCGAGGTCCGCACGCTGCGCGCACGGCGGGAAGTCGTGCTCGCGGCCGGCGCGCTGCAGACGCCGCAGTTGCTGATGCTGTCGGGCGTCGGCCCGGGCCGCGAACTCCAGCAGCACGGCATCGCCGTGCACGCCGACCTGCCCGGCGTCGGCCGCAACCTGCAGGATCATCCGGATTTCATCTTCGGCTATCGCACCCGCAGCGTCGACACGATGGGCGTGTCCGCGCGCGGCGGCCTGCGCATGCTGCGCGAGCTTGCGCGTTTTCGCCGCGAACGGCGCGGGATGCTGACGTCGAATTTCGCGGAAGGCGGCGGCTTCCTGAAGACCCGCGCCGAGCTCGATGCACCGGACATCCAGCTGCACTTCGTCGTCGCGCTCGTCGACGATCACGCGCGCAAGCTGCACGCCGGCCACGGGCTGTCATGCCACGTGTGCCTGCTGCGGCCGCGCAGCCGCGGCTCGGTCACGCTCAACGGCACCGATCCGCTCGCGGCGCCGCGCATCGACCCCGCGTTCTTCGACGATCCGCGCGACCTCGACGACATGGTCGCGGGCTTCCGCCTCACGCGCCGGCTGATGGAAGCGCCGGCGCTTGCCGGCTGGACCACGCAGGACCTGTTCACCGCGAACGTCCACACCGACGATGAAATCCGCGACGTGCTGCGGCGGCGCACCGACACCGTGTATCACCCGGTCGGCACGTGCCGGATGGGGCACGACGCGCTCGCCGTCGTCGATCCGCAACTGCGCGTGCGTGGCCTGCAGGGGCTGCGCATCGTCGATGCATCGATCATGCCGACGCTCATCGGCGGCAACACCAACGCACCGACGATCATGATCGCCGAGAAGGCCGTCGACCTGATTCGCGGCACGTGCCGCACGCCCGCGCGGCCGCAGGGCGAAACCGTCAGCACAACGACGAATCCTGCCCCCGTTCCAGCATCGCGCGGCGCGCACGATGCCGTCCAGCCTGAGGAAACCCACCATGTCGTCGCGTGACGCAACCCATCTGACCGAATCCGCCGCACCGCTCGCGGCGATCATCATCGGCGCCGGCTTCGCCGGCATCGGCATGGCAGTCGCGCTACAACGCGCCGGCATCCACGATTTCGTGATTGTCGAACGCTCGCACGACGTCGGCGGCGTGTGGCGCGACAACAGCTACCCGGGCGCCGCCTGCGACGTGCCTTCGCACCTGTACTCGTTCTCGTTCGAACCCAATCCGGCGTGGTCGCGCGTGTTCGCGCCGCAGCCCGAAATCCATGCGTACCTGCAGCATTGCGCGCGCAAGTACGGCCTCGCGCGCTACCTGCGCTGCGGCGCCGAAGTCCAGCAAGCACGCTACGACGAAGCCGCCGCGCTGTGGCGCGTCACGCTCGCCGACGGCACGACGCTGAGCGCCGCCGTGCTGGTCAGCGGCACCGGCCAATTGAGCCGCCCCGCCATGCCCGACCTGCCCGGCATCGACACGTTCCGCGGCCGCGCCTTCCACTCTGCGCACTGGGATCACGACTATTCGCTCGCCGGCAAGCGCGTCGCGGTGGTCGGCACCGGCGCGTCGGCGATCCAGTTCGTCCCCGCGATCGCCGGCGACGTGCAGCGCCTGGTCGTGTTCCAGCGTTCGCCGGCCTACGTGATGCCGCGCCCCGACCGCGCGTACCGCCCGTGGGAAAAGGCGCTGTTTCGCCGGCTGCCGTGGGCGATGAAGCTGCATCGCGCGTCGATCTACCTGCGCTACGAATCGCGTGCGATCGCGTTCACGCGCCTGCACAAGATCATGAAGGTCGCGGTCGGCCGGCCGTTCCACAAGCTGCTCGCGCGCGACGTGCCGGACCCGGCGCTGCGTGCGCGGCTCACGCCCGACTATCCGATCGGCTGCAAGCGCATCCTGCTGTCGAGCGAGTACCTGGCCGCGATGAGCCGCGACAACGTCGAGCTCGTCACGCAGCGGATCCGGCGCGTCACGGCGGACGGCATCGAGACTGCCGACGGCGTGCATCATCCGGTCGATGCGATCGTCTACGGCACGGGGTTCGCGGCGACCGAGTTCCTGTCGCCGATGCGCATCACGGGCCGCGACGGGCTCGACCTGAACGACGCATGGCGGCGCGGCGCGCAGGCGTATCTCGGGCTCACCGTGCCCGGTTTTCCGAACTTCTTCATGCTGTACGGCCCGAACACCAACCTCGGCCACAACTCGATCGTCTACATGCTCGAAAGCCAGATCGCGCACGTGATGCGCTGCCTGCGCACGATGCAGCGCGACGGCGCATGCGAAATCGACGTCGACGCGCGCCGCTACCGGCGCTTCAACGTGCATGTGCAGCAGCGGCTCGAAGGATCGGTGTGGAACAGCTGCAAGAGCTGGTACGTCGATGCGTCGGGACACAACAGCACGAACTGGCCGGGCTTCACGCTGACCTACCGGTGGATCACCCGCTTCACCGGGATGTCAGCCTACCGCTTCACGCATCCGTTGCCCGAATCGGTCGCACCGACGCGCGCCGTCATGGTCGCGCCGCCCGCCGGCCGGCTGGAGGCACTCGCCGCCGCATCGCTGCGCGGCTTCCTGCGCGTCGCGTTCCGGCCGCTGATCGGGCCGCCGTTCGGCGCGCGCATGCAGCGCGGCGTCGTCGCGCTGCTGTCGCAGCTGATGCCGGGCACGGGCGGCACGCTGCGCTACCGTACGTCTGCGCATCACGTGCCGGTCGAAGTCGTTGCGCCGAAGCGCGGCGACACGGGCGGCGCGATCCTCTATCTTCACGGCGGCGCCTTCTGTCTCGGCGGGCCGCATACGCATCGCGGCGTGACGACGCGGCTCGCGAACGATGCCGGCCTGCCGGTGTGGGTGCCCGACTACCGGCTGGCCCCCGAGCATCCGAGCCCGGCCGCGCTCGACGATGCGCTGGCCGTCTATGACGCGATGCGCGCGCAAGGCCACGCGCCGCACCGGATCGTGATCGCGGGCGATTCGGCCGGCGGCGCGCTGGCGCTGGCACTGGCCATCGCGCTGCGCGAGCGCGGCGAGCCGGCCGCCGCCGCGCTGCTGCTGATCTCGCCCGTGACCGATCCCGCGCTCGGGGGCGCGACGCTGGCTTCGCGCCGCGGCGACGATCCGATGATCCGTCGCGGCTGGCTCGAGCAGGGGCTGCGCTGGTATCACGGCGCCGGTTCGGTGGCCGCCCGCGGCCCGCTCGACACCGACCTGCGCGGTTTGCCGCCGATGCTCGTCCAGGCCGGCGATCAGGAGGTGCTGCTGTCGGATGCGCAGCGGCTGGCCCGTCATGCGCAGGCCTGTGGCGTGCCGTGCAAGCTGGAGATTCATGCGGCGCGCTGGCATGTGTTTCATCTGCAGGCGTTTTACCTGCGGTCGGCGCGGGATGCGTTGCGGACGCTGGCAGGGTTTGCGGCGGAGCGGGTGGCGGTGAGATAAACAAGAATCAAGCATGACGAACGACCGAGGTCCAGACAGATACATCTGCCTTGGTCGATTCGCGAACCCTGTTTCATCTCGGTCAGAATCGCACCGAAGCGGAGCCGACTGCATGTCACCCAGGTCTCTTTTACCACTTTGACACTCTGCAACGATCCACCCTTCCCTCATCTCGATAACACGACATTCCACGATCCATCCAACTTATCATCAGCATCCCAAATGGATTAGGTCGACTACGGAATGACCAGGAAAAGCTATTCTTCGCTGCTGTTTGACTCAGGGCAAGTTGACGCTCGCTGCCATCGATCCCCGACAACCCTGCCCCGCGTCGGCGTCATGGAAAAAGGCACCGAGAAACAGGGGAACGTCAATGACTAAAGCAGCTATCCGCGATAGCGATCCGACGACGACACGAGGCTTCGTCATCGCGATCTCTTCGACGATCTACGACGACGAAAGGCGAGTCGCATTGAGTGGGGACAAAGCGACATGCGGGAATTGCGACGGTACCTTCGACATTATCGGATCCGGAGAGGGGCTGTCCGAAAACGGTCGAAACGTGGTCGTTGATGGTGACTGGGTAGGTTGCCCATGCAGGGAAAATCGCGTCATCGTGGGCAATAACCCCGGGATATTTCTGGAGTCGTCGGGAAGCACACACCCGGCTGAATCGAGTGCCCAGCACCTACGCTCCACAACGCCGACACCGGCGATTCACGACGAGCAGATCCGGTTGATCGATCGATCTTCAGGATGGCCTCTCACAGATCTCCGATACCGAATCACGGATTCATCAGGTCGGCTTGTCGAAGGACGAACCGACGGAAACGGGCGGACACGTCGATTCGAGACATCCTGTCGCGATGCAATCGATATCCAAATATATCGGGGGAAATAACGAATGTGGAAGAACCACACGGATTCGCCTGACGACGACGGATGGGAATCGGTCGGCACGGTTTTCACAAACACGACAGCGGGCTCAGTCAGGGATATCGAGCTGGACCTGACTCCAATATGCCAGGACATGACGAACAAGGCATTTCGGGCATCGATCGTCAGACTTCGCAACATGGCTGTTCCATTGATTCAGGATCGCATTGTAGGCCTGACAAGATGGGACGAAGCCGAACAGATGCGCGTGCGGAAGTGGTTCGGCCGCGGCGACGACACGACACGCACTACACTTCGACTCGGAATGCCAAGGCTGCTGGACGTCATGCAATCGCTCAAGCCTGAAAACGTCATCCGGTGGGATCAGCAGAAGCAACGAAACATCACGTGCACGGTTTTCCCGGACAGCGGGCACACCGATGCCGCGGTATGCAAACCTGATTCTGAAAGGCGTATCATCGCGATCTATTCGCACTTCTGCACGTCGCCTCCAGCGCAGCGCTGGCGCGGATGCCAGCTGTTGACGCTGATCCACGAATGCACCCATTTTACCGACGTGTTCGACTCCAACGACGAGATGTATGGCGTGTCGACCGGTTTGACCTTCTGGGCGCAATCCAATCCCGATAAAGCAATTCGCAACGCGGACAGCCTGGCTTGCTACGTCGGCTTCGACGAATAAGGAACGCGCGTGATGCGACACTTTCTCCTTGCAAACCTGCTCGCGCTTTCAATATTCGCCTCAACACCGCTCGCATACGCCTGCACGATTTCGACGGACATGGCAGATACGTTGCCGCTGAACGCTACCGACATCCCCAATAAAGCTCGGGTGAGAATCGCCGAGATGGTTCTGGAGGCCCGTAACTGGCCGAACGTCGACATCCGCGGAATCGTCTATGCGGGTGGTTACGTGCGGGAACGAAATCCGTCGGACCTCGCCTACCGACGCGCTGTTGCGCTGAAAGCCTACCTGATCCAGTTGGGCATCAGCGAACAGAACATCTGGGTAGATACCAGGACCATCAAGTATCCCGACATCGACAACGACGGCCGGCCTTCTCTCAATCAGATTGCCGTGACGCTGGTCCCGATATGCGATGGGGGATGCGAGCGCCTGTGTAGCGATCCACGCGTGACGCCGACATCCAGAGCCCTACGTCAAGGTGACGTCCGACCCAACCCCTCAACGGAGCAACCATGAGCCCGTCCAAAGACGCTGTATCGCATCACGACGCGGAAGTCGCCGAACTACGCGCCGACCCCGAGCTTTTAGCTTCGTATTGGAAAATTGCGACAGAATCGCTTGACGATCCCGACAGTCACGCGGCCGCCCTCCACGCTCTGCAAGCGATCGCCGAGGCAGGCAACCGATCCCTTACCCTCTCGGCTCCTGCGCGAACCTGAACGCCCCCTCACGGCCGAACCATCCACACCAGCAGCATCTCCGCCGGCGCGGCCGTCATCCCCGCCGGCGGATGCTCGATCGTCGGCTCGACCGCCAGCGCTTTCGCAATCGTCGCCGCATCGTCGATCGTCGTCGTGCGCACGATCGTCATCAGCCGCGCTGGCCGGTGCAGCGTCTCGCGATACAGCGCGCCGTACCACAGCGGCCGCATGCCGAGCGCGTCCTGCAACACGTACGGATAACGCCACAACCGCAGCACGAGGCGGCTTTCCGGCTGGCCCGGATCGATGCGCACGAACACGCGGCGCGTGCTTTCGCCGTGCGTGTAGCGCGGCAGCACGGGCAGCGTGTCGGCCGGCGCCTGCGGCAACAACCAGCGCAGCGCGGTGGCCGGCGACCACGGCGTCGCGCGCTGCCAGCCGGCCTGCGCGAGATGCCGGTCGAGCGTGTCCGACGTCGCGCTCCATTGCAGCGGCAGATATTCCTCGCGGTCGCCACCGATCTCGGTACGCCGCACCGGCACGCGCTGCCACCCGCCGCGCAGCCACTGGTCGACCGTCATCGCAACCACGTCGCCGACATGCGGGCGCGCCGCGCGGTCGAGTTGCCATTGCGCGGGAACCGTCCATACGCCAGCCGTCGCGAGCACCACGGTCACCGCGATGAGCGCGCCCCTCGGCTGCACATGCTCGCGCACGCGCCAGTACGCATACGCGCCGGCGAGCAGCGCGAACCACGCCAGACCGAGGCTCCAGCCGCCCAGCAGGCCTGACAGCCACGTGTCACCGACATACAGTCGAGCGAAGCCGCCGAGCACGATCCACAGCACCACCGCCGTCACGACCGGGATCCGCCACAGCGCGGGCCGGTCGCGCGTCAGCACCCAGCCGAGGCCGCTGCTCGCGAGAATCGCGAACGCGGCTTCCGCATCGGGCAGCGGCACGTGCAGCGCGCCGGGCGGCAGGCTCGCGGGCGTCGCGCCGGGTACGCCCGCGCCGAATACCGGCACGAGCACGACGGCAACGCCGACCGTCACGAGCCACCACGCGGCCGTCAGCCAGCAGCGATGGATCATCAGCCAGACGAGAAACGCGGCCGCGACGATCAGCCCCGTATCGTGCCCGTGCAGCACGGCCAGCCCGCGCATCGTCGCGTCCACCGGCGGCGTGCGCAGGTTCTGCAGGAACGCATACAGCGCGATGTCCGCGTGCATCAGCGGATCGTTCGCGACGACATCCTGCACGAGGCCCGCGAACAGCCACACGCAGCCGATGAACAGCAGCGCGAGCGCGGGCACCGCGCCCGGCAGCCCGCGCACGTAGGCGATCGCGTCGTGCAGCCGCGCGCCGAACCGCGGCCAGCGGCGCGCGCATGCGTGCACACCTTCGACGAGCGCGCGGCGCAGCAGCGGCCAGCCGCGCCGCAGCGCCACGCGCACGCCGATCCACACGAGCGCGACCAGCGCCGCGACGACCAGCAGGATCACGGCGACCCGCACGCTGATCGCCGCGGCCAGCGCGGCCGACGCCCCGAACAGGATGCCCGGCGCGACATGCACGGGCGCCCAGATGAGCGCCGAGACGACATTGACCGGATAGAACGACCGGCGCGGCAGCGTCGCGCAGCCGACGACGACCGGCACGACCGCGCGCACCGGCGCAAGAAAGCGCGCGAGCACGATGCTCTTCATGCCATGACGCAGCACGAACTCCTCGCCGCGCGAATAGGCGGCCGCATAGCCGAAGCGTGCCCACGCATTGCGAATCACCCCGCGATAGTGCCGCCCGAGTTCGTAGCTGATCCCGTCACCGACCACGGCGCCGACCGCCGCGACACCGATGGTCGTCCAGCCGTCGAGCGCGCCCGCGCCGATCAGCGCACCGGCCGCGAACATCACGGCGCCAGCCGGCACGACCGTGCCGATCAGCGCGATCGCCTCGGCGCAGGCCGTCACGAACACGATCGCGAGCACGAGCAGCGGATGCGCGCCGATCGCGCCGATCCACGCGTGGATCGTGTCGCTCATCGCACGCTCCACGGCGGGGTAGCCCGGTGTGCGAACACCGGGCCGGCGATGGCATGGGGAACGTTCATCGGGCGTTGCGCGCGATCGCGCCGGCGTGACGGGTCAGTCGAACTCGTGCTGCCGCGCGTCCGCCTCGAGCGGCGCGTCGTGATAGCCGACCGTCGCGATCTCCTGCAGATAGCGCGCGAGAAACGCGCCGATCGACCCGGCGGCCTCGTACTGATGCACATGGCGGAATTCGTGGGTCAGCAGGCGGCGCGTGTCCTGGCCGCGCAGCACGTACACCGCATGACCGAGCGTGAGCCCGATCGTGCCCGGCGACAGGAGCCCCGTGTCGCGGGCGATCGCGGCCAGAGAAGGCATCTCGGGAAACGGCATGCGGTCGACGATCACCACGCGGATCTGCTCGGGCTGCGCGACGCCGACCGTGCGCGCGTCGTCGGCCTGCGCGGGCGTCAGCGCTGCGCCCTGCGCGATCCCGCGCGCCGCCTCCGCTTCGGCCCATGCAACGGCGGCGGGCAGTGCGGACGGCAGGATATCGGCAAGATCGATCATCGGGGGGCTCCTCGGGGATTGTCGTGGCATCGGGCACCAGTTTAGTCCCGAATCGGGGCGACTCGCGGGGCGGCTCGCGACACGTCGCGCCGCTCTGTCCCGGTTGCCGCACCGATCAGGGAATACCCTGATTCGCACCCGCTTCGCCGCGTACCTTTTCCCTGGGATTATTTCGTTTCAGTACACATTCCGCGGTCGACTATCTCGAAAATTTCCCGGATGTGTACCGTTTTCGGATTCGGCGGAATATATTGGTCGGAAGAACAGCCGCGGCGACCACCGGACAACGGTGCGCGGCGTCATCCCGAAGAGGATCGCTAGATGATCAGGGTAATTCTGGCTGACGATCACGCAGTCATGCGGGACGGACTGCGTCACATCCTGGAAACGGCCGGCGGTTTCGAAATCGTCGGCGAGGCGAGCGACGGCTCGGCCACGCTCGCGCTGGTCGAGCGCGGCGCTGCCGACGTGCTGCTGCTCGACCTGTCGATGCCCGCGCCGACCGGCATCGAGCTGATCCAGCTGGTGAAGCGCCACGCGCCGTCGCTGCGCACGCTCGTGCTGACGATGCACGCGGAAGCGCAGTACGCGGCGCGCGCGTTCAAGGCCGGCGCCACCGGCTACCTGACGAAGGACAGCGCGACCGCCGAGCTTGTCGAGGCGGTCGGCAAGGTCGCGGCGGGGGGCGTCTACGTGAGCCCGTCGGCGGCCGAAAGCCTCGCGCTGACGCTGCGCGCGCCGGCCGCGGCGCTGCCGCACGAACGGCTGTCCGCGCGCGAGCTCGACGTGATGCGCCGCATCGTCGCGGGCCAGACCGTCACGCAGATCGCGACCGAACTCGCGCTGAGCGCGAAGACGGTCAGCACGTACAAGACACGGATCCTCGAGAAGATGGAGCTGCCGCACGAAGCCGCGCTGATCCGCTACGCGGTACGCCACGACCTCGACCCCGGCGGCGACGCATGACCGCCGCCCTCCGCGGCCTGCCCCCGGACGACGACACCCCGGACGCGTCGCGCCTGTTCATGTCGTCGCTGCCGCCGGGCCGGCGCGAACGGCGGCTCGCGCTCGCGACCGTGCTCGTGTCCGCCGTGATCTTCGCCGCGCTTGCGCCGTTCGCGAGCAGACCGCTTGCACCGGGCTGGGCGTTCATCCCGGTGTACCAGTCGGCGATCGTCGTCAACGACATGGTGACGGCCGGCCTGCTGCTCGGCCAGTACGCGATCCTGCGCGAGAAACCGCTGCTCGTGCTCGCGGGCGGCTACCTGTTCACGGGCTTCATGGCCGGCACCCACATGCTGACCTTTCCCGGGCTGTTCGCACCGACCGGCCTGCTCGGCGCCGGCGACCAGACCACCGCGTGGCTGTACCTGTTCTGGCACGGCGGCTTTCCGCTGGCGGTCGCCGCGTACGCGCTGCTGCGCGCGACATCGCGTGCGGCCGGCCCGATCCCGGCCCCGCAGCGCCGCGCGGCGATTCCCGTGGTGCTGTGCATCGCGGCCGCGATCGGCGCGACGGCCGTGCTCGCGCTGCTCGCGACGGCCGGCCACGACCTGCTGCCGCGCATCATGAACGGCAACCGGATGGCCGCGACGATGACGAACGCGATCACGATCGTCTGGGGGCTGAACCTGGTGGCGCTGATGCTGATGTGGCAGCGCCGGCGACGCCATTCCGTGCTCGACTTGTGGGTGATGACGGTGCTGGTCGCATGGCTGTTCGACATCGCGCTGTCGTCGATGCTGAATCACGGGCGCTACGACCTCGGCTTCTACGCGGGGCGCGCGTACGGCCTCGTCGCGTCCGGCGTCGTGCTGTTCGCGATGCTGTTCGAGAACGGCCGGCTGCATGCGCAGACGGTGCGCGCACTGGCCGGCGCGCGCTACCAGCACCTGCTCGTCGTGCAGAAGAGCGCGCAGCTGAACGACGCGAACGAACGGCTCGAACAGCGCGTCGCCGCGCGCACCGCGCAACTGAGTGCGTCGAACCGCGACCTGCGGCGCGAAGTCGAGGATCGCGTGCGCGCGGAGCGGGCGCTGCAGGCGTCGCGCGAGGAGCTGCGCGAGATCGCCGCGATCAGCGCGAGCGCACGCGAAGCCGAGCAGCGCCGCATCGCACGCGAGCTGCACGACGAACTCGCGCAGACGCTCGCGACGCTGAAGAACGACCTCGAATGGCTGATCGACCGCGTGCCGCAGGACGACGCGCTGCTGGCGCGCAAGATCGCCGCGATGCACGCGCTGGCGCGCGGCGCGGTGGCCGCGACGCGCCGCATCGCGTCGGACCTGCGCCCGCTGATGCTCGACGATCTCGGCTTCGCCGCGGCCATGCAATGGCTCGTGGAAGATTTCCGGCACCGTCACGGCATCGAATGCGCGCTGCATGTCGACCCGCCCGAACTGCAGCTCGACGAGCCTTACGCGACCACGGTGTTCCGCATCGCGCAGGAAGCGCTCGCGAACGTCGCGCGACACGCGGCCGCATCGCATGCGAACGTCGAACTCGTACATGCGAACGATGCGATCGCGCTGACGATTCGCGACGACGGCGCGGGGTTCGATCCCGGCGTGCCGCGCAAGTCGGGATCGTTCGGGCTGGTCGGGCTGCGCGAGCGCGCGTATCTCGTCGGCGGCACGCTGCGGATCGCAACGACGCTCGGCGAAGGGACGACGGTCGAGGTGGAGATTCCGCTGTCGCATGCGCAGGTGACGGTTGCGCATGGCGGGGATGGGGGCGCGCGCGGGTAGATACCCGGAGAAGGCGGTGGTGCGGGCGGGTGCCGAATAGCGACGATCGCTGCCTGCGCGGTAAAGTACGAGCCCGATCCGCCGACTTAATCGACGGCCTTCGTCGCGCGTGCCGCTTCCAGCCTGCGCTCGAGTTCCGCAAGGACGTGTGCGGCATCGATGTATTCACCGGTCCGCCACGCCTCGTTGCGCGATGCCAGGCCTCGCGCGACAAACTCGCGCTGCATGCGTCGGCGCGAAATGCCATCGCCCAACATATTCATCGTCGTCGTTTTCATTGCCCGCTCCATACGCCACACCTGCGACGCCTCGTAACGCATCGGCAAGATGCGCAAAATGGCAGCCTGCCGACCGTGACGCATGCGCCGCATGGTCGTGCCCGGCCGCCGGCCGGCCCAAGGCAACATTGCCCGCATGATCCGCTTCGGCACAACGCTACAATTTGTCACCGTCCCGTCTCGCTCTCGCGCCGATGCGTCGGCCGTCCGGACCTCGCACCTCCACCACGATGAAATCCATCCTGAGCTATCCACTCTGCTTTCTCGCCGCCCTGGTTGGCTGGCTGGCCGTATCGCTCCTGTGCTGGCCCATCCTGCTCGCGCTGCAGGCCCTGACGACGGCCGTGTTCATCCCGCATCCGGCCGGCAGCTACATCGCGCTCGGGTTCGTGTCGACCGCACGGTTCCTCGACTTTCCGACGACCCTCATCGCCGCCTGTTCGGTGCCGTTCATGAACATACCGCTCGGGTTCATCGCGATCGCGTGGTGGTTCGCCGCGTGGCTGATCGTACCGTCCGCCTACCGGCACTACCGCACCAAGCCGCGCGGTCGCGCATCGCGGGCCGTCGTGTGGCGTGCAGCCCGCCAGGGGCTGGTCACGACCGCCGCGCTGCTCCTCATCGCGATACCGTTCCTGCGGCGCTACGAGATCGTCACGCCGGATCACCTCTACGTCCGGCACCTGTTCGACTGGCACGAGCGCGCGTATCCGCTCGCGTCGCTGAAGGAGATCCACGTGGCCGATCCCGACACCAACCACATCATCACGTGGGACTTCATCTTCGACGGCGACAGGCGCTTCACGACGACCGCGCCGGACATCGACGCGCTCAAGTACCTGCTGTCGAACACGCACGCCTCGGCCAACTTCTCGTTCGTCGGGGACCAGTTGACAATACGATGAGGCCGCGCGCCGTCACGCCCGCGCCGCCACCATCCCCCGCTCCGACCGCGTCCACGCGACCAGCGCGCCGATCCCGAGCAGCGCGAGACACACGATCGGCACGATCATCGGCCCGAACGCGGTGCCCGTCACCTTGCCGGCAAACGGCATCAGGTTCTGGCTGAAGAAGCCGCCGAGGTTGCCGATCGAGTTGATCGCCGCGACGCTCGCCGCCGCCCGCGCGCCGGTGAAGTAGCGCGGCGGCATCGACCAGAAGCACGGATACAGCAGCGGGATGCATGCGCCGCCGAGCACCAGGGCGATGAAGCGCAGCGGCGTCGACGGCAGCACGAGGCTCAGCAGGAAGCCGAGCGCGCCCAGCGCCGCGACGATCGCAATCGTGCGCAGGATGCTCTTCGCGCGACGCAGTTTCGCCGGCAGCCACAGCAGCAGCAGCACCGCGAGTGCCCACGGCAGCATGCTCAGGAAACCGTTCGTGGTGCTCGACACGCCGAACGACTTCACGAGCGTCGGCAGCCAGTACGTCACACCGTACAGCGACGTCGACATCAGCATGTAGGTCGCCGCGAACAGCATCACGCGCGGATCGAGCAGCGCCTTCCACGGCTGCCCATGCTCGGCCTGAGCGGGCTTCTCGCGTTCGAGCGCGGCCTCGACGATCTGCTTCTCGCGGTCGTCGAGGAAACGTGCATCGCGCACCGAGGCGGGCAGCACGCGGAACACGACGACCGCGACGATCACCGCCGGGATACCCGTCGCCACGAACACCCACTGCCAGCCCGCGAGCCCCCACACACCGTTCAGGCTCAACAACACGCCGCCGACCAGCGAGCCGAGCATGTTCGCGAGCGCGCTGCCGAGCGTGAAGATGCCGAGCACCTTCGCGCGATAGCTTTGCGGAAACCACAGCGTCAGGTAGTAGATCACGCCCGGATAGAAACCGGCCTCGGCGATGCCGAGAACGAAGCGCAACGTGCAGAACGCGGGCATCGACGTCGTGAAGCCCATCAGCACCGTGATGAGCCCCCACGTCAGCATGATCCGCGCGAGCCACACGCGCGCGCCGTAGCGATGCAGCGCGAGCGTGCTCGGCACCTCGAACAGCAGGTAGCCGATGAAGAACAGCGACGATGCGAGCCCGAACGCGGCTTCCGTCATGCCGAGGCTGTGCACCATCTGCAGCTTCGCGAAGCCGACGTTCTGCCGGTCGATGAACGCGATCAGGAACATCACGACGAGGATGGGCAGCAGGCGCCGCGCCATCTTCGACATGATGCGCTGTTCTTCGGCGGACGCGGGGTCCAGGGTGTCGGTGGCGTTCACTTCGGGCTCCTTGCGAGAATCGGTTGCATAGCGGTTACGTACCGGTTGGATCGGGGTTGAGTCGGCACCGCGCGCGACGATCGCGCGGGCGCGGGGTGCTTCGATGAAAGGGCGCGGCGATATCAGCCCGACCGGTAGACGTCGAGCATCGGTGCGAACATCTCGTGCCACGCACGCGGCTTCGCCTTGATCGTGCCGGCCAGGTACAGGAATTCGACGTAGTCCATCAGCTGGTTCGGCAGCACCGAGAAGCGCGTGTCGGGCGCGGCGAGCATTTGCATCACGTCGTCGTGCGACACGCCGACGCCCGACGATGCCGCATACAGCGTGGCTGCCGCGCGCGGATCCCGCGCGATCAGGTGGATCGCTTCGTCGAGCGCGCCGAGAAACGCGACGGCGAGCGCGGGCTCCGTATCGACGAGCCGCTTCGGCGCGAATACGACGTCGTGCGTCAGCGGGCCCAGCACATCGACCGAATTCACGACGCGGTGGATGCCCGGCTGCCGCAGCTCGAGCGTCGAGAACGGCGGCGACGTGAAATGCGCGGTGACGCCGTTCTCGTGGCGAATCAGCGCCTGCATCGCCTGCGGATGCGGCAGGCTCACGGTGATCGAATCGAGCTGCGCGAAATGCGCGGGGCCGAGCTGCTTGCTCGCGACCATCTGCAGCACCACCGCCGACAGCGACGTGCGGATGCCGGGCACCGCGATCCGGTCGGACGGCGTGAAGTCGCGCAGCGACACGAGGCCCGGCCGGTTCGTGTTCAGCGACAGCGACGTGGTCGACAGCCCGCTGATGCCGATCACCTCGACGTTCGGAATGCCGCGTGCCCGTGCCCACAGCTCGATGAAACCCGGTGCGCCGGCGCCCGCGAAATCGAGCGTGCCGGCCATCATCGCGTCGTTGACGGAATTGCCGCCATCGAGCAGCACCCAGTCGACCGCGACATCACGCACGCCGTGGCGCGCCGCATGCCGCTCGAACAGCCGCTGCTTCTCCATCACGAGCAGCGGCAGGTACAGCACGCCATAGCCTTTGGAAATCCGTACCGTGCGCGGCTTCGCGCGCACGAGCGACGGCGCGGCCAGCGCGCCGAGCCCGGCGGCAATCAATGCGCGGCGGCGTTGCGACGTCGTCATGCGCCGGCCTTCCCGGCACGCGCGGCATGAGCCGCGAACGCCATCGTATCGACCGCCATGCGGCTGCGGCCCGCTTCGCCGCACCGGCGAGCGCGGGCCGGCGGCGCGCTGCGCCGCGCGCTCGTCGCGCCCGTTTGCTGCTGCATGTTGCCGTCTCCTGTGGTTCTGGTATTAATGACCGTCCTTGCAACGTCCGGCTCGACACAGGTTATCGACCGAGTCTGAGAAAATGCTGACATCCCGGCCCCGGGAAAACCCCTAACCCACCCACCTGCGAAACGGCACCATGCGCATTCTCGTCGTGGAGGACGATGCCGAAATCGGCGCGGCGATCCGCAACCGCCTCGCGCGGCTCGGCCATGCCGTCGATCTCGAAACCGACGGCGCGACCGCGAACGGGCTGCTGCGCGTCGAGCGTTTCGACCTCGTCGTGCTCGACGCGAACCTGCCGGGCATGGACGGCTTCACGGTGCTGCGCCACCTGCGCGCGTCGGGCAGCACGACGCCCGTGCTGCTCGTCACCGCGCGCTCGGCGATCGACGACCGCGTGAGCGGCCTCGGCCTCGGCGCCGACGACTATCTGGTGAAACCGTTCGACTACCGCGAGCTCGATGCGCGCGTGCAGGCGCTCCTGCGCCGCAACAGCGGCCATGCGAACGACGTGCTGACGCTCGGCGGCCTCGTGATCGATCGCAGCAGCCGCCTAGCGGAACTCGACGGCCAGCCGCTGTCGCTGTCGCGCCAGGAGTTTGCACTGCTCGAAATCCTCGCGAGCCGGCCGCAGCGGATCTTCTCGAAGGACGAACTGCTGAACCAGCTGTTCAGCTTCGGCAACGAGCCGACCGCGAACGCGGTCGAGCAGTACGTGACACGCGTGCGCAAGAAGCTGCAGGGCAGCTCGGTCGAGATTCGCACCGCGCGCGGGATGGGGTATCAGATTGCGGCGCACTGACTGGTTCCCGAAGACGCTGTTCGGGCGCACGCTGCTCTTCATCGCGCTCGTCGTCGCGACCGGCGCGCTCGCGCTCGCGGCAATCGCGCGCTACTACGCGGGCGTCGCGGCCGACCGCGCGTACGACCAGTTGCTTGCGGGCGCATCGATCCAGGTCGCGGAAAACCTCTACGTGCAGGGCGGCGTGCTCGCGCTGAATCCGCCGGTGGCCGCGCTGTCGACGCTGTCGCGCTACGACCTCGTCTACTACAAGGTGGTCGATTCGCGCGGCATCGTCGTGGCCGGCTACAACGATCTCGCGAGCCCCGCAACGCTCGCCGCCGCGAAACAGGGCCCCGCGTTCGCGAACGGCATGTACCAGGGACACCGGATCCGCACCGCGACCATCGCGCGCTACATGCCCGAGGAAAGCACGCCGGGCTGGGCGCTCGTGACAGTGGCGCAAACCACCAACGCGCGCCAGCAACTCACGAACGACATGAGTTTCAAGGTGTGGACGCTGATCCTGCTGATGAGCGTGCTCGCGATCGGCGCGAGCGGCCTCGCGATCCGGCGCGGCCTGCGCCCGCTCGCGCAAATCGGCACGATCATCGCCGCGCGCGACCCGGCCGACCTGCGGCCGGTGGCCGTCGACACGCCGAGCGAGATCGACGCGATCATCGGGTCGATCAACGGGCTGATGCGCCGCCTCGCGGAGCGGATCAACGCGATGCAACGCTTCATCGCCGATGCCGCGCACCAGATGCGCACGCCACTCGCGCGACTCGACGCGCAGATCGAGCTGCTCGACGGCGAAGCCGATCCCGCGCGACACGCGGCGCGGCTCGACGCGCTGCGCGCGACCTGCTCGGATGTCGGGCGGCTCACAGGCCAGTTGCTCAATCACGCGATGGTGATTCATCGCACCGAAGCCGTGCCGTTGCAACCCGTCGAACTCGTCGCGCTCGCGAAGGACGTGCTCGGCCGCACGATTCCGCTCGCGGGCGAGCGCGATGTGGCCGTCGCGTTCGCAAGCGACGCGCCGCTCGCCTGGATCGACGGCGATGCGATCAGCCTGCAGGAAGCGCTGTCGAACGTGCTGCACAACGCGCTGCTGCATGGGCATGCGGACGACATCGTCGTCTCGGTCGCGACGCAGGACGACACCGGCGATGCGGTGACGCTGACCGTCACCGACAACGGTCGCGGAATTCCGCGCGAACATTGGGACGCGGCGCTACAGCCGTTCGTGCGGATCGCGCCGGACGGCAGCGAGCGGCGCACGGGGTCGGGCCTCGGGCTCGCGATCGTGCAGGAAGTGATGAAGGCGCATGGCGGGCGCATCGGGTTTGCGCCTCCCGATGCGGGCGGGTTCGCGGTGGTGCTGACGTTTCCGCGCGCGGCGGGCGGCGGGAGGGCCATGTCGCCCCGACAATGAAATCCCTGATTCCAATTTCAGAACAACCGCCCTTCGCCCGATATTCGTTACCAATATGTGACAGTTTTTGCATCGCGGACGCACTTGTGCTCGAATTGCCGGCACTTCAATCACTGCCCCGATGGCCTTCAGACTGATGGAATCCGAACGTCAGACACTGCCGTATCACAAACCGAACAAGCTGATTTGGAAATGGACGTACTGCGAAGGTAGTTACGGTTGCAAAATAATCCACGGATTGAGTCTTTCGATGGATCGTCCACCTCCGGTTCTCGAGGCGAAGCCAGTCAAAGAAAAAACGGTGAAGCGACGTAAGAACGCACGTCCCGATCCTGCCCTGAAAATGCTCGACGATATCGAACGCATGGTAGATGCATATTCGAGATTCAGAAATTGGCTTAACACACCTCCCCCGCCGCCCGCTGCTCCCGCACCGTTGAAGAAGGAAGACACTGCCGAGCCATTCGACATTCAGGAAATACCGGGTGCGATGCGTAAGCTCTTGATGCCTGTATCAGCGACCCTCATGGAAAGGTGGTTCGCGGGACGATTGAACTATTCCCCTACCGGTGAAGACGAGCGGAACGGTATCAATCAGACTGGTGTCCCATACCCACCTGACATGATCGACACGACGACGGTGAAACTCGAATGGGTGTTGAAATACGCCAGGGCGAAAGAGCAGTTCGACTACCTCATTTCATCGGCGATCTATAGCAATGCCGCAGCGCGTGTCATTCGGAATCGACTATTGCCGTATAAGAACCACTATCCGGTCGTCTCCGCCACCGACGTATGCGGAGGCGATATTCAGTCGATCCATCGCCATTTTCACGTACAATTTTCTCCGGTGGAAGGCACCTTCGAGCAGAAAGCACAGCAGTACCTCAAGCGCCGCACGGAGTCCAACGGAATCCCGGACGACCTGACCGGTGCGCTCGGATCGTTCAACCTGTATGCAGCCATCGAGCGTGTCGAAGTCAGCCTCGATGGAACGACAGCCGCGGTGACGCATATCTCCGTTTACGTGAAGGACAACTATACCTTCGGCGGAGAACCCGGTGAATCGTCTCAGTATCTCGGCCACTGGAACGCGCGAAGCGTCAATCTGGTCCCCGGGACACTTGCGATGAGCGCATTTGGCCTGCCTTGGATAGATTACCCAGTGGCGGTCGGTGATCTTCGCAAGAAAGACAATATTCTCTATCCCGTTCGAAATCGGGATTTCAGAGCGTGGCAAATGAAACATCGCCGCGGCGGTGATTTCTTTATTTACTCCGACCGGCGGATCGTTCGTCTCCAGCACCCCATCTATCTGAACCTGTCGTGAAGACCATATTGAAGCGCCTCATGCGAATTGCGGTAACACTTGCGCTGATCGGGGTGCTAATGCCCTATGCGTGGCGTTCTGATATCCGGAGGAAAACGTATGATCTGAACCAGTGTCATACGGAGCAATCACGCCTGAGCGAAGACAGCTACACGGCAACGTACTGTTACGGGCCGGGAGAAAATGTCGTACTCCGCCTGTATCGCACAAACAATATGGGCCTGGTTGCCGAGCGTCTGTTTACCTTTCCGCGTGACGAGCCGGTTAGATTGACCTGGGATCGGGATGCAATCGTATACGACACTGCAGCCACGGACGGTGAAGGCATGATTGCGTTGCCCCCGTCATTGAGTGATCGCTGGCTGGCCATGCTTCCGTAATAGTCTCGAACGGCTCAACGTCGTCGACAACATCATGCAATCGGACTAAAACACGCAAGCCCTGCACAATCGTTGTCGGTAAGGGGGAGTACCACCGGTCGAGCCCGACGCGGCAGTTCATTCTCCGGAGGCCCTCAATCGTCGCTGTCGTCTTCGAAGCCGTTGCGCTCCACGTGCCGCGCCACCACCCGGTCCAGCTCGTCGTACTGACGATCGCAGAACAGCCGGCACAACGTGTCGACGTCGGTACGCTTCCTGACGTCGATCGTGTCGACTTGCTGCTCCAGCTTGCCCTTGCCGATTCCGAACAGCCCCTTCTTCATCCGCATGGCGACGGCATTCAACTGGAAGCCGTCCGCATGCGCATCGCTCAGCGCGGTCACCCACAATTCCCGCTGATCGTCCTCATGCTGCAGCACGAGGGCCGGCAACGGGCCTTCCTGCGTGTCGTCCCATTCGGCATGCTGCGCCGCCCACGGGAACGCGTCGAACGCTTGCGTGAACGACGCGTAGTCCGTCGCGCCCTGCGGATCCAGCTGATCGAATGCGTAGCCGACTTTCTGAACGGAATAGGTCAACATGGCGCGGCGCTCCCGGTGGCGGTAATGGCGACTGAGCGTCAATCTACCTGACAATCCGGCGTGCATCGTGGTTTTTCGCTACGCCCGCCACGCCCGCTCACGCTGCCACCGCCTCCCCGCCGAGATACGCATCGCGCACACGCTCGTCGTCGAGCAGCGCCTTCGCGGGCCCTTCGAGCACGACGCGCCCCGTCTGCAGCACGTACCCGTAATGCGCGATCTCCAGCGCGAGGCTCGCGTTCTGCTCGACCATGAACACGGTCACGCCCTGCCGGTTGATCGCGTCGATCAGCTCCAGCACCTTGTCGACGTAGAGCGGCGACAGCCCCATCGTCGGCTCGTCCATGCAGATCAGCTTCGGCCGCGCCATCAGCGCGCGCGCCATCGCGAGCATCTGCTGCTCGCCGCCCGACAGCGTGCCCGCGCGCTGCGTCAACCGCTCGCGCACACGCGGAAACAGGTCGAGCACGCGTTCGTAGTCTTCCGCCACCGCCGTGCGGTCGCCATGCGTGTACGCGCCCATCAGCAGGTTCTCGCGCACGCTCATGTCGCCGAACAGCCGCCGCGCCTCGGGCACGGCCGCGATCCCGCGCCGCACGCGCTGCGGCGTCGCGAGCGCCGTCACGTCGTCGCCGTCGAAGCGCACGACGCCGCGACGCGGCCGCATCAGCCCGAGAATCAGCTTCATCGTCGTCGACTTGCCGCTCGCGTTGCCGCCGAGCAGGCTGACGATCTGCCCGCGGCCGACTTCGAAGTTCACGTCGAAATGCACCTGCACCGGCCCATAGAACGTATCGAGGTGTTCGAGTTTCAGCAGCGCGTCGGTCATGGTCGTATCGGGTCCGGAAGAAAGTGCGGTCATGCGGCCGCCTGTGCCGCGCGTTCGGCGGGCGCGCCACCTGCATGGCGGCGGCCGAGGTACGCCTCGATCACGCGCGGATCGTGCCGCACGTCGCGCGGCGCGCCTTCGGCGATCTTCACGCCGTTGTCGAGCACCATCACGCGGTCGGACACGCGCATCACGAGTTCGAGCTTGTGCTCGATCAGCAGGATCGTCAGGCCGCGCGCTTTCAGCGACTGGATCAGTTGCAGCATCTCGGCTGTCTCCGTTTCGTTCATCCCCGCCGTCGGTTCATCGAGCAGCAGCAGCCGCGGATGCAGCGCGAGCGCGCGGCCGATCTCCACGCGCCGCCGGTTCGCATACGACAGGCTGTGCGCCGGATGATCGATGCGCGGCGTGAGCCGCTCGCCGAACCCGGCGACGATCGCGCGCGCCTCGTCGCGCAGCGCGGCTTCCTCGCGCCGCACCGCCGCGGGCCGCACGAGCGCGCGCAACACCTCGGCCGCCACGCCGAGCGCGGGCCAGCC
>NZ_CABVQC010000043.1 GCF_902499175.1 Burkholderia aenigmatica
GGCGGCGGGGCGTCGTGCGCCGCGCCGAGCGATGCGGTTGCCTGCCGTGCCGCGTCGCGCAGTGCCGCCGCGATCGGGCCATCCCAGTCGACGTCGATCGAGCCCGTCGAACCGATCACCGTCAACGCGAGCTGCAGCTTGCCGTCCGCGTCGAACACCGGCACGCACATCGCACTGACCCCGGGGCTGGGCAGATCGACGCCGCGCTCGATACCGCGTGCGCGGATCGCGTCGAGTTCGGCCGGCGGTACGCCGGTATCCGGCACGGGCTGTTCGGCGCCCGCGAGCGTGGCGCCCGCACCGGCCTGGCTGGCCGCCATCGCGTCGAGTTGCGCGGGATCGCCGAACGCGCGGAACACGCGGCCAGTGGCTGTCGTGTCGAGCGACATCACCGAGCCGACGTGCAGGTTCACGTGCAGCGGATAGCCGCCGTGCTCGATGCGCACGATCGTCGGCCCGAGTGCGCCCGGCACCGACAGCGCGACGCTCAGGCCGACCGCTTCCGCGAGCCGTGCCGCGTGCGGCAGCGCCGCGCGATAGGCCGGCTGGCGCTCGATCGACATCAGCCCGAGCCGCAGCGACAACGGGCCCGGCTCGTAGTTGCCGGTGATCGCGTCACGCTTCACGAGCGCGAGCCGCGTCAGGCTCACGAGATAGGTGTGCGCCTGCGCGGTCGACAGGTCGGCCGCCGCGGCCAGCTCGGACAGGCCGAGCGGCTTGCGACGGCGCGCGAGTGCGTCGAGCAGCCGGCCGCCGACCTCGACACTCTGGATCCCGCGCTGCGCCTTGGGCGGCGCGTCGTCTGCGCTGACTTCGTGGTTCTGCACGCGATGATTCTTCCGTTGACGAAACCCCGCATGGTATCCGACGCCATTTATCGCGCCAGCTCGTAGGTTTACCCGTATTAGACAATAGCAAGCGACTTTGTCATTGACAAATATTCGATGCAGGACGAAGATCCGCTCACTCCCCTCAACACATGGCTCGCAGCCACGGAACGCAACATGGCCAAAGCATTCGCCTCCCAAGCCGATCTGGAAGAGAAGAAAGTCACCTGGACGAAGCTGTCCGAGAACGCGTACGCGTACACCGCCGAAGGCGACCCGAACTCGGGCGTGATCATCGGCGACGACAGCGTGCTGATCGTCGACACGACCGCGACGCCCGCGATGGCTCAGGACCTGATCGCGAAGATCCGCAGCGTGACCGACAAGCCGATCAAGCACGTGGTGCTGTCGCACTACCACGCGGTGCGCGTGCTCGGCGCATCCGCGTATTTCGACGAAGGCGCGCAGCACGTGATCGCGAGCCGGGGCACGTACGAGATGATCGTCGAGCGCGGCGAGGCCGACATGAAGTCGGAGATCGAACGCTTCCCGCGCCTGTTCGCGGGTGTCGAGACGGTGCCCGGCCTGACCTGGCCGACGCTCGTGTTCGAGCGCGAGATCACGCTGTTCCTCGGCAAGCTCGAAGTAAAGATCATGCACGTCGGGTCTGGTCACACGAAGGGCGACACGATCGTCTGGATTCCGTCGCAAAAGGTGCTGTTTTCGGGCGACCTCGTCGAATACGACGCCGCGTGCTACTGCGGCGACGCGCAGCTCGAACAGTGGCCGGCCACGCTCGAAGCGCTGCGCGCGCTCGGCGCGGAGAAGCTCGTGCCGGGCCGCGGCCCCGCGCTGCTGAACCCGGCCGAAGTGAACAAGGGCCTCGACTACACGAAGGATTTCGTCACGACGCTGCTCGCACAGGGCCGCAAGGCCGTCGAGCAGAAGCTCGACCTGAAGGCGTCGATGGCGCTCACGCGCGAAGCGATGGATCCGAAGTTCGGCCACGTGTTCATCTACGAGCATTGCCTGCCGTTCGACGTGTCGCGTGCGTTCGACGAAGCGAGCGGCATCACGCATCCGCGCATCTGGACCGCGCAGCGCGACAAGGAAATGTGGGCCGCGCTGCAGGACTGAGCGGCTTGCACAGGCGGGGCACCCGACAGGGCGCTCCGCCTTTTTTCTGAAGCGGCGACCGGCCGCGGCTTTGCGCCGACTTTCCGTCTGCCGTATCTGAGCTCACAAGAAAGCAGGGCGCAAGTACGCCCTGGGAGACGGCTGCGCGCTCGAATCGCGCAGCCGGTTTGGAGAGAGACATGCCCCAATCGCTTCCCGCCGAAGCGACGCTCGCGCACGCGAGTGCTTCGGCTTCCACGTCTGTCGCCTCAGACGACGCGCTGCTGTTCCGCAAGATCGCATGGCGGATCGTGCCGTTTCTGTTCCTCTGCTACGTCGTCTCGTTCCTCGACCGCATCAACATCGGCTTCGCGCAGTTGCAGATGAAGCACGATCTCGGCTTCAGCGACGCGATGTACGGCCTCGGCGCCGCGGTGTTCTACGTCGGCTATGTGTGCTGCGAAGTGCCGAGCAACCTGCTGCTCGCGCGTTTCGGCGCGCGCCGCACCTTCACGCGGATCATGCTGCTGTGGGGCATCGCGTCGACCGGGATGATGTTCGTGTCGCAGCCGTCGCATTTCTATGTGCTGCGGTTTCTGCTCGGCGTGTTCGAAGCGGGCTTCTTTCCCGGCATCGTGCTGTACCTGACCTACTGGTTTCCCGCGAACCGGCGTGCGGCCGCGATCTCGGTGTTCTTCGCGGGGGTGGCGGTGGCCGGCGTGCTCGGCGGCCTGATGTCGGGCTGGATCATGCGCGACATGAGCGGCGTGCTCGGGCTGCACGGCTGGCAGTGGATGTTCGCGATCGAAGGCGCGCCGGCGATCCTGCTCGCGTTCGCCGCGTTCACGAAACTCGTCGACCGGCCGCAGGACGCTGCCTGGCTCACGTCCGACGAAAAGGCGCGTGTCGTCGCGCTGTGCGCGGAAGGGCGCGGCGCCGCACATGACGCGCACGACCGGCGCAGCCTCGCGGCCGCGTTGACGAACCCGCGCGTCTATCTGTTCGCGTTCATCTATTTCTCGCTGACCTGCGCGTCGCTGACGCTCAACTTCTGGATGCCGCTGATGATCCGCGACTTCGGCGTGACCGACGTCGTCGCCGTGAGCCTGTACACGGTCGTGCCGAACGCGGTCGGCGCGGTGGGGCTGATCCTGATCGCGCGCCGCTCGGATCGCACCGGCGAGCGCCGCAAGCACTTCGCGTGCTGCACGATCGGCGGCGGGCTTGCGCTTGCGGCGCTGACGCTGCACCTGCACAGCTTCGCGGCGATGCTCGCGTGCCTGTCGATCGCGGCGACGCTGATCTTTGCCGCGCTGCCGATCTTCTGGGCCGTGCCGACCCGCTACCTGTCGGGCAATGCGGCCGCGGCCGGAATCGCGCTGATCAGCAGCATCGGGATCACGAGCGGCATCGTCAGCCCGTGGGTGATCGGGATGATCCGCACGAAGACCGGCAGCATGGATCTCGCCGTGTATCTGCTGGCCGCGCTGCTGGTGGCGAGCGGGGCCGCGCTGATGCTCGGCGTGAAAGGCGAAGGCGCGCCGCGCGACTGAGCGCGCAACGGCCGGTCGCTGCGCGCGGGCGGCGGCGACCGGCGTCACCTGTCCGCCCCGTACCCGAATCCATCGAGGAGACGATCGATGTCTGCCCCCTTTCAAGCGGACGCCGCGCGTGCCGGTGCGTCCGGCGTTGCTGCAACGGACGACGATGCGCTGTACCGGCGCATCGGCGCGCGAATCGTGCCGTTCCTGTTCATCTGCTACATCGTGTCGATCCTCGACCGCAGCAACATCGGCTTCGCACAGTTGCAGATGCGGCAGGACCTTGGCCTGACCGACGCGATGTACAGCCTCGGCGCGGTGCTGTTCTTCGTCGGTTACGTGCTGTTCGAGGTGCCGAGCAACGCATTGCTGCGCCGCTTCGGGGCGCGCCGCACGTTTGCGCGGATCATGTTCCTGTGGGGCGCCGTGTCGGTCGCGATGATCACCGTCGACAGCGCGAAGCATTTCTACGTGCTGCGCTTCCTGCTCGGGCTGTTCGAAGCCGGGTTCTTTCCGGGCGTGGTGTTCTACCTGACGTACTGGTATCCGGCGCGGCGGCGCGCATCGGTGCTGTCGATCTTCTATGCGGGCGTCGCGGTGGCCGGGATGGTCGGCGGGCTGCTGTCGGGCTGGCTGATGCGCGGGATGTCGGGTGTACTCGGGCTGCACGGCTGGCAATGGATGTTCGCGATCGAGGGCGCGCCGGCGATCCTGCTCGGCGTGATCGCGTGGTTCTGGCTGTGCGATCGTCCGGAGCAGGCGAGCTGGCTGTCCGACGCCGATCGGCAACGGCTCGCGGCCGACCTGGCCGCCGACCGCGCCGGTGCGGATACGCCGGCACCGCATTCGCTGCGGCAGGTGCTGGCCGAACCGCGCACGTACCTGTTCGCGTTCATCTATTTCTCGCTGACCACCGCGCTCCTGATGCTGCTGTTCTGGATGCCGCTGATGATTCGCGAATTCGGCATCCACGATGTCGTGCAGATCAGCCTGTTGTCGGTCGTGCCGAACGCGATCGGCGCGGCCGGCCTGATCGCGATCGCGCGGCGCTCGGATCGCAAGCGCGAACGGCGCTGGCACTTCGCCGCATGTGCGTTCGGCGGCGCGCTGGCGCTCGTGCTGCTGACGCTGCACTTGCCGAGCATCGTCGCGATGATGGCGCTGCTGTCGGTCGCGGCGATGCTGATCTTCGCGGCGCATCCGGTGTTCTGGGCCGTGCCGTCCGCGTATTTCTCCGGCGCGGGCGCGGCGGGCGGGATCGCGCTGATCAGCAGCATCGGCGTGTCGAGCGGCATGATCACGCCGTGGCTCGTCGGGCTGATCCGCACGAGAACGGGCAGCATGGATCCGGCGATGCTGATGATCGCGGCGTTGCTGGCCGCGTGCGCGGTTGCGATGCTGTTGGGCGTGCGGTCGGTGCCGCAGGCGGATTCGGCGTGACGCCGGCGGCTGCGGGGCGGATTCAGTGGAGGGGCAGGAACAGCTCGGGCAGCACCCGCGCCCCGCAAATCAGGCCGCCGCGCGCCTGCAGGTCGATCGTCAGGCACGCAATCGACGCGATCATCGCGCCGGCTACGCCCGATACACCTCGATCCGGTTGCGGCCGCGCTCCTTCGCGAGATAGAGCGCCTTGTCGGCGCGCGACAGCGGCTGGTACGCGCCGAAGTCCGACGTCCGCATCGCGTCGATGCCGATGCTGACGGTCAGCGTGACCTGCTGATCCTCGTGCATGAGCTGCGCCTGCATCGTGCGTTGCTGCACGCGCTGCGCGAAGGCCAGTGCCTTGTCGAGATCCGATCCCGGCAGCACGATCGCGAATTCCTCGCCGCCGACCCGGCCGACGATGCCGTCCGGCCCGGTTTCCGCGAGCAGCAGCCGCGCGAAATGCCGGAGCGCGCGGTCGCCGACCGGGTGGCCCCAGCGGTCGTTCAGCGCCTTGAAGTGATCGAGATCGAGCATCAGCACCGCGGCGGCCAGGCCGGTCGTGCGCACGGTACGCAGCGCGGCTTCGCTTTGCCGCATGAAGGCGTGGCGGTTCGACAGTTGCGTCAGGTGGTCGGTCGTCGCCATCCGGTGCAGTTCGGCCTCGATGTGCTTGCGGTCGGTCGCGTCGGTGATGAAGCCGTGCCACACGGTGCCGCCGTCGGCCGTGCGCAGCGGGCGCGCATCGCCTTCGCGCCAGCGCAGGCCCTGGCCGGGCAACAGCACGCGATATTCGAGGCGCCACGGCGTCAGTCGTACCGACGAGTCGTGCAGCGACTGCCGATAGGCGAGCAGGTCGGCCGGATGGATCCGCGTCTCGACGGCCTCCGCGCTGCGGGCGAGCTGCTCGGGCGTCAGTTCGTAGATGTCGCCGACCCCCGCGCTCGCGTAGGAAAAGAAGCGGTGCCCGTCGGCCGCCTGCCGCAGCTGGAACACGAGCCCGGGCACCTGGTCGGTGAGATCCGTGACGAGCGCGGCCGAGTCGCGCAACCGCGCGGCGAGCTCGCGCAGCGCGGTGATGTCCGTGGTCGTCCCGACCATCCGGAGCGCACGGTCGTTGCCGTCGCGGGCGATCACCTTGCCGCGGCTGCAGATCCATTTGTACGAACCGTCCTTGCAGCGGATGCGGTGCTCGACCGCGTAGTAGTCGGTGCGGCCTTCGAAGTGCGCGAGCATCGCGGCCTTCACGTCGTCGATGTCGTCCGGATGCAGTCGCTCGTACGCATCCTCGATCCGGGTGCTGAGTTCGTGCGGCGCGTAGCCGAGCATCGCTTTCCAGGCCGGCGAGTAATGGATCTCGCCGGTTGCCACGTTGCGATCCCATACGCCGGTGCCGCTTTCGGTCAGCGCGAGCGTGGTCAGCGTGCTGTGTTCCTCGACGATGCCGAGACGCTCGCGTAACGTGCTTGCTTCGATCGCGCGGGCAAGCGCGCTTGCGGCGAGCGTGGCGAGGTCGCGCAGCACCGCATGTCGGGGCGCGTCGAGCGTCAGGCACGTATCGTCGACGACGCACAGCGTGCCGAGGTTCGCGCCATCGGGCGCCGTCAGTTCGCAGGCCGCGACGATCCGCAGTGCATGACGCGGGTGGTCGTCGTCTTGCCCGGTGCGGTTCGCACCGGGCAGCGCGAAGCGGGCATCGTCCGTCGGATCCGGCTCGGCTTGGAGCGGCAAGCACTCGGCGGGAAGTCGATCGGGAAGCGGGTCGGGCAGTGCGCCGTCGGCGGCCAGCACGCGTTGCGCATCGGCTTCGGCGCGCGCAATGAATGCGCCGGCGGCGCCGCAATGCGCACGCGCGACACGGCAGACGGTATCCAGTTCCGGCAGGGGCGGAAGCGCCGGCTGACGGTCGGCCGCGCCGCGCGCGGAGGCCGGCGCATCGCCGGTCTCGGTGACGAACATCCGGAACCGCATGGTCGAATTCCGCAACGGACGATTGCGCTCGTGATCGGACGAATGCCGGTCGGACGAGGCTGCTTGGGGGACTGTAATCGCAGAGCTTACTGTTGCGCGGAATGCGTGGCAAGCGGCCAGAAATCGGCGGTCGGTGCATGTCAATGCGCCGGTCGGGAAAGCGTCCGGCGTGTGTTCCCGCAGACGAATCCCGCGAGCGACGCTCGCCCGGAAACCTGCTGCCGAACCCTGGATGACGGCGGGCGATTCACCGCGCGTCACCGCGTTCCGCAGCCGGTCCCGGGCGCGAGTTGCTTTCGACCTGCGGGTGCGGGATGTCCCGCGCTCAGCGGCCCGTCGCGTAGCGCGGCGCGGGCGTATCCGTCGACAGGTGCGGCGCCATCGTGCGGCGCGCGGCTTCGTACGCTTCCCATTCGTCAGCCGCGTGCAGCGACGGGATCGTCACGAGTTCGCCGCGATCGAAGCCGACCAGCGCCGCGTCGACCATGTCGGGCGCCGGCATCACGATTTCCTTCGGCAGGTGCTCGAGCGGCAGGCCGCCCGTCTGCCAGAAATCGGTCGCGGTCGCGCCGGGCAGCACGGCCTGCACCTGCACGCCCTTGCCGGCGAGTTCGTGATGCAGCGACTGGCTGAACGCGAGCACGAACGCCTTGCTGCCGCCGTACACGCCGTTCAGTGTTTCCGGCGAGATCGCGACGATCGACGAAATGTTGATCACCGCACCGCGGCCGCGTGCGACGAAACCGGGCACGGCCGCATAGGTGAGGCGCGTGAGCGCGGTCACGTTCAGGTCGATCATCCGCGTCATCGCGTCGACGTCGCTGTCGAGCAGCGGTGCGTGCGTGCCGATGCCGGCGTTGTTCACGAGCAGCGTGATGCTCGCGTCCTGTTTCAGCTTCGCCTCGACGGCGGCGAGTGCGGTGCGGTCGTTGAGGTCGGCGTCGACGATCTCGACGCTGCGGTGCGTGTCGTTCGTGATGCGGTCGGCGAGGGCGACCAGCCGGTCGCGGTTGCGCGCAACCAGGATCAGGTCGTAACCGCGGCGTGCGAGGCGGTCGGCGTAGAGGGCGCCGATACCCGACGAGGCGCCGGTGATGAGGGCGGTACCGCGATGTGCTTGCGTCATGATGTGCTCCGTTTCGAGGGAAATGGCCGGATGGCGTGAAGCCATTCTGGTCTCGAATCGTTGCGACACAAATGACGTAGATGGGTATGATTCAGGACATCGGGCGGACCTGCGCGCCCGGGATGGAACAGGAGAACGCGCATGCACCGCATCGGCTTTCTGATCAGCGACGGCTTCCAGATCATGGCGCTCGCCGCGCAGTCGGTGTTCGAGTACGCGAACATGGGCATGAGCGAGCCGTTCTACGTGATGGACAACTATTCGGTCGACGGTGGCGACGTGCGCTCGTCGCTCGGGCTGCCGGTCGCCACGCGCGCGCTGCGCGGGCGGATCGCCGTCGATACGTGGATCGTCGCGGGCGTCAACGATCCGCTCGCTTCGCCCGCGCCGGCCGGCGTCGTCGCGTTCCTGCGTCGCGCGAACGCACGCGCGCGGCGGATCGCCGGCATCTGTACGGGCGCGTTCGTGCTGGCCGAGGCCGGGCTGCTCGCGCAACGCCGCGCGACGACGCACTGGGCGTTCGGCCGCGACATGCAACGAAGCTACCCGGAGATACGTGTCGAGGAAGACCGGATCTACATCGTCGACGGGCCGATCTGGACCTCGGCCGGGATGACGGCCGGCCTCGACCTTGCGCTCGCGATGGTGGAAAAGGATCTGGGCGCCGATGCGGCCCGATCGGTCGCGCGCAAGCTCGTGATGCACCAGCGGCGGGCCGGCGGCCAGTCGCAGCATTCGGAAATGCTGGATCTCGCGCCGAAATCCGACCGGATCCAGAATGCGCTGAACTACGCGCGGCAGCATCTCGGCCGAGCGCTGACCGTCGAGGATCTCGCCGGAGCCGTCCACCTAAGCCCGCGCCAGTTCAGCCGCGTGTTCACGCTCGAAACGGGGCAGTCGCCCGCGAAGGCAATCGAGCGGCTGCGGCTGGAGTCGGCGCGGCTGATGATCGAGCAGAGCCGCCATTCACTCGACGTGATTGCGAAGGAAAACGGCTTTCGCGACCGCCGGCACATGCGCGACGCGTTCGTGCGCGGGTTCGGCGTGCCGCCGCAGGCGATGCGGCGCGAAGCGCGGGCGGACGAGCGGGAAACGGGCTGAACGGGCACCGACCTCAATCCGTTCGTCCCGTCGTCCCGTCGTATCGACGGTGACTGTAACGGGCGGTCCGATTTCCGCTATCGCCCAGTATCAACGCGTGACGAACGGCGCGGCGGCGTCCGGCGCCGTGCGCGCATGCTTGCGCTGGCGCAGCAGCGCGACGCGGCAGTTTTCGCGCGCGGTCTCGCGGCCGTCGTCGTCGAGCAGCACGAGATCGCCGCGCATCACGTTGAGCGTGATCACGTCCTCACCCGGTGCGCCGAGCGTTTCCGGCGTATGCACCGAACCGGCCGGTTCGAGCACCGTCGAGCCGGCGTGCGCCACCCAGTCGTATTCGCGGTAGCGCCACGCCCCCTGCAAGGTATGGACGAACACCTCGCCGTCGTGACGGTGGCGCGGCAGCGTGCCGCCGGCCGGCATCTTCAGCAGCGCGGTCAGCGTGTCCTCGGCCGCATTGATGTGCAGGTACTTGATCGCCAGCCCTGGCAGGTCGGCGCTCATCGGCAGCCACGGCAGCGCGTCGCCGGGCAGGCACGAGATCGGCGGCAGGTCGGTGGAGAGCAGGGCGGACGGCTGCGTCATGGCGGGAGGCGTGCGGAAATGGGGAGCCCGCATTATCGCAGAGCCGGGTTGCGCTGCCGAACCGGACGTTGCGCATCGACTTGAGCACCGGCGAAGTGGCGATCCTTACAGTCTGAAATATGCAGCTAAACTGTACAGTTTTCCTGTATATCTGCTATCTTGAATTCATGAACACGCCATCGCCATCCTCCGACGCGCTCCCACTGGCCGGTCTCGCCGGCGAACTCCGCATTTCGGTCGGCAAGCTGATGCGGCGGATGCGGGAGCAGATCCACCCGAACGACCTCACGTCATCGCAGAAGTCGGTGCTGTTGCGGCTCGACCGCGACGGCCCCGCGACCGTGTCGGCACTCGCGCGTGCCGAAAGCGTGCGCCCGCAGTCGATGCGCGTGACGGTCGCGACCCTCGAGACGCTGGGCGCCGTCAGCGGCGCGCCCGATCCCTCCGACGGCCGGCAGACGTTGATCGCGCTCACGCCCGGTTTCCGCAAGGTGCTGCAGGCCAACCGCGCAGCCAAGGACGACTGGCTGTTCCGCGCGCTGCACGCTCAACTGTCGGAGCGCGAGCAGGCCGAGCTCGCATCGGCCGTGAAGCTGCTGCAGCGGCTCGCCGAATTCCAGGAACCGCCGCGTCCGTAAACCGCCTCGAACCGCTCGCCGAAAGGACAACCTGAACATGAACCTCCCGCATCTCGTGTCGTATTTCTTCGGCGGTGCGTTTCTCGCGAACGTCGTGCCGCATCTCGTCAGCGGATTGCGCGGGGAGCCGTTCCAGACCCCGTTCGCGAATCCGCCCGGGCGCGGGTTGTCGTCGTCCACCGTGAATGTCGTGTGGGGCGTCGCGAACCTCGTGGTGGCTTATGTGCTGGTGTGCCGGGTTGGCGACTTCGACCTTCGGGTGACGGCCGACGCGGCGGCGTTCGGTCTTGGCATCCTCCTGCTCGGCCTGTTCCTCGCGCGGCACTTCGGCGAACTGCACGGCGGCAACGAGCCCGACCGGGAGCGGCCATGAGCGTGCCGGCGGCGGGCGTATTCCGCTCGCTTCGCAGCTTCAACTATCGCGTGTGGGCAATCGGCTCGCTGGTGTCGAACATCGGCACGTGGATCCAGCGCACCGCGCAGGACTGGCTCGTGCTCACGCAGCTTACGCATCACGACGCGTCGGCCGTCGGCATCGTGATGTCGCTGCAGTTCGGCCCGCAGCTTCTGCTGCTGCCGTGGACAGGTTACGCGGCCGACCGTTTCGACCAGCGCAAGCTGCTGATGGCGACGCAGGCGCTGATGGGCGGGCTCGCTCTGTTGCTGGGGTTGCTGACGGTGACGGGCGTCGCGCAGTTGTGGCACGTGTATCTGTTCGCGTTCCTGTTCGGCTGCGCGTCGGCGTTCGATGCGCCGGTGCGGCAGACGTTCGTCGCGGAACTGGTCGCCGATCGGGAGCTGGCGAATGCCGTCGCGCTGAACTCGACGTCGTTCAACGCGGCGCGGATGATCGGGCCGGCGGCGGCCGGCTTTATCATCGCGTCGGTCGGCACCGGCTGGGCGTTCCTGCTCAACGGGCTCAGCTTCGTCGCGGTGCTGGCGTCGCTGTCGATGCTGCGTGCCGACGAGCTGCGCGCGCACGCGCGGGCCGACCGCAAGCGCGGGAGCCTGCTCGACGGGTTCCGTTACGTGTGGCAGCGCCCTGACCTGAAAGCGATCCTCGTGATGCTGTTCCTGATCGGCACGTTCGGGCTCAATTTCCAGCTGTTCATCTCGACGATGGCGGCCAGCGTGTTTCACGTCGATGCGCGCGGCTTCGGCGTGCTGTCGTCGATGATGGCCGTCGGCACGATTACCGGTGCGTTGCTCGCGGCGCGCCGCGACCGGCCGCGCTTCCGGCATCTGTGGATCGGCGCGGCGCTGTTCGGGCTCGGCTGCACGCTGGCTGCGCTGGCGCCGGGCTACTGGTTGTTCGGCGCCGCGCTCGTGCTGACCGGGATCGCCGCGATCACCTTCATGAACTCGACCAACAGCCTGGTGCAACTGTCGACCGAGCCGGCGATGCGCGGCCGGGTGATGGCGCTGCGTCTCGCGGTGGCGCTCGGCGGCACACCGATCGGTGCGCCGGTGGCGGGCTGGGTCGCGAATCATCTCGGCCCGCGCTGGGCGCTTGGTGTCGGCGCGATGTCCGGTTTTGCCGCGGCGTTTGTCGCGACGCATTTCATGAAGCGGATGCGCGGGCAGTCGGGCGCGGAGGGTGGCGGCTGACCGGCCGTGAAATCGGCGCGGGCTGCCCAAGCGCCCAAGCACCCAAGCACCCAAGCACCCAAGCACCCAAGCACCCAAGCACCCAAGCACTCAGCCACTCAGCCACGACGGTCGTTACGCCGCCGGCCGCGCCGCCGCATGCGCAACTTCCAGACACGACTGAAACAGCAGCGCGGCCCGCGATGGCCGCGGCGAGCGCCGCAGCAGGCTCACGAACCGGCACCGGTAATTGAACCGGTGCGGCGCGATCGGCTGCATCAGCCCCTTGTTTTCGAAGCTTTCCGCGTAGTGGTCGGGCAGGAAGCCGAGATAGCGGCCGGACAGGATCAGCGTCGCGATCGACTCCTGATCCGACGCGGTCGCGCTGCGCGTGAGCTTCGCGCGGTGACTCAGCTCCATGTTCGGCGAATGGAAGCCGAGGCCCGCGAACGCATGATTGCGGATCGTCGTCCACGTGAGCTTGCCGTGCGGCGCATCGAAGAGTGGATGCTGGCGGCCGCAGTAGAGCAGCATCCGCTCGTCGAACAGCTCCGAATACACGAGGCTGCCCGAGTTGCGGTGCGCGGGAATGATCCCGACCTGATAGCTGCCGTCGATGATCCCGCGCTCGACCTCGTTGATCGACGCGACATGCAGATTCAGCGCGACGTCGGGGGCTTCGTCGGCGAACTGGCGGATCGCGTCGCCGAGCCGCGCGTTGGCGTT
This sequence comes from Burkholderia aenigmatica, assembly GCF_902499175.1. Lineage (GTDB taxonomy): Bacteria > Pseudomonadota > Gammaproteobacteria > Burkholderiales > Burkholderiaceae > Burkholderia > Burkholderia aenigmatica. The sequence continues at coordinate 12,638 of NZ_CABVQC010000043.1, forward strand.
GGTGGCCGTCTTGTCGAATACCGCGATGTGCAGTTCGCCGCCCATCTTGTCGTGTATGCCGTCGATCCGGCTGCGAAATGCTTCCATCGACGCGAGCAGCCGCAGCGTCTCCTCGTAAACCGTCTGGCCCTCGGGCGTCAGCGTGAAGCCCGCGCGGCCGCGCCGGCACAGCACGAGGCCGAGGCGCGTTTCCAGATCCTTCACGTGCCGGCTGATCGTCGAGATGCCGATATTCAGTTCCAGTTCGGCCGCGGCCATCCCGCCGCACTGCACGACGCCCTTGAAGACCCGCAGCAGGCGGAGATCCATGTCGCTGAGCTGCCCGAGCAGTGCGCGGCTCTTCGGTTTCTTTGCTTGCATAGTTGAGCAAGTGAACATTGATATTGCGATATTCAAAAGACTAATTGGCGTCCCGACAATGTGCAACATCATCACAAGGAGGAGGGGCGCGCCGCGCCGACCGACATGACCGACATCACCACCGCCCAGCAGGACGACACCAACCTCCGTACCGACGCCGCCTGGCTCGACGCGCACTGGATGCCGTTCACGGCCAACCGCCAGTTCAAGGCCGATCCGCGCATGATCGTGTCGGGCAAGGGCGCGTATTACACGGACGGCGAAGGCCGCAAGATCTTCGACGGCCTGTCGGGCCTCTGGTGCACGGGCCTCGGTCACGGCCGCACGGAAATCGTCGAAGCCGTGAGCCGCCAGGTCGCGCAGCTCGACTACGCGCCGGCGTTCCAGTTCGGTCATCCGAAATCGTTCGAGCTCGCCAACAAGCTCAAGGACCTGACGCCGGCCGGCCTCGACTACGTGTTCTTCACGGGGTCGGGCTCGGAAGCGGCCGATACCTCGCTGAAGCTGGCCCGCGCTTACTGGCGCGCGAAGGGCAAAGGCACGAAGACGCGCCTGATCGGCCGCGAGAAGGGCTATCACGGCGTGAACTTCGGCGGTATCTCGGTCGGCGGGATCGGGCCGAACCGCAAGCTGTTCGGCCAGGGCCTCGACGCCGACTTCCTGCCGCACACGCAACTCGCCGAGAACAAGTTCTCGCGCGGGATGCCCGAGCACGGCGCCGAGCTGGCCGACCGCCTGCTCGAGCTGATCGCGCTGCACGACGCGTCGAACATCGCGGCCGTGATCGTCGAGCCGTTCTCCGGTTCGGCGGGCGTGGTCGTGCCGCCGAAGGGCTATCTGAAGCGCCTGCGCGACATCTGTACCGCGCACGACATCCTGCTGATTTTCGACGAAGTCATCACGGGCTTCGGCCGTGCCGGCGCGATGACGGGCGCCGACGCGTTCGGCGTGGTGCCGGACATCATGAACTTCGCGAAGCAGGTGACGAACGGCGTGCAGCCGCTCGGCGGCGTGATCGCGACGAAGGAAATCTACGACACGTTCATGGCCGCAGGCGGCCCCGAGTACATGCTCGAGTTCCCGCACGGCTATACGTATTCGGCGCATCCGGTGGCATGCGCGGCCGGTGTCGCGGCGCTCGACCTGCTGGTGAAGGAAGACGCGGTGGCCCGCGTGCGCGATATCGCGCCGCATTTCGAGGCTGCGGTGCACGGGCTGAAGGGCCAGCGCCACATCGCCGACATCCGTAACTACGGCCTAGCAGCCGGCCTGACGATCGCGGCGCTGCCGGGCGAGCCGGCACGGCGCCCGTACGAGATCGCGATGCGCTGCTGGGCGAAGGGTTTCTATGTGCGCTACGGCGGCGACACGATCCAGCTGGCGCCCCCGTTCATCTCGGAGAAGCGCGAGATCGACAACCTGATCAACGCGCTGTCCGATGCGCTGAACGAAGTGGACTGAGCCGCGGCTTGCCCCTGAGCGATAACCGAATTCACGAAAGAGTCAGATACATGAAACACGACAGCAACGTAACCTCCACCGTCGGCCACCTGATCGACGGCAAGCGCGTCGACGGCGGCAGCCGCGTCCAGCCGGTGTTCGACCCGGCCACCGGCGAATCGCACAAGAGCGTCGTGCTCGCCGACAAGCTGACCGTCGAAGCCGCGATCGCGTCCGCGCAGGCCGCGTTTCCGGCCTGGCGCAACACGCCGCCGCTGAAGCGCGCCCGCGTGATGAGCCGCTTCAAGACGCTGCTCGAGGAGCACGCGGAAGAACTGTGCGCGCTGATCACGGCCGAGCACGGCAAGGTGCTCGCCGATGCGATGGGCGAACTGCAGCGCGGGATCGAGAACGTCGAATACGCAACCTACGTACCCGAGCTGCTGAAGGGCGAGCACAGCAAGAACGTCGGCCCCGCGATCGATTCGTGGAGCGAGTTCCAGGCGCTCGGCGTCGCGGCCGGCATCACGCCGTTCAACTTCCCGGTGATGGTGCCGCTGTGGATGTGGCCGATGGCCGTCGCGTGCGGCAATACGTTCGTCCTGAAACCGTCCGAACGCACGCCGTCGTCTACTTTGCGCATGGCCGAGCTCGCGCTCGAAGCTGGCCTGCCGCCGGGCGTGCTGAACGTCGTGAACGGCGACAAGGAAGCGGTCGACACGCTGCTGACCGACCCGCGCGTGAAGGCGGTGAGCTTCGTCGGCTCGACGCCGATCGCCGAATACATCTACTCGACCGGCTGCGCACACGGCAAGCGCGTGCAGGCGCTCGGCGGCGCGAAGAACTTCGCGGTCGTGATGCCCGACGCCGACATCGGCAACGCGGTGAACGCGCTGATGGGCGCCGCGTACGGCTCGTGCGGCGAGCGCTGCATGGCGATTCCGCTGGTCGTCGCGATCGGCGACGAGACGGGCGACAAGGTCGTCGCGGGCCTGAAAGCCGAGATCGAGAAGATGAAGGTCGGTCCGGGCAACGGCGCGGGCGTCGACATGGGCCCGCTCGTCACGCAGCAGCATTTCGAGAAGGTGACGGGCTTCGTCGAAGCGGGTGTGGAAGCGGGCGCGACGCTCGTCGTCGACGGCCGCAGCGTAAAGGTCGACGGCCACGACGGCGGCTATTACCTCGGCCCGTGCCTGTTCGACAACGTGAAGCCCGGCATGCCGATCTACCAGCACGAGATCTTCGGGCCCGTGCTCGGCGTGATCCGGTTGAAGTCGCTCGACGAGGCGATGGCGCTGATCGACGCGCATGAGTACGGTAACGGCACGTGCCTGTTCACGCGCGACGGCGAGGCCGCGCGCTACTTCGGCGACAACATCCAGATCGGCATGGTCGGCATCAACGTGCCGCTGCCGGTGCCGGTTGCGTACCACTCGTTCGGCGGCTGGAAGCGCTCGCTGTTCGGCGACCTGCACGCGTACGGCCCGGACGCCGTGCGTTTCTACACGAAGCGCAAGACGATCACGCAGCGCTGGCCGTCGGCCGGCGTGCGCGAAGGGACGGTGTTCAGCTTCCCGTCGAACCGCTGACGCGCATGCCGGCTGCATGCAGCCGGCATGACGGGCAAAGGCCCGCTCCGATCGTCGATCGGAGCGGGCTTTTTCATGTCTGCACGGAGAGGGCGGAAGGCAGCAGAACGCTTACGGCGCTACCACGTGCCACATGTTCTTGAAGTTGTCGCCGTTGCGGTCGCCCTGTTTCATGTCCTTCGAGAAGAAGTACAGCGGCTTGCCCTTGTACGCCCATTGCGGACTGCCGTCATCGCGCTTGATGATCGTGTAGGGGCCGACCGGGACATCGGTCGCGCTGGCCTTGTAGGGCGGCCAGAAGGATTCGCATTGGCCCGTGCAGGCGCTGGTGCCGGCGTTGGGCTTGTCGTGGTCGAATGCGTAGACGGTCATCCCGTTTGCGGCGACGAGCGCGCCGTTTTCGACTTTCGTGATCGAGCCTTGGGCCGACGCCGAAGCGGATGCAATGGCGAGCAGGGCGGAACTGACGAGAAGCGAGAGTTTCATGTGCGGCTCCAGATTTTTCGACGATGCATGCGGGCAGGCGAGCAGCGACCCGCTAGGGTAGCCGGAACGGTCGTGATGCAACCTGTCACATCGACCACCGTTTCAACGATAGGCGTTTTGGGCCGCAGGTGTGAGAAAGGGGTTGGACCCGTTCGACCGTGACGCAGGTTGTCTGAGAACAAAAACCAGCCATTTCCGGGAGGCGGCTGGTACGCTCGGGGTCCGTCACTTTTGATGGAAGCGACTACGGACATGGCTGAAAGTGCCGAGCACCTGTTCCTTAAGCAGACGTTTCTGACTGTCCTGAAGCGGTTCTCGCGAATCGACCTTTATGGATTTTGTGAAACCGACCGAAAGCTGTTTGATTTTTCATGCCTGGTGGAGCGCGACTGGGAAAGACCGCTGGTCGGACAGGTTCTATGGGGGCATACCGACGGTATCGAGAAGGACGTGCGTTCGCTTCTCCACGATGACGGAGCCGAGATTACGCCGTACATCGTTCGAGATTCCGTAAAAACGTATCAGGCACTGGAAGAGATCATTGCAAGCTATCGGAATTCCCCGGCCCGTGGCCGGCTTGCAAGATTGAAGCTGTTGCCGGTGCCGTCCGATTTCGACGCGGACAACGCGTCGCAGCGCGACTGCGTCGAACGCTTGCTGACCGAAAAGATCGTCGACGACATTATCTTCAATGTCGTGTTCGGACACATCGCGGAAGAGCATGTGCAGTTCTTTCTCGATGCATCGGGAACGCTCGGGCTCAATCTTGCGATCCTCTACGTCATTGCGACAGAAGGGTTCTTGAATATCTCGACCCTGTCAAAGCGACTTCAAGTGAGTGCGAGCCCTGTTCGCGAGCAGTTGTTGTTATTGAAGGGCGCCGGATTCATTCGGGCGGATCGGGACAAGGCGTTATATGAGATGACGTCCAGAGGGCGCTTGTTTCTCGATCTTGTTCGACGTGTCGATCACGAACTCGAAACCGGGGACCTGACGGATGAATGCGCTTACATATTGAGCAGACTCGGTTGCGCACCGATAGCGCTGGACGAACGTCTCGAGGCGCGCATGCAGAAGCCGTTCGGCCGGTTGTTGACCACAATGCAGGCGGTCCGGTCGCAGTTCGGGTGCGATCTGTCGAGCATTCGCCATGTGGCGCGCCATCGGGACGTGCCGGAATAGCGATGGTGCGTTTGCCTGTGTGGCGCGCAGCACAACAGCTCTGGCTCGAATCAGGAGCGGACTATCAAACCGTGCGGTGCATGGCCAGGTCACTTCGAACCCGTGGCGACACCTTGACGTCTCGCCCGATTGGTCAGCGCGACGCCCGCGATCACGAGCGCACCGCCGGCCAGCATCGACGGCGACAACGGCTCGCCGAGCAGCGCGACCGACAGCAGCACGCCGAACACGGGCACCAGGTTGGTGAACACGGCCGCGCGGGCCGGCCCGAGTTCGCGGATCCCCTGCGAATACCAGACGAACGCGACCACCGTGCCGATCGCGCCGAGATAGAGCATCGACGCGACGGCCTGCCACGTCAGCGGCGTGCCGCTGCTGGCGGGCGAGCCGAACAGGTGCGCGACGATCAGCAGCGCGAGGCCCCACAGCGCCGCATACGTCGTGGCCGCCAGCGGCGACAGCCCGTCGAGCGCGCGCCGGCCGATCACCGTATAGGCGGCCCAGCTCAGCACCGCGCAGAGCATGTAGCGTTCGCCCGCGCCGAACGTGTTGCCGAGATCGGTCAGCACCCGCAGCAAGTCGCCACGGCTGATCACGATCAGCGCGCCGAACAGCGCGACGGCGATGCCGGCCCAGCGCGACAGCGACAGGCGTTCCCCGCGCACGACGATCGACAGCAGCACGGCGGTGGCGACGGGATTCAGCGCGACGAACAGCGCGGTGCGCCCCGCCGGCATCCGCGCGAGTGCCGCGAAAAAGCACACGTTGTACAGGAAGATGCCGGTCGCGCCGAGTCCGAAGGTCGTCAGGATCTGGCGGCCGCTCAGCTTCGGCAGCCCGCCTTCGATCTTCCACGTCAGCACGACCAGCAGCAGCGCGGCGATCGCGAAGCGGCCGGTGGCCGCTGAGGTCGCGGACATCGTCGCGGCCAGGATCCGGCCTGCGATGAACGTCCCGCCCCAGAACAGCGCGACGAGCGTGAGCTTCACGTAGATGGCCGCGTGCGGCCGGGCGGCGGCGATGGCGGCGGGCGGGGCGGGAGCGTTCATGTGACGGGGTTTCTCGGTGAGCGCCTGCTGCAACGCATGAGCGACCGTGCGCGGCCGGCGATTGCGAATCGCGCGATCGCTACGGTGCAGGCTGGATTCAGGGGGATCGGATCGGGCGCGGCGTCGTCGTCAGCGAAACGCGGGCGCCGACGCGAGGGCGGTCAGTACGACGGGCATCGCGAGCGCCGCGGCGATCGTCTGGAACGCGGTGATGCCGGCCATCAGCGGCGCGTCGCCGCCGAGCTGGCGCGCCATGATGTACGACGCCGACGACGTCGGCAGCGCCTGGAACAGCAGCGCGACCGTCAGCGCCGCGTCGCCGAGCCCGAACAGCCGGCCGGCGGCGAGTGTGATGAGCGGCATCGCCATGAACTTGAACGCCGACGCGACGCACACCGGCTGCAGCCACGCACGCGCCGCATCGAATCGCAGCGCCGCGCCCACGCACAGCAGGCCGAGCGGCATCGACGCGACGCCGAGCGCGCGCACGGCCGGCTCGACAGCCGCCGGGAACGCAACGCCGCCGGCCTGCATCGCGATCCCGAGCGCGCACGCGACGACGAGCGGATTCGACAGGATCTGGCGCGCGAGCGCCGCCGCGCCGAGCCGCGTGTCACCGTAGCGCGCGAACACGAGCACGCACATCAGGTTCACGGTCGGGACGATCGCCGCGACGCACACGGCTGCGAGCGCGATGCCTTGTGCGCCGAACAACCCCGCCGCGAGCGCGGTGCCGACATAGTTGTTGAAGCGCACGGCGCCCTGGAATACCGACGTGAAGCCGGCGCCGTCAACCCGCACGAACCGGCGGACCAGCAGTAGAAGCGCCGCGGCGAGTGCGGTCGAACCGACCAGCGCAGCCGCGAGCGGTAAAACGGGCAGCGATTGCAGCCGCGCGTTCGCGAGACCGTCCGCGAACAGCGCGGGCAGCAGCACGTAGTAGCACAGCCGCTCGGCCTGCGGCCAGAACGCGTCGGCGATGAAGCCCGTGCGCCGCAGGCCGTGGCCGAACCCGACCAGCAGCGCGACCGGCGCCAACGCGAGCAGGATCGGGCCGATCATCGGCACGCCTTCACGCGAGCCGTGCGGGCCATGCGGGCTGCAGCGAGCGGCTGGCATGCAAAGCGGCGGAACGAGGCGGGAATCCATCCTGCGGGCAACATGGCGACACGCAATCGAAAGAGTGACGATGCCGCCAAGTTAACACGCTCAAGCAACAGGAATAATTGTTAATTATCGGGTGTTCAATGAGAAATTCTCATCGATGAAGCGGTGACTTCGGCCGCGAGCGCACGCGCGAAACGTTCGGCCGGACGCGACTGGTGTTCGAGCAGGACCACCGCGCGCCCCATCTGCGGCTGACCGAACGGCAAGCGCGTGACGGGCGGCAGGCGCGCAAGCGTCGCATCGGGGAGCGCGACGATTGCCGCGCCGAGCCCTCTCGCCACCATGCGCGCGATCGTTTCCGCACTGTCCAGCACCATCTCCTCGCGCACGCGCACGCCGATGCGGCGCAGCTCGGCGGCGATCATGCGGCCGGCCCATGCCTGCGCATCGAAGCGGATGAACGGCAGCGTGTCGAGCAGCGTGACCGCGTCGCGTTCCGCATGATCCGGCGGCGCGAGCAGCCAGAAGCGATCCTCGTACAGCGTGGTCCACGTCAGTTCCGCCGGATGCGGGCGCACCGGGCTCGTCGTGATGGCCGCATCGAGTTCGCCGGCCGCGACGCGGTTCGCCAGTTCGGCCGACATCCCGGCCGACACGTGCACGCGCAGCCCCGGATGCGCATCGCGGAGCGCGAGCAGCGCGTCGGGCAGCGGGCCGGACAGCGCGGTCTGGATCGCACCGATCCGCAGGCGCCCGACCAGCTTCTTCTCGTCGCTGAGCGCATCGGGAATCCGGTCGACCATCGCGAGCACCTGCTCGGCCTGCGCGAGCAGGATGTTGCCGGCCTCGGTGAGTACCGGCTGCCGGCGCGAGCGATCGAACAACTGCACGTTGTATTCGCTTTCCAGCGTCTTGATCTGCAGGCTCACAGCCGATTGCGTGAGGCCGATGGCTTCGCCGGCGCGCGCGAACGTCCGGTATCGGGCGATGGCGGCCAGCGTTCTGAATGCGCGTAATGACATGAGCGGACGGAGGTGGGCAGAGGCAGCCGGGTGCGAAGCGGATCCCGGCCGGCGCGATTGACGGCGCGTTGCGATGAGCGGTTCGCAGGGCCGCCGCCAGGGTTCGCGACATCATGCCCGCGTGTCTCGAATCGGGCAACCGGCCCGCATGGCGCGCACCGCGTGTCGCCGATGACTCGGGACGGTTCGTGCATTCTTTAAAATGATATAGTTCTATTTTTAGAATGTTTGAGCCGGGCAGGCGCGTTTGGGGAAGCGCAGTGACGCGGGTTCCGGCGTGTCGAGACCGAAGTGGAAACAGGAGCAGGAGCATGACCAAGGTGGCACATCCGGGTTTGTCGTCGCAGCGGCTGATGGCGCTCGACACGCGGCTGAACGAACGGTACGTGGCGTCCGGGCGCCTGCCGGGTGCGGTGACGATGATCCATCGCCGTGGCGAGCTGGCGCACGTAAACGTCGTCGGATCGATGGACGTCGAGCGGGCGAAGCCGATGCGTGACGACGCGATTTTCCGCATCTATTCGATGACCAAGCCGATCACGAGCGTCGCGTTCATGACGCTGGTCGAGCAGGGGCTGGTGGCGCTCGACGATCCCGTGTCGAGCGTGATCCCGGCATGGAAGGAGCTGGGCGTGGCGGTGGCCGGCGCACGGAGCCTCGGCGGGTTCCAGACCCGTCCGGTCGCGCGCGAGATGCTGATGGTGGATCTGCTGCGCCATACGGCCGGGTTGTCGTATTTCTTCCAGGCCCGCACGAATGTCGATGCCGCGTACCGCGAACTCGCGCTCGGCGAACCGGGCAACCCGGGCGGTCTCGACGGCATGATCGCGGACCTGGCCCGGCTGCCGCTCGACTACTCGCCGGGCGACGAATGGAACTATTCGGTCGCGACGCACGTGCTCGGCTATCTCATCGAGAAGATCTCCGGGCAGCCGTTCGCCGACTACCTGAAGCAAGCGCTGTTCGACCCGATCGGCATGCCCGACACCGGCTTCTTCGTGCCGGACGAGCAGGCCGAGCGCCTGTGCGCGTGCTATCGACCGGGTGCGGATGGCGCGCTCGTGCTGCACGACGACCCGGCCGCCAGCGCGTTTCGCCGGCCGCCGGCGCTGGCATCGGGCGGGAGCGGGCTCGTGTCGACGGCCGGCGATTACCTGCGCTTCTGCCGGATGCTGCTGAATCGCGGATCGATCGACGGGCACCGGATCCTGAGCCCGAAAACCGTCGAGCTGATGACGATCAACCATCTGCCGGGCGGCCAGACGCTCGACCGGATGTCGCGCTCCACGTTCAGCGAGGCCGTGTATCCGGGGCTCGGTTTCGGGCTCGGCTTCGCGGTGACGCAGGACCTGGCCGCGACGATGCAGCCGGGCAGCGTCGGCGATTACTTCTGGGGCGGCGGTGCCAGCACGGCGTTCTGGATCGATCCGGCCGAGGACCTGATCGTCGTGTTCATGACGCAGCTGCTGCCGTCGACGACGTACCGGATCCGCCGCGACCTGCGGCATTGGGTCTACGGCGCGATGTGCGACGACGACGTCGACACGTCGGCGTGACGCGGTGCGCGGGTCAGGCCGACGGCTTGCGTGCGGCTTTCCGGACGCCCGTGCGCGGCGACGGGATCAGGTCGGCACTGCGGTCGTCGCCGTCGAGATCGTGCGTGATATCGAGCACGAAACGGTCGGCGCGATACAGGTAGAGCCCGGCGTGGACGATGCAGCCGTCGCCGTCCGTCCACCAGCGGCGCATGCGAATCAGCATGTCGGCCATGCTGCAGTCGGCGCTGTCGGACGCGAGCAGGTCGGCCGTTTCCTGATCCGCATAGGCGGCCGTGATTTCCTGGCGGGCCTTCGCGAGCGGTAGCCGGTTGTACTGACGGACGAGATAACCGACCTTGTGCCGTGCGTCGCTGCCCTTCGGAAAGCGGTCGTAGGTTTCGCGCGCGACGTAGCTGTCCATCACGCCGTAAGGCGCACCGTCGTGCAGATGAAGCGTACGGATCCGCATGTAGGCGGCGCGCATCGGCTGGCCCGTCTGCAATGCGGCGGGCAATTCGGTCACGGCGTCGCGCAGCAGCACGCGCAGGGTCTGGCCGGGTGCGAGCTGGAGCGGATCGTTGATCGCGGCGCGCAGCGCCGGGTTATCCGCCGGCGAGACGACCTCGGCCGTGACGAACGTGCCGCGGCCGCGGGCGCTGCTCACGAGCCCTTCGGCGCTCAGTTCGGCCAGCGCCTGGCGCACCGTGATCGTGCCCGCCTGATAGAACGCGCACAGCTCGGGAATCGGCGGCAACTGGTCGCCGCGCTTCCATTCGCCCTGGTGGATTCGTCCGCGCAGCAGGCTGGCAATTCGCGCATAAAGGGCGACCCCTTTGCGTTCTGGGGGCGACGACGGGTTCAATTACGGGCTCCTGGAATGATGCGGGCGGTGGAGGGGTTCGGGGCAATGCCTAACATTCTACTATTGGAATGTATGACCCATTTCGCATGGCCGGCATCGTGGCGCCGCCGTGCGTCACACCCACAGCCGGTACATCCAGAACGATTCGTCCTCGATGAAGCGTTGCGTGAATTCGCTCGGCGAGAATCCCGTGATGCGCTTGACCTCGCGGCTCAGGTGCGCCTGGTCGGCGAACCCTTCGTCCAGTGCGAGCGTCGCCCAGTTGAACGCGGCACCGGCTTCGAACCGGTCGCGCGCCGCAAAGAACGCGCTTTCCGTCCTGACGAGCGTTTGCCATTCGCGCAGCGATCGGCCGCTGTAGGTCTTGATACGCCGCTCGACCTGGCGTGGGCTGTGGGTATGCCGCCATTCGCGCGCCTGCAGTGCGAGGCGCTCGACCCAACTGCGTCCCGCATTGCGGAGCGACGACAGCGGCGTCGCCGGCCGCAGCGCCTGCCAGCGAGGCGCAAGATGACGTTCGATCGCCGCCAGCGCATCGGCATCGCGCTCCGCGCCCACCAGCGCATCGAGCAGCGGATGCCAGTCGTCGCCGAGGCAGGCGTGCGCGTCGAGCACGCGGTCGTGGATGTCCGCCAGCGCAATGCCGAACAGTGTCCGCGCCGCATCGGCGGTGAAGCAGATCATGCCGATCCGTCCGCCGGTCGGCGCCCAGGCCACGGTCGGGGCCGAATGGCTGCCCGACAGCGTCGCTGCGGCACCGAAGGGGCGCCACCGTGGCCCGTCGGCCGTGGGTTCGACGAAGCCCACGTCGAGATCCCGATACCACGACACGCACACCAGCGGCGTGGCCGGAAAATGCGAGAGCCGTTGCGCGTCGCTCAACACGAACCCGCGCGTGTCGTGCAACACGATCGCGACCACCGCGCCCTGCAGGGCAGCCGGCGCGGGGTACAGCCGTCCATGCGGCGACCGCCCGTCGCTCAGCGCGCGGGGAGCGCGCGCCAGCGGATCGGGGCACGACGGCGAGATCGATGACGGGTCGGAGAACATGACGCCGGAGTATAGGGACCGGCCAGACGCGTGTCGATGTCGTTTGCGTTCAAGACCGCCCGCATGCCGATTCGGATAATCCGGCCCATGAACACGCGATCCACTTCCCAATGTCCATTCCATGCGGGCGCTTCGGCTTCGGCGCCCGTGCTTCACCCGCCCGGCGTATGGCCGCCGGGGCCGCGTGCCGGCCTGACGGGTTGGGGGCTGCTGCGCACGATGTCGCGCGACCTGCTCGGCACGCTGGCCGGCTGGCAGCGCGCATACGGTGACGTCGTGCACTTGCGCATGTGGCCCGAGCATGCGGTGATCGTGACCGATCCCGCACTCGTGCGCGAACTCCTGGTGACGCATCACGATGCGCTCGGGCGCTGGGAGCGTGCCGTCCGGGTGTTTGCGGAGGTTCACGGCCATAGCGTGCTGATCGCCGAAGGCGACGCGTGGCGCGACAAGCGGCAGGCGTTGCAACCGAATTTCATGCCGAAGCCGGTGCAGGCGTTCGTGCCGTCGATCGCGGCGACGGCCGGACATGCGCTCGCGCAGTGGCCCGCGCGCGATCCGGACTGGCCGATCGAAAGCGCGCTGACGTCGCTGGCGATGGACGTGATCATGCGCACGATGTTCTCCGACGCGATCGGCGACGAGGCGCGTGCGGCCGAGGAAGCCGTGCGCGTGGTGAGCGCGGCGGCCAACGCCGATTTCTACTGGCCGGCAAGCACGCCGGACTGGATGCCGTGGAAGCGCGGCAAGGCGCGGGCGATGGCCGTGCTGAACGGGCTGATCGACCGGCAACTGCATGCGCGTCTCGATCTGCCGACGCACGCGTGGCCCGACGATCTGCTGTCGCGCCTGTTGCGGCTGCATCGGGACGACGCACGGCGATGGCCGCTGCAGGCCGTGCACGACGAATGCATGACGGCGTTCCTCGCGGGCCATGAGACGACGGCCGGGGCGTTGACCTGGTGGGCCTGGTGCATGGCAGCGCATCCGGCGGCGCAGGGCGCCGCGCGTGACGAGGTGGCGCGCGTGCTGGGCGGTCGCGCGCCATCCGCCGAGACGCGATCGTCGTTGCACTACCTGACCCATACGCTCGAGGAAACGCTACGCCTGTATCCGTCCGCGCCGATCCTGATCAGCCGCCGGGCATCGCGGCCGATCGTGCTGGGGCCGTGGCAGTTTCCCGCGCGGACGCTGTTCATGCTGCCGCTGCAACTCATGCAGCGCGATGCGCGATGGTTTGCCGAGCCCGACGCGTTTCGTCCCGAGCGGTTTGCGGACGACGCGCCGGCCGCGCCGCGCGGCTCCTACATGCCGTTCGGCACGGGGCCGCGCGTGTGTCTCGGGCAGCATCTGGCGATGACGGAAATGACGGTCGTCGCGGCGATGATCCTGCAGCGCTACGCATTGTCGGTGCCGCCCGGCATGATGCCGCCGCGGCCGGTGCTGAACGTGACGCTGCGGCCGGAGCGGCCGCTGCATCTCGCGATCGCGCCCGCTGCGGACGGCGGTACCGTGTGATGCGTGCGGCGCGGCCGGGCGAGCGGGGCGCCGATTCGACGGCGCATCGAATGCGACGCCATTCCCGGCGGATTGGCGCGTCGCTAACGATTGGCGTTCGCGCGATGCGGTGTCATCGAATCGTCGGAATGTGAATGCGAATCGGCCAATGCTTGCGGCGCCACTGGCGCGGCATCGCGCAGCACCTATGCTTGAAGGGCCCAGGCCGGGCGGAGCCCAAGGAGGATGGTCATGCGCATGCTTCTCAACATACGAATCCCTCACGAGCCGTTCAACACGCTGGTGCGCGACGGCAGCGTCGGCGACGTGATCGGGCGAATACTCGAAGCGGTCAAGCCGGAGGCCGTGTATTTCACCGAGCAGAGCGGCGGACGCGGGGCCGTCGTGATCGTCGACGTGAATGATCCGTCGCAAATCCCGGCGCTCGCGGAGCCGTGGTTCCTGATGTTGAATGCGGACTGCGAGTTTCGCGTGGTGATGTTGCCGGACGATCTCCGGAATGCCGGGCTCGCGCAACTCGGTGCGAAGTGGAAGTAGCGGGAAGCTTCACATGCCCCTGCGCCTGCTCGAGAACCGGGCAGGCGGCATGGCGCGGCGCTCGCGCGCCGACTAACGCGCAGGCTGCGGCGGTTCGACGTTCGCCGCTTGCCTGTCCTTCGGTCGCAATAGCAACAGCAGGCCGCTCAGTGCCGCCGCGGCGACGAACACGAAAAAGAACCGTTGGTTCCATTGATACTCGCTGGTGGACGCCGTGCCACCGTGATTCCCGGCCGTGGCGCCGATTTCCAGCAGGAACGTGAAGACGGCCGGCACCGGCGCGGAACCGAGGTAGGCCAGGAACGCGAACTGCAGCCGGCCACGGGTCAGGATCGACCAGATGTTCTTCCCCATCAGCCAGGCAACCAGCACCACGGGCGGTACGAGCACGATCGATGCGGCACTGATCGCACACAGAAACAGCCAGCCAAGTCCCATGATCGGAATGAGCGACATGAATCGGGATTCCTGTTTTCGGGCAATCTTGTTGTCGACGGAGCGTCCGCATCGGTGTCGCGGGATGAACACGGCATGTGGCGCTTGACGGAGTGTGCCCGATTCCGCGCCGGTTGCCATCCATCAGCATCGACGCGGTCATCCGGCCGCGTCTTCCCCCAGCGCCTGGATGAACCGCGAAAACAGCTCGGGTTGCGACGAGATCCCGAGCTTTGCGTAAAGATGCCGCCGGTGCACCTTCACCGTTTCGGGTGATATCGCGAGCCGCTCGGCAATCGCCTTCGACGAATTGCCGCGCAGCACCATTCTCGCGATCGACATCTCGCGATCGGTCAGCACGCCCGCACCGAAGCGGGCGAGCGCCTGCTCGACCCGCGCGCCGAGATCGGCGTCGGGCGCCGCGCGTGCCGCGTCGCCCACCAGCCGCCAGTGCTGCCGGATCGCCGCGAGCACCCACGGCATCGCGGCCGTCAGCTTGCCGAGCGGCTCGACGTCGAACCGCGCGCCCGCCCCGAGCGACAGCGACAGCAGCATGTCGGCATTCGGCCGCACGAGGATCTGGATCTCGTCATCGCCGACCGCATCGCGGAAGTAGCTCAGGAAATATTCGCTCTGCCGGAACAGGTCGGGCGCGACTTCCTCGAGCCGGTAGCAGCCGTCGGCGAGCCCGTCGTGCGCGGCCTGCAGGAACGGATCGAGCAGATACACGCCGTTCAGGTAGAGCGGCACGGGCGACGCGGCATCGGTGCCGCCCGTGTCGTATTCGTCGAGCACGAGCGGTACGCCGTCGGGGCCGATCGCGGTCGCGAGCGCGTTGTCGAACGGCACCATTTCATTGAGCAGCAGCACCAGGAACCGCCAGAAACGCGGCTGGCCGAGATGATCGATTGCGCGGCCGAGCGCCTGGTGCATCGCGATTTCGGAAAAGAGACGATCCATACCACCACCGGAAGGGCGTAACACGAAGGGGGAATAGCGGTCCTGAAATTGGCTTCCTAGACTGCCACGCAATCAATCGGGCCCGAGTATGGGCGTTCAAAAAAAAGTGGCAAAGGATTGGCCCAAGCACAGGAGAACGAAATGGCGATGATGTCGGAATCGACGGGCACGCTGCAAGCGGCGCCTGCAACGGAAGACGCGCCGCGCGCGCTGTCGCAGACGCTCAGCGTGCGCGATGCGGTGATGATCACCGTCTCGGGCGTGACGCCCGCGAGCTCGATCTTCGTGATCGCGCCATTCGCGATCCAGCAGGCCGGCAGCGGCGCCGTGCTGTCGTTCCTGCTCGGCGGCGTGCTCGCGCTGGCGTTCGCGCTCTGCTATGCGGAACTCAGCGCCGCGCACCGCAGCGCGGGCGGCGAGTACGTGATGGCCAAGCGCGTGTTCGGCACGCTGCCCGGCTACCTGACCTTCATCACGGTGCTGTCCGTCAGCGTGTTCATTCCGGCCGTGCTCGCGAGCGGCGCCGCGCCTTACCTGAACAACGCGCTCGGCACGCACTTCAGCAACCAGTCGGTCGCGCTGACGATCGTGCTGCTCAGCTACCTGCTCGGCATGCTGAACATCAAGACGAACGCGTGGATCACGGGCGCGTTCCTGGTGGTGGAGATCGGCGTGCTGATGCTGATCGCGGGCCTCGGCTTCGGTTCGCCGCATCGCGGCGCCGACGTGCTGGTCGCACCGGTCGTCGCGAGCGGCAACGCGCTCGTGCCGGCGACGCTGGCTGCGATCGTCCCGGCGATCGGCACCGCGATCTTCTGCTACAACGGCTTCGGCTCGGCCGCCTATCTCGCGGAAGACCTGCGCGGCGGTAACCGCAATGTCGCGAAGGCGGTGATCTATTCGCTGCTCGTGATCCTCGTCGTCGAACTGATTCCGCTCACCGCGATCGTGCTCGGCGCGCCGTCGCTGACGGAACTGACGAAGAGCGCCGACCCGATCGGCTATGTAGTGCGTTCGCTGAGCAATCCGGCCGTGTCGCGCGTGGTCAGCGGCGGGATTTTCCTGTCGGTATTCAACGCGATCATCGCGATCGTGATCACGATGGGCCGCCTGCTGTACAGCAGCGGCCGGCACGCGCTCTGGTCGCGCACCTGCAACCGCGCATTCTCGACGATCCACCCGCGCTTCGAATCGCCGTGGCTCGCCACCCTCGCGCTCGCGGTGCCGTCGGCCGGGCTCGTGTTCGTGTCGAGCCTCGACGAGCTGACCGCGTTCACGGTCGACCTGCTGCTGCTGATCTATCTGGTCGTCGGCCTGGCCGCGCTCGCGAGCCGGTTCGTACGCCGTGACGTCGAACACCATTACAGGATGCCGTTGTGGCCCGTGACGCCGCTCGTCGCGGTAGCCGGCGCCGCGTATACGCTCTACACGACGCTCGCAACGGCGACGAAACCGACCGACCTGATCATCATCGCGGGGTTGCTGATCGCCGCGCTCGTGATGTATGCAGTCTGGGCGCGCCACAGCGAAGCCTTCCGTACGCTCTGAGCGCCGGATCGAAAGCTTGCCGCACCGAAACACTGAAACACCGAACCATTGAAAGACTGGAGGAATTGCATCATGCGCACGAGGGATCTCGGCATCCGCATCGGACTGGGCACACCGGGCCGCTTCAACGCGATCACGGACGTTCCGGGCGTGCGGGTCGGACATTGCACGCTGAACGTCGAGAACGGCGACGCGTCGATCCGCACCGGCGTCACCGTCATCGAACCGCGCGCGGGCGCCGCGCACGATTCGCCGTGTTTCGCGGGCGTGCACGTGCTGAACGGCAATGGCGACGCGACGGGGCTCGAATGGATCCGCGAGGCCGGCTTGCTGACCACGCCGATCGCCTATACGAATACGCACAGCGTCGGTGCGGTGCGCGATGCGCTCGTCGCGAACGAGCGCGAAGCGGCGGCCGGCCGCGTGTACTGGTGCATGCCGGTCGTGATGGAAACCTACGACGGGCTGCTGAACGACATCTGGGGGCAGCACGTGAGCGCCGCGCACGTGCTGCGTGCGCTGGCCGCCGCACAGTCGGGGCCGGTTGCCGAAGGCGGCGTGGGCGGCGGCACGGGGATGATCTGCCACGAGTTCAAGGGGGGCATCGGCACCGCGTCGCGTGTGCTTTCGGCCGAGGCGGGCGGCTGGACCGTCGGCGCGCTCGTGCAGGCGAACTACGGCGTGCGCGAGATGCTGCGCGTGGCCGGCTACCCGGTCGGCGAAGTGCTGCGGCACGTGCCTTCGCCGTTCCGTGCGCCGGACGCGCAAGGCGAGGCCGGGATGGGCTCGATCGTCGTGACGATCGCGACCGACGCGCCGCTGCTGCCGCACCAGTGCACGCGCCTTGCGCAGCGTGCGAGCGTCGGGCTGGCGCGCGTCGGCGGCGGCACCGAGGATTCGAGCGGCGACATCTTCCTGGCGTTCGCAACGGGCAACGATGGCCTGCCGGCGGCGAACTACGGCAGCAAAGGGGCACCGACGACCGGCGTGAAGATGGTCAACAACGACCATATTTCCGCGCTGTTCGTCGCGGCGGCGGAGGCGGTGGAGGAGGCGATCGTGAATGCGCTCGTGGCGGGCGGCGACGTCGAGTCGCGCGGTGCGCGGGTCGAGGGGCTGGGGCAGGCGCGCTTGCTGGATGCGTTGCGCGAGGTGGGTTGGCGGCCGGGGCGCGGCGCCTGAAACGGCATGCGCCGCTTCAATCGAAGCGGCGTGGGGGCGAGCGGCGATGCGGCGATCGGCCGGGCCGCCGCTCGCCCGCGCAAGCAGTGCGGGCGGTGCAGGCCTGGCCGTGACGACGCGGCGTCATGCTCAGCTGCCGAAGTAGACGTTGCAGAAGCTGACGGGGCCGACACAGGCGTTCGGGTCTTCCTGCTTCGATTGCGCACGATCGACGCGGCCGGCGGTTGCGACGGCTTCAGCGCGGTTCGCCTGTTGCTGTGCGACGTCTGCCGGTGCCGGCTGTGCGTGAGCAACAGCAGCGGTGAGCGACAGGGCAACGAGGGCGAGGTGCAGCGGCTTCATTTTGGTTTCTCCTGGGTGAGTGCCAGTCTCGCTGGCAGTGAGGAAACTATAGGCTCGTACTGCTTAAAGATTAATCACCGCGGCTGTAGAGCTTATTTCCATCCGGAACAAGGATCACGTTGCGCACGCACCGATCGTCAATGGCGATGCCGGTTGAACGGCGCGTCCTTGTCCAGCAGTGCGCTGCGCATGAAGTGCAGGCAGCCGACGATTCGCTGCATGCGGTGCCGCTCGTCGGGCACCGAATACCACGCCTGCAGCGTGTGCTGCGCCGCGCGGATCGCGAGATTCACCGATTTCAGCGTGCGCGCATGATGGCCGGGCGTCGGATCGTCGAAGAAGCGCGGCAGCTCGTGCAGCACAGCTTCGACGGAACCGGTCCAGCGCAGTGTCTGCGGCGGTTTCGATGCGGAGAACGCATTCAGTTCGTCGCGCAGGTCGATCACCGCGTGGCCGACCTCGAGCGTCGACAGCATCCAGCGCATCGCGTCGCGATGCTGTCGCGTGCGTCGCACGAGCAGCGTGCGCAGTTGCGCCATCAGGTCGTGCGTGCTCGACTGGAAGCGCTGCGCGAGGCCGTCCGTTGCCCCTTCGCATGCCAGCGTGACCTGGCGGCGCAGGTCGTGCGCGATGCGGCCGGTGAGCCACGGCATGTGGGTCGGGAACACGACAGCGAACACGAGCGAGCACGCGAGCATTGCGATGACGATCGCCAGGCCGTTGTTGATCAGCACCTCGGGCGTGTATGCAGTCACGTTGTCGGGCCCCGCGAGCAAGCAGAAAAACACCGCGAAGCCGATCCCGTAGCCGGACAGTCCCGGTCGCATCGCGAGAAACGCGCCGAGGCCGAGCACCGGCGCGAGCGCGGCGCACAGCAGCGGGAAGCCGTCGATGTTCGGATACACGTAGCACAGGAACACGTAGCCGACGGCGGTCGCGAATGCCGCGCCGACGCTCATCTGCGCGACGAACTTCGGTGCACGCGGTGACGTCGAGCTGAGTGCGCACGCGATCGCGGTGGCGATCACCGCGAGCGGGCCGCTCGGCCATTCGGACGCGAGCCAGAACGCGCTCATCGCGCCGACGGCGACGATCGTGCGCAGGAACGCGAACCCGACGAAGAACGAGTTGGTTTTCACCGCGTAATGCGTGACCGAGCGCTCGAACGCGTGATCGTCCTGGTCGAGCGACGCATAGGTGTCGGCGTAACCGAGATATTCGCCGATGAAGCGGTACAGCAGCTCGATCGCCGTATCGAAGTCGAGCAGGCCGCCGGCCGCATGCGCCTCGATGTCTCGGCGCGACGCGCGCGCAGCTTTCGGCAACGCGCTGTGGAAGCGGCGCAGCTCGAGCAGTGCGCCGGTGGCCGGCGCGATGCCGCGCTGCCGCTCGTCACGCAGCGCGGCGAAGCGCTGCGCGAGCGCATCGACGTGCGGCGCCAGCGCATCGAGCACCGCGTCCGAGCCATTGGCGCGCAACCGCTTGACGAGTTGGTGCAGCGCATGCAGCCGCGTGCACGCGTTCATGAACTCGCTGTTCAACCGCGCGAGGCGGCGGCTGCGCGCGCGAATGTGCGGATCCTCGAACGACGCGAACGCGCGGTTGGCCTCGAAGCCGACGATATCGTCGACGAAATCGGCGAAACGTCGCTCGAAATCGCCGCGTGCAACGTCGCCTGCGAGCGCGCCGGCCGTGAACGCCGCGAACGTCGCATGGCGGGTGCCCAGCGAGCGCATCAGCGCCTTCGCGGAGCTGAGCGGCAGGATCAGCGCGCTGACCGCGCCCGAGCACGCGATGCCGAGCGCGACTTCCGCGGCACGGGTGAGCGCGGACTGGAACAGCGTCTGCGGGGTCATCACGGACGGCAGGCCGATCAGCGCGGCCGTATAGCCAGCGAGCACGAAGCCGTACCAGCGGAAGTGGCGGTTGCGCACCGCGAGCGCGATGCAGGTGCCGATCCACAGCGTGATGCCGGCCATGTACAGCTCGGGCTGCTGCGCGAACAGCCCGCCGAGCGCCAGCGCGGCGACGAGGCCGGCCGCCGTGCCGAGCACGCGGTAGAAACTCTTGGCGAACACCATTCCCGACAGCGGCTGCATCAGCACGAACACGGTCGTCATCGCGGTGCGCGGCTGCGACATTTCCAGGCGCATCGCGATGCCCATCGCGAGGAGCGCCGCGAGTACGGTTTTCGCGAGGTGCAGCCAGATCAGCCCGTCGCTCGCGGCCCAGTCGCGCGCCGCGTCGCCGAGTGGATCGAGCCAGGTCCTCCATCGTGCCGGTTCGATGGAAGGTCGCTCGATCGCAGGTGATGGCTTCATGACTGGGGTGGGGCTCGTACGGCGCCGGGCGGGGTGCCGCGGCTTGTCCGAACGGTCCGTTCGACTGGTGAGGCGCCGATTGTAGGAGTGCGGCGCCTGCGCATTAACGCAGCTGCGGGGAAACGATAGTTGCAGCCGGAGTAACAATCTGTCGCATCCAGTGGAGGAAAATAGCGGCTCCGCTACAGGTTGCTCACAGGAATGGATACCCTACAAAACATGCGGGTGTTTTCGCGCGTCGTCGAAACGGGCAGTTTCACCGCCGCCGCGCAATCGCTGAATTCGACGACCGGCGCGATGTCGCGCGCGGTGTCGGAACTCGAAGCGCGCCTGCGCACCCGTCTGATGAATCGTTCGACGCGCCGTCTCGCACTCACGTCGGCCGGCGAAAGCTATCTGCGGCGCTGCCGCCAGATCCTCGCCGACGTCGACCGCGCGGAAGAAGAGGCGAGCTGCGCGCACGAACGGCCGGCCGGCGTGCTGCGCATGCACAGCTTCGCGAGCGTTGGCCATCACTATGTGTTGCCCACGCTGACGCGCTATCACGCGCAGTTTCCGGACGTGTCGATCGAGCTGTCGCTGTCGCAGCGCATGCCCGACCTGTTCGACGGTACGAGCGACATGGCCGTCGTGACCGCGTCGTCGCTGCCCGATTCCGAACTCGTGTCGCACCTGCTCGGCTCGACCTTCAGCATCCTGTGTGCGTCGCCCGACTATGTGAAACGCCACGGCGCGCCGGTTCGTCCGCAGGATCTCGCCGCGCACGCGTGCCTGACGCTGTGCACGCCGGCGTTCCCGACGCACGAATGGGTGCTCGAAGGGCCCGAAGGCGTCGAGCAGATCCACGTCGCGGGGCCGGTGCAGACCAATACGGCCGAATCGCTCGCCCTCGCGATCCGCGACGGCATCGGGATCGGCATGCTGCCGCTGTACTCGGCGATCGATGCGCTGCGCGACGGCACGCTCGTCCGCGTGCTGCCCGCGCATATCCTGCAGAAGATGAACGTCTACGCGCTGTATCCGTCGCGTCGCTTCGTCGATGCGAAGGTGCGGACCTGGGTCGAGATGCTGCGTGCACAGGTGCCGGGAATGATTGCGCGCGACGTCGAGATGCTCAACGCGATCGATCGCGAACCGCAGGCCGCCTGAGCGGCGGACGCGCGCCGGCGTCCTGCCGGCTTTTTCTCTTCAAGCAAACCACACGAACGCGAATGCAACCTGCGCCGCGCCCGCGGCACATCGTTCACGCGGGCGCGGCGCATCGTCGTGCCGTTACAGCGCGGGCTTTGCCGCCGCGCCCGATTCCGTTGCCGGTTCGCCGGCCGGGCCGTACGCGGCATGCGCGGCCTTCTGTTCCGCAAGACGCTTTTCGTGGAGTCGTTCCTGCGCCGCCATGATGTCATCCGGATAGTTGTTGGATTCGCCGCGCGCAGGGTTGTAGCCGACCGACTCGAGATCGGTCAGCTCCTGCAGCACTTGCGCACGCGTGACGGGCGACTTGGCCGACTGGGCGAACGACAGGGCCGGTGCAGCGAGCAGGACGGCAGCGGCGGCGGTAACGACGAGCGATTTCACGAGGTTCTCCTGGGGACGGGGTGGGCGGCCGGTTCGACGCGCGATGCGTGACCCCGACCTTTGCTGGCAGTCTACGCAGCACCCGCGCGCGTAAAAACCCCGATTCCAGGCAGGCAGCCTTCCAGATGAAACAACATTGGCGCAAGCCGCCCGCGGCGAACGCGCCCGCGTGAGAACGCGGGTGCGTGGCCAACGGGCGACGTTGCCGCGCGCCGGTCAGAAGCGCGTGCGCATGCCGATCGTGCCGACGATCTGGTTCGCCGTGCTCGATGCGCCGCCCGAGCCGTTGATGAACGCCTGGTAGCCGCGGCCCGATGCGTGCTGATACATCGCTTCCGCGTACACGTCCGTGCGGCGCGACAGCTTGTAGACGGCCTGCAGGTCGACCTGATGCCACTTCGGATCGGTGCCGTGCTTGCTGTCGGGGTTCGACACGCTGGCGTCCGTGTACACGTAGGCCGCGCCGAGGCTGACGGCCGGCGTCACCGCATAGCGCACGTTCACGTCGTAGTTGTTGAACGCGACCTGGCCGGTCGAGCCGAACGAGCCCGTGTTGTCGTACTGCGAGCGCGTATAGACGAAGCCGACGGTGGCCGGGCCGAACCCGTAGCTGATGCCACCGCCGTACGATCGCATGCGGTCCGAGCCGATCGACCAGCCGCCCTGGTTCAGGCTCTTCGCTTCGGCCGCATCGGTCGCGCCGGGGCTCGCGCTCGTCGAGCCCTTCGTGCCGTTCATCTGCAGGTATGCGCCGGCCAGCTTCAGCGGGCCGTTCGTGTAGCTCGCCGCGACGCTGTATGCGCGGTTCGCGCCGAAGCTGGTCGCGTTCGAGAATGCGTACATCGCGCCGACCTTGAAGCCTGCGTAGGTCTCGCTCGTGTACTTGACCGCGTTGTTGATGCGTAGCGAGTGGTTCAGGTTGTCGTTGTCGAACGGATGCGCGAAGCTCGTGTCGCCGAAGTCGCCGGCCGTGGCCGA
This sequence comes from Burkholderia aenigmatica, assembly GCF_902499175.1. GTDB lineage: Bacteria > Pseudomonadota > Gammaproteobacteria > Burkholderiales > Burkholderiaceae > Burkholderia > Burkholderia aenigmatica. The sequence continues at coordinate 35,719 of NZ_CABVQC010000043.1, forward strand.
CAGCGGCGCGACGAAGTCGACCATCGTGTCGTACTGGCGGCCGAGCGTCAGCGTGCCATAGCCACTCTGGCTCAGGCCGACGTACGCGTGGCGGCCGAACAGCTTGCCGTCCTGCCCGAGCCCGCCGTTGTTCACGTTGAAGCCGTTCTCGAGCACGAACAGCGCCTTCAGGCCGCCGCCGAGATCTTCGGTGCCGCGAAACCCGATGCGGCTGCCGTTGACGGTGCCGCTGTTCAGGCGCCACAGCGACGCACCGTTGGCGTTGTTGGTATAGACGATGCCGGCGTCGATCAGGCCGTACAGCGTCACGGAGCTCTGTGCGTGAGCGAGCGGGGCGAACAGCGCGGCGGTGCATGCGCCGGCGATGAGGGTTTTTTTCAAGTCAAGGCTCCTGCGTGTGGGACTGGGAACGAAAGTTCGGCGCAAGTATAGGAATGCCTCGCGCGTGCAAGGCCACCGGGGGCCGCGAGCGCACCTTTCCGGATCCGGCAAGAGTCCTTCACAAAACTGACACGACGCGCCGCACGCGCGAGACGATGGCGGTTCTTGCGTGATCGCACGCGGCTGGTATCCGTTCATCGCGGAGAGCCTGTCGCGTCGTTGCAACATGCGCGGGGCGGGCACGGCGGTTGATCGGTGCGACCGGCGCGCGTCACGTATCCGGATTGAGGCGGACGAAGGACGACGAAGGGTGATGGCCTGCCTGTCTTTATGTATTCATCAAATGCATGAGTTGATTCGAAAAATACGTTTGTCTCATGATGGGCGCCGGCCTACGATGCGGTCCTGACGACGGCGCGCGTGTTGCGCGCCGTCTTTTCGATCCCATTCGCCGACCCCATGCGCCTCGATCTCCCGTCCGCTCCCGCCCCTTCTTCGCCGGCCGCCAGCCCGTTCGCGCGGGTGGCCGTCGTCACGATCCTGACCGGCGTCGGCGCGGGCCTCGGCGGCATGCTGCTCGCGCTGCTGCTGCATGCGATCCAGCACGTTGCGTATGGCTACAGCGTCGCGCACGTGATCGGCACCGAGAGCTTCCTCACCGGCGTGACCGGTGCCGATCCGTTGCGCCGGCTCGTGGTGCTGACCGTCTGCGGGATCGTCGCCGGCGGCGGGTGGTGGGCGCTGTACCGGTATGGCCGGCCGCTCGTCAGCATCCGCCGCGCGGTGCGCGCGGCCGATCCGCGGATGCCGTTCGTCAGTACGACGGTTCACGCGTTGCTGCAGATCGTCACCGTCGCGCTCGGCTCGCCGCTCGGCCGCGAAGTCGCACCGCGCGAGATCGGTTCGCTGCTTGCCGGGCGGCTTGCGCATCGCGCGGGGCTCACGCCCGACGATTGCCGGCTGATGGTCGCGTGTGGGGCGGGCGCGGGCCTCGCGGCCGTCTATAACGTGCCGCTCGGCGGCGCGATCTTCGTGCTCGAAGTGCTGCTCGGCACGTTCGAACTGCGTGCGCTGGTCGTGGCGGTCGCGACGTCGGCGATCGCGGCAGCTGTCGCATGGATTGGCCTCGGCAACGAGCATCAGTACACGGTGCCGCCGTTCGTGCTGAGCACACCGCTGGTGGCGTGGTCGATCGTCTGCGGGCCGCTGTTCGGCTTTGCCGCATACGGCTTCGTGCGGCTCACGACGCGAGCCCGGGCGAACGCGCCGAAAGACGGGCGGCTGCCCGTGCTCGCGCTGCTCAACTTCGCGGCGATCGGCGTGCTCGCGATGCGGTTTCCGCAATTGCTCGGCAACGGCAAGGGCCCGGCGTCGCTGGGCTTCGACGGCACGCTGACGATCGGCCTTGCCGCGGCGCTGCTCGTGCTGAAGGTGCTGATCGAGGCCGGCAGCCTGCGGGCGGGCGCCGAAGGCGGCCTGCTGACGCCGGGCCTCGCGAACGGCGCGCTGCTCGGCGTCGTGCTGGGCGGGCTGTGGAGCCTCGTGTGGCCGGGTGCGTCGATCGGCGGATGCGCGCTGGTCGGCGCGACAGCGTTTCTCGCCGCGTCGATGCAGATGCCGATCACGGCGGTCGTGCTGCTGGCCGAATTCACGCGCGCGGATCACGACAGCCTCGTGCCGATGCTGCTTGCCGTGGCCGGGTCGCTCGTCGCGTACCGGTTCGCGCAGCGGTTGGCCGAGCGGCGGGTGGATTCGGTTGCAACCGTGAGCACACCTGCGACGGCCGTTCGCTAACGCACGCGCATCCGTCCTTGTCACCGGCGGTGCCGACTGCACCGCCGGTTGCCGTTTTCCTCCCCGTTTCCACCGCCGCGCCAGCACGCAATCGCAGCCGCGCGCGCCCAAGCGCGTTCGCCGGTTCTGTGCAAGAATCCGCGCGTTTCCGCGCCTCAACCAACAACGACACGCGCGGACGTCCCTATCAGGAAACGAGGAGCTCAAGTTGATTCAGCGCATTTCCCGCTTTTTCACGCAGGTGGTTCACCGCGTGTTGCCCGACCCGTTGATTTTCGCGATCCTGCTGACGATCGTCACGTTCGCGCTCGCGTTCGGCCTGACGCCGAATACGCCCGCGCAGCTCACGACGATGTGGGGTTCGGGTTTCTGGAACCTGCTCGCGTTCTCGATGCAGATGGTGATGATTCTCGTCACCGGCCACGCACTCGCGAGCTCGCCGCCCGTGAAGCGCATGCTCGTCGCGCTCGCGAGCACCGCGCGCACGCCGGGGCAGGGCGTGATGCTCGTTGCGTTCGTCGGCGCGCTCGCCTGCGCGATCAACTGGGGCTTCGGCCTCGTGCTCGGCGCCATGCTCGCGCGCGAAGTGGCGCGCCGTGTCGCCGGCAGCGATTACCGGCTGCTCGTGGCGTCCGCATACATGGGCTTCCTGAGCTGGCACGGCGGATTGTCGGGTTCGGTGCCGCTCGTCGCGGCCACGAAGGGCAATCCGATGGAGAAGACCATCGGGCTGATTCCCGTGTCGCAGACGATCTTCACCGGTTACAACGCGTTCATCACGATCGGCCTGATCGTGATGCTGCCGTTTCTCGCGCGCATGATGATGCCGAAGCCCGGCGACGTCGTCAGCGTCGATCCGGCGCTGCTCGCCGAACCGCCGAGCGTCGAGCGCCAGCTCGGGCCCGACGCGACGTTCGCGGAGCGGATGGAGGAGAGCCGCGCATTGTCGGTCCTCGTCGCGGCGCTGTGCGCGGCGTTCCTCGTGCTGAAGTTCGTGCAGAAGGGCTTCGCGCTCGACATCGACACCGTGAACCTCGCATTCCTCGCGGCCGGCATCCTGCTGCACCGGACGCCGATGGCCTATGCGCGCGCGGTGGCCGGCGCGGCGCGCGGCGCGTCGGGGATCATGATCCAGTTCCCGTTCTATGCGGGCATCCAGGCGCTGATGGATCACTCGGGGCTCGCGGGCGTGATCACGAAGTGGTTCGTCGATATCGCGAACGTGCACACGTTCCCGCTGCTCGCGTTCCTGAGCTCGGCCGTGATCAACTTTGCGGTGCCGTCCGGCGGCGGCCACTGGGTCGTGCAGGGCCCGTTCGTGATGCCGGCGGCTCAAGCGCTCGGCGCCGATCTCGGCAAGGCCGCGATGGCGATCGCGTACGGCGAGGCGTGGACCAACATGGCGCAGCCGTTCTGGGCGCTGCCCGCGCTGGCGATCGCCGGGCTCGGCGTGCGCGACATCATGGGGTATTGCGTGACGACGCTGCTGTTCTCGGGCGTCGTCTTCATCGCGGGGATGTATCTGTTCTGACGCAGTAGGGCGCGATGCGGGCGGCGTTTGACGCGCGCATCGCGCTGGCTTGAATGGCGCGGGCGGTCAACCGTGCGACCGCGCGTCGGCATGCTCGTGCCCATGACGCAGCGCCAGGCTCGCAAACGCCGCGACGACGAGCGCGGCCGCCAGCAGCGTCAGCCCGTTTTTCGCATTGCCGGTGGCCTGTTCGATCGCGCCGACGACGGTCGGCCCGACGAAGCCGCCGAGCAACCCGCACGTATTCACGAGCCCGAGCCCGCCGGCCAGCGCGCTGCCGGCGAGCCGCGACGCGGGAAAGGTGAACACTATCGATTGCACGACGAAGAACATCGACGCGGCCACGCACACGCAGGCAAGCCCGGCGACAGGCGACACATGCGCGGCGCCGACCATTCCGGCCGCCATCACGACCAGCCCCGCGCACAGCATCCGCCGTGAATGACGCGACTCGCGCGCGAAGCGCGGCAGGGTCCCGGCCCCGATCGCTGCGGCGAGCCACGGTAGTGCGGTCAGCAGTCCGACTGCGAACGGCGAGAAGCGCCCTGACGCGCCGATGATGCCCGGCAGGAAGAAGATCACCGTGTAGATCGTCAGTTGATGGCAGAAGTACACGAAGATCGCGAGCCAGATCTGCGGATCGCGCAGCGCGGAACCGAACGCATGGCCGCCGTGCGCGGCGACGCCCGCATCCTGTTCCGCGGCCAGCGTGCGCTCGAGCGCACGGCCGGTTTCCGCGGAGAGCCACGGCGCGGCGCTCGGGCGGTCCGGCAAGCGCGTCCACACGACGAACGCGAGCAGGATCGCCGGGATGCCTTCGACGACGAACAGCCATTGCCAGCCGTGGAAGCCGAGCGTGCCGTCGAGTTCGATCAGCGCGCCGGCCAGCGGCCCGCCGACGATGTTGGCGATGCACACGCCGAGCAAGAAGTAGCCGGTTGCGCGCGCCCGCTCTTCGCGGCCGAACCAGTACGTCAGGTACAGCATCACGCCGGGAAACAGGCCGGCCTCGGCGGCACCGAGCAGCAGGCGCATCACGTAGAACGACGTTTCGCCGCGGACGAACGCCATGGCGACCGACAGTGCGCCCCAGGTGATCATGATGCGCGTGATCCAGAAGCGCGCGCCGACGCGATGCATGACCAGATTGCTCGGGATCTCGAAGAGCGCATAGGTCAGGAAGAACAGGCCCGCGCCGAGCCCGTACGCGGCCGATGAAATGCCGAGATCGACGCCCATCGAGTGTTTGGCGAACGCGATGTTGGTGCGGTCGAGGAAACTGATCACGTAGGCGGCGATCAGCAGCGGCATCAGTTTGCGGAACAGCAGCCGGTTCAGCGACGCGCTTGCGTCGCCGGTGGCGGACGGCAGGGCCTGGGCTTGATGTGTGGACATGCGGACGACTCCGGTAAGGGCGAACCGGCGCGCGCGGCAAGCACGGCGCGCCGCGTTCGGCAGATGCCGCTGCGACGTGCGCAGCGGATGGGCAGACGACGGAGCCGCGCCGGCGGCGCTCGAACGGAGCGGGGCGATGATGGGCGTCCTGGCGCCGGCCGGCTGCGGCCGGCGCCTTGTCACTGCGCTTGCGGGTCCTGGTGTTGGGTCGCGAAGCGGCGATCAGAAATTCACCGCGTCGCCCCCCTTGAGTGCGAGCATCGCGCGCGCCTCGGCCGGCGTCGCGATGTCCAGCGACAGGCCTTCGAGCACCTGCCGCATCTTCAGTACCTGCGCGGCGCTCGATTCCGCGAGCTGGCCGGGCGCGATCCACAGCGAATCCTCGAGCCCGACGCGCACGTTCGCGCCCTGCGCGGCGCCGATCGTCGCGAGCGGAATCTGGTTGCGGCCGGCACCGAGGATCGACCAGACGTAGTCGCCGCCGAACAGGCGGTCGGCCGTGCGGCGCATGTGCATCAGGTCGTCCGGGTGCGCGCCGATCCCGCCGAGCAGGCCGAACACGCTTTGCACGAAGAACGGCGGCTTCGCGAGTCCGCGGTCGACGAAATGCGCGAGGTTGTACAGGTGCGAGATGTCGTAGCACTCGAATTCGAAACGCGTGCCGTTCGCGCCGCAGCGCGTGAGGATCGTCTCGATGTCGGCGAAGGTGTTCTTGAACACGAGGTCGCGGCTCTTCTCCAGATGTTCGCGTTCCCACGGATGCTTCAACTCGCGGAAGCGCTCGAGCATCGGGTACAGCCCGAAGTTCATCGAACCCATGTTCAGCGACGCGACCTCGGGCTGGAAATGCAGCGCAGGCTGCAGCCGTTCGTCGACCGTCATGTGCGGGCTGCCGCCCGACGTCAGGTTGATCACGGCGTCCGTCTGCGCCTTGATGCGAGGCAGGAATTCGGCGAACACGGCAGGATCCTGGGTCGGCTTGCCGTCGGACGGATTGCGGGCGTGCAGGTGCAGGATCGCCGCGCCGGCCCGGGCAGCCGCGACGGCGGCCGTCTCGATCTCGTGCGGCGTCACGGGCAGGTACGGCGACATCGAAGGCGTATGGATCGCGCCGGTCGGCGCACAGGTGATGATGACTTTGCGAGCGTTTGCCATGGAGGGAATCCCTTCGGTGAGCGATGCAGGAGGCGTCAGAGCACTTCGACGTTGCCGCAGACGGAGATCGCCTGTCCGGTGATCCCGTGTCCGCCGGGCGAGCACAGGAACAGTGCGGTCGCGGCGATCTCGGCCGGATCGGTCATGCGCCGCAGCGAGATTTTCTCCAGATAGCGCTTTTCCATCTCGTCGTAACTGACGCCGAGCTGCTGCGCGCGCGCATCGATCACGCGGCGCATCCGGGGGCCCCGCACGATGCCGGGCTGGATCGCGTTCACGCGGATGCCGAGCGGCCCGAGTTCGATCGCGAGGCTTTTCACGAGGCCGACCACGGCCCACTTGGTCGCCGCGTAGGGTGTGCGGAACGCATATCCGAGCCGACCCGCCACCGACGACAGCGCGATGATGGCGCCGCCGTGTTTCGATTCGCGCAGAAGCGGCACCGCGCGGCGCGCAAACTGGAACTGCGCGTTCAGGTTGATCGCGACCGTCTGCTCCCACTGCACGGGATCGATTTCGTCGATGCCGCCGGTCGGGCCGGCGATGCCAGCGTTGTTGACGAGTACGTCGAGGCCGCCGAGCGTGGCCGATACGTCGTCGAACACCCGTGCGACGGCAGCCGGATCGGATACGTCGGCCAGCGTCGCTCCGATCACGCTTGCTCCGGCGCGCGGCGGCCGGTCGGCGAGCGCGGCGATCGCGGCCTGCGACGCGTCACAGACATGCACACGCGCGCCGCACTCCGCGAACGCGTCCGCGATGTCGAGACCGATGCCCGAGGCACCGCCCGTCACGAGGACGCGCAGGCCGTCATAGGGTTTCAGCAGGTCGGAAGCTGTCATGCCGGGTTGTCTCCATCGTTGATGTTGTCGGATGCGGCCGCCCGCGATCGGGCGATCGCGGCAAGCGGCCGCTATGGCTTCGCGTTCGCGGTGCGCGGGGTCTGTTCGGCACGCAGCGTCTCGGCAAGGTCGTGCGCGGCACCGCCGATGTCGAGTGCGATGCCGGCCCGTACGCCCGTGCCGTCGCGCCGCTCGAGCGCATCGACGATCGCGCGGTGCGCATCCATCGAGCGCCGCATATGCGGGATGTCGAGCGCGACCATGTTGAGGAACGGCCCGACGCGCATCCACAGGTTCTCGACGATCGCGAGCGTGCTTTCGCTCGCGCCGTGTGCGTAGATCGCGCTGTGGAAGGCGAAGTTGCTTTGCAGGTAAGCGCGCGACCGGCCGGCCTCGACGTGTGCCTGCATCGTCTCGCAGGTCTTGCGCACGGCGGCGATCTGCGCATCGGTCATTCGGGCGCATGCGCGTTCGGCAATGCAGCCTTCGAGCGCGATTCGCACGTCGCGCAGTTCGTCGAGCGTGTCGAGCGTCATCGGCGGCACGACGAGCGCGCGGTTCGGGCCGTCGACCAGTGCGCGTTCGGCGCGCAGCCGCGTGAGCGCGGCACGCACGGGCATCGTCGACGAACCGACCGCCTCCGCGACGCTGCGCAGGCTCAACGCCTGTCCGGGCGCGAAACGGCCGCTCATCAGCGCTTCGCGCAGTTGCTGGTAGACCTTGTCGGCCATCGTTTCCTGTTCGATGGCTTTGAGGGCGGGCGGGACGATACGTGGCGCCACGGCGGGTTCTCCTGGGTTTGATCTGCGATCTGTGATCACACTTGCGATGTGCGAAGTGTGGTCGCGGGAGGGCGTGGAGTCAAGGCGAACGGGATCGGGGAAAACGAGGGGGCAGGCGAAGGGCTGGCTGACCGGTACGGCCATGACTTCCATTCGTTCCAGGCCATTCGATATGGGGCGGCCGCAATCGACGCTGTTTCTTACGGGTTGGGGACTGCGGAGCCGCGGCTGGGGCGCTTGCACGGGGCAGATTCAAACGTTGCAGGCTGTCAGCCGTTCGTTGCTTGGCGAGCGAAAGGCGCTATGTTATAAAGGCGCCGAGAGCGAGCCTGGCCTACCTTCGAACAACGGATCACATTCGCAGTACCAAGAAAAATCATGGATAAACAGGGGTATATCGAGGGTGAGGACACGCGCGTGCGGGTCCTGTTTCATGTGACCGATTTCGGCAACGGCGGGATCGAATCGTCGCTGATCCAGTGGCTGCGGATCCTCGACCGCCAGCGTTTCCGCGCGGTCCTGTCGATTACGTACGCGTCGCCGATGCTGGCCCAGCGCTTTCGCTCGCTGATCCCGGCAGACATCCCGATCGAGATCCTGGTGCGTCCGCAGTGGCTGCGCTACTTCCAGGATCGCCGTCACGCGCACAAGCTCGGCAAGGCGGGCCGGATCGCGCGCGATCTTCACGGTGCGCTCGCGGTGCGCCCTCACATCGGGCGGCGCGTTGCCGAACTCGCGCGCAACGTGGACGTCATCGTCGACTACGACCTGTCGCTGCGGCGCCTGGCCGGCCGGTTCGGGGTGGCCTGGATCGGCGTCAACCACTTCAGCTTCGTTGCACGGCTCGGCGGCCAGGGCCGCCGCGTGCGCCGCCTGCTCGACCAGTACAGCCGCTACGACAGCATTGCCGCGCTGAACCCGCAGATGGGCGACGAAGCCGACCGGATGTTCGGCGACCGCTTGCAACAGGTGACGGTCCTGCCCAACGCCATCGACATCGACGCGATTCGCGCAAACGCGACGGCGCCGCGCCCGGCACTGCCCGGCGGGGTCCCGTACATCGTCTCCGTCGCACGTCTCGACGAGCTCCAGAAAGATCACCGCACGTTGCTGCGCGCGTATGCGCAACTCGTCGCGCAGCGCGACGTGCCCGAGCATCTCGTGCTGGTCGGCGACGGCGCGCACCGCGACGAGCTCACACGTCTGGCGGCTGCGCTCGGCATCGGTGCGCGGGTGCATTTCATGGGGCAGATGGACAATCCGCATCCGTTGATGGCGGGCGCGTCGATTCTGGTCCTGAGCTCGAAGAACGAAGGGATGCCGATGGTGCTGATCGAGGCGCTCGCGCTCGGCAAGGCGATCGTGTCGACGGACTGCCCGACCGGGCCGCGCGAGATTCTCGATCACGGTCGCGCGGGGCTGCTGGTGTCGGTCGGCGACGTCGACGCGCTGGCCAATGCGATGGCGCAGTTGCTGTCCGACGATGTGCTGCGGGCGGATCTCGCCGCGCGTTCGTTCGATCGCGCTGCATGCTTCGGCATCGCGGAAAGCAACCGGCGGCTCGACGCATGCATCGATGCGATTCGCGTGAAACGGGCGGGCCAGCTTCGCCAGCACGCGCACACGAGGGTGCAGCGCGCCGGCTGACCGCTGGCGCGCGGGTGCCACGCGCCCCGCCATGCGCGGGGCGCGCGCGGTTTACCGCACCGGCTCGTCGTTCAGCGTGCCGAGGAACGCTTCGATATCCTTGATATCCTGCGCCGTCATCGCGGGCTTGTCGCCAGGCTTGCGGTCGAACGGCGCATCGGTCACGTCGACGTTCGCACGATATTTCGGCGGGATGTCGTCGTACTCGTCGATCTTCCCGTCCGCGCCGCGCGAATAGAACTTCTGCGGCGAGATGCTGCGCTCGTTGTAGAACGCCATCACCTGGTCGAGCGTGTGGAACACGCCATTGTGGAAGAACACGTGGCGCGTCGCCGCGTTGCGCAGCGTCGGTGTCAGGAACATCGCACAATACTGCGTCTGGTCCTTCAGGTCGTCGCGGAACGGCCCGCACACGCCGAGATCGTAGAACGCCGGGTTGCGGTTCTGCGCCAGTTCCTGGTTGCGCGGCGCGCCGAGCGCCTCGTACTGGTAATCGGTAAACATCGGCGGCAGCCCGTCCTTGCCGGGCTTCGACAGGTGGCAGCCCGCGCAATTCGCCTTGTCCGGATCGTTGAACAGGCGCAGCCCGCGCAGTTCGGCCTGCGTGAGACGTGCACGGCCTTCGAGCCAGCGGTCGTACTTGCTGTTGTACGGGTGGAACGACGGATCCTCGACCTGGTAGCGCGCGATCGCGAACATCGCTTCCGACACCGCGAGCTGCGGGCTGTCGAACACGCGCGCGCCGAACAGTTGCTCGAGCTGCGCGCGGTGCGACGACTGCGCGAGCTTGTGCGCGACGTCGTCGATGCTCGCATTCGCCATCTCGACCGGATTCAGCAGCGGGCCGAACGCCTGCTGCTGCAACGTATCGGCGCGGCCATCCCAGAACATCCCGCCCTGCGGCACGAGCTGCGGCGCGGCCGACGTGCCGGCCACCTTCTGCGCCTTGACGACGCCGGCCGCCGACGCGGCCTGTTGCGCGACGGTCGGTGCGGCGTCGTTTTCACCAGCATCGGGGCCGATGCTGAAGTTCGGCTGGCGGTACAGGTACATCAGCGACGGCGGCGGTCGATAGCCCTGCTGCGTCATCGCGAGGCCGCCCGGCTGCACGTCGAGCGCGTTCGGCGGGCCGTACGCATGATCGGGGCTGTGGCACGACGCGCACGACTGCTTGCCCGATGCGGACAGCGACGGATCGGCGAACAGCGCGCGGCCGAGCTGTGCGACCGCCGACAGCGGCTGCGCGGCGGGCCGCTGCAGCACGACCGGATGCGGGTTCGCGCCCGTCCAGTCGGCGACGACGGTGCCGATCGCCGCGGGCACCTGCGCGGGGAACGCGATCGCGAACGCACCGTAGCCGAGCACGGCGGCGCCGATCACGAACGCCGCGCGGCGCAGGAGGCGGAAAGGCGTGCGGGTGCCGGTGGTGTCGGGGGACGGGAACGCGGGGCGAGCTGTCATGCTGTCGGTCGGAAATCGGGCGCCGCACGAAGCGGCGCAATAAATGGAAACGGCCGGCGCGTGATGCGCCGGCCATGCGGTCACGACGTACCGGTCAGATCGCCGGTGCCGCGCTCAATGCGGTGCCGAGCGTCGGGTCGAGATACAGCGGCGTCGTGTTCGGCTTCGACGTGAAGTCGAACAGGCTGCGCAGGTCGCCCGCCGTTGCATCGAACGAACCGCCGCCAATGCGCTGGCCGCCGAGCCAGTTGTCCTCGATGAAGCGCACGACGGACGACTGGTCGATCATCGTGTGGTCGACGTAGTTCTGCTTCGCGTACGGCGAGATCACGATCAGCGGAATGCGCACGCCCGGGCCGCAGCGGCCGTTCACGGTCGCGCCGTTCACGCCGGTGGTGCCGCCCGTGCCGCACTTGCCGCTGCCGTTGACCTGGTCGACCGGGTCCGACGACGCACGCGTCGGCGCCGTGTACACGTGGTCGTACCAGCCGTCCGAGTCGTCATAGGTGACGATCACGGCCGTGTTCTGCCAGTCCGGCTGCTGCTGCAGGAAGTTGACGACCTTCGTCACGAACGCCTGCTCGTCGAGCGGATCCGAATAGCCTGCGTGCGCGTCCTGTGCGGCCGGGGCCTTCAGGTAGCTGACCGACGGGAAGTTGCCGGCCTTCACGGCGGCGAAGAAGTCGTCCGTGTCGTACTGGTGGTTCGCGGGTTCGGCGGTCTTGCCGTCGGTCTGCAGGCTCGAGCCGATCGCAGCGACCGAGCTCGGGCGCGTGTGCTGCGGGTTCGCGGTCGACGCGTAGTACTGGAACCAGTTGTGGTGCGGGATGTAGTCGGACGTCGCGGCGTTCACGGCGGTAGCGACCGTGCTGCGGGCGCAGCCCGTGGTGCCGTTGCCGTTCGTCGTCGACAGGTTGAAGCCGCCCATGAAGCCGCCCCACGTGATCTTCGCGCCGTTCAGCAGGTCGCCGATGTTCTTGCCCGCCATCATCGCCTGGTCGGTCGTGCTCGAGCACACGTCGTAGCCCGGATCGACGTCGTTGATCATCGTGAAGCCGCCCTGGCCGTCATTGATGTAGTACGAGCTTTTCGCGAGCGTCGACGGCTGTGCGGACGTCTTGACGACCTGCATCCCGTTGGTCTGGCCCGACACGACGTTCAGCGCGCCCGGCGTCGACGGGCCGTACGACGTCGTGTACATGTTGTCGCTCATCGCGAAGCGCTGCGCGTAGTTCCACAGCGCGGTCACGGTGTTGCCGTCGAAGTAGCCCATCACCTGGCCCTTCGTGCCGAACGCGCCGGCGCCGCCGGACGAGCCCTTGCCGGTGTATTTCGGGAACAGGTCGGCGAGGCCGTTGTCCTCGGCCTGCTGCTCGGCCGTGTACGCATGGTTCTGGTCGGCGGTCGCGGCCTGCGTACGGTCGAGGCGGAACGGGTTCGCCGCGTCGGTGCCGTTGGCGGTGTTCGTGAAGTTCGGGTTCGCGGTGAGCAGCGTGCCCGTCAGGCCGTTGGACGTCGGCGTGCCGGACTTCGCGTTGAACGCCGGTTCGCCCGACGGGTTCGTCGCGTTCGGGTAGGTGCCGAAGTAGTGGTCGAACGAGATGTTTTCACCGTAAATCACGACGACGTGCTTGATCGGCGTGGCGGTCTGCAGCGCATCCTGCGACGACACGGCGGGCGTCGACGTCGGATCGCTGCCGCCGCAGGCGAACAGCGCCAGCGCTGCGGCAGCGCAGGCGGTGACGAGCAAGGCTTGACGGAACATCGGGAAACTCCAGGTAAGGTCTTCGATGGTGGAGAACGGCCCCGTCGCCGTGTCGGTTCGGCGCGGAGCTCGTGAGAGAGCACGCGCATTGAAACAGTCGCGTATGAAGATATGGGGACGGAGTGATTTCGCATCGATTGCGCTGCGGTATCGATTTCATTACGGCGGAATGCGGCGCGAAAGAGAAAGGAAAGGGGCAGACCGCATGCCACCTTGGCGTCACATTCCGCGGCGCGCGGGGCCGCTGCCGTGGATGCCGCGCGGGGCGGGCGAAAGGGCGCCTTTGCCCCGTTCGCGCACGATGCGACGCGGCACCGGCTTTTTGACAATCGGATGACGGATTCGTAGGATGAAAACCCTGCGGCGACGAATTCGCGTGGCCGACCGTCAGCGAGTATTCATCGTGCCGATCCCCGTTTTGTTTGCCGTTCTGTGTGCGGCGTTCCTGCATGCGTCATGGAACGCGCTCGTCCGCAGCAGCGGCGACCGGCTGCGGTCGGCCACGGTGCTGCAGATCGCGATCGGGCTGTTCGCGCTGCTGTTCCTGCCGGCCGCCGCGCCGATCACGCCCGCGAGCTGGCTTTATGTCGTCGCATCGGCCGTGCTCCACGTCGTGTACACGCTGCTGCTGGTGCGCGCATACGAGCACGGCGACCTGACCGTCGCGTATCCGGTCGCGCGCGGCACTGCGCCGCTGCTCGTCACGCTCGGCGCGGCGGCGTTCGCGGGCGAGCACCTGAATGCGGGCGCGCAAGCCGGGCTCGTGCTGATCTGCGCGGGCATCATGGCGATCGGCCTGGAGCGCGGGCGCGGCGCGAAGCACCGGATGATGCAGGTGCTGCCGACCGCGTTCGCGACCGGCGTGTCGATCGCGGCCTACAGCGTGGTCGACGGGATCGGTGTGCGGGAAAGCGGCAACACGGTCGGCTATACCGCGTGGATGTTCGTGCTGACGGGCGCGATGATGGCCGCGTACTACCGGCTGCGGGCGGGGCCGCTGCGGCTGACGCAGGATGTCGGCGAAACGGCGAAGGCTGCATGCGGCGGCGTGTTCGCGGCGCTCGCGTACGGCATCGTGATCTGGGCGATGGATCGCGCGCCGATGGGGCCGGTGTCGGCGCTCCGGGAAACGAGCGTGGTGTTCGCGGCGCTGATCGCTCGCGTGTATCTCGGCGAGCGGCTGACGCCGCGCCGGGCGGCCGGCTGCATCGTGATCGCGGCGGGGGCGTTGCTGATCAGCGCGTTTGAAGCGGTGCGGTGAGCGGGCCGGCGGGGTGCGCGGCCCGCGGCTTCAGCCCTCGACCGGCATCGCACTCGTGCACTTGATCTCGTCGAGGCACACGCTCGAATGCACGCCGCTCACACCGGGCGTCCGCATCAGCGTCTCGAGCAGGAACTGCGACAAGCCCTTCAGGTCGTGTGCGACGACCTTCAACACGTAGTCGATGTCGCCCGTCACGGAAAAACACTCCTGGATCTGCGCGAGATCGGACACCAGTTTCTGGAACTTCGACAGGTCGCGGATATGCCCGCGCTCCATCGTCACGTGCACGAAAGCGGTGACGCCAAAACCGAGCGTGTCGGGGCACAGCCGGGTTTCGTAGCGACGGATCGCGCCGATCTCCTCCAGCCGCCGGTGGCGGCGCAGCGTTTGCGCGGGCGACAGGCCGACGGCCTTCGCCAGATCGAGGTTCGACGCGCGGCCGTTCTCCTGCAGGATCGAGAGCAAGTGGCGATCGAGGCGATCTAGAACCGGTTCATGCATTTTTGTTTCCTTATCTGTCTCCTGGATGCAATCTTATCTCATAATGTAGGGTTTGCATGAACGGGTTACGAAACCCGATTTCGTCGTCGCGACGCTAAACTGACGCCGGATTTTCGTGTGCGAACGCAGCAATGCGGGCGCGGCGACAGTCGGCGGCCGGTCTGGCGGGCACGCCGACACGATTCGGGCGCCGCCACGCGAAGATTGCAGTCCCCAACCCGGCGGCTCCACGAACGGCCCCGGCACAGCAAAACAGCGCCCGGCACACCGAGGCGCGCCGCACCGCTTCAGGCGGAGGCGGACAGAGTGGAGAAGACATGGTTTCTGGAAACGAGAGCGACGGCCTGAAGCGCGGGCTGAAGAACCGGCACATCCAGCTGATTGCGCTCGGCGGCGCGCTCGGCACGGGGCTGTTCCTCGGCATCGCGCAGACCATCAAGATGGCGGGCCCGTCCGTGCTGCTCGGCTACGGGGTGGCCGGCATCATTGCGTTCTTCATCATGCGCCAGCTCGGCGAAATGGTCGTCGACGAGCCTGTCGCCGGCTCGTTCAGCTACTTCGCCAACAAGTACGTCGGCCACTTCACCGGCTTCCTGTCCGGCTGGAACTACTGGGTGCTGTACATCCTCGTCAGCATGGCCGAGCTGTCGGCCGTCGGGATCTACGTGCAGTACTGGTGGCCCGGCGTGCCGACCTGGGTGTCGGCGCTGGTGTTCTTCGTCGCGATCAACCTGCTCAACCTGGCGAGCGTGAAGTCGTACGGCGAGACGGAATTCTGGTTCTCGATCATCAAGGTTGCCGCAATCGTCGGCATGATCGGCTTCGGCGGCTGGCTGCTCGCGAGCGGCCACGCCGGGCCGGAGGCCACCGTGCGCAACCTGTGGCAGCACGGCGGCTTCTTCCCGAACGGCGTGTCGGGGCTCGTGATGTCGATGGCGGCGATCATGTTCTCGTTCGGCGGGCTGGAGCTGATCGGGATCACCGCGGCCGAGGCCGATGATCCGAAGCGCAGCATTCCGCGTGCGACCAACCAGGTCATCTACCGAATCCTGATTTTCTACATCGGCGCACTCGCTGTGCTGCTGTCGCTGTATCCGTGGGAAAAGGTCGTCAGCGGCGGCAGCCCGTTCGTGCTGATCTTCCATGCGCTGAGCAGCAACGTGGTTGCGAACGTGCTGAACGTCGTCGTGCTGACGGCTGCGCTGTCGGTCTACAACAGCGGCGTGTACAGCAACAGCCGGATGCTGTTCGGCCTCGCGCAGCAGGGTAACGCGCCGAAGGTGCTGTGCTCGGTGAACAAGCGCGGCATTCCGCTCGCCGCGCTCGGCGCGTCGGCGCTCGCGACCGGCGTGTGCGTGCTGATCAACTACTTCATGCCGGGCAAGGCATTCGAGGTGCTGATGGGCCTCGTCGTGTCGGCGCTGATCATCAACTGGGCGATGATCACCCTGATCCACCTGAAGTTCCGCCAGGCGAAGCGCGCGGCCGGGGAGGAGACTTCCTTCCGCAGTCTGGGCTATCCTTTCACGAATTACCTGTGCCTGGCATTCATGGCCGGCATTCTCGTCGTGATGTACCTGACGCCGGATCTCCGCCTGTCGGTGTACCTGATCCCGGTATGGCTCGCGGTGCTCGCGGTCGGGTATCGCTTCCGTCAGAAGAATGCAGGCTATGCGGTGCACGACGGCGCATCCGCACGCTGAAGCAGGTCACGACCGATCATTCTTCCAAACGAGACCGACATAGCCATGTTCGAACACATCGACGCGTACCCGGGCGACCCGATCCTGACGCTCAACGAGAACTTCCAGAAAGATCCGCGCGACCAGAAGGTCAACCTGAGCATCGGCATCTACTTCGACGCCGAAGGCCGGATTCCGGTAATGGGCGCCGTGCGCGAAGCCGAAACCGCGCTGCAGCGCGACAGCAGCGCGAAGCCGTACCTGCCGATGGTCGGCCTGGCCGCATATCGCGACGCCGTTCAGGCGCTCGTGTTCGGCGCCGATCACCCGGCCCGCGCGGCCGGCCGTATCGCGACGCTGCAAACGCTCGGTGGCTCCGGCGCACTGAAGGTGGGCGCCGACTTCCTGAAGCGCTACTTCCCGGATGCGCAGGTATGGCTCAGCGATCCGAGCTGGGAAAACCACCGCTTCATCTTCGAACGCGCCGGCTTCACGGTGAACACGTACCCGTACTACGACGAGGCGACGGGCGGCCTGAAGTTCGACGCGATGCTCGCGGCGATCGACGCGCTGCCGGCGCGCAGCATCGTGCTGCTGCACGCGTGCTGCCATAACCCGACTGGTGTCGACCTCGACGAAGGCCAGTGGGAGAAGCTGATCGACGTGATCGAGGCGCGCGGGCTGCTGCCGTTCGTCGACATGGCGTACCAGGGCTTCGGCGCGGGCCTCGACGCGGACGCCTTCGCGGTGCGCGAACTGGCCCGCCGCGGCGTGCCGGCGCTGGTCGCGAATTCGTTCTCGAAGAACTTCTCGCTGTACGGCGAGCGCGTGGGCGGCCTGAGCGTCGTCTGCGAGGATCCCGCCGCGGCCGACCGCGTGCTCGGCCAGCTGGCCGGCGCCGTGCGCTCGAACTACAGCAACCCGCAAACCTACGGCGCGAAGGTCGTGGCAGCCGTGCTCGGCACGCCTGCGCTGCGCAAGCAGTGGGAAGAGGAACTGGCGGCGATGTGCCGCCGCATCGCACGGATGCGCCAGTCGATCCATGACGGCCTGCGCGACCACGTCAGCGGTGAGGCACTGACGCGCTATGTGAAGCAGCGCGGGATGTTCACGTACACGGGTCTGACCGAATCGCAGGTCGACGCGCTGCGCGAAGTGCACGGCGTGTACATCCTGCGTTCGGGCCGGATGTGCGTGGCGGGCCTGAACGACTCGAACGTCGCCATCGTCGCCGATGCAATCGGCAAGGTGCTGAAGAGCGGCGTCTGATCGCGGCGCGCTCCGGCGCGCCAGCAGCAGGCCGAACCGGCTGTCTCCCGCAAGGGGGCAGCCGGTTTTTTGTTGGGCGACCGCAAGGTGCGTCGCCCGGCTGACGCGGGGGCAGGCGCGGCGGTACGATCACGGGATCGAACATCACTCGAAAGGAGCGACATGGGCATCCGGATCATCCAGCTCGGCACGCCGCGCGCGGCCGGCGAGGGCCTGCGGATCGGCACGGTGCGGCGGCCGCCGCGCGGCGTGCCGAAGGCGGAATTCGCGTCGCGCAACTACTATGATGTATGGCTGCCGACGCTGTCGCCGAGCCCGGAGCTCGTCGCGCAGGCGCAGGCCGCCGAGACCGATGCCGAATGGAACGCGTTCCGGCGTCACTTCCGCGCGGAGATGGCGCATGGCGATGCGCCGAAGGTGCTCGACCTGCTGGCGGCGCTGTCGGCGACCACGGCGTTCTCGATCGGCTGTTACTGCGACGACGAACGCCATTGCCACCGCAGCGTGCTGCGCGAACTGCTCGCGGAGCGCGGCGCGGCAATCGAGCCCGACGCGGGCTGAACGCGGTTTGAAGCGGCGTCGCGCAGCCGCGCCGGCACGCTGCTGCGTCGTTATCGTGCGGCGCAGCGAACCGGTTGACGTGGGTCAAGCGCGCGGGCGCGCGCGCCACTATGCTCTTGTCATGGAGCCATCACGACGATGACAGGCCGACAGATGCAGATTGTCTTCCCGCCGGAACCACCCGAATATTGCGCACGCGACCTGGTCGTGGCGTTTTCGGCGCTGGTCGACGGACGTTGCGTGCAGTGCGCGGTCACGGCCGAGGCGCTGGAAGATCATTTCGGCGCGCCGTCGCTGCTCGAACGCGACCTGCTGGCTGCGTTCGAAGCGCACCGGTCGGCGATCGAGGCGATGGCGCGACGCATGCTCGAGGAAATCGGCGGCCGGCCGGTGCTGCTGCACAGCGGCCACTTCCGGCTCGAAGACTGATACCGCAGGAGGGCGCATGAC
The DNA here is from genome assembly GCF_902499175.1 of Burkholderia aenigmatica. GTDB lineage: Bacteria > Pseudomonadota > Gammaproteobacteria > Burkholderiales > Burkholderiaceae > Burkholderia > Burkholderia aenigmatica. Next base: position 54,199 of record NZ_CABVQC010000043.1, read on the forward strand.
ACTGCAGGGCAACATTCACGAACGCGACTGGTCCGTCGAAGTCGAGACGCGCCCGTGCGAATCAGGCGAATTCCGCTGCCGCGTGTCGGTCGAGCATGGCACCGGTGCCGCGCGTTTTCATCACACGTTCGAGCACAGCCACGCGTATCCGACCGAGCGCGAGGCGATGATCGAAGGGCTGCGGGCGGGCATGACGTGGATCGAGATGAAGGCGTCGCAGACCTTCAACGTATGAACCGTCCCGCGCCGACGAAGGCGCGGGCAGACTATCGGCCGGCAGCGATCGAAGCATTCGCGCCGCGCCACGGGCAACACGTGCCGCCGCTTTTCGGTGCGGGCGGCACTTGCAAGGCGGTCGACGAGCGGGCGGCCCCGTCAGGAGACACGACATGGGCGTGGGCATGCAGATCGCCTGCCACGGATTCGCGGGGTCCGCCGCGATCGAAGCCGAAGCCGGCGCGCAGTTGGTCCGGCTGGAACGGTTTCGCGCGCTGATTGGCGGCTGCCATCTCGCCATCGAATCGCGTGCCGCCGCCGATGGCGCACGCCAGTACGACGTGCGGCTCGAGCTCGTGATGCACGACACGGCGCTGTGGTCGCTGCCGCCGTGCGTCGGCGGCGACGTGGACGACACGCTGCGCCGTGCGTTCATGCAGGCCGAACAGGCGCTGATCGCATGCCAGGCGGGCGGTGCAAGGGTGGGGCTGCGCAACGCGGCGGCCGGCGGCGCGGTGCGATGATGCATCGCGCGCGGTGCCGGGGCCGTGCGGGTCGCCAGACGTAGTCCGGGTGTGGGTCCGTCAGACCCGTGCGAGGGCTTGCGAGTCGATGATGCGTATGCGCTTGCCGCGCGTTTCGACCAGCGCTTCACGATGGAACCGCGAGAACATCCGGCTCACGGTTTCGAGCTTCATCCCGAGATAGCAGCCGATTTCCTCGCGCGTCATCCGCAAGTTGAATTCCGTCGCCGAATAGCCGCGCGCCTCGAAGCGCGACGACAGGTTCAGCAGGAAATGCGCGACGCGTTGCTCGGCCGACATCGTGCCGAGCAGCAGCATCTGGCTCGATTCGCGAACGATTTCGCTGCTCAGCATCTGATAAAGGAAGTGCTGCATCGGCTTGATCTCGCGGCACGCCGCTTCGAGCGCGCCGAACGGGATGATGCACACGACGCTGTCTTCGAGCGCGATCGCGTCGCAGCAGTGCTGGCCGCCGCCGATACCGTCCATCCCGAGCGTTTCACCGGCGATCTGGAAGCCCGTCACGTGCTCGCGGCCGTCGCGATGCATCATCACCGTCTTGAATGAACCGGCGCGCACCGCATAGATGCTCTGGAACGGATCGTCGGTGCGGAACAGCGCGTCGCCCTGGCGAACCTGCCGGGTCGTGCAGATGATCGCGTCGAGGCGGCCGTATTCGGCCGCGGTCAGGTGCGGCGGCAGGCACATCGAGCGCATCGCGCAGACCGAGCAGCGCGCGGCGGGATGTTTGGCTGCGTCGGCGCGCGTGACCGCGCGAAGCGGAATCGTCGGCCGAGGTGCGATGGGTACGTCGGCGGCGCAGATGGTGGCTGTGGACATGAGTCACTCCGGCTCGTCAGGGGCGGTGCGCGCGGGCGTGCACCAGCGATTCGATGACACGGCATGCAGCGTCGAATTCGACGGTCTTGTCGAAGAAGTAATCGGCTCCGGCCGACGCGCATGCCTCTCTGAATGCCGGCGCCGAGTGATTCGTCAGCACGATCGTGACGATGCGCGGCGCGGCTTTCGACAGCGTCCCGATCAGGTCGAGGCCGCTGCCGTCCGCCAGCCGCAGGTCGACGATCACCACGTCCGCCTGGCTGCTGCGGATATGCGTCCACGCGTCCTGGCCGTCCTCCGCCTCGCCCACGACGGCGACGCCGCGGATCGAGCCGACGAGCAGCGCGATCCGCTGCCGGACGGCGACAGCGTGATCGACGAGAAACACCCGGAGTGCGGCGGGCAACTGGCTGGCATTCATGCCGGCAGTATCGTGTTGCGCCGCCGAAAATGAAATCGGCCGAATTGGAAGTTGATGTAGGCCGCTGCGACGCGTTGTAGGGCGATTCCTACAACGCGTACGGAAAATCGCCGGAGCGGCGCCGAGCTGGGGGTGCCGCGAGCGCGGCCAGCGGGCTGCGCCGCCGAATCAGCCGGCCCGGCGTGCGTCCAGCGCATCGCGCGCCGTGCGGCACGCGGCCAGATCCCACGCGGCACAGCCGACGCTCTTGAACAGCAGCGGCCCGCTGCGGTCGAATGCGCCGCCGAGCACGTCGGCCAGCGACGAGACGGCCTGCCAGTCGACCTGCGCGACGATCAGGTCGCCGGCTTCGTGGCGCGCGCCGGCCGGATCGTCGACCACCAGCCGGCTGGCGCGCACCGTGTTCGCGTCGATCTCGGCCGCGTCTGCGGTGAATGCGCCGACGCCGACCACGAGCCGGCCTTCGCGCGCGGCTTCGCGATAGACGGGCGTACGGCTCGTCGTCAGCGTGACGACGACATCGATCGCATCGGGAATCGCGTCGCCGTCGAGCGGCACGAGACGCGGCGCGTGCGCGCGATGGGCGGCACAGAATGCAGCCGCGCTGTCGGCGCTCGTGCCGCGCACGTGAAGGCGTGCTTCGGGAAAGATCGCGGCGAGCGCTTCTGCGTGATTGGCGGCCTGCTTGCCGGTACCGATCAGCAGGATGTCGCGCGGCGCGGCGCCGTGCAGCGCCTGGATGCCAAGCGCGGTGATGGCCGCCGTGCGGCGTCCGGTGACCGTCGTGCCATCGAGCGCGAAGCGCATCTCGCCGGTGGTCGCGTCGTATGCCGTGACCTGGCCGAGGATCGTCGGCAGCCCGCGCGCACCGTTGCCCGGGCACACGTTCACGAGCTTGTGGGTCGCGAGGTCGCGCGCGCTCGACGGCATCGACAGCATCACGCCGCCGGCCTGCAGCGGCACGACCAGGCGTTCGGGGCTGACGATCTCGCCCGACGCATAGTCGGCGACAGCCTGCCTGAGCGTGGCGAGCAGCGCCGGGTAGTCGAGCAGCGCGGCCGTGTCGGCCGCATCGAAAACGGGAATCGGGGAAAGAGCGGTCATCGTGTACGTCGTATGCGTCGGTGAGCGTGGACGACGGGCGCATGCCGCGCCCGCCACAGGGCTGCCGGATACCGTGACACAGGGCAGTGTGGATCGAATCTATACCACTTGCTGGCCCACCCGCAACCCAGAAAATAAAACGGCTCGCTGTTTTTGGTTCTAATATCTGTCCAGAAGGGTCGTCACGGCGTCGATGCCGGCGCGCTCCGGTATAGTGCGAACCCATTCCAGATTCACGCCCGCGACCGGGCAGGAGCAATACGATGATGTCCGCGCGTCCCGACACACCCGAAGGCGGTTTCAGGCCGCTGCAGATCTACGAGCAGGTGGCCGAGAAGATCCGCGACGAAATTCGCGCGGGGCGCTATGCCGCCGAGTCGCGGCTGCCGTCCGAACGCGAGCTCGCGGGGCTGTTCCAGGTCGGCCGGCCGGCCGTGCGCGAGGCGCTCGGCGCGCTGCAGAACGAAGGGCTCGTGTTCACGAAGCGCAATTCGGGCACCTACGTCGTCGCGTCGCCGCTCGACGTGCTCGCGCAGCGCGGTGACACGCACACGGCGTCCGAACCCGATTTCAGCCCGACGTCGACGCTCGACGTGCGGCTGATCCTGGAGCCCGCGATCGCACGCCTCGCGGCCGCGCACGGTCGAGCCGACGCCGGCGCCGAACGCTATCTGGCTCAGATGGAAACCATTACCGACGTCGACGATCCGCATCAGCGCGCGCTGTGGAACGAGAGCGACCGGCTGTTCCACCGGCAGCTCGCGTTGATGACCGGCGATGCGCTGATGGTGAAGATTGCCGACGAAGTCGCGAAGACGATGGACCAGCCGCTGTGGAAACGCCTGAAGGACGACGGCATCTACGATGCGGGCCGGATCCGGCTGTACGTGTCCGAACACCGGCTGATCTACGAGGCGATCGTGTCCGGCGACGCCGACGCGGCGGCGTTCTATGTCGAGCAGCACATCCGCCGCGTGCGGCGCGACATCGCGCCGAAGTGACGGCGCCAGGTTCGTTCTGGTCTGAAAAATGACCAGAATCGAAGTTTTTATTTTGATATTGCTTGCATGGTGACCACGCGTGTCCTACATTGGTTTCACACAAAACCAATCAGGAGACATCATGCGATACCTCGTTACCGCGCTCTCGGTGGCCATCGCCGCCGGCGCGCTGACTTCCGCGCAGGCGCAGGAAGTCGTCATGATCGGCCATTCGGCGCCGCTGACCGGCCCGCAGGCTGCGAACGGCAAGGACAATGAAAACGGCGCGCGCCTGGCCGTCGATGAACTTAACAAGGCCGGCATCAAGGTCGCCGGCAAGACCGTCACGTTCAAACTGGTTTCCGATGACGACCAGGCCGACCCGAAGGCCGGCGTGCAGGTCGCACAGAATCTCGTCGACAAGGGCGTCGTCGCGGTGCTCGGGCCATACAACTCGGGCGTCGCGATTCCCGCGTCGCGCGTGTACTCGACTGCCGGCGTGCCGATGCTGCCGGTTGCGTCGAACCCGGCGCTGACGAAGCAGGGCTTCAAGAACATCTTCCGGATCGGCGCGAGCGACGAACAGCTCGGCGGCACGATGGCTACCTTCGCCGCGAAGACGCTGAACGCGAAGACCGCCGCCGTGATCGACGATCGCACCGCATACGGGCAGGGCGTGGCCGAGCAGTTCATGAACGTCGCGAAGGCGAACGGCATCAAGATCGTCGACCAGGAATACACGAGTTCGTCGGCCACCGATTTCCTCGGCATTCTCACCAAGATCAAGGCCAGCAACCCCGACGTGATCTTCCTCGGCGGCTATGCGGCACAGGGCGCGCCGATGGCCAAGCAGATGAAGCAGCGCGGCCTGCGTGCGAAGCTGCTCGGCGGCGACGGCATCTGCTCGGCCGACATGGGCAAGGTGGCGGGCGACGCAGCGTCGATCGTCTACTGCGCGCAGGGCGGCGTCGCGCTCGAGAAGACGGCGGCCGGCCGCGAATTCCTGAAGAAGTACCACGACACGTATCACACCGACACGCAGGTCTACGGTGTGAACTACTACGACGGGATGAAGCTGCTCGCCGACGCGATGGTCAAGGCCGGTACGACCACCGACAAGGCGAAGCTGATCGCGCAGCTCGCGAAGTCGGACTACAAGGGCGTCGCGGGCACCTATTCGTTCGACGCGAACGGCGACCTGAAGGGCGCGCCGACCACCGTCTACGTGATCCGCAACGGCCTGCCGGAACCGTACGCGAAGTAACCGGCCAGCCTGCCATCGGACGGCGGCGCGGCCGCCGTTCTTCGTTTCAACGCATTCGATCACCCATGAAAATTTCCCGATCCCTTTCCACCGTCGAAGTCCATACGGGCGGCGAAGCGTTCCGCATCGTCACGAGCGGGCTGCCGCGTTTGCCGGGCGACACGATCGTCCAGCGCCGCGCGTGGCTCAAGGAGAACGCCGACGAGATCCGCCGCGCACTGATGTTCGAACCGCGCGGCCACGCCGACATGTACGGCGGCTACCTGACCGAGCCCGTGTCGCCGAACGCCGATTTCGGCGTGATCTTCCTGCACAACGAAGGCTACAGCGACCATTGCGGACACGGCGTGATCGCGCTGTCGACTGCGGCCGTCGAGCTCGGCTGGGTGCAGCGCACGGTGCCGGAAACGCGGGTCGGCATCGACGCGCCTTGCGGCTTCATCGAGGCGTTCGTCAAGTGGGACGGCGAGCATGCGGGGCCGGTGCGCTTCGTCAACGTGCCGTCGTTCATCTGGCAGCGCGATGTGTCGGTCGAGACCCCGTCGTTCGGCACCGTGACGGGCGACATCGCGTACGGCGGCGCGTTCTATTTCTATGTCGACGGCGCGCCGTTCGACCTCCCGGTGCGCGAAGCGGCGGTGGAAAAGCTGATTCGCTTCGGCGCGGAAGTGAAGGCCGCCGCGAACGCGAAGTACCCGGTCGTGCATCCGGAGATTCCGGAAATCAACCATATCTACGGCACGATCATCGCGAACGCGCCGCGCCACCCGGGCTCGACGCAGGCGAACTGCTGCGTGTTCGCGGATCGCGAGGTCGACCGTTCGCCGACGGGCTCCGGCACCGGCGGCCGGGTTGCACAGCTCTACCAGCGCGGGCTGCTCGCGGCCGGCGACACGCTCGTCAACGAATCGATCGTCGGCACGGTCTTCAAGGGGCGCGTGCTGCGCGAAACGACGGTCGGCGACATCCCGGCCGTGATTCCGGAAGTGGAGGGCAGCGCGCATATCTGCGGGTTCGCGAACTGGATCGTCGACGAACGCGATCCGCTCACCTACGGTTTTCTCGTGCGCTGAGTGGCAGCGCCGATCGGCCGCGCGTCGCGCGGCCTCCCGGTTGTAGTACCAGGCTTGGCGCGTCGTTCCCGTTGCGGGGCGCGCGCCTTTTTTACGTGGGTACCGCCCGCGCAGCCGTCCCGAGTGTATCGGTGCGACGCTATCGCGGTCGGTCGGGCCGTGCGAGTTTGGTACGATGCACCCTTTTCAGCCGAGCTCCACCCGCGTGAATCGCCGAAACGTGTCGTCAGTGCGTGACTTCTGTGCCAGATGGGTCGCGCGCGCCCAACCCGTCGCGGCTGCCGCCGTCGCGCGGGTCAAGCCTCTCGCCGCCACCGCGTGGCACCATGTCCGTCATCCGACGCGCCGCGGCGTGCTGCTCGCGGGCGCCGCCGTGCCGGCGCTGTTCGTGGTGTACGTGGTCGTGCTTATCCCGTTCACGCCGGGCATCGGCGACATCCGCAAGGCGCGCGTCGACCAGCCCGCGCAGGTGCTGTCTGCCGACGGCAAGCTGCTGGCCGAATTCAAGCCGTCGAACCGCGAGTGGGTGTCGCTCAAGCAGATCTCGCCGCACATGGTCGATGCGCTGATCGCGACCGAGGATCACCGCTTCTACGAGCACCACGGCCTCGACTGGAAGCGCACGGCGTCGGCCGCGCTCCATACGTTCTCGGGCAGCCGCCAGGGCGGCTCGACGATCACGCAGCAGCTCGCGCGCAACCTGTATCCGGACGAGATCGGCCGCGCGCCGACGCTTACGCGCAAGGTGAAGGAGGCGATCACCGCGCTGAAGATCGAGGCTGTCTACAGCAAGGACCAGATCCTCGAGACCTACCTGAACACGGTGCCGTTCCTGTACAACGCGTACGGCGTCGAGATGGCCGCGCGTACCTATTTCGACAAGTCGGCCGACGAGCTCGACGTGCTCGACAGCGCGACGCTCGTCGGGATGCTGAAGGGCAACAGCTACTACAACCCGGTGCTGAATCCCGAGCGCGCGCTGCAGCGGCGCAATACGGTGCTGGGCCAGATGGTGAAGTACGGCAAGCTTTCGCCCGCGCAGTTCGCGCAGCTGCAGCGCCGGCCGTTGCGGATCGACTTCGAGCGGCAGAAGGAGCCGCCGGGGCCCGCGCCGCATTTCGCGCAGCAGCTGCGCAAATGGCTGATCGCGTGGGCCGACCGCAACGACTACAACATTTACGCGGACGGGCTGATCGTGCGCACGACGATCGACGCGCGGCTGCAGCAGATGGCGACCCAGGCGCTCACGCTGCAGGGCAACCAGTTGCAGGGCATCGCGAACAACGCATGGAGCGGCCGCGACGGCTGCGGTACCGACAACGAGGTGTTCCGCACGTTCATGCGCGAGTCGCCCGAGTACAAGGCTGCGCAGGACGCCGGCAAGGACGACGCGGCCGCGATGAAGCTGCTCGCGGCCGACCGCGGCTTCATGCGCGCGCTGTGCAAGACCAAGACCGACGTGCAGGCCGGCTTCCTCGCGATCGATCCGCGCAACGGTCAGATCCGCGCGTGGGTCGGCAGCCGCGACTTCACCAACGAACCGTTCGACCACGTCGCGCAGGCGCGGCGCCAGCCGGGCTCGACGTTCAAGCCGTTCGTCTATGGCGTCGCGTTCGCGAGCGGGATGAAGCCGGACGACACGTTCATCGACCAGCCGGTCGAGATCCCGTTGAAGGGCGGCGAGATCTGGCGGCCGAACGACGACGTGCCGCCGACCGGCAAGCCGATGACGCTGCGCGACGCGGTCGCGCTGTCGCGCAACCGGATCACCGCGCAGGTGATGGAGAAGGTCGGGCCGGCTTCCGTCGCCAGGCTCGCGCGCGACATGGGCGTGCGCGAAAGCCCGCTCGAACGCGTGCCGTCGCTCGCGCTCGGCACGAGCCCGGTCACGCTCAAGGAGATGGTCGCGTCGTACGCGACGATCGCGAGCGGCGGGCTGTATGTCGAGCCGCAGATGGTCACGCGCATCGAGAACCGCCAGGGCGACGTGCTCGCCGAATACGCGCCGGCGCCGCCCGAGCGTGCGCTCGACGCGGAAACCGACAAGACGTTGCTCAGCGTGATGCGCGATGTCGTGACACGCGGCACGGGCGGCAGCATCCGCACGCGCTTCGGGATCCGCGGCGACGTGGCCGGCAAGACGGGCACGACGCAGGACAACGCGGACGGCTGGTTCATCCTGATGCAGCCCGGCCTCGTCGCCGGCGCGTGGGTCGGTTTCGACGACGGCCGCGTGACGCTGCGCAGCGATTACTGGGGGCAGGGCGCGCATAGTGCGCTGCCGATCGTCGGCGATTTCTTCCAGCGTGCGCAGCGCGCCCGGATCGTCGACACGAAGGCGAAATTCGATACCGAGCCGTCGCCGGGCTGGTTCGCGTCGCTGCGCGAGCGCGTGACGGACCTGTTCGACACGTGGTTCCCGCCCGAGGCGAAGAAGGCCCCGGCGCCGGTCAGGACGCAGCGGGTGGAGCGTGCGCCTGAGGCTGACACGGGCGCGGCCTCGGCCGCGTCGGCGCCCGAAGCGGCATCGGGCGGTATCGTCGAGGAATGGGTGCCGGCGTCCGAAGTGGCCGCGTCGGCCGCCGCGCTGTCGGCGGGCGCATCGCAACCGCAGCCAGCGCAGCCGCCGGCGGGGGCGAGCACGGCGAGCGGAGGCAGCGCGGGCTTCGGCACCGCACCGGCCGCAGCCCCATCGTCCCAGCCGTCTCAGCCGTCCGTACCGGTCGCGCCCGACGCGACCGGCGCTTCGCAGTAACGGAGCCGTTCAGATTTCGCGCGATGCTGCCGTAATCATGTTGTCATGACAGCTCGCGCGGTCGCTCCGCGCCTCCCCGATGAGGCTATCTACCGACTACGTCCCGCTCGTGCGCGACGATCTCGCCGCCGGCATCCCGCTCGGCTTCGATCTCTACGATGCCGACGGCACCGCGCTGCTGCCGGCCGGCACGGCGCTGCGCGATGCCGCGCAACATGCGTTCCTGTTCGACCATTTCCACCCGGTACGCCGGCGCGACGGCGCCGACGCCGAGCCGCGCGTGCCTGACGCGGTGCCGCACGCCGCGCGGATGGGGTTGTCGGCGGGCGCCGCGATCGGCCTCCGCCGTCGGGTCGGCGCGACACGCGGGCTGCAGCGCTGCCGGCTGATCGGCATCGCCGCGTCGGGCGCGCTGTTCGTCGAACCGCAGCCGGCCGCTGCGTTCGACTTCGCGAGTGGCGATGACATCGAGGCGGTCGCGATCGGCCGTGCCGCAGTGTCGCGTTTCGGTGCGACGGTCGAGTCGGTGCAGACGTCGGGTGCCGCGCGGTTCCTGATCCTGTCGCCACCCGGCTTCGTCGACCGGCTGCGCACGCGCGCGGAGCCGCGCGTGCCGGTGCGGATCGCCGCCTGCTGCGCGGGCGGGGCGGTGGGGGCGGACGGGGCGGAAGGCCTCGGGATGGTGCACGACATCAGCGTGAGCGGGCTGTCGATTGCCGTCGACCGGCCGATTGCGGCAACCGGCGAACCGTTGCGCGTGCTGCTTCCGTACGCTGCGGGCGACCGGGTCGAGCTGCTGGCGCTCGAGGGTACGGTGCGGGCCGTCCATGCGGATCCGGCTGCGCCCGCGCTGACGCTGCATCACGCGGCGTTCGGCGAGATCGGCGCCGACGACCTGATCCGCCTCAAGGCGCTGCTGTTCGACCGGCTGATGGCGTCGTCGGATACCGATCGGCGGCGCTGATGGGGACGGGCGGACCGGGTGCCGTGCCGCGGTATTCAGTGCGTGAATGCCGATAATCATCTGATGATTCAACGGTTTCCGCGGCGATTGTATGTTTTCCGTCAACAGTGAATTCGCGATTTAAGTATTTACCCTGATAGCGCAGCCTCCTAGACTTCTACTCATGCGCAACGACCCCGAGTCCGAAGCGCCTGACAAAACAATTCTGGAGGTAACGCATCATGAAATCGCTGATCAAGGCAGTTGCACTGGCCGCTCTGGTGGCCGCACCGGTCGTCTCGTTCGCACAGAGCCAGCAGCCGCTGACGCGCGCGCAAGTGCGCGCCGAGTTGGTCCAGCTCGAAAAGGCCGGCTACAACCCGAACGACTGGATGAACTACCCGGAAAACATCCAGGCCGCACAAGCAAAGATCGCAGCCGCGCAGAACACCGGCGCGCAAGCTGATGCAACGGGCTACGGTGCGAACGCTGCCGCGGCGTCGCAGTCGGGTCAGCGCGTGGTCGTGCCGGCCGCAACCGACCGTTCGTCGGTATTCTTCGGCCACTAAGCCAAGTTGCCATGCGGCGGCGTTTGCCGCTGCTGGAAGCCTCGCATTGAAAAGAGCCCGCACTCGGTTGGAGTGCGGGCTCTTTTTATTGGAACGCGGCGGCGCGATGCTTTCGTCAGCGAGGAAAGCGAGGGACGTGGCGAATGCAATATGAACCCGTGCCAATCATCATGTCGCATGCAACGTACGCCGGATACTCTGCCGGGTTGCATCGTTAGAGTAAGATCGCCGGAGACCGGAATGGCGGTTTCAATCAACGGAGAAGCGATGCGCCTGTATTTGGTCAGCGGAACAGTGTCAAATTTGCGCTTTTCGCGCGAGGCGTATTCGGCATCGAAATTTCAACAATTCGAAGAGACGGCAACGGAGTTCGCGCCTTTATTGCTCGAGGCCATTGGTGAAAATGGTATGGCGATGAGCAGTGCAGCGCTGAACGATCCCGACAGAGTCCGCCCCGAACCAGCCAAAGGGTACTGGATCGAGATAGAGGTGGTGGGGCGAACGCTCAAAGGCTGGTTCGGCAGTATCTCGATCGAGAACGGCGGGCATGTCGACGCGGTGTGTGACAAGAATGGTTTGTTGATGGCGCTTCATAACCCGTTGGCGAGGCTGATCGTATTCAAGCCGCCTTGCCCTGAAGGCCTGAAGCCCGTTTTCAACCGATCCTTGCTTTACGCGTACCTCGCCGTGAGCGCGCTTTTATTTTTTGGCGAAGCCTTGGTGCTTGCGTTCGCGGCATCCACCTGGGGCGATTTTTTTGAGCTGATGCCTTTCCTGCTGGCCACGACGGCGTCTGTTGCGGCTCTCTTCGTGCTGTTGGCCTTCCGCGGTGAATTGATCAATGGTCGGAGAACCAGAAAGATTCTCAAGTTGCTCGGTTTGTCGGATACGGCGAGCAAACTGACGGAGGAATACATCGGCACCGGTTACGCGTACCGTTACTGACGGTTTGGGCCCGATCCTCCGGCGGCTCCTTTTGAGCCGGCGATTTGGGTGACTGCGCCATCCTTCCGTCAGGCGAATCCAGGGCTTCAGCCGCGTGCCAACCCACAAAAACGTACATTGCCGGCATCCCTGACATCCATGCGACGGGCCCACACATGGGCTTCGATTCCCCCCATCATCACCGCGCAGTACTCGCCTGCCGAGCCCGCGTCGCGAGCACGGCCGCGACGCCGCCGAGGATTGCGGCCGATGCGAGCGCGAGCCGCCATGTCGGCTGTTCCGACAGGAACAGCACGGCGCCGCACGCGGCGATGGGCGGAACGGAGAGCTGAACCGCCGCGGCGCGCATGGCCGTGAGGTGCCGCAGCGCGGCATACCAGAGCACGTAGCCGAGGCCCGACGTCAGCGCGCCGGAAAGCGCGGCGAGCGCGACGCCGGCTGGCGTGACATGAAAGCGGGCGGCGAGCGCGACGCTCAGCGCGAGTGCCAGCGGCGCCGCACGCAGGAAGTTGCCGGCGGTCGCCGCGACCGGATCGACGGGCCGACGGCCCCGTATCGAATAGATGCCCCACGCAATGCCGGCGGCCGTCATCAGCGCGGCACCTTGCGGGGTCGGCGCGGCGAGCCCGGGCGACACGAGATACACCAGCCCGCCGAGCGCCGCGCCGAACCCGGCCCAGCCGGTCGCGGCAAACCGTTCGCCGTCATGCCATCCCGCCGCGAACATCGTCAGTTGCACCGCGCCGAACAGGATCAGCGCGCCGGTGGCCGCGCTGACGGTCAGGTACGCAAACGAGAAGCATGCGACGTACACGAACAGCATCGCCGCAGCCGGCCAGTCGGCGGGCGGGGCGGGCCGTCGGGCACCCACGCGTGCGACGACCGCGAGCATCAGCGCGCCCGATACGAGGCGCAGGCTGCCGAAGCTGGCCGCGTCGATCCGTCCGGCCTGCAGCGCGAGTCGGCACAGCAGCGAATTCGATGCGAACGCGAGCATCGCGATCGTCGTCAATGCGACGATGCGCACGCCCGGCCGGACATGCAGCGCGAATGTGGAGGCGGGCGGTCGCATCGGGGCCTCACGCGTGGCTGGCGACGATCAGCACGGCCGCGCCGAACAACGCGACGCCGAGCGGCGCGGTGAGCGCCTGCCCCCACGACGCATTCTTCTCGAGGGCCATCAACGCGGCGAGCGACAGCATCCAGCCCAGACTACCGGCGCCGACGACGAACATCAGCAGCATCAGCGCCCAGCAGCAGCCGACACAGAAGACCCCGTGGCTGACGCCGAGCGCGAACGCGTGACGCATCGGCGTGCGGCCGCGCCAGCGGCTGATCACGAAACTGAAGGGGGTTCGGCAGCGGTCGAGGCAGTGCGTCTTCAGTCCGCTGAACTGGAACGCGCCGGCGAGCGCGAAGACGGCCGCGCCGATCAGCCAGCCACGCCACGCGAGTGCCGGCACCTGCGCGACACCGGTCAGCAGCAGCCCGTGCAGGCCGTGCGCGACGAGGCCGAAGCCGCTCCATGTGGCGACGTAGCCGATGCCGACGAGCGCAAGCAGGCGCGTCTGGTCGGGGCGGCTCGCGACGACGCGGGCGAACGCATCGAACAGCGACAGCGTCGTCGGCAGCATCATGGCAAGGATCATCAGGGTCCAGCCGGCCGCGTCGAACGCGGCCGGCAGCCACAGTGTGCCGCCCGGCAGCGCGCGACAAAGCGCGCTGAACGGCGACGGCAGTGTGCTGTCGCCGTGGTCGAGGTACCGCCCGTACGGACTGCGCGTCCACGCCCACAGGGTGAGCCACGCGAACGCGACGAGACTCGCGAGCACGAGCGGAAACACGCGCCGATGCAGCGACGCAGCCATGACCGTTGGCGTACGATCGCGCTTCACGCGTCGAACAGGAACGTGCTCTGCAGCGCGTTGTGATTCTTCAGATCGACGTCGATGCCGATCGCCGCGTTCTTCGACCGATAGACGGGCGCCTTGCCGACGAACACCGGCGCGCCGGGCACCGTCGAGAACACGGTGTCGGTCAGCGTCGTCTGCGCGCCGCTCGGGCCGAGGTACGGCTCGAGTTCCGCGTGGTAGTCGGTGCCGATCGACAGCGTGCCGCGTGCCCCTTCGACATTGAACGTGATGGGGGCGCGTTCGATCGACACGACCGTGCCGATCAGTTTGGCGAGTTCGGCGATCGGGCCGCCGGCCTGGCCCGTGTAGACCTTGAGCAGCGCCTGCTCCTGCGCCTCGGACGCCGTGTCGCTGAGATAGATCGCAGCCGTCCAGTTGCCTTGCAGGATGTTGCCCGGCACGCGGCACACGGCGGCGATCGTATTGCCACCCACGTCGACGCCGTCGACGGTGCCCTTGTCGACATGCCACGCGACGATCGTGTCGCAGACGCCGAAATCCGGATCCTCGCCGATCCAGCACGGGCAAAGTACGCGACAGTTGCAGACCTCGAGCAGACGGCCTTCAAGGTGATAGCTCATGATTCCCTCCAGGGAGCGATGGCGATGGCACGTTGGGCTGGGGGGAGGAAGCTGACAGACGAATCGTCACCCCGCTCGGCGATGCGAACGCGAAATGCGCTGAGGAATGCGCGGAAGCGGAGACGGGATGGATGCGATAGCGCGGGCCTGAAGCGGCGTATCGATTTTCAAGTGTAGGTGTGGAGGGCCGATATGCAAGCCGTCGCAGGCTGCGAGGCCGGCTGACAAGCCAGCGCGCGTGCGCTAGCATCGCGATCGGTGTCGCCGCGAGACGGCGGCGCGATGCGCGTCAGCGCGGCAAGCCCGGCACCGGGTTCCCCGTCTTCCACGAACAACAAGGAGCATCCATGCGTGTCTTGACCGGTCTGCTGTGCTCGCTGGCGCTGGCGGCGAACGTCGCCCATGCGCAGGCGAATTGTGCCGACGCGACGGATCAGGCGGCGATGACGGCATGCGCCGATCGCGCCTACAAGAAATCCGACGGGGAGCTGAACCGGACCTACCAGGCCGTCACCGCACGCCTGCATGAAGTGCGGCCGCTTGCCGACAAACTCGTGAATGCGCAGCGTGCTTGGATCGCGTATCGCGATGCCGAGTGCAACTTCTCCAGCGCGAATGCCGAGGGCGGCAGCGTGTATCCGATGGTCGTGTCGACCTGCCTCGACGATCTGACCAAGGCGCGCACCGAAACGCTGAAAGGCTATCTGTCCTGCGAGGAAGGCGATCTCGCGTGCCCGGTGCCGGCCAAGTAAGCGTCGTGCGCCGCCCCGGCCGGCCGCCTGCCGCGCGGCCGGTGGCGCCCGCCGTCCGCTGCCGGACGTCGTCCGTTACACGTCGTCCGTTTCGTCGAGCAGCTTGTGCCGCATCGCGTAACGCACCAGCGCCGCTTCGTGCGGCATCTGCATCTTTTCCAGGATCCGCGTCTTGTACGTGCTGACCGTCTTCGCGCTCACGCACAGCGCGTTGGCGATCTCGGTCAGCGTCTGGCCGGCGGCGATCCGCCGGAACACGTCGAATTCGCGGTCGGACAGCCGCTGGTGCGGTAGCGTCTCGGCAGGCTCGTTCAGACTCTGCGCGAACTGCTCGGCCATCGCGAGGCTCACGTAGACGCCGCCCGACGCCACCTTTGTGACCGCGCCCACCAGCTCGGCGCTCGCGCTTTCCTTCGTCAGATACCCCGACGCACCGGCGCGGAACGCGCGCACCGCGTATTGCTGCTCCGCGTGCATGGTCAGCACGAGGACGCGCAGCGCGGGCTTCTCGTCCTTGATCTGCTTGATCAGTTCGACGCCGTTGCGGCCCGGCATCGACAGGTCGAGCACGAGCACCTGCGCGGGCGTGACGCGCACGAGCGCGATCGTCGACGGGCCGTCGCAGGCTTCGCCGGCCACCTCGAATCCGGTGGCGTTCTGGAGGATGTGCCGCAGACCGTCGCGTACGAGCGTATGGTCGTCGGCGATGAGCACCTTGATCATATGATGAGCGTTTCCTGTTGTACGGTACTGAGCGGGAGGGCGACGGTGATCGAGAAACCGCGCGCGAGCGCGGTGTCGATCGTCACGGTGCCGCCCAGCATGTGGGCGCGTTCGCGAATGCCGATCAGGCCGAACGATTTGTCTTCGTGGGCCGTGCCGCCGCGCGCCGAGCCGCGGCCGTTGTCCGCGACGCGCAACACGCAGAAGCCTTCCTCGACGTCGAGCCGCAGCGCGACGCGCGTCGCATCCGCATGGCGCGCGACGTTCGTCAGCGCTTCCTGCACGATCCGGAACAACGTGGTCGCGCCCGCGCTGGTGAACGTGAGGCCGCCCGTTTCGATGTGCCGCTCGACATCGATCCCGTAGCGGTTCGTGAAATCGTTCGCGAGCCATTCGATCGCGGGCACGAGGCCGAGATCGTCGAGCATCACGGGCCGCAGGTCGGCCGCGATGCGCCGCACCGACGCGACCGTCGCGTCGATCAGCCGCCGCATGCCCTGCAGATGCCCGAGCACGCCCTCGTCGGGCGGCGCATGGCGGGGGCCGCGCAACTGCTGCTCGACCACCGACAGATCCATCTTCAGCGCGGTGAGTTGCTGGCCGAGGTCGTCATGCAGTTCGCGCGCAATGCGGGTCTTTTCCTCTTCGCGCACGTTCTGCAGGTTCGCCGACAGTTCGCGCAATTCCTCGCGCGACTGCTTCAGCGCGTTCTCGGCACGCTGCCGCTCGGTGATGTCGCGCAGCATCACGGTGTAGAGCTTGCCCGACGCATCGCGGATCTGCGAGATCGACGCCTCGATCGGGAATTCCTCGCCGTTGGCGCGCAGCCCGAACAGCACCCGCTGGCGGCCCATCTGCCGCTCGGATACGCCCGTCACGCCGAACTGGTCGACGTGCTTCGCGTGCGCGGCGCGGAACCGCTCGGGGATGAAGCGCGACAGCGGCGCACCGATCGCCTCCATCGCGGACACGCCGAACACCTGCTCGGCCATCGGATTGAAGATCACGACCGTCTGCTTTTCGTCGATGGTGATGATCGCTTCCATCGACGAACGGATGATGCCCATCATCCGCGCCTCGTTGAGGATGCCGCGGCTGCTCGCGCCGGAATCGGCGGTGCCGGCGCGGCCGCGCAGCAGCGCATGGATGAGCACGGCGAACGCGATCGACGCGATCAGCCCTGCGGTGAGCACGGTGCCGGCTGCGCGCTGCGCGCCCGTTGCGCTCGGACGGCCGTCCGCGGAATAGGTGAGCGTCAGCACGGTGCCGCCGAAATTCAGCTCGTCGGTGCGCCGCATCAGGTCGGGCGATGCCGACGCCTCGTCGGTCGTCGTTTCGACGCTGACGATCGCGCGCCGATCGCCGCCGGCGGTGATCCAAACGTCGATGCCGCGCTCCGCGTCGAGTGCGCGCTCGATCAGGCGCCGCGGGCTCAACGCTGCGAACAGCACCCCGTCGGCGCCGGCTTCGCGCGTACCGGGCGGTGTGCCGGCCGCATGCGGCGACGCGGCGGCCGGCAGGAACAGCGTGAAGGTGCGGGCGTCGCGGGACGTGTCGTCGTCGGCCGGGTGGACGCCGAGCGCGATGTCGCCGGTCTGCAGCGCGCGCGCGAGCGGTGCCGCGTCGGACGCGCCGAAGCGCACGACGGGCGAATTCGACGCCGGTGCGCTGAGCGCGGCGGTCGCGAGCGTGCCGGCCGGCATCGGCTTTGCGCCGGCGAGGGCGGTGCGCGTCGCGGGCGCCAGCGGCGCATAGCCGATCTGGCGGACCGGCGAGCGGGCGCTGTCGAGATCGAGCGTGTCCGCATACCGGCGCCATTGCTCGGGCGTCATGCCCGGGACGAGGCTGAACGCGCCGCGCGCGCCTTCGAGCACGGCCACGCCGGATTGCAGCTCGTGGCGGAGCATCGCGGTCACGTGCGACGTGCGGCGTTCGAAACGCGTATGGACGGCGCCTTGCCACTGGTCGCGCACGAGCAGCGCGACGCCGAGCGACAGCGCCGCGCCGGCGCACAGCGTAACGACGCCGGCCGCGAGCGGCTGGCGTAACATGATCTGGAGGCGCGTGGGCCCTCGGGCGTCACGCGTCGGGGTTCCACTTGCGGTCATTCGATGGCCATTCTGTTGTCGGGGGCCGCCCCGTGGCACGGGGGCAGCGCAGCAAAACCGGTCAAAACTCGCACCGGCTGCACGCAACGTCTATTTTCAAGATGAAATTGTGCGCGATTTACACGTTTTTTGTAATGGGGTCACTAGAAATTGCGGCAACTGGCGTGAAGTAGCGGGCGCGCCGGCCGCGTTTGACGCGCATCAACGGGCGCGTCGGCACGTGGGGCAGACTGTTCGGCAGGCCAGCTGGCACCGGGCCGGGTGGCGATAACGGGCCGCCGTCGCGCAACGCGCGACGCGTGCCCGGTCGGAGGGACGGACCATGTACAAGCGGATTTTCGTCGGGCTCGATGGCAGCCCGAGTGCGCGTCTCGCGCTGAACGAGGCGATCCGGATCGCGGCGGCGTCCGGCGGTGAAGTCACCTGCGCGTATGTCGTCGAGCACCGGTCGCAGCTCGTCGACGTCGATGCGGGCTTCGCGGCCGCGCGCGCCGGCGATGCGGCCGCGACCGATGCCGCGACGCCGGTGCTCGACGATGCGAAAGCGGTGCTCGCGCAGGAGCATGTGCCAGGCACTGTGCGCGCGCTCGACGCATACGGCGAGGATGTCGCCACGGTGCTGATGCGCACGGCGGCCGAAGCCGACGCCGACCTGATCGTGATGGGCACGAGCGGGCGGCACGGCCTGCGCCGGTTGCTGCTCGGCAGTGTCGCCGAATCGCTGCTGCGCGCGGCCGACCGGCCCGTGCTGCTGGTGCGGCACAGCGAGCCCGGCGCGTCGGCGGCTGCGTGACGCACGCGGCACGACGCTGACGCATGAGCGGTCGCGCCGGCGACTGTCGCGCACCCGCGCCGGATGATGGCCTGATGAAACGGAAACGCACGACGCGCCGGTCGACGCACGGCGTGTGAGCGCGGCTGTCGTTTCTGTCGCATCGGCCGGGCGAGGGCGGCACGCCCGATGCGTCTCCACGCGCGCAATCCCGCGCCCGCGGTTGCATCCCGACACGCAGTTCTGGCAGCATCGACCGGTGTCCGCTTGTTCGCCGCGCGCATGGCAGCGGCGATCGACGCAGCGGCATCCGGCGGAATACGGCCGCGTTCGCGACGAGCGAAGCGAGTCCGTGCGCCGGGTGCCCGGTTCCTTACTTTACCGACGTCATCCGCCATGCCGATTTCCGCTACCGACCTGATTCGCCAGTTCGACCTGCAGCCGCATCCCGAAGGCGGCTATTTCCGCGAAACCTACCGTGCGACCGATTCGGTCGTGCGTCCGGCCGACGGTGCGCCACGCGCCGCGTCGACGGCGATCTACTACCTGCTGTGCGACGGCGCGTATTCGTCGTGGCACCGGATCCGTTCCGACGAGGTCTGGCATTTCTACGCGGGCGACCCGATCGAAGTGTGGGTGCTCGACGAGCGTGACGGATTGACGATCCACCGGCTCGGCAATCCGCTCACGCATCCGGGCACCGTGTTCCAGGCGGTCGTGCGGGCCGGGAGCTGGTTCGGCGCGCGCTGCGCGGCGCAGGAGCACGTTGCGCTCGTCGGCTGCACGGTGGCGCCCGGCTTCGAGTTCGCGGAATTCGAACTGGCCGACGCGGCCGCGCTGGCCGCCGCGTTTCCCGACTACGCGGAGTATGTCGTGCAGCTTGCTCAGCGCACGGACATGTGACCGTCACGGTGGTGCAGCCTAATGGCGCGAAGCCCGTGCCGATGGCGCGTGTTCCGCGCGATCGCGGCCAAACCCGTTTAGAATGCCGTGATGCATCAGGTCGGTTGCGGACGTGCCGCGGCGGCCGGTGCCCAGCCGTACCGACGGCCCCCGTCGCGCGGCTGGATGCCTTCCAGGAGCGCCGCCGTGTGGCACTTTCCCATCGCTATTCCATCGTCGCTCGGCCCGTGGGCCGTGTTCGCGAGCGTGTTGATCACGCAGCTCGGTGTGCCGGTGCCGGCCGTGCCGATGCTGATTCTCGGCGGCACGATGGCGGCAATGGGGCAGGCGTCCTGGGTCAGCATGTTCGCGGCGGCGATCGGCGCGACGATGCTGGCCGATTCGCTGTGGTTCTTCATGGGCCGCACGCGTGGCCGGCGCCTGTTGAACGGCCTCGTGCGCTTCTCGCTGTCGCTCGACACGACGCTGCGTTTCGCGCGTAACGTATTCGAAAGATACGGCGCACCGTTGCTCGTGCTGTCCAAATTCCTGCCGGGCCTTGGCCTCGTGTCGGCGCCGCTGCTCGGCACGACCGCGATCGGCGTCGGCGTGTTCCTGTTCTGGGATCTGGCCGGCGCGTCACTGTGGGCCGCGTTCTGGCTGATCGGCGGCGCGGCCATTCACGACCAGATCGTCCAGTTCGTGCTGTGGGTGCGCGCAAGCGGCGGCACGATCCTCGATGCGTTCCTCGCGATCTTCATCACGTTCCTGCTGTACCGCTGGGTGCGACGCGTGCAGTTCCGCCGCTATCTCGCGCAGGTTCGCATCTCGCCGCCGCAACTCGTCGAGATGATGACGTCGGACGAGCCGCCGCTGATCTTCGATGCGCGGCCGAAAGCGATTCGCGAGCGCGAACCGTACCGGATCGCCGGCGCGGTGCCGGTCGATCTTGATTCACCCGATCTGCTCGACCCGGAATTGCTGAAACGGCCGATCGTCGTCTATTGCGTGTGCCCGAATGAGGCCACCGCGAAGCGCCTGATCGCGAAAATGCAGCGCAAGAAGATGATCCACAACATCCGCGCGCTGAAGGGCGGGCTCGATGCTTGGGAGAAGCACGGCTTCCCGGTCGAGCCGCTGCCTGCCGATCTGGATGCGTCGCGGTATTTCGTGCGTCCGGAACACGGCGCGCTCGAAGGCGAATATACGGTGCGCGCGACGCTGTCCAAGTAAATCCGCGCGCGGCATACGCGCGCATTCGGCGCATTCGAATTCCGCCGCCTGTTTCACCCGCCGCGATTTTTCCAAAATCGACTGGCGTGAAACCGCTGATCCTCCATATAATCCCGCCTGCATATTGCGTGCGCATGATCGCGCACATTCGACGCGTGTTCGTTCGCGCCGAAAGCGATTGATCCCGTCGCCGTCCGTCACGCGCACAGCCGCGTCACACGGGCCGCACGGGCGTATTCCGTGAAAGGCCCGATCCGTTTTCCGGATTGTTCCGGAAAATACGGATAATCCGCGGCGATTCCATTCGGATTGGCGCAGTATCCGTGTCGTTTCTCATCTGGAAAACGACGGCGGAGATTATTTCGTTTTCGGCATGCCGGTATCGGCATGAACGGTCGCGCATTGACATCGACAATGACGGCGGCCCGTTCGCGGCTGCCAGGAGACGGACTTGAAACAACCAGAAGACCAGTTGCACCGTGGGCTGGAAGAGCGGCACATCAACCTGATGGCGCTCGGCGCGACGATCGGCGTCGGCCTGTTCCTGGGCTCGGCCACTGCGATCCGCGTCGCCGGCCCGGCCATCCTGCTGACCTACCTGCTGGGCGGCATCGCGATTTTCCTGATCATGCGCGCACTCGGCGAGATGGCGATCGCCAATCCGGTCGCCGGCGCGTTCAGCCGCTACGCACGCGATTACCTCGGCCCGCTCGCGGGCTACCTGACCGGATGGACCTACTGGTTCGTGTGGATCGTCACCTGCATGGCGGAAATCACGGCGGTCGGCGTCTACATGCACATGTGGTTCCCCGGCGTACCGAACTGGATCTGGGCACTCGCGGCGCTCATGGCGATGGGCTCGGTGAACTTCATCGCGGTCAAGCTCTACGGTGAATTCGAGTTCTGGTTCGCGCTGATCAAGATCGTCACGATCGTGCTGATGATCATCGGCGGCGGGTTGATGATCGCGTTCGGTATCGGCAACGGCGGTGTCGCGATCGGCCTCTCGAACCTGTGGGCGCATGGCGGCTTCATGCCGAACGGTATCAACGGCGTGATCGCCGCGTTGCCGATCGTGATGTTCGCGTATCTCGGCGTCGAGATGCTCGGCCTCACCGCCGGCGAGGCGCGCAACCCGGAGAAGTCGCTGACGAAGGCCGTGAATTCGGTGTTCTGGCGCGTGCTGATTTTCTACATCGGCGCGCTGTTCGTGATCATGTCGCTGTATCCGTGGGACCAGATCGGCACGCAGGGCAGCCCGTTCGTGATGACGTTCTCGCGACTCGGCATCCCGGCTGCCGCCGGCATCATCAACTTCGTCGTGCTGACCGCGGCGCTGTCGTCGTGCAACAGCGGCCTGTTCAGCACCGCGCGGATGCTCTATAACCTCGCGCAGCAGGGCCAGGCGCCGAGCAAGCTCGGCAAGGTCAATCGCAACGGTGTGCCGGTGTATGGCGTGATCGTGTCGGTCGCGCTGCTGCTGATCGGCGTGCTGCTCAACTATCTCGCGCCGCAGCACGTGTTCACGTGGCTCACGTCAGTGTCGACGTTCGGCGCGATCTGGACGTGGTGCGTTATCCTGATCGCGCAGATGCGCTTTCGCCGCACGCTGTCGGCCGACAAGATCGCGCGCCTGCCGATTCGCGTGCCGTTCTATCCGCTCGGTTCGTTCGTCGCGCTCGGCTTTCTCGTGCTGGTCGTCGTGCTGATGGCGTTCACGCCCGACACGCGCGTCGCGCTCGTGATCGGGCCGGTATGGATCGTGCTGCTCGGCATCACGTATGCGTTGTTCTACGCGAACCGTCCGGCGGCATCGGTGCCGACGAAGTCGTAAGCGGCACGGGCAGGCACCGCGCGACCCTTGATCGCGATCATGCGCACGCGGGCCGGACGTTCTATGCTGAACGCATCGATTGTCCGCGCTTCGCGTGGCATTCTGCCGATTCCCGCGACCGCGGCGGCTGTCCGGCCGCCGCGCGCCGCTTCCGCGCGAAGCTCCCGTCGTCGTTCCGCGACGACGCGCACGCACGGAGACCTTCGCCATGCAGCCTGACCAGCCCATCCCGACGCCTGCGCGAATCGCGCTGGCCGTCGATCCGACGCCCGAATCGCTGTCCGCCGCGCGCTATGCGCGCACGCTGTTGCGTCCCGGCATGCGATTGCGCATCGTCTGCGCCATCGACAACCCGCGCCTCGTCTTGCCCGACATCCCGCGCATCGACGCGCTGCTGACGTCCGCGCGCGAGGACATGATGCGCGAAGCGCAAGCCACCGGCGAACGGATCGCCGCATTGTTCGCCGACAGCGGCATCGAGGTCGAGCAGGTCATCATCGACACGTCGGTGACGGGCGGCACGGTGGCCGATGCACTGGTGAGCGATACGTCGGCGTGGCGCGCGGACGTGCTGGTGGTCGGCGCGAATCCTCATCATGGGCTGCTGCGGCTGGTGGAAGGCGCGATGTCCGACACGCTGACGACGCGCGCGCGCTGCGCGCTGCTGATCGTGCCGGCCGCCTATGCGCGACCGTCGGACGGCGGCCTGCAGCGGCTGATGTTCGCGGTCGACGGCAGCGAGCCGGCGCTAAACGCGGTGCGCGTCGGGCTCGGCTTCGCGGCGCCGACGACGTTGCTGTACGCGGCCTACGTGATCGATCGCGCGGTTCGTCTGACGGATATCGTGCCGGTGCGCGCGCTCGAGGATGCCTATCGCGCGGAGGGCGAGGATGCGCTAGCGAAGATCGGCCCGCTGTTCCATGCGACGGGGAACCCGACCAAGCGCGGTGTCGTCGAAACCCGGCCGACCAGCGACGACGTGGCCCATGCGTTGATGCGCGACGCCGTGCACTGGCGTGCCGAGCTGCTGGTGGTCGGCACGCACGGCCGGCGTGGCATCGCCGCCTGGTTGATCGGCAGCGTCGCGCGCCGCGTGGCGCATCTCGCTCAGGTGCCCGTGTTGCTCGTGCGCGGTGCCGAGTAAATCGCGCGGTGTCACGAACGAAGCGGGCTTGGGTTGATCTGCATCAGAAACGGCACGCGTATCGCGTGAGACCTTGATGGAACAACCGGCCACGTGGCCGGTCTGTCGTGGATCTACCGCGCAGCGACGCAGCCACGCGAGCGTCACGGCGTGCGCTCGGCGGCGCATTCGCCGTCGTCACATCATTTTCCGGAGCCGCGACGTGCATGGCACGGCGCGTCATCCGACCGAGAACTCTCTGGCACGAGGGTAGGCAGCCGACGGCTGCCTTGGAGGACGGGCGGGGTGCAAGTCACCCCGTCCGCTTTCCGCGTTCGTGTTGTCGTTGGCCCCGTCTGGATTGCTTTCCCCGCAGGAATCGTTGTCATGGCGGCCGTGTGGAACGGCGCATCACGATGCGTGATGGCGTGCGGTCGCGCCAATGCGGATCGGTGATGATCGCGGCAGGCGCGCCGCCGCCATACAGGCACGGCGTGCAGCAGGCGCTGCCGAGGTGGCGCGGTGCGCAGCCGGCGCACGGCCCCGTGCCGTGCCGGCTGCCTGCACGCTCAGGGGGTGCGAAGCATCGACCGCAGGTCGTGCCGGCGGCCCGCGCCG
>NZ_CABVQC010000044.1 GCF_902499175.1 Burkholderia aenigmatica
CCGGCGGCGGCCGGGGCCGGCCCGCGTCCGCGCAACGCCGGCACCGCGGTTGCGCGCGGCAGGCGCAGCGCCTTGCAATGGAACGCGGCATCGACGCCTTCGACTCGCAGCATTCCGCCTTGCTCGGCGAACGCGACGAACGACGGCATGCGCGTGACCGCTGCGCTTTCGCAGCGGCGGCCGACGAGCGCGTCGCGCGCCGTGCCGAGCAGGTCGCACGCATGCGGGCTCGCGGCGACGATGCGGCCGTCTTCCGACACGGCAAGCACGCCGCTCCAGCTCGAACCGAGATACGCATGGCGCGGGTGGAACACGAGCACCACGTGCTCGGGGAAATAGACATCGAACAGGCGCGTCTCGATGTGCGTGGCCGCCGCGCTCATCAGCATCGACATGTCGTCGAGCGTGAGCGGCAGTTCGCCTTCGCGGGTGAGGTCGAGCACGCCGATCGGCTTGCCGTGCGGGTCGCACAGCGGCAGCGAGCGGCACGAGAAGCGGCTCAGCCGGCCGAGGAAATGCTCGCCGCTGTCGATCGCGACCGCGCGGCCTTCGACGAGCGCGGTGCCGAGCGCGTTCGTGCCGCGCAGCGATTCGCACCAGCTCGCGCCGGCGCGGATGTCGCCGATGCCGAGCGCGGCGAGCTGGCTCGCGTCGCCGTCGACCGACAGGATCGTTGCGCGCGCATCGGCCAGCAGGATCATCCCGTCGCGTCCGCAGCGCTCGGCGAGGAATTCGAGTTCGGGGGCGGCCGCGGCGAGCAGCAGGCGGTTCGCGTCGTGCAACTCGTCGAGGTTGCAGAATTCATGCAGGTTCAGCCGCGCGTCGTCGTCCCAGCGCACGCCGTGATCGAGGCTGCGCCGCCACGACTGGTCGATTTCGATGCGCAGGCAACCCTGCGGCAGCACGCCGTCGGAACTGAGGCGCTCGCGAATCAGGCGGGTTGCCTGCAGCCGGTCCGGAAGTCGTTGGCCGGAAGGGAAGTAGTCTTGCACGTCGCCCCTCCTCAGGAGAATGTCGGGCCGTCCGATCCGGCGCGGCCGCACGCAAAAAGGCCCGGCGAGTCTGGCATAAGCCCGGGCATAAATCCATCCGGTCAAAAACCTAAGGCCCAGGCGGGGCGCGGCAGTGCGGGCGATTCGCGCGGGCGGGCGGACCGCAATCGACGTGCGTGACGGGGCGGCGTGCATGGCTCGAGGGCGTGCGGAATGCTTGCGACGGCGGCGCTTACGTCCGCGGGTTGTACGCGTTGCACCAGCCGCCGTTCGCGACCCGTTTTCCGGCGAACAGCGGGCACGGTGCGGCCGGATCCGCGGCCTTGCCCTGGTACAAGCTGCAGCGGCCGCAGTCCTGGCCAGGGGTATAGCGTGCGAACGCGGCGCGGTTCACGTGAGCGGCGTCGGTGCGATAACCGAGCGCTTTCGCGGCCGGATCGGTTTCGTCGAGCAGCGCCGGCGCGGCAGAGGCGGCGCGCGGCAGCGCGGCGGCCGACAGCAGGCCGGCCGCGGCGATCATGAAGGTACGGCGGGAAGCGGGGAGGCGGGGCATCGGGTGTCTCGTTGTTGTTAAAGTTTGGGAACAGCGCAGCGGAATACGAACACGGGCCGACCTGCGCGCCGCGCGATCGTGTCGCGCGGCGCGGGCGTCGCTCAGCTCGGCGACGCGATCACACGTTCATCAGCACCGATTTCAACTCGGTGTAATGCTCGATCGCGGCCGCGCCCATTTCGCGGCCGAAACCCGACATCCGGTAGCCGCCGAACGGCAGCGCCGGATCGAGCGCGCTGTGGCAATTGACCCAGACCGAACCCGAGCGGATCTTCGGGATCATCCGGTGCGCGGCCGACAGGTTGTTGGTCCAGATGCTCGCGCCGAGCCCGTAGCGCGTGTCGTTCGCGAGGCGGATCGCATCGTCGATCGTGTCGAACGGCATCGCGACCAGCACCGGCCCGAAGATTTCCTCCTGCACGAGCGGCCCTTTCTGGTCGACGTCGACGAGCACGGTCGGCTTCACGAAGAAGCCGGGGCCGTACGCTTCGCCGCCGCACGCGAGCTGCGCGCCCAGTTCGCGGCCGCGCTCGATGTAGCCGGCCACGCGCTGTTGCTGCTTCGCCGAAATCAGCGGGCCCATGTCGACCGACGGGTCGAGCGCGTTGCCGAGCTTCATGTTGCTCGCGATGCCCGCGATGTCGCCGACCACACGATCGAAGTGCTTGCGCTGCACGTACAGGCGCGAGCCCGCGCAGCACACCTGGCCGTGGTTGAAGAAGATCGCGGTGGCCGCGCCCGCGGCCGCGACAGCCGGGTCCGCATCGTCGAACACGATCGTCGGCGACTTGCCGCCGAGCTCGAGCGTCACGCGCGTCATCGATTCCATCGCGGCCTTGCCGATCAGCTTGCCGACTTCGGTCGAGCCCGTGAACGTCAGCTTGTCGACATCGGGGTGGTGCGCGAGCGCGGCGCCCGCTTCGACGCCGGTGCCGGTGACGACGTTGAACACGCCGGCCGGATAACCGGCTTCCTGCACGAGTTCCGCGAGCCGCAGTGCGGAGAGCGGCGTTTCGTCGGCCGGTTTCAGCACCATCGTGCAGCCCGTCGCGAGCGCGGGGCCGAGCTTCCAGCACGCGAGCAGCAGCGGGAAATTCCACGCGACGATCGCGCCGACCACGCCCACGGCCTCGCGGCGGATGAAGCCGTGGAACTGGCTGTCGGGCATCAGCGGCATCGACACGTCGACGGTCGCGCCTTCGATCTTGGTCGCCCAGCCGGCCATGTAGCGCAGGAAGTCGATCGACAGCTGCACGTCCATCGCGCGCGCGATCTGCGCGCTCTTGCCGTTGTTCACGCATTCGAGCTCGGCGAGCTGCTGCGCGTCGCGTTCGAGCAGATCCGCGAGACGCCACAGCAGGTTCTGCCGTTCGCGCGGCCGCATGCGGCTCCATGCGGAATCGTCGAACGCCTGGCGGGCGGCGCGGACCGCGCGGTCGACGTCGGCCGCGCCGGAGGCCGGCACGCGACACAGCTCGTCGCCGGTCGCGGGGTTGTGGACGGCCAGGGTGGCGCCACTTTCGGCGCCGCGCCACGTCTCGCCGATCAGCATCGACGGCGTGCGTGCGATGAACGACTGGGTTTGCGGAAGTAACGACAACGTTGCCTGCATGGAAGCTCCTCGCTCATCGGGGTTCGGGTGTCGAGGCGAAAAGCAGCTTCCATACCAACGTTGATGCGGCGGCTTGCGTGCGCGCCGCACACGCCATGCGGCGCGGGGCGCGCGGCGTGACGGCCCGCGATCGCGCACCCGTCCGGCGTCGCGCCGCGTCGGCCGAGCGGTGTCTCAATTTGAGAATCCGGATGCAACGTGAGACGCGACATGCGGCACGCGCGCTGCCGGCCGTCATGGCCACACCGCCGCAAAGGCGCGCGAATGCCGGTTTGGCGCGCCGGTTTGAATCGGGATTTTCCCGAGCGTTCGGCGGTAAAAGCGCGTGTTTTCCTTGTGGCAAACCCGACGTCGGCAATTGGCACGGCCTGTGCTTGAAGAGCATGAGACAAGCGCCGCAGCGCTGCAGGCCGGACGATTCGAGACCCCACGTAAAGGAGCAGAGCCTTGTTCAAGACTTTCATTCGACGCAGCCGACCGCCCCGCGCGGCCGCCGCCGTCGCCGCCGCCGGTGCGCTCGCGCTGGCCTCGGGCGCCGCACAGGCCCAGGCCCAGGCGCCACGCGACGCTCACGCGATCCTGAGCCAGACATGCGCGGCCTGTCACGCGGCCGAGTCGAAGGATTCGTGGAGCCGCATCAGTCACCAGCGCAAGACGCCGGAAGGATGGCTGATGACGATCGCGCGGATGCAGACGATGCACGGCCTCACGATCAGCGACGACGAACGGCGCATTCTGGTGAAGTACCTGTCGGATACGCAGGGCCTTGCGCCGTCGGAGTCGAAGGATTTCCGCTACGCGCCCGAGCGTCGCCTGAACACGCAGGAGACCGCCGGCAACGAGGAATTCAAGCAGATGTGCGCGCGTTGCCACTCGGCCGCGCGCCCGCTGCTGCAGCGCCGCCCGGTCGCCGAATGGGACAAGCTCGTGAACTTCCACCTTGGGCAGTGGCCGTCGGTCGAGTATTCGGCGATGGGCCGCGACCGCGACTGGTTCAAGATCGCGCTGACCGACATGGCGCCGCTGCTCGCGAAGGACTACCCGTACAACAGCAGCGCATGGACTGCGTGGAAGCAGCACCATCCGCCCGCGACCGCGCTGGCCGGCACGTGGAGCTTCGGCGGCCACATGCCGGGCAAGGGCGATGCGTACGGCACGATGACCGTGAAGGGCGGCGCGGGCGACCGCTTCGACGTCGAGCTGAAGGGCCGCTTCGCGGACGGCAGCCCGCTCGTCGGCACCGGCACCGCGACGCTTTATACCGGCTACGAATGGCGGGCGAGCGTGAAGGTCGGCGACACGACGATGCGTCAGGTGCTGATGGCGAGCGACGGCACGCTGCGCGGCCGGATATTCGACGATGCGCACGACGAACGCGGCCTCGACTTCAACGCGGCGAAGCTCGGCAACGCGCAGATCGTGGCGGTGCAGCCGGCTTACGTGAAGGCGGGCGAGGAGACCGACGTGACGATCGTCGGCGCGAACCTGCAGGGCACGCCTGCGTTCGGCACGGGCGTGACGGTTGCATCGGTGCTCGAGCGCACGCCGGAATACGTGCGGGTGCGCGTGAAGGCCGCCGACGGCAGCGCGGCCGGCGCGCGCCGGGTGAGCGTCGGCGCCGCGCATGCGGACGGCTTCGCGGTCTATCGCGAGATCCACGATGTGAAGGTCGAACCCGACTACGCGGTCGCGCGCATCGGCGGCAACGGCGGCTCGACGCCGAAGGTCGAAGGGCGTTTCGACGCGGTGGCATGGGGTGTCGACGGCGCGGGCAAGCCGTTCCGCATCGGCGTCGTGCCCGCGCAATGGTCGGTCGCCCCGTTCGACGATCAGTCGAAGGGCGATCGCGACACGCAGTTCGCCGGCACGATGCAGGCGTCGACCGGCATCTTCACGCCGGGTAACGCGGGCCCGAACCCCGCGCGCCGAATGGGCACCAACAACACGGGCAACCTGAACGTCGTCGCGACGGTGACGGACGGGGCACGCACGGTGACGGGCACCGGGCACATGATCGTCGGCGTGCAGCGCTGGAACAACCCGCCGCTGCCCTGACCGGTCCGCCTGTCCGCACGCCGGGCCGCGACGCGGCCCGGTCCGAATCCGACGAACGCAAGGAGAATCCGATGAGCGCCATGCTGAACGTGGTCGAACGCAACGTGCACGAAGTGCGCGTCGACGACGAGCGCCTGATGTTTCATGTGCCGAGCAGCTCGCTGTTCGCGGCCGATCGCGTGACGGCCGACATCATCGACGCGCTGCGTGCGAGCAGCTGCACGGCCGATGAGCTGTTCGCGCGGCTGGCCGGCCGCTCGCCGCACGGCGAACTCGCCGAGACGCTTGGCGAGCTGATGGCCCTCGAGGTCGTCAGCGACGGCTCGCCGCTTACGCCCGAGATCGCGGTGAAGCGCGTCGAGCGCACCGCGATCGACACGGTCGTGCTGAACGTGAACACCGGCTGCAACCTGAGCTGCACGTATTGCTACAAGGAAGATCTCGACACGCCGTCCGCCGGGCGGCGGATGGACATCGACACCGCGAAGGCGTCGGTCGAGATGCTGCTGAAGGAATCGCCCGACCTGCCGCGCTACACGGTCGTGTTCTTCGGCGGCGAACCGCTCAGCAACCGCAAGCTGATCGAGTGCATGGTCGAGTATTGCGAGCTGCGCTTCGGCGCGCTCGGCAAGCAGGTCGAGTTCGTGATGACGACCAACGCGACGCTGCTGACCGAGGAGATCGTCGACTGGCTCGACGCGCATCGCTTCGGGCTGTCGGTCAGCATCGACGGGCCGCGCTCGATCCACGACCTGAACCGCCGCACGGTCGGCGGCGCGGGCACCTACGACGTCGTGCGCCGCAAGGTCGAGATGCTGCTCAAGCGCTACCGCAGCCGCCCGGTCGGCGCGCGCGTGACGCTGACGAGCGGCGTGACCGACATCGAAGGCATCTGGGATCACCTGTTCAACGAACTCGGTTTCGCGGAAGTCGGCTTCGCGCCGGTCACGTCGGGACAGCTCGACACGTTCAACCTGCAGACCGATGAGCTCGCGCAGGTGTTCGCGAACATGAAGGCGCTCGGCCGGCGCTACCTGGCCGCCGCGCTCGAGAACCGCAACATCGGCTTCTCGAACCTGCACCAGCTGATCACCGATCTGCACGAAGGGCACAAGAAGTCGTTGCCATGCGGCGCGGGGCTCAAGATGCTGGCGGTCGATCACAAGGGCGACCTGAACCTGTGCCACCGCTTCACCGGCTCGGCGCTGCCGACTTTCGGCAACGTGCATGAGGGCGTCGCGCAGGCCGAGCTCAACGACTTCCTGTCGCAACGCCTCGAGCGCAGCGGCACCGGCTGCGAAACCTGCCGGATCCGCAACCTGTGCTCGGGCGGCTGCTATCACGAGAGCTATGCGCGTTACGGCGACCCCGCGCATCCGACCTACCACTACTGCGAGCTGATGCGCGACTGGATCGATTTCGGCATCGAGGTCTACAGCCGGATCATCGCCGGCAACCCGGCGTTCATCGACAACCACATCACTCCGCGCAAGGCGAACTGACATGAAACATCTGAAGCCGCTCAACAACAAGGCGAAAAAGCTCGAGGAGGCCGTGCAGCAGGATCGCCTCGAGGAAGTCGTCGCGATGACGTCCGTCGCGGGCTGCACGTCGACGACCGACCCCGGCTGGGAAACGGACGTGTTCGGCGGGGTCGCGTCGCTGTGCCAGCCGATGGAGGCCGACCTGTACGGTTGCTCCGACCCGTGCTGGTGGCCCGCGCAGGTGCCCGACATGATGAGCACCTATCCCGACTGGAACAAGCACGCGACCGATTCGGGCGCGGACTGGCGCCAGCTCGGCAGCGTGTTCCCCAAAGACAAGTGATCCACCCGGCACCGATCAAGGATTCTCCATGCGATTCACGACACCCCTGAGCCGCGGGCTCCTCGCCGCCGCGCTCGCCTCGGCCGCGTCGCTGTCGGCCGCGGCCGACGGCCCGCTGCAGGCCGGCCACGAGTACCTCGCCGTCACGAACTATCCGAACAACCTGACGGTGATCGACACGGGCACCGACAGCGTCGTCAAGACCTGCACGCTGCCCGACGCGTTCGGCCCCGGCACGATCCAGATCAGCCCGGACCGCACGCGTGCCTACGTACTGAACAACCATTACGGCGACCTGTACGGTGTCGATCTCGATTCGTGCAAGACCGTGTTCCATGCGGAGCTCGCGCAAGCCGGCAACGAGCGGGCGCGCGCGATGTTCTCGATCGGGCTGAGCCCCGACGGCAAGGAGATCTACAGCGTCGTCAATCCGACGAAGCTGAACCGCGACAGCTACGACGTGCAGTCGCCGCGCCTGCAGGTGTACCGCACCGATGGCGGGCTCGACGCGAAGCCGGTGCGCACCTTCCCGGCGCCGCGCCAGACGACGATGCTGCAGGCCGCCGACGACGGGTCGCTGTTCATCGTCGGCGCCGATATCTACCGGATGAACGTGCAGACCGGCAAGTACGACGTCGCGGTGCCGCTGCGCAACTGGAAGCAGCCGCTGCACGGCCAGCCGGACGTGCTGTACGTGTGGCCGCAGCAGCGTCTGCAGCACACGTTGAACCTGCTCTACACGGCCAATCGCTTCAAGGACGAGAAGATGGATCCGGCATCCGCGCAGCCGATGTACGGCTACGTCGACATCGACCTGAAGACGGGCAACGCAACGGTCAGGGATTTCGCGCCGCTCACCGAGGTGTATTTCACGGGCGGGCTGTCGCCGAAGGATCCGAACGCGATGTACGGCGTGCTGAACCGGCTCGCGAAGTACGACGTGAAGAACGAGAAGCTGGTCGAGGCTGCGCCGCTCGATCACTCGTACTACTGCCTGTCGTTCAACCGCGCGGGCAGCAAGGTGTATCTCGCGGGCACCTACAACACTGTCGCCGTGTACGACGCCGACACGCTGAAGAAGCTGAAGGACATCCGCGTGCCGGGCGGCGACATGGCGATCACGACCGCACAGATGTTTACACGATGATGCATGCGCCGGCCCGCGGGCCGGCGCCATAGATCAGGAGACTCCATGACCACCGCCATCGCCGCCGGCATGCCGCGCGACGGCCTGTCGATCGTGCAGGGCCGCACCGACGTGCCGCTGTCGGATGCGACCGTCGCCGCGCTGCTGCGCGACACGGCGTCGCGCTTTCCGGCGCGGCCGGCCGTCGTGTTCCGCGAGCAGGGCATTCGCTGGGACTGGCGCACGTTCGCGCACGAGATCGACGTACTCGCGGCCGGCCTCGCCGCGCTGGGGACCGAACCGGGCGACCGCGTCGGCATCTGGTCGCCGAACCGCGTCGAATGGCTGCTCACCCAGTTCGCGACCGCGCGCATCGGCGCGATCCTCGTCAACATCAACCCGGCCTACCGGCTCGCGGAACTCGACTACGCGCTGAACAAGGCAGGCTGCCGCGCGCTGATCGCGGCCGAGCAGTTCAAGTCGTCGAAGTACCTGGAGATGCTGCAGGCGCTCGCGCCGGAACTCGCGCATTGCGCGCCGGGCGAGCTGCATGCCGCGCGGCTGCCGAGCCTGCGTACGGTCGTGTCGATGGGCGACGTCGCGCCGGCCGGGATGTTCCGCTTCGCGGACGTGATGGCGCGCGGCCGCGACACGCTCGATGTCGCGCGGCTCGATGCGATCGGCGCGACGCTCGCGGCCACCGACCCGATCAACATCCAGTTCACGAGCGGCACGACCGGCAGCCCGAAGGGCGCGACCCTCACGCACCGCAACGTCGTCAACAACGCGCGCTTCATCGCGATGGCGATGCGGTTCAGCGAGCAGGACACGCTGTGCATCCCGGTGCCGCTCTATCACTGCTTCGGGATGGTGCTGGCCGTGCTCGCGTGCGTGTCGAAGGGCGCCGCGATGGTGTTCCCCGGCGAGGCGTTCGACCCGGTCGCGACGCTCGCGGCGGTGGCCGATGAACGCTGCACCGCGCTGCACGGCGTGCCGACGATGTTCATCGCGGAGCTCGATCATCCGGAATTCGCTCGATTCGACCTGTCGACGCTGCGCACCGGGATCATGGCCGGCTCGCCGTGCCCGATCGAGACGATGAAGCGCGTCGTGTCGCAGATGCACCTGTCGGAAATCACGATCGCGTATGGGATGACCGAGACGAGCCCCGTGTCGTTCCAGAGTTCGACCGACGATCCGCTCGAGAAGCGCACGACGACGGTCGGGCGTGTGCAGCCGCACCTGGAAGTGAAGATCGTCGATCCGGACGGACGCATTGTGCCGGTCGGCGCGACAGGCGAGCTGTGCACGAAGGGCTATTCGGTGATGCTCGGCTACTGGGAAGACGAAGCGAAAACGCAGGAAACGATCGTCGACGGCTGGATGCACACGGGCGACCTCGCGACGCTCGATACGGATGGCTACTGCAACATCGTGGGCCGGCTGAAGGACATGGTGATCCGCGGCGGCGAGAACATCTATCCGCGCGAGATCGAGGAATTCCTGTTCCGCCATCCGAAGATCCAGAGCGTGCAGGTGTTCGGCGTGCCCGACGCGACGTACGGCGAAGAGCTGTGCGCGTGGATCGTGTTGCGCGCGGACGAGCGGATGACCGAGGACGACGTGCGCGGGTTCTGTCACGGACAGATCGCGCACTACAAGATTCCGCGCTACATCCGCTTCGTCGACGAACTGCCGATGACGGTGACGGGCAAGGTGCAGAAGTTCGTGATGCGCCAGCAGATGATCGACGCATGGGGGCTGAAAGCCGCCGATACCGCGTAGTACCGGACGGGCGGCCGCCGTGCCGCCCGCTACGCTTGCGATAACCACCCGCCGGGCGGCTTTCCCTGCCGCCCCGTCCGCCCGGGGTAAAATGCGCGCCACGCCGCGATGTCGCGCGCGACGGACATCCGCCGTTCCGACGAACGGCGCACGCAAATGCCCGGCGCCCGCACCGGGGCGTTCGAAGCGTCCCCCCGCATGACAAGACCGCGCGAGGCAGCCGGCCGCCCGACAGGCACCCGATCCACGGATCGGCAGCCGCGTCGGCGCCCGGCGCGTCGCCGTCCTCCGATGCCCATCCTGCGCTTTCCCGATCGAACGGCACGCATGCGGCCGGATCGTCCGATTCGTCAGATGAATGTCGTGCCGATTTGCCGACGGTGTCCGGCGGTTCGCCGGGATCGTCGCGGGTTCATGCGCGGGCACGCTTCGCAACGGCGTAATGGTTTCGACAGGGTCGAGTGGCGAGTTTTCCATCCAGAACAATGACGGTAAATAGAACAACAGCGTCGCCCGCACGGCGGCGGCGCGCGAAGGTCGGGCTTGGCGTCGGTCTCGGCATCACGCTTTTCGCGGCACAGGCCGCCGCGGCGCAGGGCGACACGCCGACGCCGGACGCCGAGGCAGCCGGTAGCGCGACGCTGCCGACGATCACGGTGAGCGGCGAGCGCGGCAACGCGCTGCGCGCCCGCAACGCATCGGTGGCGGGGCTCGACGACACGCCGCTGCGCGACACGCCGGCGTCGGTGAGCGTCGTCACGCGCGCGCAGCTCGACGACCAGCAGGCGAAGCGGCTGAGCGACATCGTGCGCAACGACGCGTCGGTCGTGAACGACTATGCACCGGTCGGCTATTTCGAAGGTTTTGCGATCCGCGGTTTTCCGGTCGATCTCGCGAGCGCGATCCGGATCGACGGGCTGACGGTGTCCGGCGAGCAGAACGTGCCGCTCGAGAACAAGGAGCGCGTCGAGATCCTGAAAGGGCTCGCCGGTATCGACAGTGGCGTCGTCGCGCCGGGCGGCGTGATCAACTTCGTGACGAAGCGCTCGGCGAACGTCGCGAGCGTGACCGGTGGCGTCGACAGCCGCGGCTCGACGTCGGCGGCCGTCGATCTCGGCCGCCGCTTCGGCCCCGACAACCAGTTCGGCTTCCGGATCAATGCCGCGAAGGAGAACATGCACTCGTACATCGACGGCACCAACGGGCGGCGCACGTTCGGCTCGATCGCCGCCGACTGGGACATCAGCCCGCGCGCGAGCCTGCAGCTCAACGCGGAATTCCAGCAGTGGATCCAGCGTTCCGCACCCGGCTACCAGCTGCTCGGCGGCACCGTCGTGCCGTCGATCAAGACGACGTCGAAGGCGCTCGGCACGCAGCCGTGGGCGAAACCGGTGACGACCGACGCGCTGAACCTGAATGCGCGCTTCGACTACCAGTTCAACGACGACTGGAAGGCCTATATCGCCGCCGGCCGCAGCCGCACGATGATCGACGACAACAGCGCGTTCGCGTACGGCTGCTCGTATGCGGCGAGCTGCGCGGCCGGCGCGACGTCGCCGTTCTTCTTCGGCGCGAACGGCGACTACGACGTGTACGACTTCCGCAGCCCCGGCGAATACCGGCGCAACGACGACCTGCGTGCGGTCACGACGGGCAAGTTCGCAACCGGCCCGCTGCGGCACGAGCTGACGCTCGGCGTGAGCGTGCAGCGCCGCGTCGTGAGCATGGCCGACGCGGTGTACGACTACGTGGGCAGCGAGAACATCTACGGGCCCGACACGACGTTCTCGCCGTCGCCGAATTCGCCCGGCCCGTCGTATCCGCGCCTCGACGCGTGGCAGTACGGCGTGTTCGGGCTCGACCGCATCAGCATCGGCGAACACTGGCAGGTGCTCGCGGGCGGCAAGGAGGTGCTGCTGCGCCAGCGCAGCTGGAGCAGCCTCGACGGCGACGCCACGCATACCGACCGCTCGGCGTTCTTGCCGCAGGTCGCGCTCGTCTACAAGCCGGTGAACGTGCTGTCGCTGTACGCGTCGTACAGCAAGGCGTTGTCGCTCGGCGACCAGGCGCCGGTGCGCGCGACCAATGCGTATGCGTTCCTGCCGCCCGTCGAATCGCACCAGATCGAGGTCGGCGCGAAATACGACTGGCTCGATCGGCTGAGCCTCACGGCGGCCGTATTCTCGATCAGCAAGCCGTTCCAGTTCGCCGACCCGGACCCGTCGGGCACGAGCTACACGTTCGTGCAGCGCGGCACGCAGCGGCACCAGGGGATCGAGCTCGGCGCGGCCGGGCGCGTGACCGAGCGGCTCGGACTGACGGCCAGTGTCGCGGCGATTCGTGCTCGTGCGTACGATTCGGGTTCGCCGGCGTACGAAGGGCACCAGATCATCAACGTGCCGGCGCTGCGCGCGTCGCTGTATGCGGACTACGCGGTGCCGGGCGTCGCGGGGCTGAACGTGCTGGGCGGCGTCGAGTACAGCGCGGCCCGCAATGCGAACGAGGAGGGCACCGCGCGCGTGCCGTCGTGGTTCGTGTTCAATCTCGGCGCGCGCTATACGACGAAGATCGGCGGCCATCGCACGGTGTTGCGCGTGTCGGTGGACAATCTGTTCAACAAGTTCTACTGGCGCGACGCGGGCGAGCAGCAGGGCGATGCGTACCTGTTCCCGGGTGCGCCGCGCACCGCGCGCGTGTCGTTGACCTATGATTTCTGACCGTCCGGAACCGGCAGCGTGACGCGCGGCCCCGGCAGCTAACCTGGAGAGCACAGACGATGTCCCCACTCGAAATCGCCGGCGTGATCGTCAGTGCGCTCGCGATCTGGCTGACCGCGAAGCGGCGCATGCTGTGCTGGCCGGTCGGGCTCGTGTCGGTCGCGCTGTACGGCTGGATCTTCTTCGACGCGAAGCTGTATTCGGACATGCTGCTGCAGGGCGCGTTCGCGGTGCTGCAGGTGTACGGTTGGCAACGCTGGCTCGCGCAGCGCGCGAGCGAGGCCGATGGCGGCGCGGCGCGGGCTGGCGACGTCGCGCCCGTCACGGGCGTGCGGCCGCTGCAGATGCTGCCCGACCTGATCGCGGCCGTCGTCGGCAGCGCGTTGCTGGGCGGCATGATGGCGCGCTGGACCGACGCGGCGCTGCCGTTCGTCGATGCGTCGCTGACCGCGTTCAGCCTCGTCGCGCAATACTGGACCGCGCGACGCTACATCGCGTCGTGGGGGCTGTGGATCGTCGTGAACGTCGTGTACGTCGGGATGTTCGTGTTCAAGGAACTGTATCTGACGGCCGGACTCTATGCGCTGTTCATCGGGCTGGCCGTCGTCGGCTGGCGCGACTGGAGCCGGACGGCCGCGGCGCTGCGCGCGGCGGCCGGCGGTGCGCTGGCAACGGGCGGCGGCGCGCGCTGAACCACGCGCCGATCTGAATCAACCACGGAGCAACGTCGTTCATGTCATTCCCACTCGAGCCGGACGGATCCCTGTCGCGTGACGTCGCGCCGCCGCAATTCGGTGTCGACGGCGAGCAGGCCGAACGCGACTGGCCGCTGATGACGCACGACGAAGTGGCGGCGGTGCTCGCACGCATCGACGGCACCGGCGAGCCGGCGCGGTTGACGTGGCACAGCCCGCGGCAGTTCGCGGCGGCCGTCCTGGTGCAGATGACGGACGGGCGCGGGCTGTTCGTCAAGCGCCATCACGTGAGCCTGCGCGATGTCGCAGGACTCGAGGAAGAGCATCGCTTCATCGCGCATCTGCGCGAACGCGGGATGCCCGTGGTGGACATTCTCGCGGATCGCGACGGTGCGACCGCGTTCGCGTCCGGCGACTGGACCTACGAGGTGCACGTGCGGGCGCCGGGCGTCGACCCGTATCGCGGCGTGATGTCGTGGCAGCCGTTCACACATCCGTCGCACGCGTACGCGGCCGGACGTGCGCTGGCCGAACTGCATCGCGCGTCGGCCGGCTACGACGCGCCGGCGCGGCCCGTGCGCACGCTGCTGTCGAGCTTTCGCGTGCTGTCGTCCCCCGATCTGGCGGGCGCACTCGAACGCTGGGTCGACGCGCAGCCGCTGCTCGTGCGCGCGCTCGGCGCGCGCGACTGGCGCGGTGACGTGGCCGACGCGATCGGCCCGTATCACGCGCGCCTCGTGCCGCTGCTGCCTGCGTTGCCGCCGCTGTGGACGCACGGTGACTGGCATGCGTCGAACCTGTTGTGGACCGAGGCGGGGCCCGGCGCGCAGGTGCGGACCGTGCTCGATTTCGGGCTGTCGGATCGCACCTGCGCGGTGATGGATCTCGCGCTCGCGATCGAGCGCAATACGGTCGACTGGATGGCGCCGGCCGATGCGCGCCGCGTCGAGTACGCGCAGATCGGCGCGCTGCTCGACGGGTATGAATCGCTCGAACCGCTGGGCGACGAAGCCTATGCGGCGCTGGTCGCGCTGCTGCCGATCGTGCATACGGAGTTCGCGCTGTCGGAAGTCGCTTATTTCGGCTGCATCATCGATGCGCCGGAAATTGTCGACATCGCGTACGACGGTTACCTGATCGGGCATGCGCGCTGGTTCGGCGCACGCGACGGGCGGCAACTGCTTGATTGGCTCGTGCAGCGGCGGCGGGTGAAGCAAGGGGCCGTTTGATTCCCGTGCCCGGGGTTTCGGCGCGCGCGTGCCGATTCCCCGCACTTCTGCAGTCTTCTTCGTGGCCATCGCGTCGCGCATTCACCGAATCCTCCTGATCGTTCAAGCGGGATGTGGCTCCCGCGGGGCGCCGCACGCGTGCGCGCGGCCGCGCCCAAGATGACGGAAATATCATCTTCGCCTCATGTTCGCACTGCGGTCGGACCGTAGCATCGGTCGCGAACCGTTACCGCAGAACCGAACATGCTCAAGCTCAACCTCGCCGTGGCCGTCGTCTTCGCGATGGCCGCGACGGCTCATGCGCAGCCGTCGCTGTCGCTGTTGCCGGGGCCGGCGCCGGCTGCCTCCGGCAGCGCCGCGCCGATCGGCGCACCGCCACCCGACACCCTTCCTTCCACCTCGTTGACGCTTGCCGATGCGCTGTCGATCGCGGCCCGGAACAATCCGGCGCTGCGCGGCGCGCGCGCGGACGTCGACGCATCGGCCGGCGCGCTGCTGCAGGCCGGCGCGCGCCCCAATCCCGAAGTGTCGTTCCTGCAGGAAGGGTTTCGCCGCGCCGAACGCACGTCGACCGCGCTGATCAACCAGACGATCGAGCTTGGCGGCAAGCGCAGCGCGCGGCTCGACGTCGCGTCGTACGGCCGGGAAT
The DNA here is from genome assembly GCF_902499175.1 of Burkholderia aenigmatica. Classification (GTDB taxonomy): domain Bacteria; phylum Pseudomonadota; class Gammaproteobacteria; order Burkholderiales; family Burkholderiaceae; genus Burkholderia; species Burkholderia aenigmatica. The sequence continues at coordinate 15,241 of NZ_CABVQC010000044.1, forward strand.
CGGCCAATGCGTCGCTCGACGAGCAGGGCGCCGTCGTGCGCGCCGACGTGACCGCCGCGTTCTACGGGCTGCTCGCCGCGCAGCGCCAGCTTCAGGTGACCGAGGAATCGGCCGCGATTGCCGCGCGTTCCGCGGATCTCGCGAACCGCCGTGCGCAGGCCGGCAAGGTGTCGCCGGTCGAGGCGACCAAGGCGCACGTGGCGGCGGCCGGCGTGCAGATCGAAGTCGTGACCGCGCGCGGCCGTGTCGAGGTCGCGAGCGAGAAGCTGAACGCGGTGATGGGCGAAGCGCGCGACGGCCGGCTTGCGGTGCTCGGCGACCTCGAAGCTGTGCCGCCGGTCGACCCGCTGTCCGCGCTGACCGCGCAGCTCGACGATGCGCCGCTCGCGCGGATCGCGCGCGCCGAGATGCTGCGCTCGAACGCGGCCGTGTCGCTCGAACGCGCGCGGCGCATTCCGGACGTGACGATCAGCGCGGGCGTGAAGCGCGTGACCACGGGCGGTGTGCCGGACAACCAGGCCGTGGTCGGCGTGTCGATCCCGATCCCGTTGTTCAACACGAACAAGGGCGCGTTGCTCGAAGCGACGCACAAGGCCGAGCGCGCGAATGCCGATCTCGATCGCGAACGCACGCGCCTGCGGCTGGACCTCACGCAGGCGTACACGAATTTCGAAGCCGCCGCGCAGGAAGCGCAGCGCCTGAAGGCCGACATCCTGCCGGCCGCGCGCCTCGCGCTCGATGCGATGTCGCGCGGCTACGAACTCGGGAAGTTCAGCTTCCTCGACGTGCTCGATGCGCAGCGCACGCTGTTCCAGGGCCAGTCGCAATACGTGCGCGCGCTCGCCGATGCCCATACGGCCCGCGCCGACATCGGCCGGCTCGTCGGTACGCCGCTCTCACCGCTTGCACCGGTCGCGCAATAGCGCAACGGACGCCTCTTTTACCTGAAGGATCACCATGTCACGCAGCAGAATCCTGATCATCGCGGCGGTCGTGCTCGGCAGTGCCGGAATCGTCATCGGCGCACTCGGCGTCACGCGCAACGGCGGCGGCAACGGCGCGTCCGCGTCGGCGGTTGCCGAAGCCGCTTCGTCCGTCGAAGCCGCCGGCGAGCGCGGTGGTGTCGTGCTCAAGCGCGGCAAGCTGTCCGTCGAAATCGTGATGACGGAGAAACCCGGCGATGCGCGCCTCATCGTCTATCCGTTCGTCGATGGCAAGCCGGCCGACAAGGGCGTGACCGTGTCCGGTACGCTGGTCCGCTACGACCGCACGCACGAACCCTTGCGTTTCGACGCGGCCGGCCAGAAGTTCGTGTCCGCGCAGTCGATCGGCAAGCCGCACGTGTTCGATGCGACGATCGACGTGAAGGCGGGCAACGACTCCGCATCGTTCCCGTTCGCCCGCGCCGACGGCGCGATCGCGCTGACCGATGCGCAGTTGGCGACCTCGAAGATTGCGCTGGCGAAGGCCGGCCCCGCGCAGATCGCGACGCCGTTCCAGCTCCCTGGCGAGATCAAGTTCAACGAGGATCGCACCGCGCACGTGGTGCCGCGCGTGGCCGGCATCGTCGAGCAGGTGTCGGTGTCGCTCGGACAGAACGTCGCGAAGGGGCAGGTGCTGGCCGTGATCGCGAGCACCGATCTTGCCGACCGGCGCAGCGAGCTGCTGACGGCCGAGCGCCGGCTGTCGGGCGCACGCGCGACCTACGAGCGCGAACGCACGCTGTGGCAGGAGCGCATCTCGGCCGAGCAGGACTACCAGCAGGCGCAGGTGCAATTGCGTGAAGCCGAGATCGCCGTGCAGAACGCGCGGCAGAAGCTCGCCGCGCTGAACGCGCCGGTCGGCGCGGGTGCGCTGAACCGCTACGAACTGCGCGCGCCGTTCGCCGGCACGATCGTCGAGAAGCATGCGACGCCGGGCGAAGCGATCGCCGCCGATGCCAGCATGTTCGTGATCTCCGATCTGTCGACGGTATGGGCCGAGATGGCCGTGCCGGCGCAGCGGTTGAACGATGTGCGGGTCGGCCGCGACGCGACGGTCGTCGCGACCGCGTTCGAATCGCGTTCGAGCGGCCCGATCGCGTACGTGGGTTCGTTGCTCGGCGAACAGACGCGCACCGCGCCGGCGCGCGTCGTGCTGCCGAACCCGGACGGCGTGTGGCGGCCCGGGATGTTCGTGAACGTATCGGTCGACGCGGGCAAGCAGGGCGTGCCGCTCGCGGTCGCAAGCGACGCGCTGCAGGACGTCGACGGCGCACCGTCCGTCTTCGTGCGCTCGTCGAAGGGCTTCGTCGCCCAGGCTGTCGAAACCGGGCGGCGCGACGAACGGGCGACCGAAGTGTTGAAGGGGCTCAAGCCGGGCCAGGAATACGCGGCGTCGAACAGCTTCGTGCTGAAGGCCGAGCTCGGCAAGGGGAGCGCGGAACATGAATGAGCGCTACGTGTGTGCCGTTGCACGACTCGCGGCCCGCTATGCGGCCCGCTTTCCGGCCCGCCGCGTGACTGGCCGGGCGGCCCGTCCGTCGACGGTGACCGTGCCCCGTTTCAAGGAATCCCGTCATGTTTGAACGCCTGATCCGCTTTGCGATTGCGCACCGCTGGCTCGTGATGCTGGCGATCGCGGCCGTGGCCGCGCTGGGCGTGTTCAGCTACCAGAAGCTGCCGATCGACGCGGTGCCCGACATCACCAACGTGCAGGTCCAGATCAACACGTCCGCGCCCGGTTATTCGCCGCTCGAAGCCGAGCAGCGCATCACCTATCCGGTCGAAACCGTGATGGCCGGCCTGCCGGGCCTCGAGCAGACGCGTTCGATCTCGCGCTACGGGCTGTCGCAGGTCACCGTGATCTTCAAGGACGGCACCGACATCTACTTCGCGCGGCAACTCGTCAACGAGCGCATCCAGGAAGCGAAGGACAAGCTGCCGGCCGGCATCGCGCCCGCGATGGGGCCGACGTCGACGGGCCTCGGCGAGATCTACCTGTGGACCGTCGAGGCCGACGCAGCCGCGCGCAAGCCCGACGGCACGCGCTATACCGCGGCCGACCTGCGCGAGCTGCAGGACTGGGTCGTCAGGCCGCAGCTCCGCAACGTGCGCGGCGTGACCGAGGTGAACTCGATCGGCGGCTACGTGAAGGAATACCGCGTCGCGCCGAACCCGGCGAAGCTGATGTCGTACGGGCTGACGCTCGCCGACGTCGTGCGCGCGCTGGAGCGCAACAACGACAACGTCGGCGCCGGCTACATCGAGAAGCGCGGCGAACAGTATCTCGTGCGCGTGCCGGGCCAGGCGCGCACCGTCGACGACATCGCCAACATCGTGCTGACCAACGTTGGCGGCGTGCCGGTGCGGATGAAGGACGTCGGGCTGGTCGACATCGGCCGCGAGCTGCGCACCGGCGCGGCGACGTCGGACGGCGAGGAGGTCGTGCTCGGCACGGTCTTCATGCTGATGGGCGAGAACAGCCGCACGGTCGCGAAGGCCGTTGCAGCGAAGATGGACGACGTGAACCGCACGCTGCCGTCGGGCGTGAAGGCGATTCCCGTGTATGACCGCACCGTGCTCGTCGAGAAGGCCGTCGCGACGGTGAAGAAGAACCTGCTCGAAGGCGCGATCCTCGTGATCGCCGTGCTGTTCCTGTTCCTCGGCAACATGCGCGCGGCGCTGATCACCGCGCTCGTGATCCCGCTGTCGATGCTGATGACCTTCACCGGGATGGTCAACGCGAAAGTGAGCGCGAACTTGATGAGCCTCGGCGCGCTCGACTTCGGGATCATCGTCGATGGTGCAGTGGTGATCGTCGAGAACTGCGTGAGGCGGCTCGCGCATGCGCAGGCGGCCGCCGGCCGGCCGCTGACGCGCGACGAGCGTTTCGCCGAGGTGTTCGGCGCGTCGCAGGAAGCGCGCCGCGCGCTGATCTTCGGGCAACTGATCATCATGGTCGTGTACCTGCCGATCTTTGCGCTGACGGGCGTCGAAGGCAAGATGTTCCACCCGATGGCGATTACCGTCGTGATGGCGCTCGCGGCCGCGATGGTACTGACCGTCACGTTCATTCCGGCGGCTGTCGCGCTGTTTATCGGCGAGCGCGTCGAGGAGAAGGAGAACCGGCTGATGGGCTGGGCGCGGCGTGCGTACGAGCCGGTGCTCGCCGCGTTCATGACGCGCCCGGCGCGCGTGATGATCGGCGCGGGCGCGATCGTGCTGGTCACGCTCGGGCTTGCCACGCGGCTTGGCAGCGAGTTCATCCCGAGCCTCAACGAAGGCGACCTGGCCGTGTCCGCGCTGCGGATTCCCGGCACGAGCCTGTCGCAGTCGGTCGAGATGCAGAAGTCGATCGAGAAGACACTGAAGGCGCGCTTCCCCGAGATCGAGCGCGTGTTCGCGCGCACCGGCACGGCCGAGATCGCGGCCGACCCGATGCCGCCAAACCTGTCGGACGGCTACATCATGCTGAAGCCCGCCGACCAGTGGCCCGACCCGAAGAAGCCGCGCGACCAGCTCGTGCGCGAGATCGAGGAGGCGCTCGCCGAGCTGCCGGGCAACGCCTACGAGTTCTCGCAGCCGATCCAGCTGCGCTTCAACGAACTGATCTCGGGCGTGCGCAGCGACGTCGCCGTGAAGATCTTCGGTGACGACATGGCCGTGTTGAACCAGACCGGCGAGCAGATCGCGGCCGCGCTGCAGAAGGTACCGGGCGCGTCCGAAGTGAAGGTCGAGCAGACCACCGGCCTGCCCGTGCTGACCGTCAACCTCGACCGCGACAAGCTCGCGCGCTACGGCGTGAGCGTCGCCGACCTGCAGGACTCGGTGGCCGCGGCGGTCGGCGGGCAGAAGGCCGGCACGCTGTTCCAGGGCGACCGCCGCTTCGACATCGTCGTGCGGTTACCCGACGAGCTGCGCTCGGACATCGAGGCGATCAAGCGGCTGCCGATCGCGCTGCCCGCGCCGGCGGCCGGCGCCAGCGCACCGCTCGCGGCGGCGCCGTACGTGCCGCTCGCGGAGCTCGCGACGATCGACGTCGCGCCGGGCCCGAACCAGATCAGCCGCGAGGACGGCAAGCGGCGGGTGGTCGTCAGCGCGAACGTGCGCGGCCGCGACGTCGGCTCGTTCGTCGCCGATGCGCGCGAGCAATTGCAGCAGGACGTGCGCGTACCGGCCGGCTACTGGGTGTCGTGGGGCGGGCAGTTCGAACAGCTGCAAAGCGCGAGCGAGCGCCTCAAGCTGGTCGTGCCGCTCGCGCTGTTCATGGTGTTCGTGCTGCTGTTCGTGATGTTCAACAACGTGAAGGACGGGCTGCTCGTGTTCACCGGCATTCCGTTCGCGCTGAGCGGCGGCGTGGTGTCGCTGTGGCTGCGCGGGATTCCGCTGTCGATCACGGCGGCGGTCGGCTTCATCGCGCTGTCGGGCGTGGCCGTGCTCAACGGGCTCGTGATGATCTCGTTCATCCGCAACCTGCGCGACGAAGGGATGCCGCTCGAGGCCGCCGTGCGCGAAGGCGCGCTCACGCGGCTGCGGCCGGTGCTGATGACCGCGCTCGTCGCGTCGCTCGGCTTCCTGCCGATGGCGTTCGCGACCGGCACCGGCGCCGAGGTGCAGCGCCCGCTCGCGACGGTCGTGATCGGCGGTATCCTGTCGTCCACGGCGCTGACGCTGCTGGTGCTGCCCGTGCTGTACCGCGTGAGCCATGCGGTGTCGTGGCGCGCGGCGTTGCGCGGCGGCTTCGGCTCGGGCGTGCTGCGTCGCCTGGGTTTCTTCAAGGGTAATGCGTGATGCGAATTCTGATTGTCGAAGATGAACCGAAGACGGGCGCGTACCTGCGCAAGGGGCTGACCGAGGCCGGCTATGTCGTCGACTGGGTCGAGGACGGCATCACGGGCCAGCACCAGGCCGAGACCGAGGAATACGACCTGCTCGTGCTCGACGTGATGCTGCCCGGGCAGGACGGCTGGACGCTGCTGCAGAACCTGCGGCGCAGCAAGTCGACGCCCGTGCTGTTCCTGACCGCGCGCGACGACGTCGGCGATCGCGTGAAGGGGCTCGAGCTCGGCGCCGACGACTACCTCGCGAAGCCGTTCGACTTCGTCGAGCTGACCGCGCGCATCAAGTCGATCCTGCGACGCGGCCAGCCGCGCGATTCGAACACGCTGCGCGTGGCCGACCTCGAACTCGACCTGACGCGCCGCAAGGCCACGCGGCAGGGCGACACGATCCTGCTGACCGCGAAGGAATTCGCGCTGCTGTGGCTGCTGATGCGCCGCGAGGGCGAGATCCTGCCGCGCGCGACGATCGCGTCGCAGGTGTGGGACATGAACTTCAACAGCGACACGAACGTCGTCGATTCGGCGATCCGGCGCCTGCGCTCGAAGATCGACGACGCGTACGACCCGAAGCTGATCCACACCGTGCGCGGGATGGGCTACGTGCTCGAGGCACGCGGCGGCGCGGCGGCATGATCACGCGCCTGCTGCCGCGCACGCTGCGCGGACGCCTGACCGCGCTGATCATCCTGTCGACGTCGGTGATCCTCGCGTCGAGCGGCGTCGCGCTCTATGAAGCGTTGAGCAATCGCGTCGAAACGACGGCGGCCGAGCAGATGGCCGGGATTTCCGCCGCGCTGGGCGCGCACCTGGCCGAAGCGCGCTCGACGGCCGACGTCGCGCGCAACACCGATATCTGGATCGACCAGTTGCATGGCCATCCGAACATGGATCTGTCGATCTACGATGCCGCGGGTACGCGCCTGGTCGGCACGCCCGGTTTCCGCCCGTATGGGCCGCTGATGTCGCTGGATGCGGGGCGCGTGCCGGTCGGCGTCGCGCCACCCGGCGCGCGGCACCAGTATCTGGTGACGAGTGTGCCGCTGGCCGGCGCGGGTGCAGGTGCGCCCGTGGTGCGCGTCGTGGTGCAGTACGACCGCAGCGCCGACGTGCTGTTGCTGCGCACGCACGCGTATACGATCGTCGTGATCGAAGTGTTCGGCGTGGTGCTCGCGGCGGCGATCGCGTACGGCATCGCGGCGCTCGGGCTGAGCCCGCTGCGGCGGTTCGCGGCGCGTGCCGAGCAGATGTCGACGAGCCGGCTCGCCCATCCGCTGCCGGCGCTCGACACGGCCGGCGAGCTGAAGGAGCTCGAGCATGCGTTCAACGGCATGCTCGAGCGGCTGAACGAGTCGTTCACGCGGCTGAGCCAGTTCTCGTCGAATCTCGCGCACGACATGCGCACGCCGCTCACGAACCTGCAGGCGGCCGCGCAGGTCGTGCTGTCGCAGCCGCGCAGTGCGGACGAATACCGGAACGTGATCGAGTCGAGCATCGACGAATACCAGCGGCTGTCGCGGATGATCGAGGACATGCTGTTTCTGGCACGCTCGGAACAGGCCGGCACGTCGATCGACGTGCGGCGGCTGGATGCGGCGGAGGAGGCCGGCCGTGTCGCCGGCTACTACGAGCCGCTGGCGGAGGATGCGGGCGTGCAGGTGAAGGTCGACGGCCATGCGTGGGTCGATGCCGATCTGACGCTGTACCAGCGCGCGCTGAGCAACCTGCTGTCCAACGCGCTGAGGTATGCGCCGCGCGGCAGCGTCGTGACGATCGACTGTGTGGAGCAGGGCGGTGCGACGACGATCGCCGTGTCGGATACGGGGCCCGGCATCGCCGCGGAGCATGTCGGGCGGATCTTCGAGCGCTTCTATCGCGTCGATCCGTCGCGGCACAATTCGGCGTCGGGGACGGGGCTCGGCCTTGCGATCGTCCGGTCGATCATGGACAACCACGGCGGCGAATGCGGCGTCGACAGCGACCCCGGCCGGCGCACGACGTTCTGGCTGCGCTTTCCGCGACGGCCGGCCGAGCTGAAACGGCCGGCGGCCATCAGTACCTGACACCGCCGACGGGCACGCCCGCGCGTTCGCCATGAGGCGGCCGCGCGCGGCGCGCTGCCCGCGGTCGTGTACCCGAGCGTCATTGCTGCGCAGTCAGGTTGTCGTGGTTGTCGGTCTGCGGCTTCTTCTCGCCGCCATGCACCGAAATCCCGTGAAGCTCCTTGTTGCGCGCGACGAGTTCGCCGGTCGGCGGGTACTGCGTCTTGCTCACCGGCACGACGCCGTCGTGCTGCGCCTGCTTCAGTTCGTTGACAACTTGCGTGCGGGTCTTGCCCTGCGTTTGCGCTTGCGCGAATGCGGCCTGCGTGGTGATGCCGAGCGACAGCGTGGCGGTGACGAACAGTGCTGCGAGTTTTGCGGTTTTCATCGAGTGCTCTCCTTGATCGGGGCCGCCGGGTGGCGAACCGTGGACCCAGTATGCGAAAGCAGCCGTGCGTGATCGTGATCGCGAGATGAAAAATGCGTCAGATTGCGTGATGCGGAGATGCGTCGATAGGATGCGACCGACATGACGCAAGCGTCATGTTCGCGTCATGGGCGCGATGAGCGGGAAGCGGAACATGAAGTCTGCCGATGGTCGACGTGGCCGACGGCATTCACGCCGTTCGCGACATCGGTATCGAAAGCGGGCGGCCTTGTTCAGACTTTCCTTCCGGACCGAAAAGTGCATCGTCCCGCCATCCGCCTAGCCTTGATCGCAGTCCTGATCGTCCCGTTGTTCGCCGGCTGCGCATCGACACGTTCCGGCACCACGCTGACCGCGCAGACCGCACCGGCCGCCGCAAAGAAGCCGGTGCCGACCGACCTCATGCCTGGCGAGCAGATCGACTATGCCGGGCATCGCTGTGGCAATCCGAACCTGTATGTGAAAACGCATACGTGCCTGTTCCCGCAGCGCAGCGGCACGCGTTGATCGCGATCGTGCCGCTCGGGATGACTCGGCCCTCAGCCGCCGTGCTCGCGGCGGTAGTCGTCCAGTATGCGCTGGATCGTGCGGTTCGACGGATCGTTCTCGCGCAGGTCGTCATCCAGTTTCGCGATCGTAATGAGCGCCTTCCACAGCGCCCAGCCTTGCCCGCGCGCCCAGGTACCGGCATCGACGGCTAGCGTCGATCGAAAAGCGCGGCGCGCTGCGTCGTCGAACAGCGTCCAGTTGATCGCGAGATCGCAGGCCGGGTCGCCCACCGCAGCGCAGCCGAAATCGATGACGGCGTGCAGTGCCCCGTCCTTCATCAGCAGGTTGCCGGCCGAGATGTCGCCATGCACCCAGACGGGAGCGGCGTTCCAGCTGGAATGCACTGCGGTTTCCCACACGGCAAGCGCACGGCCGGTATCGACGAAACCTGACAGGGTTTCAAGTGCGGCGCGTGTTTCGCCGTCGTAGAGCGACAACGGCCCGCCACGGAAGAAATTGTGCGGGCCCGGCGGCGGGCCGTCCGACGCGTCGATCCGATGCAGTTCGGTCAGAAAGCCGGCCACTGCGCGCGCGAACGCCGGCTTGTCGTCGATCGATTCATCGCGCGCGGGTTCGCCGTCCAGCCAGCCATAGACCGACCACGGCCACGGGTAGAACTCGGTAGGCGCGCCCTTGGCAATCGGTGCGGGAATGGGCAACGACAGATGCGAGGCCAGTTGCGGCAGCCAGTGCTGCTCCTTCTCGACCTGGGCGACATAATCGCGGCCGCTGGGGAGTCTCGCCAGCTTGTCGTCGCCGAGCCGGAAGGTCCGGTTGTCCCAGCCGCCCGGCAGCACGGGGACGACGTCGAGGTCGCGCCACTGCGGGAATTGCTGCGCGATGAGCCGCCGAACGAGATCGGCGTCGATGGGAAGTGTCAGGGCTTGTGGGTCGTCTGGCATGACAGGGTGCGGACAGCGGCAATGTCACAGAATAGCTCACGGGCGATGGCGGGTTCATCGCCGAACGCGCGCGGTGTCGATGCGCGATGAGCAAAAAAAAGCCCGGCACTCGACGTGTCCGGGCCTAACGCGTGACGTGCCGTGCGGCAGCGACCCGCTTGCGTGGTCTGGAACGGGCGCTGCCCGTCACGTCTTCGATCGTAGCGATACGACGCTTCGCGAACCTGATCGGAACATGAAATTTTCGTCACGTGGCGCGCGTATCGCCGCCGCGCTCAGAACCGGTGGCGCAACCCGAGATTGACGATGCCCTGCGTGCGCGTGCCGCCATAGCCATAGGAACCGATCGACGCCTGCGCCGTTTGCGTGCCACCGTCGAGCGTGCGTTGCTCGCCGTTCGCGCGTTGCCATGCACCGACCGCGTAGAGATCGGTGCGCTTCGACAGCACGTAATCGGCGCCGGCCGACACCTGATGGTAGGTCGCGCTCGTATCGCCGCGGGCGCGCGTGTAGCTGTAGCCGACGCCGACGAGCAGGCTGGGCGTCGCCTGGTAGTTGAAGAAACCGCGCGCGGTGTCGTACTTCTGCGTGCTGCGAAACGCGGACGTCGCATCGGCCTTGTACAGCGCATTGCTGTAGTCGATGCCGACCGCGAACGGCGCGAAGCTGTAGCGCAACGCGCCGCGCGCGATGCCGATCGATTTTGCCGAGATGTAGCCGCCGTTGACCAGCGACCCGTCGAATGTGCCGTCGGAGGTGCCATTCCAGCCGGTGCGGATGCCGTTGGCGAGCGACGAACGATTGGTCGCGTAGTAGTAGCCGCCCGCCACGTCGACCGGGCCGTTGCTGTACGACAGGCCGGCCGACCAGGTTTGCCCGGCGCCGCTCTTGCCGGCCACGCCGCCGAGCGCAACCATGCCGACGAACTGGAGTCCGTTGATCAAGGGCGACGTGTATTTCACCGCGTTGTCGGTGCGCGACGATGTGTCGTAGTTGTCGACATCGCCGGGTGTCGCGTAGACGCTGCCGAAGTAGAAGTCGCCGGTGACGGGCCATGCGACATCCGCGAGCGCGTCGTACTGGCGGCCGAGCGTCAGCGTGCCCCAGCGCGTGCTTTCCAGGCCGACGAATGCCTGCCGGCCGAACATCCGGTTGCCTTGCCCGAGCGCGCCGGTGTTCGGATTGAAGCCGTTTTCCAGCGTGAAGATCGCCTTCAGCCCGCCGCCCAGATCTTCCGCGCCCTTCACGCCGAAGCGGTTGCCGAGCAGGTTGCCGTTGCCGAGGCCGACGAGATTCCTGCCCTCCGCGTTGGCGTTCCAGACATAAGTCAGCGACGTATCGAACAGGCCGTATAGCGTGACTTCCGACGCATGTGCCGCGTGAGTGGTCGCGAGCAGCGCCCCCGACATCATGGCGAGCCGAACTGGAGTTTTCATGGTTTGCCCCTGGCGTTCAAGATGATCGTTTTGTGCATCGCTCAATTCCGGAGCCGCGTGCTTGGCCGGCGGATGGGAAATATCGCGATCGCGTTGCCGATTCTGGAAAGCGGTTGAATCGTGAAGGTGAGGGACAAATGAGAAAAATGTCATCGCCGCGTCATGAGCACAGAAACGCGTGACGAATTTTCATTCGCAGTGCGATGCAGAAGATGTCCCGGTGATGACGAAACCGTCATGCGGCAATCACGATTCCGCACCGCCGCCGGATCAAAGTGAAGGCTCCTGTCACGGATCTACATCAAGGAGAAAACAACATGAACATTCCGCGACCGATGATCGTCGCCGCCGCCGCCGCCGCCGCACTGTCGATGGCGGTTCTCTCGCAAGCGATGGCCGCACCGCAGAAGACCCGGCAGGAAGTCCTTCAGGAACTGGTGCGGGCGCGCCACGACGGCGTGATCCCGAGCCCGAATCACGACTACCCGGCGAGCCCGGCCGCCGTCGCGCGCAACCAGGAAATCCATCGCGCGACGGTGCATCGCGGCGAGACGGCGCCGCTGGTCGATGCGCATGACAACCGGTTTGCGGTGCGTTGATCGTTCATTCGCGGCTGACCGGCGCGGTGCCCGTCGGCCGCACCCCACACGAAGAGGAGCGTGTCATGCGCAATGTTGCGAAAGGAATCGTGCTCGCGGCGTGCCTGATGTCGACGGCCGCGATGGCGGCCGGCTGGCCGGAACGTGCGCTGTCGCACGCGTCGGCGCATGACGTCGGCCGGCGTGCGAACGAGCGGATGCGCTGCGAGTTCGCGGCCGTGCCGGCCGGCGAGTGGAGCGCGACGTTCACGCGCGGGCAATGCGAGGTCGACAACGGCCGGCTGACGTTCGCGCCGGCCGATGCCGGCGGCGGATCGGCCGTCGCGGAGAGGCGGATCCTGCTCGGCGAAATCCGCAGCGCGTCGCATCAGTCGCGCAAGCTGAAGGAGCAGCTGCAACTGACGACACGCGACGAAGTGATCGCGCTGAACGTGCTGACCGACGACGGCAGCCGCAAGTCGCGCGAGCATGCGATCGACCTGTGGGCCACATTGCGCAACGAAGGCGTGACGCCCGTCAACGGCACGCGCGTCGTCGAACCGTATCCGACGGGCGCGACGACGTGGTAGCCGGCGTCCGGCTTATCCGGCCTTCACCGATCCTTCGATCAGGAAAAACACGATGAAGCCGATGAAGAACGCGGCCGTCGCGAACGGCGTTTCGGGTACCTCGTGCGCTTCGACCAGCAGTTCTTCGGTGACGAGGTACAGCAGCGCGACGGTGCCCAGCCCGAGCAGCGCCGCGTAGAGATTGGCCGGAAGCCCGGCGAACGCCGCGTTACCGGCCACGGCTGCGATGCTCAATAGCGCCGCGAGCCCGACCGGTACGACGATCGATAGCATGCGGCCGATGCCGGCGGCCGCGAGTGCCGCGCTGACCGACAGCGCGAGGAACAGCACCTCGAGCGTCAGCGCGACGGTCAGGATGATGCCGCTTTCGTCGCTCGCGGAGAACGCGATGCCGAGCACGAGGCCGTCGACGACGAGATCGATCGCGGTGACGATGATCAGGCTCACGGGCAGCTGCGCTGCCTCGAAACGCGTCTCGATCGCGCCCGACAGCGCACGGATCGCGAGCATCAGCGCGATGCCGAGCACGAAGCCGACGACGACCGGAAACAGCGCATGCGCGCGGTCCTGCGGCAGCAGTTCGAGCGCCGCGGCCGAGAACACGATGCCGCCGGTGAAATGCTGGATGACGCTCGACGTTTTCGGGCCGGGGGCGCGCCACGCAGCTGTGAGGGCCCCGAAACAGGCCGCCAGCACGGGCGGTAACGTGAGCAGCGCGAGCTTCGCGGTCGGTGTCATGAGGCCTCTCGAACGGTTGGCGTACCGCAGCGGGCCTGGCGTCTGGCTGCCCGGCCGGCTGGTACGGTTCGTACACACCGGGCGGTGCCCCGGCTTCAACCGGGGATTGAACACCTTGAAGCCGCTTCAAGGTCAACCCAATCGATGCCGGGCGCACCGGCCAGCCGGTGCGCCCGTGCCGGTCAAAGCTGCGCGAGCGCCTGGTCGAGATCGGCGAGCAAGTCGTCGATATGCTCGATGCCGATCGACAGCCGTACCGTTTCTTCCTTCACGCCCGCCTTCGCGAGTTCGGCCGGCGACAGTTGCCGGTGCGTCGTCGATGCCGGGTGCGTCGCGAGCGATTTCGTGTCGCCGATGTTGACGAGCCGCGTGAACAGCTTCAGCGCGTCCTGGAACTTCGCACCGCCGTCGCGACCGCCCTTCACGCCGAACGTCAGGATGCCCGGCGCGCGGCCCGACAGGTAGCGCGCGACGAGCGCATGGTCGGGATGATCGGGCAGGCCCGCGTAATTCACCCACTCGACGTTTTCGTGGCGTGCGAGATGCTGCGCGATCTTCAGTGCGTTGTCGGTGATCCGCTCGACGCGCAGCGCCAGTGTTTCGATCCCCTGCAGGATCTGGAACGCATTGAACGGCGAGATCGCCGCGCCCATGTTGCGCAGCGGCACCACGCGCGCGCGGCCGATATAGGCGGCCGGCCCGAACGCTTCCGTATAGACGACACCGTGATAGCTGACGTCGGGCTGGTTCAGCCGCTTGAAGCGGTCCGCATGCTCGGCCCACGGAAACTTGCCCGAATCGACGATCGCGCCGCCGAGGCTCGTGCCGTGCCCGCCGAGATACTTCGTCAGCGAGTGCACGACGATATCCGCGCCGTGCTCGAACGGACGCAGCAGGTACGGCGACGGCACCGTGTTGTCGACGATCAGCGGGATCCCGTGGCGATGCGCGACTTCCGCGAGCGCGGCGATGTCGGTGACGTTGCCGAGCGGGTTGCCGACCGATTCCGCGAAGATCGCCTTCGTGCGCGCGTCGATCAGCGGTTCGAACGACGCGGGGTCGCGCGGATCGGCGAAGCGCGTCGTGATCCCGTATTGCGGCAGCGTATGCGCGAACAGGTTGTAGGTGCCGCCGTACAGCGAACTCGCGGACACGATGTTGTCGCCGGCTTCCGCGATCGTCTGGATCGCGTACGTGACGGCCGATTGCCCTGAGGCGAGCGCGAGCGCGCCGATGCCGCCCTCGAGCGCGGCGATCCGCTGCTCGAGCACGTCCGTCGTCGGATTCATGATCCGCGTGTAGATGTTGCCCTGCACCTTCAGATCGAACAGGTCGGCGCCGTGCTGCGTGTCGTCGAATGCGTACGCAACGGTCTGGTAGATCGGTACGGCGACCGCGCGCGTGGTCGGGTCGGGACGATAACCGCCGTGCACGGCGATGGTTTCGAGACGCCAGTTCGAAGAGGCCTGATCGGTCATGGGTGCTCCGTGTGTTGTTGTGGTGGTCGAGCGATTATAGGAGCACGCGCGCGACGCCTCTTAGAACGAATGGTTTGTTGCTTATGGCCGGGCGCCGCATAAAATGCCTGTTCCGCAAACAAGGGGTGAGCGATGAATCAGGATCATTGGAACCAGGTGGATGCGTATTTCTCCGCGACGCTCGTGCCGTCCGACGACGTGCTCGACGCCGCGCTGGCCGCGAGCGACGCGGCCGGACTGCCCGCGATCAACGTCGCGCCGAACCAGGGCAAGCTGCTGCAACTGCTCGCGACGATCCGCGGCGCGCGCCGGATCCTCGAGGTCGGCACGCTCGGCGGCTACAGCACGATCTGGCTCGCGCGCGCGTTGCCGCCGGGCGGCACGCTCGTGACCCTCGAACTGAACCCCGAACACGCGAAGGTCGCGACGCAGAACATCGCGCGTGCCGGGTTCGCGGAGGCCGTGACGGTGGTGGTGGGTAGCGCGAAGGACAGCCTCGCGCGGCTCGTCGACGCGGGTGGCGCGCCGTTCGATTTCATCTTCATCGATGCCGACAAGGACAACAACCCGGTCTATCTCGACGCGGCGCTGAAGCTGTCGCGGCCCGGCACCGTGATCGTCGTCGACAACGTCGTGCGCGGCGGGCGCGTGGCCGATCCGGACAATCGCGAGCCCGACGTGGTCGGCGTGCGCGACGGGTTCGCGCGTCTCGTGGCCGCCCCGAACGTCACGACCACGGCCGTGCAGACGGTCGGGCAGAAGGGCTGGGACGGGTTCTCGATCTCGATCGTCGGCGCGTGACGTGGTGCGTCAGTGCTGGCTGGCTGCCGCGTCGGCCCGTCGATACAGGCGTGGCCACTGATTGTCGAACAGGCCGTTGCAGGTGCCGTGCGTGGCGATATCGCTGAGCACGAAGTGCCGGCCGTCGAAGACCCACGTTGCGGTCGAGCCGCAATCGCCGGCACTGCGCAGCCTGACCTTGCTCGACAGCATCGAGCCGATCACGGCGTAGCCGGCGTCGGTCAGTTCGTTTGCGAACGACGCCGAATCGAGTCCCGCATTCGCGTTCTCGCCGAAATTCATCGCCGTCGGCGTGAACGGTGCCGTCCGTCGCACGCGATACCACAGGTCGGTGTGGTTATACAGGCTGCTGGTCTGGCACGGAATCGAGACGAGCGCCTCGTCGGCGGAGATCGCGTAGGCGAACGACGCCTTCCTGCGATCGCTGGCGGACATTTCGTCTTCGACGTCGGCAGCACATTGCTTCACGTCGCTGCCGAATTTCGCGAGCACCGCGTCGACGAGCGGGCCCTGTTCGGCGGCCGACACGCCGGCGGCCGGCAGCGGCGCCGGCACGACGGCGGGCGGTAGCGCCGGTGCGGCCGGCACCGACGACGCGGGCCGGGTGCCGGGGCGCAGCAGCGCCGTGACCGTGCCGACGCGGCCCTGCGTGTCGTCGATCAGCAGCAGCGCGGCGCTCAATCCCGACAACGGCGTGCGGGCGGTATGGGCCGACGCCGGATCGCCGAAGCTCAGCAGTTGCCCGTTGCGCGATGCGGCGAGCCAGGCGGCAACCGTTGCCGGATCGCTGGTCCGCATCCGGGCACGCGTCCAGAACGAGGGCGCGTCGTCGTTCTTGTCGCCGGACGCCTGCCATTGTGCGGGAGCCGCATCGAACGGCCGGCCGTCGACGCGTGCGGTGCGCAGGTCCAGCGGCACCGTCGCGTAGAGGTCGAGCGATGCTTGTGCGTCCGGGCCGGCATCGCGCGTCACGCGCAGGATGACGCGCGTGCGTGCGTCGTCGATATCGTCCGTGTGGCTTTCGGCGATGCAGCGGTTGCCGTTGTCGCAGACGACCGACCAGTTCTTGAAGTTGCGCTCGACCGGCGGCCGCGCGAGCGGGCGAGCCTGGGCAACGATCGGGGAAACGGCGAGGAGGGCGGCGATGGCGAGCGAAAGGCGGTGCGACATGACGGTTCGGATCGGCTGTGGATGGGCGGGCGGAAGACGTCGGACTGCAAGCGCATCGTCAGCAAGCGGGGCAGGTCGAGGGCTGCGGCGCATGCGGCGGCGCGCGTGACCGAACGGCATCGAGTATACCGCCGCAATGCGTTGCGATCGCGTCGGCGACGCGTAGTGTGCGGGCACGGACATTGCTGCCCGGTATTGGTCGGACAAGTGCGGGTGCAAAAAAACGGCGCGATCCCCGCAGGCATCGCGCCGTTCGCTTTTCATCGGCCGTCGACCACGTCGCGCAGGAACGCGTCGAGCATCGCCACGTCACCCCACGGCCGCTTGTATTCGCGATCGTGTTCGGCATCGGCGAGCATCGTCTCGACAAGCGCGTGGATTGCCGGCCGGCGGGGCCCGTATTCGCTTTCGTTCGCGCTCATTTTCAGCGCGAGCAACGCGTCGAGCTCCGCGCGCACCGCCGGCTCATGCACGGTGCCGTCGACGAGATCCACGAAGCGCATCGGCGGCATCCCGAGCCCCGAGTCGATCCAGCGTACCGCGAGCAGCGGCCGCAGCACGTACAGGTACTTCTTGTAACGCACCGTGTCGCCTTGCAGATAGCCGCGAAAGTTCTTCTTCGCCATCGCGAGGTAGTGATGACGCCCGCGCACCGGCGAGAAGAACGCTGACGCCAGCGACCTGAGCCGCGGCGCCCAGCGCGCGTCTTCGCGATACACGACGGGCGAGTCGAGCCATTCGAGCAGCGTCGGGTTCGAGCGGCGCAGCAGTTGCAGCGCCTTGCGCAGTTCCCAGCCGCTGACGTCGAGCTCGTCGTCGAGCGGCCGCTCGATCACGTCGCGTTGCGGTTCGACGCTCAGGTACCAGTCGCGCCGGTGCGCATACACGAAGCGCACGTCGTAATCGCTGTCGGGCGATGCGAAGCCCCAGCCGCGGCTGCCCGATTCGCACGCGAACAGCACGCTCACGTCGTGGCGTCGCTCGACTTCCGCGAGCTCCGCCATCACGCGCGCCCGCATGGTCGGGTCGACCGGATGTGCGCTGCGCACGGTCGTCAATTTTTCCGTTTTCATTATTGTTGTTTCCCTTTCGTTGTGCGCGGCCGCCGGCCATCGGCCGCGCACCGCGCTATCCTTTCACGCACACCACCTGGCGCAGCGTGTTCACCACTTCGACGAGGCTGCGCTGGGCCGCCATCACCGCGTCGATGTCCTTGTAGGCCATCGGGATTTCGTCGACGACGCCCGCGTCCTTCCGGCATTCGACGCCTTGGGTTGCCTTGACCTGATCGTCGACCGTGAAGCGGCGCTTCGCTTCGGTACGGCTCATCGTCCGGCCTGCACCGTGGCTGCACGAGCAGAAGCTGTCCGGGTTGCCGAGCCCGCGCACGATGAAGCTCTTCGCGCCCATCGAACCCGGAATGATCCCGAGCTGCCCCTTCTGCGCGGACACCGCGCCCTTGCGCGTCACGAGCACGTCTTCGCCGAAGTGGCGTTCGCGCTGCACATAGTTGTGGTGGCAGTTCACCGCGTGTTCGTCGACCGAGAAGGGTTTGGCGATCACGCCGCGCGCCGCGCCGATCACCGCATCCATCATGGCCTGCCGGTTGCGGCGCGCGTAGTCCTGCGCCCAGCCGACCGCTTCGACGTAGTCGTCGAAGTGCCGGCTGCCCTCGGTGAAATACGCGAGGTTGCGATCCGGCAGGTTCGCGATGTGCTGCCGCATGTCGGCCTGCGCGAGTTCGATGAACAGGCTGCCGATCGCGTTGCCGACGCCGCGCGAGCCGCTGTGCAGCATGAACCACACGTGGTCCGCTTCGTCGACGCACACTTCGATGAAGTGGTTGCCGGTGCCGAGCGTGCCGAGATGCGCGTAGTGGTTCGTCTTTTCCAGCTTCGGATACTTGTCGACGATCCGCTGGAAGCCCGGTTGCAGCGACTTCCACGATTCGGTCACGGCGGCCGGCGTGCGGTCGCCCCATGCGCCCGGATCGCGGCGGCCCGGCGCGCGGCCGTGCGGCACCGCGCGTTCGATCGCACTGCGCAGGCCCGCGAGCGAATCCGGCAGGTCGGACGCCGTCAGCGTCGTGCGCGCGGCCATCATCCCGCAGCCGATGTCGACGCCGACCGCGGCCGGAATGATCGCGCCCTTCGTCGGGATCACGCTGCCGATCGTCGAGCCCTTGCCGAGGTGGACGTCCGGCATCACCGCGACGTGGCTGAAGATGAACGGCATCTGCGCGGTGTTGCGCAGTTGCGCGCGCGCTTCGTCTTCGACGGCGACGCCTTGCGTCCACATCTTCACCGGCTTGCCGTTGGCCAGTTCCATTACCTGGTAATCCATTTCACTCATGTTCATCACCTTGCTTCTTCGTTCATGAGGCACGGCGCCCGTGCGCCGTGCCCGATCATTCATTGCGCACCCTTGATGCTGACGAGTCCGTTCAGCACCTGGTCGAGACCGCCGAACACCGAGATGCGGTCGATCCGTTCCGCGACGCGTTCGAGCGTTTCCAGCTCCTTGAGCCGCAGCGCGGTCGGGTTTTCTTCCATCACCTTCGCGGTGTTCAGCAGCGAACGCGTGGCCGCGGTTTCCTCGCGGCGGCGAATCACGTTCGCCTGCGCGGACTTTTCCGCCTCGACCACCTGCGCAAGAATCGTCTTCATGTCGCCCGGCAGCACGATATCCTTCACGCCGACGCTGCGCACCTCCACGCCCGAATGGCCGAGGCGGGCACGCACCTGTGCGATCACGACGTCGTCGATCGACTGCTTGTCCTCCAGCAGCTCGTCGAGCGAACGCGTGCCGACCGCCGACCGCAGTGCGAACTGCAGCTCGCGATACAGGTGTTCGACCGGCTTCTGCAGCTGGCCGAACGCATGCAGCACGTCCGCATAGCACCACGTCGCCGACAGGTTCAGCCGCAGCGCGACCTTGTCGCGCGTCAGGATTTCCTGTCCGCCGACTTCGATCGCCTGCAAACGCAGGTCGACGAGTTCGACCGTGACGTCACGGTTGAAGCGCCAGAACGCCGAAGTACCCGCGTCCAGCAACCGCTCGATCTTGCCGTCGATCTTCAGCACGCCGACGTGGTACGCCGGCACCTGCGCCAGCAGCACGCCCGCCAGGCCCGCCACGCCGCGCGCCCGCAGCGCCGGTTGCGCGATGCGCTTCACGAGCGCGGCCGGCAGCACACTGTCCTGCGCGAGATCGACGCGTTCGAGACGGTGCGTGGCCAGGCCGCGCCAGTACAGCCGGCGCGTGCCCGGCGCCAGAATCTCGACGAGCACGTCGTCTTCGTAGCGCAGGCCGGCTTCATCGTCGGCGATATCCATCGCGACGAAGTGCCGGGCGAGCACGTCCGGTGCGTCGTGACGCAGGTAATCGGCCAGTGCCGCGTCGACGAGCGGCGCGTCGAGACGCGCGGTCTGCACCGACAGGCGCTTGAACGGATCGAAGGCCTTGAACACGCCCGGTTCCAGCACCTTCACGAAATCGCCCTCATTCATCAGCAGCGCGCGTTCGTTCTTTTTTACGACATGTCGCATCCACATATTCTTGTCCTTTTCTTCATTGACCGCCGGGTGACGCGCATCGTGCGGATCGCGGGGCGACGCAACCGGGCGGGCGGCGCGCTGGCCCGGCGCTGAAGGGCACGGCGACGCATCCTGCATCGCGTCGTCGTGCGCCTTCGCGCGGGCCGTGCGGCCGTCCGGCCGATCGCGCGGAACCGCAACCGGTCCGACGCGCGGCGGGCCTTGCGGCCCGCACCGGCGGGTACTGCTTCTATCAACAGACTGTCGTTACGGACAGTGTTCGAGCGGGATTCGAACCCGCTACACACCGGCTTGCGCCGGCTGCTCTACCCGAATGAGCTACCGAACGGAGGGCGCCCCGGGATTCGAACCCGGGCGAAGTTCCAGTACGCGCCCGTTTGCCTTCGTCTGCCCATGGCGGCATGCGCGACCGCGACGAACCAGGTTCGGCGGCGGCGCACCAGCAGGGTTTTGTGAACCCTGGCTCGTGGGCCAGCGGGACATCCGGCACTTTCTATTTAGCGAGGAGCGTGCCAGCGCTCGGATTGATGCTCGAAAAATTTCTCAAGCCTTTGAAATAAAAGGAGAAATTATTTTTCGTGACGGGTGGGGTATGCACGTCCGGTCGTCGCGTGATGCGGAAAATCCGATACAATCGGATCGCCTATTATCTTGTGGGATAAACATGCGCAAGACCGTCGCGATCGGCTTTCTCGGCACGGTGCTCGACCAGGGCGGCGGCTCGCAGCGCCGCTGGCGCAACTGGCGGCCGACGATTTCGCTGTGCGAGCAGCGCGACACGCCGATCGACCGGCTCGAACTGCTGCACTCGCCGAACTACGCGCGGCTCGCGAACCGCGTGAAGCAGGATCTGGAGCGCGTGTCGCCGCACACCGACGTGCGGCTCATCCCGTTGGAGATTCGCGATCCATGGGATTTCGAGGAGGTCTACGCGACGCTGCACGATTTCGCCCGCGCCTACCCGTTCGATCTCGATCGCGAGGAGTACCTGATCCACATCACGACGGGCACGCACGTCGCGCAGATCTGCTGGTTCCTGCTGGCGGAGGCGCGCTACCTGCCTGCGCGTCTCGCGCAGACGGCGCCGCCGCAGAAGACCGACGAGGGGCCGAGCGGGCCCGGCACGATGTCGGTGATCGATCTCGACCTGTCGCGCTACAACCGGATCGCACAGCGCTTCACGCGCGAGCGCGACGAAACCGTGTCGTTCCTGAAGGCCGGCATCGCGACCCGCAACGCACGCTTCAATGCGTTGATCGAGCAACTGGAGCGCGTGGCCGTGCGTTCGCGCGCGCCGATGCTGCTGGTTGGGCCGACGGGCGCCGGCAAGTCGTTTCTCGCGAAGCGCGTGTACGAGCTGAAGCGCGGCCGCCATCGGCTTGCGGGGCCGTTCATCGAGATCAACTGCGCGACGCTGCGCGGCGACGCGGCGATGTCGACGCTGTTCGGTCACGTGAAGGGTGCGTTCACGGGCGCGCAGACGGCGCGGGCCGGGCTGCTGCGCGCGGCGGACGGCGGCTTGCTGTTTCTCGACGAGATCGGCGAACTCGGGCTCGACGAACAGGCGATGCTGCTGAAGGCGATCGAGGAGAAGCGCTTCCTGCCGGTCGGCGCGGACGTCGAGGCGACCAGCGATTTCGAGCTGATCGCGGGCACGCACCGCGACCTGCGGCAGATGGTGGCCGCCGGCACGTTCCGCGAGGATCTCTATGCGCGGATCAACCTGTGGACATACGAATTGCCGGGGCTGGCCGAGCGCCGCGAGGATATCGAACCGAACCTCGAATTCGAACTCGACCGTTTCGGCCGCGAGCAGGGCGAGCAGGTGCGGTTCAACGTCGAGGCGAAGCGGCGCTATCTCGCGTTCGCCGCGTCGCCCCGCGCGGCGTGGGCCGGCAACTTCCGCGAGCTGTCGGCATCGGTCACGCGGATGGCGACGCTGGCCGATGCGGGGCGGATCACCGAGGCGCTCGCCGAACAGGAAGTCGAACGGCTGACGCGCACGTGGTCGTCGCCGGGCGGCGCGAGTGCGTCCGATGCCTGCGTCGACGCGGTGTTCGGCGCGCGTGCGGCGGAACTCGACCTGTTCGACCGCGCGCAGCTCGAGCGCGTGCTCGACGTGTGCCGCGTGTCGGCCAGCCTGTCGGAAGCGGGGCGCACGCTGTTCGCGGTGTCGCGGCAGAGCAAGAAGCAGCCGAACGATGCGGACCGGCTGCGCAAGTATCTCGCGCGGTTCGGGCTGGATTGGGAAGGCGTGCGGCAGGCGCTCGACGGGGTGCGGTGAAGGGCCGGTAGGGGTGATGCCTTAACGGCGGCGGGCGTTCACGTGTGCCGTATCGTGTGCGAGAACTTCAGGAGCGTTGTCGTGATCGAGATTCCTTCGACTGTCAGGCCGCTATTTGTCGCGGCCGGTTGGCGCGGTGATGCAGAGGGCCGGGTGTCGTCGCACGATGGCGACCATCCGGGCGACACGATCCTGCGCGCGTTCGACGGGTTGATCGTGGGAACGGATCGCGCCGATCGCCGCGGGGAAACCTGCGCGCGGATGGGGCTCGCGTTTCATGCGCTGGCACACCAGGATCGCCAGATTGCCGCGTGGGAACAGGCGCTCGGGACGACGATGATCGGCGTTGCCGAGGACGATCTCGGGTACGTCGAGTTTTATGTCGATGCGCAGGGGCGTGTGTTCGCGACGAATTGCGTGGTCGACGGCGTGTATCTGTGCGGATTCACGTTCGGCGAAGCGGTCGAGCGGACGTTGTGCGGGCGGGTCGCGGTTCCGCTATTGCTCGACGAACGCGCGACGATCGCCTATTACGGCGGGGATCTGACGAGCGACGATCCCCGCGTGATGACGGCCGCGCAGCTCCTGGCCGGGCGCGACGGTTAGCGGCCGCGCCGTGATGCGGTTGCTCGCCCGGCCGTCCTTCAACCGGCCGCGGCTGCCTGCCGGAACGGCGCCAGGAATGCCCATTCCGGTTGCGCCGCTGCGACATCCGCGAGCCCGCGCGCGAACGCGTGCGCCGGCAGCCACGGATACCCGAACGCCGCGTGCAGCGCCTCGAGTTTCGCCGACTGCGGATCGTCGATCGTATCCATTCGTGCGATATGAATATGCAGCGCCGCAATCCGCGTGGCATGTTCGCTTTCGCCGTTGCCCGCGAACTGCCAGCGGTAGGTGCCATGCCCGATCCGCAACGCGCCGTTGTCCTTCTGCCGCATCACGACGAGCCACGACATCCCGCAGACGCCGTGTGAGTCGACTTCGGGTTCCGTGCAAACGTAATACGTCCGGCAGCGCTCGAACCGCTCGCCGAATTCCTCCACCAGCGTGCGTGCAATCGCGGCCGCGCCGGTCACGCGCGGCGGAAAATCGATATCGTCGTTCGCGAGCGAAAAGCTCAGCTCGGCATCGGCCGCGAAGCAGTCGGCGATCAGCGCGGACCGGTTCAGGTCCTTTGCGCGCAGATAGCATTCGAGCAGCGCGCGAACCGTTGCGGGATGAAGCGGGAAGGGCATGGACGAGCCTCCTGTATCGGGAAATCGGGCCGCATGCGCCGGCCGGCCTTGGCCGGGGGCGGATGTGCCTTTGCCGTATAATTTCGTTTCAAAGCTAAATTCGCATGACCGTACGGAGCGTCGAAGTCATGGCCAAGCAGCAAGAGGAGTCCGTTCTGACCATTACCAACCCGGCCTGCCTGATCGACGGCACGGACACGGAATTTCGCCATCTGATCAACGGGCTGCTGCCGTTCGCGGCCCGCCTGCTGTCGGTGCGCGACGGCTTCGGCTCGCTGATGGGCCTCACCGGCATCCAGTATTCGCTGCTCGTCTCGGTCGCGCATCTGTCGCACGACGACGTCGTGACCGTCAACCGCCTCGCCGATCACCTGCACCTGAGCGGCGCCTTCGTCACGATCGAGACCGGCAAGCTGAAGAAGCTCGGCCTGATCGACAAACGTTCGGATCCCGACGACAAGCGCAAGATGCGGCTCACGGTCACGCCGGCCGGCTCGAAGCTGCTGAAGGCCCTCGCCGACACGCAGCAGCGCATCAACAACGTGCTGTTCGAAGGTGTGACGAAGACCGAATTCAAGGCACTCTGCTCGGTGATCGACCGCCTCGTCACCAACGGCGATCGCGCAACGCTCGATCTCGCACACCTGATCGCGCGCCAGGAAAAAGGCTGACGCGCACGAGCCGCAGGCCCGCCCGCGATCGCCGGCCGGCCTGACGCATCGGCCATGCTCAGTGCGCGGCCCACTCGATCGTATTGAGGTCGACCCCTTCGAGATGCATGTCCCACAGCGGGCTCAGCGCACGCAGCTTGCCGACCGTGTCGCGCACCTGCGCGATCACGCTGTCCACTTCGGCTTCGGTCGTGAAGCGGCCGAGCGTGAAGCGGATCGAGCTGTGCGCGAGCTCGTCGCTGCGGCCCAGCGCGCGCAGCACGTACGACGGTTCCAGCGAGGCCGACGTGCACGCGGAGCCTGACGATACCGCGACACCCTTGATTCCCATGATCAGCGATTCGCCTTCGACGAAATTGAAGCTGACGTTCAGGTTGTGCGGAATCCGGCGAGCGAGATCGCCGTTCACGTAAACCTCGTCGAGCGTCGACAGGCCCGCCAGCAACCGGTCGCGCAATGCGCCGACGCGGCGGCTTTCTTCCACCATCTCCTTCTTCGCGAGCCGGAACGCCTCGCCCATCCCGACGATCTGGTGCGTCGGCAGCGTGCCCGAGCGCATCCCGCGCTCATGGCCGCCGCCGTGCATCTGCGCTTCGATCCGCACGCGCGGCTTGCGGCGCACGTACAGCGCGCCGATCCCCTTCGGGCCGTAGACCTTGTGCGCGGTCACCGTCAGCAGGTCGACGTTCAACGCATTCACGTCGACCGGAATCTTGCCGGCCGCCTGCACGGCATCGCAGTGGAACACGATGCCGCGCGCGCGGCACAGCGCGCCGATTTCGGCGACGGGCTGGATCACGCCCGTTTCATTGTTCGCGAGCATCACCGACACCAGGATCGTGTCGGCGCGCAGCGCCTGCTGCACCGTATCGAGATCGAGCAGGCCGTCTTCCCGGACGTCGAGATACGTGACGTCGAAGCCCTGGCGTTCGAGTTCGCGGCACGTATCGAGCACGGCCTTGTGCTCGGTCTTCACCGTGACGAGGTGCTTGCCCTTGCCCTGGTAGAAGTGCGCGGCGCCCTTGATCGCGAGGTTGTTGCCTTCGGTCGCGCCGGAGGTCCACACGATTTCGCGCGGATCGGCGCCGAGCAGTGCCGCGACGTGCGCGCGCGCTTCCTCGACGGCCTGTTCGGCGTCCCAGCCGTAGCTGTGGCTGCGTGAAGCCGGATTGCCGAACTGCTCGTGCAGGAACGGCACCATTTTGTCGACCACGCGCGGATCGACGGGCGTCGTCGCGCTGTAGTCCATGTAGATCGGACGGGATTGCATCGAAGCGGCTCCGGAAAGCGGTGTCTCCCGCGGGGCATGAAAGCCCCGCGGCACAGGGTAGCCGCAGTGTACGTGGACATTCGCGGGCGCCGCGCAACATCCATCACGCCAGTAGGGTTGTCTTTTAAACAAAGCTTTCAAGGTCAGGGTTTACGACAACTTGAACCCGCCTTTGTGTTTACATTTAATAAAAGCTAAATAACAAAGCTAAATGACGGTGCTTTGTTGGGCTGGATTCCGCAGCGGAATCCGGTGATGCAACCCAAGGAGGACGAGATGAGCGAGAACCATGCCGGAACCGGTGCGGGTGCCGACGCGCAGCGGCGCTTTCGCACTGCGCTGTCGATGTTCGCGACGGGCGTCGCGGTGATTACCGCCCCGCGCAAAGAGGGGGTGCCGATCGGCATCACGGTCGCGTCGTTCAATTCGGTGTCGCTGGATCCGCCGCTGATCCTGTTCTCGGTCGACCGTCGCAGCCTGAGCCTCGGCGACCTGGCCGGTGCAGGCGGCTATGCGGTCAACGTGCTCGACGAGACGCAGCAGCACCTGTCGAACAGCTTCGCGAAAGCGAACGGCGACAAGTGGGGCTGGCGGGCCGACGCGGCCGATGACGACGGCGCGGTGCTGCTGCCCGACGCGCTCGCGACATTCGAATGCGAACCCTATGCGCAGTACGACGGCGGCGATCACGTGATCTTCGTCGGCCGCGTGACGCGGCATTGCGCGCGCTCGGAAGGGCGCCCGCTGATCTTCTTCGGCGGCCGCTACCGCACGCTCGACGGCATGCACGCGCCGTCTGCCTGAATGCAACCCACGCTTCATTCCACCCTGGAGGACATCATGATCAAGAACGGAACTCAGCACATCGCGTCGCTGCGCGACGGACGGCAGGTCTACCTGAACGGCCAGCCGGTTGGCGACGTGACCGCACACGCGGCATTCCGCAATTCGATCCGCAGCTACGCAAGCTTGTACGACTACCAGGCGCGCGACGAGAACGTCGAGAAGATGACGTTCGTGTCACCCGACACGGGCAACCGCGTCAGCCGGATCTGGCAACTGCCGACGTCCTACGACGAACTCGTCGAACGCCGTGCCGCGATGGAGGCGTGGTCGGAGCTGCATTACGGCTTCATGGGCCGCTCGCCTGACCACGTCGCGTCGTGTCTGTCGGGTATGTATATGGGCGCCGACGTGTTCGAGCAATACGACCCGGCCCGCGCGGGCGCACTGCGCGACTACTACCGTTATGCACGCGACAACGACCTGTTCCTGACTTACGTGATCGTGAATCCGCAGGCGAACCAGTCGAAGGCCGCGCACGAGCAGGAGGACAAGTACCTCGCGGTCGGCATCGTCGATCAGGATGCCGAAGGCATCACGGTGCGCGGCGCGAAGATGCTCGCGACGAGCGGGATCATGGCGAACGAAGTGTTCTGCAGCTGCATCCAGCCGTTGCGCGAAGGGGACGAGATGTACGCGCTGTCGTTCGCGGTGCCGATGAACGCGAAGGGCATGAAGATCCTGTCGCGCAAGTCGTACGAGGAAAACGCGACGTCGGTGTTCGACAACCCGCTGTCGAGCCGCTTCGACGAAAACGACGCGGTGCTGTATTTCGACGACGTGAAGGTGCCGTGGGAACGGATCTTCGTCGCCGGCAACACGGCGATGTGCGCGAAACAGTTCCACGCGACGCCCGCGCACGTGTACCAGAACTACCAGTGCCAGGTACGGCTGATGACGAAGCTGCGCTTCCTCGTCGGGCTCGGCCTGAAGATCTCCGAGGTCAACGGCACGAATGCGTTCCCGCAGGTGCGCGAAACGCTGGGCCAGCTCGCGGCCGAAGCGTCGATGGTCGAGGCGTGGGTCTACGGGATGGAAGCGAAGGGCACCGTCGTCAACGGCTTCTACGTGCCCGACCGCAACATGCTGTACGGCTCGCAGGTCGTCACGCAGCAGCTCTATTCGAAGGTGCTCAACACGCTTCGCGAGCTCGCCGGCGGCGGAATGATCATGCTGCCGTCGAGCGTGCGCGACTTCGAGAACCCCGACCTGCTGCGCATCATCGAGAAGACGCAGAAGTCGCCGGTGTGCTCGTCCGAGGAGCGCGTGAAGTTCTTCAAGCTCGCGTGGGACGCGGTCGGCTCCGAATTCGCGTCGCGCCACAACCAGTACGAACTGTTCTATGCCGGCGCGTCGTTCGTCACGAAAGGGCACGCGTATCGCACGTACGACTGGCAGCGCGCGTCGCATCTGGTCGATTCGATGCTCGGCAGCTATTCGCTGAACCAGGAACTGTCGACGCCGCGCGCCGCCTGATGCGTCGCATCGCGCCCGACTTACCCGCTATCGCAACAGGAGAGACAGATGGCCATCAACAAGCTTCACGACGAATTCCATACGCTGGACATGCAGCGCGACTGGCGGCTGCCGGAAGGCTATGACCCGGCGTCCGGCGCGCAGGAACTGATCCTGTCCGGCGCGCTCGACACCGAGCGCAAGCGCGGCAGCCGCACGCGCCTGCTGCGCCTGCCGGCCGGGCTGCACACGAAGAAGCCGTTCGTCCACGACTACTGGGAAGAGGTGTTTCTCGTCGAGGGCGACCTGACCGTCGGCAACGACGAGCACGGCAACGGCGGCACGCCGTTCAACGGCTATACGTACGCGGTGCGTCCGCCCGGCGCATGGCATGGCCCGTTCAAGTCGAATGGCGGCTGCGTGCTGCTCGAGATCCACTACTACGACCCGGCGTAAGCGCGGCCGATCCATGACATACGGCGGGCGGCGGCGCATCCCGCGTGCGCTGCCCGCCACGAGGAGCATTCGATGAAAACCATCACGTTCGCGATCGACGGTCGCGACGGCCGCACCGAGCGCGCGATCGCGATCGACACGCTCGTGATCGCGGGCTGGACGGGCCGCGACACGGTCGCTATGGAGAAGCACATCCGCGAGCTGGAGGAACTCGGCGTCAAGCGCCCGGCGACGACGCCGGTGTTCTACCGCGTCGCGGCCGATCGTCTCGATCCGGCGCTCGCGATCCAGGTATCGGGCGGGCAGAGCAGCGGCGAAGCCGAGTTCGTGCTGGTGCGCGACGGCGGCGAGACTTTCGTCGGCATCGCGTCCGACCACACCGATCGTGAAGTCGAGACGTACGGGATCACGGTGTCGAAGCAGATGTGCGGCAAGCCGTGCGCGAACACGCTGTGGAAGTTCGACGACGTGGCCGGGCACTGGGATCAGCTCGTGCTGCGCGCGTACGCGACGATCGACGGCGAACGCGTGCTGTACCAGGAAGGCAAGGTGACCGCGATGCGCGCACCGGACGACCTGCTCGCGCAGTTTGCACGTCACGACGGCCGTTTCGTCGACGGCACCGCGATGCTGTGCGGCACGCTTGCGGCGATCGGCGGTATTCGGCCGGCCGAGCGGTTCGAGGTCGAGCTGGAGGATCCGGTGCTGGGCCGCACGATCCGGCACGCGTATGCGGTGGATGCGCTGCCTGTCGCGGGCTGACGCGTTCTCGACGAAAACACCGTCACGCGCGGCAGCTCGCGATGACCTTTGCGCGGGGCACCGTGCTTGCGCGATCCGGTAGCCACAACGAATCGTGGCACCGGTTCCGTTCGCAGTGGCCCTGCCGCCGGGCCTCTCGTCGGTGCGACAGGATCGCGCAAGCGGTTGGCGTCTCTTTGCTTGAATGGGGCGATCTGCGGGCACGACGGAAGACGTCGCTTGGCTTGGCAGTCTCCAAAAATGGCACTGGTCATCAAAAAAGATTTGATATATATCTATTCAACAAAGCTAAATGATGTGCCATCAAGGAGCGGCTGCCATGGCGAACTTGAACGACGAGCGCATTCTGTCCATCACCACCGGAGCGTGTCTGGTTGACGGGACGGATGCGGCGTTTCGGTGCCTGGTCAACGGGCTGTTGCCGTTCGCGGTGCGGTTGCAATCGGTGCGCGACGGTTTCGGTTCATTGATCGGGCTGACAGGCATCCAGTACTCGTTGCTGATCTCGATTGCCCATTTCTCGTCGGATGGTGCGGTGACGGTAGATCGTCTGGCGGACCAGTTGCACCTCAGTGTCGGGTACGTCACGGCCGAGACCGACAAGCTCAAGAAATACGGGCTGGTCGAAAAACAGCGCCGTCCGGAGGACAGGCGGCGAACGCTGTTGACGATCACGTCCGCCGGTTCACGGCTGCTTCGGGGGCTGGCGTGCCGGCAACAGGACATCAATAACGTACTGTTCGAGGGCGTCACATCGGCCGAATTCAAGGTGCTTTGCTCGCTGGTCGACCGCCTCGTGATCAATGGCGATCGGGCAACGCTCAATCTGAACCAGTATCTGGCGGACTTGGGAACGATCTGACCAGCGCATTCAGGCCGATGGCGAAGCGCCGTCGGGTCGCGCTGCCGCAGCTGGCAGGATCGGATGCGCGTGGCATCCCCCGTGTCCGCTGCAATGTCCTTGGTCGATTGGTTCGCACGCACGGATTCCACCGGTCACATCGCACACGCGATGAACAATGCAACGGCTCGCTCGCCGTGCATTGTTCGTGCATTCCTTTTTGCAGAATCGTCCGCCGTCAAAATTTCCTTGTGTACGTGAGCGCAACGTAATTGTTTTGCAAAAACGGGTTGGTCCCCGCACTCAGACCGGTTCCATTCACCTGCACACGCGGCGAGATGGCATACGCGAATGACAGCTCCGACTGCTTGTTCATCCGATACGTCGCACCAGCCGTGTAGGTGCGATTGAGCGTGATGGGAACGAGGAACGTAAATGCCGTATTCGCCGGTGTCACGAGCTGGTTCGTGATCTCGAAGCCGCCCCGCAACGTGAGCTTGTCAGTCACGTCGTATTGAACGCCGATGCGGTAAGCGTTGATATTGGTCAGGCCGAACCCCGGACCGTTCTCTGCACCGAGCGGCGCGGAGAAGGTGACCGGATTGCCGAGCACACGCGTGCTGCCGTAGTTGAAGCGAATCCAGTCGAACCCGATCAGCCACTTCGGCGTCGGACGGAAGGCGATGCCGATGCCGTATTGTTCCGGTTCGGCGAACCGGCCCCCGTCAGGGAAGATCGCGCGGTATTTGTGCCAGGGCGTGTAGCGGATCTTCGATGCGTAGAACGCACCCACCGACAGTTGAGACGTGATCTGGCTCATCCACCCGATCTTGAAGCCGTAGCCCGGCGTCCAGTTGCGACCCTGGTTCGGTAGCCCGGTCTGCACCTCGACACCTTCGACGTCGATGGTCGACAGTGCGCCGACCACGGACAATGCAATCGAGTGGTTCCGTTCCGTGCCGAAGCGATACGCGACGGTGGGCGCGACGTGCACGAAGACGCCTTGCGCAAACGTGTTCGAATTTCCCGGGATGCCGCCGTAGGGTGTTCGGTAACTCATCAATGCACCCGATGCCCAGGATGCCACCCCGAACACGAGCGACGGAGACAGCGACTTGACATAGCCGAATTCGGGCATCGGCACGATGCCCGTTCTCGTGTCGTATGTCGCTCCGTTGACTTGTGCGCCGCCGTGGATCGCGAACAAACCGCCGCCAATCTCCACCCGATCACCGGAAAACGCGATGCCGGCAGGGTTCTCTGCCGGTGCCAGCGCCGACTCTCCGGTCGCGATGCCGACGCCGCCCATCCCTTGCTCACGGGTGCCATAGCCGGTCGTATAAATTCCGGTGCTGGCGACACATACATTCGCCACGCCGGCCGATAGTGCCACGGCCAGCGAAATGACTTTACGCTGTTCCATCCTGTCTCACTTGTCCTGTTGTTGCTTTTATTCGGTTCGCAATAGCATTGCGACTTGCTATGTCGATATGGGCTTAATATGTTCGTAAATATGAATACGTAATCCTAATCATGATGATGAAGTGGATTTCCTGAACGATTGATCTGCAACGGAGGTCCTTGCTACGATGAAGCGATACCTATCGATTTCCACCCGTGGTGACGACGTCTACGCGAATGTCGGTTTCAGTCATGGCAGGAAGCCAAGACGCGGTGTATCGAGAAGACGATTGACCCGGATCGCGAGCGCGTCGCCACGCTCAGAGACCTGGCCCGGTTTCGCGTGTCGCCCGTGTGCGATCGAGCGCACTGCTTCTGCCTGACGATATCGAAAGCAGGCCAACGTCGTTGCCGGGAGGCTTGAGCCGTCGTGTCCCGACGCGAGCGAATGCCAGCAGAGGCGCGTTGTTGCTCCAGCGCGTCCGACACCATGCGGCGGCGTGCGTGGAGCAACCCATCCAGAATTCGCGACGGCCTACTCGGTCGGCATCGCGGGCGAAGGCGCCGTAAGCGTGATGGCCAACGTCAGGTGCTCGAACATCCACCGTCCGGCTCGCCGTGTCATCCGGCCGATCAGCTTTGCGCAACCGAGGATCTCGACGGGGCGCCGATCCATGCCGAACTTCACGACGTATCCATGAATCACTGGCGCATCGTTGCTGCCTTCCACAACGAAGTTGGTCACGGTATGCATCGCGCCGTTCTCGGCTCCCTTGTCGATATGGCTCTGAATGAATGCTTCGATTTCCGCGCGCCCGTGGAACGCGCCATAGATCGCTTCGAACTGGCCGTCCTGGGTGAAGCACTCGGCCCATGCGCGCGCATTGTGACCGTCGAGCGCCTGATAAGCGCGCGCGACGGCTTCCTGGACTTCAAGTTTGGTTTCTGCCGATAACGTCATGTTGATTCTCCTTGGGGGTGGCTTCAGGCGGGTGCACGAGCAGCGCTTTGCCAGAACTGTTCGAGCACATCGTTGAAAGGTTTGCCGATCCGCTGTACTGCGTGCGTCGAGCCGGGGAAGACTGCTCGTTGTGCACTCAGCGCTGCAGCCAGCGTGTCGCAGATCGCTTCGAACACCGGGCTGCACTGCCCCGAGACGATCAACTTCGGGAACCGGGCGCGCTTGAGCTGCGCGAGCGGAATGTAGGTTGCCCACGGTGTCTCGGTCTTCAGGTTGGCCGTTGCCGCAGCAAGCCCCGGCGGAAGCGGCGAGGGCAGTTGCAACGGCATCTGCAGCGCGGCGGCAAATCCGTCGAGGAAGGTGGCGGCGTTTGCAGTCGACGAGCTGGCCCAGTGCCTTTGCATCGCCAGCGATGCTTCGGCCACGACCGGATGGCCCGCCGCGTTGGGGAATGCCGGTGGTTCGATGAGTGTGAGTGAACGAACACGATCCGGCGCGAGTGCCGCGGCACGCGCTGAAATGACGCCGCCCATCGATGTGCCAACCACATGCGCGCCGTCTTCCAGCAGTTCGACGATATCCAGCGCGTCCGCTTCGGGATCGACGCAGGTGATCGGCGGATTGTTGCCGTATCCGCGTCGATTCACGATGACCAGCCTGACCCGCTCGGCCAGCGAACGCTGTTCCGAAAAGGCCGCTCGCCCGTCGTTCAGGCTGCCGTGAACCATCACGACCCGGTCGCCGTGGTCGCCCAGTGTCTCGATATCGAATTTCATTGCCTTTGTCCCCATCACGTTGAATTCGCTCGTGACGGCGCCGAAGCATGTGATTGCCTCAGCGCACCACGATTCAGGAGAATTGCGGTGCCGTTTCAGCGGTGGTTGGCCGAAACAGCCAGGTGCGCAATTTCTGAAGACAGGGTAGGTGGCCGGAAATCCGTGAACTATCGGAAACGCGAAGACTTGCTATCGGAATCGCGCAATTCGCAGCAACGTGATGGAGGCGACCGGACGCATCGCCCCGTTGAGCCGGGAGCGGCACAGGGCAGGCGCAGGTGAGGACGTGGCGTCAGGCCGAATGGGTGGCGCGCGACGCGGGGCGCAGCTGCGTTCAGAAGGAGGGGGGCAGGAGCGGGTGCCCGGTCTCGCCTATTTGTTCAGGACTTCGGAGGGCTTTTTTCCGTAGCGACGCTTGAAACTCGTCGAGAACTCGCCAAGATGGGTGAAGCCGCACTGGAGCGCGACATCCGTCACGGACGTGCCGCCCGGTGCGGCAAAAGCAAGCGATTCGTACGCACGTTCGAGGCGCCGGGTACGCAGCCACTGGGCGGGCGTCACGCCAAGATCTCGCTGGAAGCCCAGTTGCATGCTGCGCAGGCTGACGTTGCATGCGCGGGCGACTTCGCTGAGTCTGACGGGCTCGCCAAGGCGCTCGAGCATGTATGTCATGGCTCGCCGGATCTGTGCAGCAGGCGCCCGCTGTTGATTCGCGTTGATCGACGCGCTGAAATTGTGGGGTTGTGCCAGAAGGAGTGTTTCGATCAACAGCTCTTCGATCTGAACGAAAAGGCGCGGGTGAGCGTGCGCGTTGTCGAGTGCGGTCAGGCCCACGGCGGTTTCAATGAGCGTCAGCCAGGGCGTGGGCAGCTCGACTAATGAAAGGTTGAAATGCACGGGCTCGAAGGTGGTCTTCCCCAGCATGCTCGCGCAGACCGACTCGACTCGCCGTCGATCCAGACGCAGCATGAGCTGGTCAAAACGCGCGCCGATATCAAGCTTGAAGTCGTGGTACGGTCCGACGATCGTGCCGCACCCCCTGGATAAGGGGGCCATCGACGAACCATAAGAGAAGCTGGCTTTCCCGCCCAGCGGGATCGAAACGATGAATGTGTCTTCTTCCGGCATGGCCGGTACGATCGTGACATCGCCACCGTAAAGTAACCGGCTGAGCGATAACGGCCCCATTGGCAGGTGATGAAGACGCGCGGCAATCCGTCCCTGCCGACGCCTCAGAACGAGCTGGTGCGGGCGAAGCGCTTCGGCACAGCCGCGTACGACAGCGTCCGGGTCTTCACTGGCGAGCATGAGGTGCTCGGCCTGGAAGAGATTATCGGCAATTCTCGATATGGACGTGCTCATCGACTCGCTCCATCGTCGGTGGTCCTGACCGATCGCTCATGCGTTCTGGCGTTCGCTGTTTTGCGGCCGTTGGCGCTGATCCAGGCCTGATGTTTCTCGGTGATTGGCGGCGCAGGTCGGTGTAGAGGGCTTCGCCGGCAGGCGCCGCGGCAGACGTCATGCGGCCGCGTGCGTCAGCGCTGCTGCACGGCCACGCGCAGCCCGAGCGCGATGAAGATCGAGCCGATGATCTTCCCCTGCCGGCGCGTGAGCCACGTGAGCCGCTTCACGAGGCGGCCGAGCGGGCGGATCGAGCACGCGATCAGCGTCGTGTAGAGCGAACTGAGCACGACGAAGATCAGCCCGAGCACCGCGAACTGCACGAACGTCGAGCCGCGTTCCGGATGCACGAACTGCGGCATGAACGCGAGGAAGAACAGCGCGGTCTTGGGATTCAGCACTTCGGCGGGAATCGCCTGCAGGTACGCCTTGAGCGGCGTGACGGGCGCCACGCTCGGCAGCGACGGATCGGATGGTTTCTCCAGCAGCGCGCGCACGCCGAGATAGATCAGGTAGGCGGCGCCGACCACCTTCACGACGTTGAACGCGAGTGCCGACGTCATCAGCAGCGCCGACAGGCCGACGGCCGCGAACAACGTATGCACGAAGTCGCCGCTCGCGACGCCGAGGCCGGTCAGGATGCCGGTCTTGCGGCCGCCCTGCACGGTGCGGCTCAGCACCAGCAGCACGGCGGGGCCGGGGATCAGGAACAGGCCCAGGACGACGGCCGTGAAGGTGGTCAGCGTGGTCAGGTCGAACATGGCGGCTCCGGGAGGTGGGCGCAGCGGCGGGGGATCGGGGCATTGTATTCGCTTCGGCGTGCGGTTGCAGACGCGGCACGGGCAGCGGCCCAGTGGCAGGGCCGCGCCGGCGCCTTTCTGGTATAAGCACGAAAGAGCGCGCGGGCAGCGCGTCCGGCTTCCTCCATCGTCCACCGTTTCATGCGCAAGCTTCCATCGACCACCGATCCCGCAGCGGATGACGACGTCTTCCACGTGCCGCGCACGCTCGTCGTGTTCGGCGGCTCGGTCGTCGAGCCCGAATGGCGGCTGGAGCGGCACAGCCATCCACAGGCGCAACTGCTCTACACGCTCAGCGGCGTCATCTATTGTGAGATCGACGGCGGCGTGTGGAGCGCGCCGCCGCAATGCACGGTGTGGATTCCGGGCCGCGTCCCGCATGCGGCGCGCGGCTCGGCCGGCGCGACGTTCTACTCGGTGCTGGTCGAACCGGACGCCGCACTCGACCTGCCCGCGCGGTGCTGCACGCCGTCGGTGTCGCCGCTGCTGCGCGAACTGCTGCTGAAGGCGGCGAGCTTTCCGAACCTGTACGACGTCGACGGGCCGCAGGGGCGGTTGATGGCCACGCTGCTCGACGAACTCGTCGCGGCGCCGGTCGAGGATCTGTATCTGCCGATGCCGGCCGATCGCCGGCTGCGCAAGCTGATCGACCATCTGCTCGACGACCCGGCCGACAAGTCGCCGCTGCCCGAACTCGCGCGGCGCGCGGGCATCAGCGAGCGCAGCCTGACGCGGCTCGCGGCGAAGGAGCTCGGGATGAGCCTCGGCGACTGGCGCCGGCGGCTGCACGTCGCGCTGTCGCTGCGGATGCTGACGACCGGCCGCCGTGTACACCAGATCGCGATCGACCTCGGCTACGAGAGCGCGAGCAGCTTCGTGACGATGTTCCGCAAGGCGACCGGCAAGTCGCCGACGCAATTCCTGACCGACCGGCAACGCTGAACGTTGACGTCCGCGCGGCCATCCGTGCGCGATTGGCCGGATTGAGCAAGCGGTTGGCCGGGACGATAAATGACGCGATGGGCCTCGATCCATAAAATGAGAATCGTTCTCATATGGGGGCCGACATGCAGATCGTCACAACTGAATTCCCGTTTGTCTGGTTGCGTTACACCGGTTCGACGCACACCGATCCCGCCCGTCTGATCGCCGAACTCGACGCGCTGCTGGCGCGTCGGAAACCGTTCGTTCTTCTGACTGACGATGCGCCGTCCGGCGACGATCGCGGCACGGACGATCACGAGTTGCGCAAGCAGCTCGCGAAGTGGAGCAAGGCCAACCGCGCGCAGTCGTGCGAATGGATCCCCGCGATGATTGCGATCGAGCCGGACGCATCGCGGCGCGTGGCGCTCAACGCCTTCTCGGGCGCGTTCGAGAAGGTGTGGGGTTATCCGCTGAAGGCGACCGAAAACCGCGACGATGCACTCGCGCTGGCGCAGCGGCTGCTCGACGAACCGGCGCGCGGCGCCGTGGCGGCGAACGGCTGAACCGTCCGCCGCGCCGGCGGCGCGGCGTTCCTCGACACGCATGCACGGTGCGCAAGCGCGCGCCGCGGCATGCGGCAAACATGCAGGTGTGTCCGGTGGACAATCCGATCCGCGCGATGCGCATCTTCACGCGCATCGTCGAAATGAACAGCTTTACGCGTGCCGCGCAGGCGCTCGGCATTTCGCGCGCCACCGCGACGCGGACCGTGCAGGAACTCGAAACGGCGCTCGGCATGCCTTTGCTGGTGCGTACGACGCGCGCGCTGCGGGCGACGCCCGAAGGCGACGCGTATTACCGGCGCTGCGTGCGCATCACGGCGGATGTCGACGACCTCGAAGCCAGCATCCGCGGTGCCGCGCTGCATCCGAGCGGGCCGCTGCGCGTCGAGCTGCCGGCGGCCGTGGCGGCCGCGATCGTGCTGCCGGCGTTCGGCGAGTTTCATGCACGGCATCCCGACCTGGTGCTGACGTTGGGCGTGTCAGGGCGCGCGGCCGATCGCGTCGGCGACGCGATTGACTGCAGCGTCCGGCTCGGCGAGCTGCCCGATTCGTCGCTCGTCGCGCGCCGGCTCGGCATGCTCGAGCGCGTGACCTGCGCGAGTCCCGCGTATCTCGACCGTCACGGCACCCCGCGCACGCTCGACGATCTGGCCGTGCATCGCGCGGTCAGCGCGCCGTCCATTCCGGGCCAGCGCACGGCTGAACTCGATTTCCTCGTCGATGGCGCGGAGCGCAAGGTGCGGCTCGACGGAATCGTCAGCGTGGACGACGAGCAGGCGTATCTGGCGTGCGGCGTGCACGGCCTCGGGTTGATCCAGCCGCCGCGCGTCGCCGCGCAGCCGCTGATCGACGCGGGGCGGTTGCGGGAAGTGTTGTCGCGGTGGCAGCCGGCGGCGATGCCCGTGTCGGCGGTGTATGTGAAACGTCCGCATGTGTCGCCCGGCGTGCGCGCGTTCGTCGACTGGATCGTGGAGCGGTTCGATGCGGCGGTGAGCGGCCATGCGGGCCTGGTCACCGCACGGGTGTGGCGGCCGACGGTGGACGTTGTGGACGGTGTTGATCGGGTGGATACGGAGGTGGTCCCGGTTTGAGCGGCGAGCATCGAAGGCGGGTTCAATCGTTTGCAAGGTGGAACGCGGGGCCCATGCGTTCCTGCTCGCGGGCGGAAAGCCCGAGTCTTGTCGCCAGTGTTCTCCATTGACCGACGATGTTGCGGAAGCTGTCGACGATCTCGTCCGCTGTACCCAGGTCCAGTCGAAAATACTCGCATACCTCGCGCGCCAGTTCGAGGTCGAGCGCATTGTCGGCTTCGGTGATGTTGAGCTTGAGGCCATCAGCAGCGGCGACGGGATTCATGTCGTAGGCAGCAGATCGACAAGCGTTGAGCCCCTCTTACCCTCCCAACTCACCGGCCAGAAAGTCCACGAACGCCCGAATGCGCGTGGACATCTGGTGCCGCTGCGCATACACCGCATAGATATCGGCGCTTGGCGTCTCGTGGTCGGGCAGCACGACGACCAGGCGGCCGTCGGCGAGATAGTCGCGCAGGTCCCATTCCGCGCGCATCAGGATCCCGTGCCCGTCGAGCGCCCATTTCACGGCGATCTCGCCGTCGTTCGTCGTCAGGTTGCCGTTGATCCGCACGGCTTCCGTGTGGCGTGCCGTGCCGCGCCCGCTCGTCAGGCGCCAGACGCCGTAACCTTCGTCCCCCTGCCGGATGCCGATGCAGTTGTGCCGCGTCAGGTCGTGCGGCGTGACGGGGGTGCCGTGCTGCGCGAGATACGCGGGCGCCGCGCACAGCAGCCGGCGGTTCGGCGCGAGCCGCCGCGCGACGACGCGCGTATCGGGCGGCTCGCCGAAGCGGATGCACACGTCGAACGCGTCGTCGGTGAGCGGCGGCGGCATCACCGACAACTGCAGTTGTACCGACACCTCCGGATAACGCGCGACGAAGCGCGAGATCGCGGGGCCGACTTGGTTGCGCCCGAAACCGAGCGTCGCGTTCACGCGCAGCAGCCCCTTCGGGCGCTGCTTCGCGCTGCCGAGCAGTTCGCCGAGTTCGTCCATCTGGTCGAGGATCCGGCGCGCGTAGTCGAGATACACGTCACCTTCCGGCGTCAGCATCATTCGCCGCGTCGTGCGGTTCACGAGCGGCACGCCCGCGCGCCGCTCCATCTGCGTGAGCCGCTTGCTGACGGCCGCCGCGGTCAACCCGAGTTCGCGCGCGGCCGCGCTCAGGCTGCCCGACGCGGCGAGCGTCGAGAAGAAGCCGAGATCGGCCGGCTGGACGGTATCCGCCATGACGGGATTCGTGAATTAGAGTTAAAGATGCTTTGAGTTTAGCACCGGTTCCAGCACTTCTGGTTCGGTAAAGTGCATCCACGCTTACGATCAATCGAGGATGTCCGCATGAAGACCTACCGTATCGCGACGATTCCCGGCGACGGCATCGGCAAGGAAGTGGTGCCGGCCGGCAAGCAGGTGCTGGAAGCGCTGGCCCGCGGCAGCGACCGCTTTGGGTTCGAGTTCGAGGATTTCGACTGGGGCGCCGATTACTACCGCCAGCACGGCGCGATGATGCCGGCCGATGGTCTCGACGCATTGCGCGGCAAGGACGCGATCCTGTTCGGCTCGGCGGGCGACCCCGACGTGCCCGATCACGTGACGCTGTGGGGGCTGCGCCTGAAGATCTGTCAGGGCTTCGACCAGTATGCGAACGTGCGCCCGACGCGCATCCTGCCCGGCATCGACGCGCCGCTGAAGCGCTGCGGGCCCGACGACCTGAACTGGGTGATCGTCCGCGAGAACTCCGAAGGCGAATACGCGGGCGTCGGCGGCCGCGTGCACCAGGGCCATCCGATCGAGGTTGCGACCGACGTATCAATCCTCACGCGCGCCGGCGTCGAACGCATCATGCGCTTTGCGTTCCGGCTCGCACAGTCGCGTCCGCGCAAGCTGTTGACCGTGATCACAAAGAGCAACGCGCAGCGGCACGCGATGGTGATGTGGGACGAGATCGCGAAGCAGGTCGCGCAGGAATTCCCCGACGTGACGTGGGACAAGGAGCTCGTCGATGCGGCGACCGCGCGCATGGTCAACCGGCCGGCGTCGCTCGACACGATCGTCGCGACCAACCTGCATGCGGACATCCTCAGCGATCTCGCCGCCGCGCTCGCCGGCAGCCTCGGCATTGCGCCGACCGGCAACATCGATCCCGAGCGCCGCTATCCGTCGATGTTCGAACCGATCCACGGTTCTGCGTTCGACATCATGGGCAAGGGGCTCGCGAATCCGGTCGGCACGTTCTGGTCGGTCGTGATGCTGCTCGAGCACCTTGGCGAAACGGAAGCCGCCGCGCGCGTGATGCAGGCGATCGAGGCGGTGACGGCCGACCCGTCGCTGCACACGCGCGATCTCGGCGGCAGTGCGACGACTGCACAGGTGACTGCGGCCGTCTGCGAGCGCGTCGCTAACGCGGCGGTCGCAGCCTGATGACGAGGGCGGCAATGGGCATGCCGGCCGCGACGTAGCGGCTAACGGCAGCGCGCTTGCGCAACCGGTAACCGGCCGTCGCCCGTTCATCGTTCCCCGGATTTTCCTGCCCCGAGACTCGCGCATCCGACGCGAGCCGGGCGTCGGCCCGCCCGCTTCGCGGTGGCGCCGGCGAGCATTCACAGACAGAGCACGGCTCGACCTCGAAGGAGGAGACACATGCAAGCGGATCTGGAAACCCGCGTCGCGCGGAAACTGATGTGGCGCATCATTCCGTTCGTGATGCTGCTTTACTTCGTCAGCTTTCTCGATCGCGTCAACGTCGGCTTCGCCGCGATGACGATGAACAAGGCGATCGGCCTGTCGCCGACCGCGTTCGGGTTCGGCGGCGGCCTGTTCTTCATCGGCTACTTCCTGTTCGAAGTGCCGTCCAACCTGATTCTTCATCGCGTCGGCGCGCGTATCTGGATCGCGCGCGTGATGATCACGTGGGGCATCGTGTCGGCCGTGTCCGCATTCGCGGCCGGGCCGACGAGCTTCTACGTGCTGCGCTTCCTGCTCGGCGTGGCCGAAGCCGGATTCTTCCCCGGCATCATCCTGTACCTGAGCCTGTGGTTTCCAGCGAAGCAGCGTGCGGTGGCGGCTGCGTGGTTCATGGCGGCCGCGCCGATCTCGACCGCAATCGGTTCGCCGCTGTCGGGCGCGATCATG
The DNA here is from genome assembly GCF_902499175.1 of Burkholderia aenigmatica. Lineage (GTDB taxonomy): Bacteria > Pseudomonadota > Gammaproteobacteria > Burkholderiales > Burkholderiaceae > Burkholderia > Burkholderia aenigmatica. The sequence goes on from NZ_CABVQC010000044.1 coordinate 56,173, forward strand.
CAGATGCCACCGATGTTCGGGCTCGCGGACTGGCAGATGCTGTACATCATCGAAGCGCTGCCGGCGGTCGTGCTCGGCTTCGTCGTGCTCAGGTGCCTGATCGATTCGCCGTCGCAGGCCGCGTGGCTGCGCGCGGACGAGCGCGACTGGCTGATCGTGAAGCTGAAAGCCGAAGCCGATGCGCGCCACACGCATGCCGGGCATACGGCCGGCGCGTGGCAGGCGCTGCGCGATCCACGCGTGCTGGCGCTTGCGCTGATCTACTTCGGTACGTCGGCGGGGCTGTACACGCTCGGCCTGTGGGCGCCGCTGATGGTCAAGCAGTTCGGCTTCACCGCGTTGCAGACGGGCTTGCTCACCGGGATCCCGAGCATCGCGGCCGTCGTCGCGATGATCGGGTGGGCGCGGCATTCGGATCGTACCGGCGAGCGTACGTGGCACGTCGTGATTCCGTGCGTGCTTGCATGCATCGGCTTCGTGTTCGCGGGGCAGGCGAGCACCGCGCTGCTGACCGTGCTCGCGCTGGTCGTCGTCAACATCGGGATCAGCGCGGCGAAGGCGCCGCTGTGGGCGATGCCGAGCGCATTCCTGTCGGGCGCCGGCGCGGCAGCGGGCATCGCGATGATCAACTCGATCGGCAATCTCGGCGGGTTCGTCGGGCCGTTCGCGATCGGCTGGCTGAAGCACGTGACGGGCGGGTATGCCGCGGGGCTCTATGTGGTGGCGGGCACGCTCGCGGTGTCGGCGGTCGTTACGCTGATGCTGAGCCGCAAGGGGGCACGCGGGCAGGTCGTGTCGGGCGTGCAGCACCATCATTGATGGCGGGGCATGCCTGGACGCGGCGAGTGCACGGGAGCCGTGCGGCCGCTGATACACTCGAGCGCACGGGCCGGCATTCTCGCCGCGCCCGATACGGAGACGACGAGCCGGATGGAACCGATCACCGACGCATTCGCGCAGCACTTTGCGCAGGAATGGATCGACGCATGGAACGCGCACGATCTCGACCGCATCCTGTCGCACTACGATGATGCCTTCGTCATGCATTCGCCGATGATCGTGCGGATCGCGGGCGAGCCGAGCGGATGCCTGCGCGGCAAGGATGCGGTGCGCGCGTACTGGGCGAAGGCGCTGCAACTCATTCCGGACCTGCGTTTCGAGTTCATTTCGGTGCTGGCGGGCGTGGATAGCGTCGCCATTCACTATCGCGGCGCAAATGGACGCGGCGCGGTCGAGGTGTTCCACTTCGGTGCCGGCGATCGCGTGCACGAGGCATTCGCCCACTACGCGGCGTGAGGCGGCGGCAGCGAATCGTTCGCAAGGGCCTCGCCGTTATGCGTTTGATGCGTGGACGCCTTGCGCAATCTCCCGCGCACATGCATCGGCCGACGCCTTCGATGTATCGATCACGCAATCGCTGAACGCCCGCGCCGCATACCCTTCGCGATACATCTCGGCAACACGTTGGCGCTCCCAGTCCGTCAGCGCGCGCGAGCCGCGATTCGACGAGGCGACCGCTTCAGGTGGCGCGAGCGTCACGACGAACAACCGTGCATCACGCGCATCGCAGGCCGCACGCAGCCGCTCGAACACCGTTTCGCCGATCGGATAGGCGATGACCAGATGACGCTCGCGAGCGATGGCGATCTGCGTGACGAGACGTTCGAGCGCGATGGCCCACTGCACGTCGAACGGTGCATCTTCGGGCGCATCGTGATCGTCGCCGTCGATGAAGCGCGCATCGGGCAGCACGCGCGCGAGCGCGAGACCGATCGTCGTCTTGCCGCTGTTGATCGGGCCGTTCAGGTGGATGACGGTAAGGGCGGTCATGAGTCGGCGCTGGAATCGGAAGACTCGCAGCTTGCCATGACTGGCGCGGCGGTGCAGTACCGTTGATCCGTCACGCGGGGCGACGCGATGAGCGGAAGCGGGAAAGCGGAAAGGCGGGGGAGAGAAGAAGCGGCAGACTGCGCGCGTGATGATGCCTAACGCATGCAGCCTGCCCGGCCGTGCCGCATTCGACGATGCGACACGGCGTCGAGCGAAGCGACTTACTTGTCGTCGCCCTTGATCTGCGGCAGCGCCGACGTTTCACCCGGCGTCAGCAGGCCGACTTGCGAATACACGCGCAGCTTGTCGCGCGTATCGGTGATGTCGAGGTTGCGCATCGTCAGCTGGCCGATCCGGTCGCGCGGCGAGAACGTCGAGGCAACCTTCTCCATCGACAGGCGTTCCGGCTGGTACGTGAGGTTCGGCGACTTCGTGCTCAGGATCGAGTAGTCGTTGCCGCGGCGCAGTTCGATCTTCACTTCGCCGGTGATCGCGCGCGCAACCCAGCGCTGTGCGGTTTCACGCAGCATGATCGCCTGCGGGTCGAACCAGCGGCCCTGGTACAGCAGGCGGCCGAGGCGGCGGCCGTTCTCGCGGTACTGCTCGATCGTGTCTTCGTTGTGGATGCCGGTGACGAGACGCTCGTACGCGATGTACAGCAGCGCGAGGCCCGGGGCTTCGTAGATGCCGCGGCTCTTCGCCTCGATGATGCGGTTCTCGATCTGGTCGCTCATGCCGAGGCCGTGGCGGCCGCCGATGCGGTTCGCTTCCAGCAGCAGCTCGACCGGGTCGGTGAACTCGACGCCATTCAGCGCGACCGGCTGGCCCGCTTCGAAGCGCACCGTCACTTCTTCCGCGGCGATCTTCACGTCGTCGCGCCAGAACGCGACGCCCATGATCGGGTTCACGATCTTGATGCCGCTTTCGAGGCTTTCCAGATCCTTCGCTTCGTGCGTCGCGCCGAGCAGGTTCGAATCGGTCGAGTAGGCCTTCTCGGCCGACATCTTGTACGCGAAACCGGCCTGGTTCATGAATTCGGACATTTCGGCACGGCCGCCGAGCTCGTCGATGAACGTCTGGTCGAGCCACGGCTTGTAGATCTTCAGATCCGGGTTCACGAGCAGGCCGTAGCGGTAGAAGCGCTCGATGTCGTTGCCCTTGTACGTGCTGCCGTCGCCCCAGATGTTGACGCCGTCTTCCTTCATCGCGGCGACGAGCATCGTGCCCGTCACGGCGCGGCCGATCGGCGTGGTATTGAAGTACGTGACGCCGGCCGTCGTGATGTGGAACGCGCCGCTTTGCAGCGCTGCGATGCCTTCGGCGACGAGCTGCGCGCGGCAGTCGATCAGGCGGGCGCCGGCTGCGCCGTATTCGATCGCGCGTTTCGGGATCGCGTCGTAATCGTCTTCGTCGGGCTGGCCGAGGTTCGCCGTGTATGCGTACGGGACGGCGCCCTTGAGTTTCATCCAGTGCAGCGCTGCGCTGGTGTCCAGGCCGCCGGAGAAGGCGATACCGACCTTCTGGCCGGTCGGGAGGCTTTCGAGAATCGTGCTCATAGGAATAACCGTGGATTGAAGCCGGTGGGATCGTATTTCGCGGAATATGCGAGTATCGGCTGTCCGGGAGGTTGGGGCAAGGGGTGATTTTGGTGCGGAACCGTCGTCGGGCCTGTCGCAGCGGGCCTGACGGGCGGTTAACCGGGCAGAGAACGCCGTGCAAGCCGGGGCGAAATCGCGGCAGAAACAGGCATCGACGCGCCCGGCCGAGCGCCGTGTTTCCGGGGCCGGATCGGCCGAAGGGCGGGGCTGTCGCCGCCAGGATGCCGGTTTGCCGCAAAGAAAGGCGAATGAAAGATTTGTGCGCGAAGCCCGGTTTCCCGCGAGCCTCAGATATTCCACGACTGCGCGGTATCGAGCAGCTTCTCGCGCAACTGGTCGACTTCCCCGGCCAGCTTGGCCGTGATCGACACGTACCCGGACAGCTGCGGCGGCGGTGCGTCGTGTGGCGGGTTGGCCGGCCGGCGGCGCGCGGCGAGCCGGCTCGGCGTGCCGAACTTGAGCGCGCGGCTCGCGCCGAGCAGCGTGTCGCGGATGCGCCGGTTCACGGCTTTCATGTCGACGCGCATGTATTCGCGCGCCGCGACGTCGTCGCGGGCCGGCACCGCGCTCGACAGGATCTCCAGATAGCCGATGCACAGGCGCAGGCTGCGCTGGATCGCCTCGAGCTGCGTCATCGACGTCTCGCATTCCTTCGACACCGACGGCATCAGCGAGCGCAACTGCACCAGCAGCGCGCTCAGCGCGGCCATTTCCTTCAGGTGCGCGTCGTCGCTCACGTGGCGGTCGCCCGCGAGCCGCGCATGCACGGCCGCGCACGCGCGCAGCGCATCGGCGAGCTTGTAGCGCCACGAGTAGGTGGCATAGAGCGGCAGCGCGAACGAGAACGCCAGCGCGATCGCGATGCCGGTCAGCACGTTCACCGCGCGCCACAGGCCGTCGACGATCTCGTTGTCGCCGTGCCCGGCGACGATCACCATCGTGATCGCCGACAGCAGCGCGATATAGCCGGCCTTGCCGATCGCGTGATACGCGCAGAAGCCGCATGCGAGCGCCATCAGCAGGTAGATCGCGAGCGGCGCGTGCACGAACGAATAGAGCAGGATCAGCCCGAGCCCCGCGAGCGCGCCGATCGACGTGCCGAGCGCGCGCTCGGCCGCCTTCTTGCGGATGTTGCCGTGGTGCTGCAGCCCGCCGACGACGATCAGCACGGTGATCGTCGACCACTCGCCGTGCGGAACGTTGAGGCCGGTGGACAGCGCGATCGACACGAGAATCGCGAGCGAGACGCGCGCCGCATGGATCAGCTTCGCGTGCCGGTAGCGGCGGTACGGGTCGAGCAGCGGGCGGAGCGCGTTGCGCAGGAGCGGCGGCAGCCGGGTAGGGAGCGGGGCGGTCATGGCGGAGCTGGGGTGGCCGGAACGCGCACGGCGGCCTGCGCGGGCCGGCGCCGCGCCGCATGCGCAGCAGACGTAACGCTAGCCGAACGCGGGAGGACTGTCCACGGCGCGGTCATCCGGCCTGGCCGGCCGCCGCGCGACTTCACGTCGCGTCAGTGCGATGTCACGCGTCCGCGGCGGTCGGCTGCGCCTCCAGCACGCGGTTGCGGCCGCCGGATTTCGCGCGGTACAGCGCCTCGTCGGCACGCCGCAATAGCGTCGCGGCGCTCAGGCGGCCGTCGGCGGCGGTCGCCGCGCCGATGCTCGCCGTGACCCGCCCGTACGGGCTGTTCATGTGCTCGATGTCGAGCCCCACGATCGCGCGCCGGATGGCCTCGGCGACGATCGCCGCGCCTTTCGCATCGGTGTCGGGCAGCGTGACGACGAATTCCTCGCCGCCGTAGCGCGCGACGTGATCGCTGTCGCGGCGCAGGCAGCGCGACGCGGTTTGCGCGACGCGCCGCAGCACGTCGTCGCCGGCCGGGTGGCCGTAGTAGTCGTTGAACGCCTTGAAGTGATCGACGTCGACGAACAGCACCGACAGCGGGCGGCCGCTGCGCGACGCGCGCTGCGCTTCCTTCGCGAGCACCGTGTCGAACGTGCCGCGGTTGTCGAGGCCCGTCAGCGCATCGGTGTGCGCGAGCCGGTACAGCTTCGATTCGGCGATCTGCCGGCGCTTCAGCTCGCGCGACAGCGCCAGCGACCCCCACGCGATGAAGCCGGTGAACAGGCACATCAGCACGACGGTCCAGATCGCGCGGTGGTGCCACGACGCGTAGATGTCGATCTCGGCGGGCGCGACGTCGACGATCAGCGGCAGGCCGGCGAGATGCTTGTAAACATAGATGCGCCGGATGCCGTCGATCGCGCCGATGCCGGTCAGCGCGCCGGTGCGGGCGCGCTGCGATTCGATGAACAGCGGCGAGTCGTGCAGGTCGAGGCCGACCACGTGCGCGTCGTACGGCAGGCGCGACACGAGCGTGCCGTTGTCCTCGACGATTGCCGCGCTGCCGTGCTTGCCGACCGCGAGGCCGTCGAGCAGCGCGTGGAAGTAATCGATGCTGAGCGTGCCGACGACGATGCCGGCGAACGTGCCGTCGGGCCGGCTGATCCGGCGGCTGAGCGCGATCGTCAGTGCGCCGCCGCGCAGCCGGGCCGCATACGGCCGGCTGATGTAGAGGCCTTGCGTGAGCCCGTCGCGATGCACGGCGAAGTAGTCGCGGTCGGCGAAATTACCTTGCCGTGCGGGCGACGCGCTCGAATCGATCGCGATATTGCCGTGCGCGTCCATCACGAAGATCGATCCGAGATACTCGCCGGTCGCCGCACGGTCGAACAGCAGCCGGTGGCGCTGGCGCGGCGGCAAGGTCATCAGTTCCGGGTCGGCCATGCCGTCGACGACGTTCTGCAGCGACAAATCGTAGAGTTCGATATTGCGCGCGATATCGCGTTCGATCAGCAGCATCAGGTTGCGGGCATTTTCGACCGCATGGTCATATGCGTCGCGTCGCGCCTCGATTAAAAGCGACGTGGAAAGCCCCCAGCTGAACATCAGCAGCACGATCCCCGCAACGAGTACGCCGCGGGGCGACAGAATGCGTGCCACGATCGACGCGGTATGGCGGCGCAGTGCGGCGGGCAGCGTGAATGACTTCATCCTCGGGGGCGGCGGGCGGCGGATTTTCGCGTCGTTGGCGATTCCGCGTGCTGTTTATTTCGAATTGGCTCGCATTATCTCGCGATTTCCTGACATTCGCGTGCGCATGCAAAACATGCATGCCGATACGGTGATTCAGAATTGTTACGCATCATTACCGCTTTACGCGCGGGGGATTTGATTTGAATCAATCGTCGATATCGGTTGTTTTGTCTGAATAATCCCGTGATTACCCGGCGATTATGTAGGTCGGCGCGGGATCGGGAGGATGGCGACAGGACAGCGGCGAAATACCGGGCGGATCGGAAAGCCGGATAACCCCCCGGCGCATGTGGTTTTTATGCCGGTCTGCGGCGATGCTCCGGTTCGACGCGGCCAACTCCTTGATTCTGCGAAATCTCCGCGGCAGTGGCGGGTGGCGGAACCTGAGCTGTCCCCGTGACGAATCAGGTAGAATCCGCGCTTCGCCGCAGGCGCCCGCCGCGCAACGCGTATCGGGGCCGCATCGAATGCATCGCAGGACGCGCACCGCGCTCCGATTCCGCATGCGCCGGCTACGGATGCCGGCCCGCTCAACGTTCGTCTCGTTTATGTCCGCAATTCCGAAATCCGACCCACCCGGTTCGCCCGCGAACCCACCCAAGCTTCATCGCGCGCTGAAGGCGCGCCACCTGACGATGATCGCCATCGGCGGCTCGATCGGCACGGGCCTGTTCGTCGCGTCCGGCGCGTCGATCTCGCAGGCCGGCCCCGGCGGCGCGATGGTCGCGTACATGGCGATCGGCCTGATGGTCTATTTCCTGATGACGAGCCTCGGCGAAATGGCGGCGTTCATGCCCGTGTCGGGCTCGTTCGCGACCTATGGCGCGAAATACGTGGACGAAGGCTTCGGCTTCGCGCTCGGCTGGAACTACTGGTACAACTGGGCCGTGACGATCGCGGTGGAGCTCGTCGCCGCGCAGCTCGTGATGCATTACTGGTTTCCGGACGTGCCGGGCGTGTGGTGGAGCGCGGCCTTCCTCGGCGTGATGTTCCTGCTCAACGCGCTGACCGTGCGCGGCTTCGGCGAGGCCGAATACTGGTTCGCGCTGATCAAGGTCGTCACCGTGGTCGCGTTCATCGGTGTCGGCCTGCTGATGATCTTCGGCATTCTGAAGGGCGCGCCGAGCAACGGCTGGGGCAACCTGACGATCGGCGACGCGCCGTTCGCGGGCGGCCTGCCGGCGTTGATGGGCGTCGCGATGATCGCCGGCTTCTCGTTCCAGGGCACCGAGCTGATCGGCGTTGCGGCCGGCGAATCGGAAAACCCGCGTACGACGATCCCGCGCGCGGTGCGCCAGGTGTTCTGGCGGATCCTGCTGTTCTACGTGTTCGCGATCTTCGTGATCGGCGTGCTGATTCCCTATACCGACCCGAACCTGCTGAAGACGGACGTGACCGACATCGGCGTGAGCCCGTTCACGCTCGTGTTCCGCCACGCGGGCCTCGCGTTCGCGGCCGGCGTGATGAACGCGGTGATCCTGACGGCCGTGCTGTCGGCCGGCAACTCGGGCATGTACGCGTCCACGCGGATGCTCTACAACCTCGCGACCGAAGGCCGTGCGCCGAAGATCTTCGCGAAGCTGTCGCGCGGCGGCGTGCCGCGCAACGCGCTGTACGCGACGACGGCCGTCGGCGCGTTGTGCTTCTTCACGTCGCTGTACGGCGACAAGACCGTGTACCTGTGGCTGCTGAACACGTCGGGGATGACGGGCTTCATCGCGTGGCTCGGCATCGCGGTCAGCCATTACCGGTTCCGAAAGGGCTACGTGAAGCAGGGCTACTCGCTCGACCAGCTGCCGTACCAGTCGAAGTGGTTCCCGTTCGGCCCGCTGTTCGCGTTCGTGCTGTGCCTCGTGATTGCGCTGGGTCAGGACTATCAGGCGTTCCTCGCGAACCGGATCGACTGGGCCGGCGTGGCCGCGACCTATGTCGGCATTCCGCTGTTCCTCGTTGTGTGGCTTGGCTTCCGGTTCCTGAAGAAGAGCCGCTTCGTGCGCTACGAAGACATGGAAATCGCGCCGTGGATCGCCGCGAGCCGCGGCGCGCAGCGGGAGCCGGTGGTGAACCGCGAAACCGTGGGCTGACGCAGGCGCGGCCAGCGGCCGCGCGACATGCGACGAAACGGGAAGCCTCGCGCTTCCCGTTTTTTTTGCCCGGCTTTTGCCTGTACGGGGTCAAAGCCGGTTATATTGCCCGACCCTACCGGGCCACGGCCCGGCCGGCGCGAGGCGCGCCGCGCGGATCGGCATCCGGCGCGCGCGAGGTGCGGCGGCCGGCGACATGTCCGGCGTTTTCATCGTTCCATCCGGGCCGCTCCGGCCCGCGGAGCGCGCAACCCAGAGGAATCCATGAGCGCATCACCCGCCGAGCGGAAGGCCGGACCCGTTTCCATCGTGCGACTCGAAGCCGCGATCAACGCGTGGCGCGAAGTGTATCCGCCGGCGCCGGACGGCGAGGACGGCTACGCGCTCGACGCCGGCAGCAATTGCCTCGCGGAGCTGTACGGCACGATGATCTGCTACCAGTTGCCGGACGTGCCGCTCGACTCGCTGAGCGACGCGCAGCGCGACGCGCTCTACGCGACCGAGGTGTGACGGACGGCGCGTGACGCCGCCGTGTCGCGGCGTCGATGAAACAACGGGAAGCTCGCGGGCTTCCCGTTTTGCTTTGGGCGGCGCGGGGCCGTGCGCGTGGCGGTTGGCGCCGCCTGCGGTATCGTGACGACATCATCCGGCCCGGGTTGAACGCCGGATCGCTGTCCGGGAGGCATCGAACATGGAGTTGAGACACCTCCGCTACTTCGTCGCGGTTGCCGAAGAGCGGAATTTCACGCGGGCGGCCGAACGGCTGCACATCGCGCAGCCGCCGCTGAGCCGCCAGATCCAGCAGCTCGAGGAAGCGCTCGGCGTGCCGCTGTTCGAGCGCAACGCGCGGCCGCTGAAGCTGACCGACGCGGGGCGCTTCTTCTATTCGCACGCGGTGCAGCTGCTCGCGCAGACGACCGAGCTCGAATCGATGACGAAGCGGGTCGGCAAGATCGAGCGCAGCATGTCGGTCGGCTTCGTCGGCTCGACGCTGTACGGGATGCTGCCGAAGATCATCCGGCGCTTTCGCAGCGAGTATCCGGCCGTCGAGCTGAGCCTGCACGAGATGTCGACGATGGACCAGATCAAGGCGCTGAAGGAAGGGCGCATCGACGTCGGGTTCGGACGCATCCGCCACGAGGATCCGAGCGTGCGGCGCGTCGTGCTGCGCGAGGAGCGGATGATCGTCGCGCTGCCGGTCGGCCATCCGCTCGACAGCGCGAAGCCCGTGCTGTCGCTGCACGATCTCGTGAACGACACGCTGATCATCTTTCCGAAGGCGCCGCGCCCGAGCTATGCGGACCAGGTGCTCGCGGCGTTTCACGATCGCGCGTTGCAGCCGCGCAAGATCTACGAGACGCGCGAGCTGCAGATCGCGCTCGGCCTCGTCGCGATGGGCGAGGGCGTGTCGGTCGTGCCGCACAGCGTGTACGGGCTGAAGCGCGACGACATCAGCTACAAGCCGCTCGATGATCCGAATCTCGTGTCGCCGATCATCATGAGCATGCGGATGCTCGACGAATCGGAGGATCTCCGCGCGATGCAGGCGCTGATCTACCGGCTGTACGACGAGGCGCAGATGGAGTATCTGCCGCCGCAGCCCGAATGAACGCGCGAGCGGTGGGGGCTTGCTTGACGCTGTGTGCGGGCACGGGCCAACATCGCAGGATCCAGTGTGGCCGCCGAGGGGCGGCCGCTTTCATGCAGACGACAGACACATGACCGACATCGTGACCGAGGAGACAACCGTCGAGACGCCGCAAGGGCGCCTCTTTGCGAAACGCTGGCGCGGTGGTCCGGCGCAACAGGCAGCGGGTGCGTTGAATGTAGGCGCAGCTGAGCCGGCCGCGCCTACGCCGGTCGCACCTACGCCGGTCGCACCGATCGTGCTGCTGCACGATTCGCTCGGCTGCGTCGACCTGTGGCGCGACTTCCCCGCGCAGCTCGCGAGCGCCACGCAGCGCGACGTGATCGCATACGATCGCCTCGGCTTCGGCCGTTCCGATCGTCATCCGGGGAAACTCGGCACGACGTTCGTGCGCGACGAGGCCGAGCGTGCATTCGCGACGCTGCTCGAACAACTGGGCGTCGACGCGTTCGTCGCGCTCGGGCACAGCGTCGGCGGCGGGATGGCGGTCGGGTGTGCGGCCGCGCATCCGGAGCGTTGCCGCGCGCTCGTGACGATCGCCGCGCAGGCGTACGTCGAGGATCGCACGCTGGCCGGCATTCGCGGCGCGGGGCAGCAATTCGACGAACCGGGCCAGCTCGACCGGCTCGCGCGCTATCACGGCGACAAGGCCGAATGGGTGCTGCGCGCGTGGGTCGATACGTGGCTGTCGCCGGCCTTTCGCGACTGGAATCTCGACGACGACTTGCCGCGCGTGCAATGCGCGACGCTCGCGATTCACGGCGAAGACGACGAATACGGGTCCGACGTGCATCCGAAGCGGATCGCCGCGCGCGTCGCGGGGCCGTCGTCGTATCTGTTGCTCGGCCGATGCGGGCACATGCCGCACCGCGAGCGAACCGACGACGTGCTGGCCGCCGTCGCGACGTTCCTGCGCGACGTGCCCGCCTGAGCGCGGCTGCCACCGGCGGGCTCGCACCCGCCGGCCGTCAGAACGCGAGCTGGATCGCGAGGTCGAGCGCGAGCAGTGCGATCGAGCAGCCGATACCGAGGACCACGTTCGGCAGCCGGTGCTCGAAGTCGCGATTGTCGCGGCGCATCGCGGCGCCGAGCAGGAAGATCGCTTCGACGAATATCTGCAGCCCGACGAACAGCAGCATCAGCAGATACTCGTAGCCCATCTGCTTGAACCCGGCGAAGTGCATCCCGTGATCGCGGATCCATTGGCCGACGCGCAGCAGTTCGTAAACGAACAGCAAGGCGGGAAACAGGTAGCTGATGAAATAGGTCGGCGCGGTGGCGTGCCGTAGTTCGAGGTGGAAGTGCTGATGCGTGGTTGCCATCACGAATCCCTCCTTGCAACGCATGATTGCGGTCGCGACGGCGGCGCGACAACGTGCAAATAAAGGGATTACCCGAGGCGTCGTGCGCAGCCGTACGACATCAGCATACTGCTGCACGGGAAATTTGGCATGCGGTGCGTGCGGTCGTCGTAAAAATGCATCTGCGCCGCGCGCCGCGTTTATCGCGCCGCATTCGGTGCATTCGCCGGATGCGCGGCGCCAGCCGGTTGCGTGGTGCTCGATGCATGCGGCCGCCACCACTCGGGATGCTGCTCCAGATCGCCGGCCAACGCGCGCAGCGCGCTCGAGGTGCGCGCGAATTGCGTCAGCGTGCGGCGGACGTTCGATGTATTGGCACCTTGTTGCGCGAGCATTGCCTGCGCGGCCGTGAACGACTGCCGCGCGGTGCCCAGCGCCGCGCGCGCATGCGGGGCGAGTTCGGTATCGAGTTGCTTGAACAGCGCATCGGTATTCACGAGCGCGGCGTTCAGATCCGTACCCATGCGATCGAGCGGCAACCGGGAAAGCGTGCCGGCGATATCGGTCATCTGGACGCGCAGGACGTCGAGCGTGCCGGGCACGGTCGGCAGCACAATCGGCTCGCGATGCGTGTCGACCGAGGTGGGTGGGGCATTCGTCGCATGCGGGGTGGCGGTCGCCCGTTTCGGGCGCTCGCTGCTCGCGGTCGTGCTCGGGCGCTTGTGATCCGGTGAGTGCCTGACTGGCCACGGGCCACCGGCGCCGCTCAGCCTTTCGCTTCCGCGCCTTCGACGAACAGTTTCGCGACCGCCTGGAACTCCCGTTTCAGCGATAGCCCCGGCACGGTCAGCCAGCGCAGCATCGCCGCGAGATACAGGTGATGGAACCACGCCGCGAGCTGGTCGGCCCGCAGTGTGCCGTTCAGTTCGCCGGATTGCTGCCCGGCTGCGATCAGTTGCTGCCACACGAGCGCGATATCGCTGCCGTTCTCTCCACCGCTTGCCGGTTCAACCGCGCCGATGCTCAGGAAGCGATGGCGCAAATACGCGAGCAGGTACGCGGGATGCTGCTCGCACCACGCGGCCGACGCATCGAGCACGCAGCCGATGCGCGACGCGAAGGTCTTGCGCCGCGCGCCGTCGCGTTTCAAATGTGCGAGATCGCGCGCGAGTTCGCCTTCCAGCCAGTGCGCGAGCACGGCTTCCTTCGTTGCAAAGTGGTTGTACAGCGTGCGCTTCGCAACATCGGCCTGCGCGGCGATCTGTTCCATCGTGACGGCGTCGTAGCCGTGCGCGTCGAACAGGCGTGCGCCGGTGGCGGCGAGATGCGCGAGCATCTGGATGCGCTTGCGCGCGCGACGGCCCGGATCATCGGTCGAAATCGGCATGGCGAGGGATTGACTGAAAGTGCACGAGTTGCATTAGTATACGACGTGCATCTTTTTGAATCCACCCGTTCCCGCCGTGCACGAGGAGTCACGCATGAAGCTCGTCATCGCCACCTACGGCACCGAAGGCGACACGCGCCCGCTCGCGGCGCTCGGCCGTGCGCTGATCGATGCCGGCCATGAGGTCCGGTTGCTGGCCGACGCGGCGACGCTCGGGGCGGCCACGGCGCTCGGCGTGCCGTCGGCGCCGTTGTCCGGCGATATCCGCCGTGCGATTGCGCCGGATGGCGCGTTGGCGGATGCGGTGCGCGGGCGCGGGGGTTTCAACGACACGTCGAAGGCGCTCGCGGCGATCGCCAATGCGAACACGGTCGCGTGGATGCGGGAAATCGCGGAGGCGTCGGAAGGCTGCGACGCGATCCTCGTGTCGGGGCTCGCATCGTTCGTCGGCTTGTCGGTCGCCGAGTTTCGCGGCGTGCCGGCGATCGGCACCGGCATGATCCCGATCACACCCACTACGGCATTCGCGTCACCGTTCCTGCCGCCGCAGAAGCTGCCGCGCCGGCTGAATCGCGCGAGCCACCGGTTCGTGAACGCGCTGTTGTGGCAGGCGTTCAGGAAGGCGACGAATGCGGCACGTGCGAGCGTGTGCGGATTGCCGCCGCGCAGGCAGGTATGGACCGATCATCCAATGCTGTACGGCGTGTCGCCGGCACTGCTGTCCGACCCTGGCGACTGGCCGTCGAACGTGCAGGCATGCGGCCAGTGGCGGATCGATGCGCACGCCTGGGCGCCACCGTCCGAATGCTCGGCTTTTCTCGAAGCCGGCGATCCGCCCGTGTACATCGGCTTCGGCAGCATGGCCGGCTTCGATCGCGTCGCGATGGTCGATGCGCTCGTGCGCGCGCTCGCCGGCCGGCGAGCGTTGTTCTATCCAGGCTGGAGCGGTATCGATGCGTCGATGCTGCCCGCGCACGTTCACGTGATTGGCGATACGCCGCATGACTGGCTGTTCCCGCGCGTGTCGATGGCGATCCATCACGGCGGGTCGGGCACCACGCATTCGGCCGCGCGGGCCGGCATTCCGTCGGTCGTCGTGCCGTTTGCGGGCGATCAATTCTTCTGGGCGAACCGGCTGCAAAAACTCGGCGTGGCCGATGCGCCGGTCGCGGGGCGGCACATGAACGCTACCGCGCTGGCGCAGGCCATCGCGTTTGCCGAACGGGACGAAACGAAAGCGCGCGCGTTCGAACTCGGCGCGCGCATCGCGCAAGAGGAAGGTTTGAAGCGGGCCGTCAGTGCGATCGAGCGATGGGGGCGGCCGGGCGCGCGGTAAGCCCGCACATCACCGTCAGAAATGCCCGGTGAACCGGTAACGGCTGCCCGGGTGCCACAGGTTGGCGACCGACGCGACCAGCCCCTGCGACCACGTGCGCCGATGCAGCAGCAGGCACGGCTCGCGGTCGTCCATCGTCAGGTGGCGGCGCGTTTCGGTGTCGGGCATCGCGGCCTCGATCCGGTATTCGACCCGCTGCAGCGGCGCGACGCGCGTCAGGTACTGGTTCGGCGTCGTCGTCGTGAAGTCCTGCAACGCGTATTCCGGCGCGCAGGCCGGATTGACCCAGCGTTCCTCGAGCTGCACGGGCGTGTCGTTCTCGAAGTGCAGCACGCGCGAATGGAAGATCGGGCTGCCGGTGTCGATCTGCAGTTCATCGGCGAGCTTCGTATCGGCGACGGCCGCGCCCACTTGCAGCACCTGCGCGCGATAGCCGTGGCCGCGCGCGGCGACTTCGTCCGAGATGCTGCGGATCGCGACGAGCGTCGATTCGTACTTCGGCGACGCGACATACGTGCCGGAGCCGCGCGTGCGCGTGAGCACCTGCTCGGCGGTCAGCTCGCGCAGCGCGCGGTTGACGGTCATCCGCGCGACGTTGAATTCGCGTGCGAGCTCGTTCTCCGACGGCACCTGGTCGCCTTCCGCCCATTCGCCGGCATGAATGCGCGCGAGGATGAAGTCCTTGATTTCCTGATAGATCGGTGTGGTCATGGGATCACGATTCCAGAGTCGGCAGCGGCCCGCCGCCGAATGCCGATCCGGCGCGCGCCCGGCGCCGAGTGTACCGGTTTCGCGGACGCGCGGGCCCGGATTTCCCGAATGATCCCTGTTCGGCCGGCGCGCGTCCATGCGGGATTGCACAGAGCGGCCGGCCTTTCGCAGCCGGCGCGCGGTCAGAACCGATGCCGGATGCCGACCGTCCCGACCACCTGCGTGTTGTTCGACGAAGCCGCGAGCCCCGTGACGTTCGCGAAGCCGAGCGGCGCGCCCGACGGCACGCCGAACTGGTGCTGGTAGACGGTTTCCGCGTAGACGTCGGTGCGCTTGCTCAACGCGTAGTCGGCCATCAGCGTCACCTGATGCCATTTCGGCCGATGGCTGCCGGTTGCGTCGTCGTAGCGGCCATTGGTGAACGTATAGGCGCCCGCGAACGAGACGGCCGGCGTCAGCGCGTAGCGTGCGTTGACCTCGAAGTTGTCGAAGCGCAGCGCGTTCAGCGCGCCGGCCAGCGACGACGCGGCCGTTTCATCGAACATCGAATGCGTCCACAGCGCGCCGACCGTCAGCCGGTCGAACGCGTAGCTGCCGCCCGCGCCCATCACGCGCTGGCGCACGGCCGGGAAGTTCGGCCCGTCGTTGGTCGACAGCGCACCGCCGGCCGTCAGCCCGCCGCGGTTGAGCTGCAGGTACGCGGCGCCGAGGCTGACCGGCCCGTTCGCATACGACACGCCCGCGCTGTATGCGCGGTTGTTCGCGAAGCCGCCGGCCGCGTTGCTGAACCCGTACAGGCCGCCGAACTGCCAGCCGGCGAGCGTCGGGCTCGTGTATTTCACCGCGTTGTCGATGTAGAACGAATCGTCGATGTTGTCGTTGTCGAACGGGTGCGACGCGAGGTTGTTGCCGTCGCCGTTGTTCGCCATCGCGAGCGGGCCGAGATAGTCGACCACGGCGTCGTATTGGCGGCCGAGCGTCAGCGCGCCGTACTGGTCGCTCTGCAGGCCGACGTATGCGTGGCGGCCGAACATCGTGTTCTTGTAGGACTGCGTGCCGTTGTTCAGGTTGAAGCCGTTCTCGAGGCGGAACAGCGCATGCAGGCCGCCGCCGAGATCCTCGTTGCCGCTCAGCCCGAAGACCGTATTCGACAGCAGCCCGCTGCCTTGCTGCCACGTGCTTTTACCCGACTGGTTGTTCGTATAGACGATACCCGCATCGAGCATCCCGTAGAGCGTGACGCTGCTTTGCGCATGCGCGGCAGCGCTGAGGAATGCGAGGGAGAGGGTACCGGCGACTGCTTTTTTCATTGTGAGTGCTTCCTGGAAAGGCCCGTAGCGACGGGAACGACGATCCGGCGCGCGTGCCGGCGGCGGACGGGCGCGGCTCGTGACGAACCGCGCGCGCTCGCACCGGAAACGCGCGTTCGAATCGATGAAAGGGGAGCGGGCGCGTGACGCGTGTCACGCGCGGCGCAATGGAGACCGGCTAGTGCTGCAGCAGGCGGATCGTGCCGAATTCGGCGGCCGGCAGCACGCGAAGGATCGACAGGATGGCCGGCGACGCCTGCGATCGCGCGACTTCGAGCTCGATGCAGGCGCGCCCGGTGCGCTTGTCGATCGCGGCCGTGTAGAAATTGAGCGCGGCGCCGACGGCCTGGTGCAGCAGGCGCCGCACGACGGCGAGGTTGTCCGATTCGACGCGGATCGACAGCAGCACGCGTTCGTCGGCAGGATACCGGCGCCGCGAACGAACGGGCGGCAGCGCGCGTGAACTGGAGGATTCGATTCTGGTCGGTTTCATGCTGGCACCCCCGGGTCGCATCGTGCTCCGCACCGCGGAGATTTCGTCTTGGACATGCCGCCCATTCTAGGAATCGCGGTGAAGATACGGTGTATAGACTCGAACCGGCCCTGAAAAGAACGCATAAAAACGCCATTGCCACCAGCTTTCGTCTTTACAGCTTTTTTATTCCTTGTAAAGAAATTGAACACCGCTTTGATACGCGGATTTCTACACTGTCGCATCCCATTCGCCAGATGAGCATGGGGGCGTCACACGGGCCTGCGCCGACACGGCGAGGCCCGATACGCCGACGATCGCGCGGCGAGGCCGCGCATATGAAAAAAGGGGAAAGCCATGTTGTGGATCACCGGCGCGTTGTCGCTCGCGCTCTTTATCTATCTGTTTCATGCGTTGATCAAGCCCGAGCGGTATTGACCGGCGCGATTCAACAGGAATTCGAAAATATCGGTGAATGTCATGAGCGATCTGCTTTTCATTTTGTTCACGCTCGCGTTCTTTGCCTTGACGGCCGGTTTCATCACCGGCCTTGACCGGATCTGAGCGAGCGTCGACATGTTCAACAATCTCATTCAATTCGCGATCGTTCTCGCGATCATGCTGGCGCTGGTGCCCGTCGTCGGGAAATGGCTCGCGCACGCCTTTACGAGCCCGCGCCACGCGTGGGTCGAACGCCGTACCTATGCGCTGCTCGGCGTGAATCCCGACGAAGCGATGTCGTGGCAGCGCTACGGGATGGTGCTGCTGCTCAGCAATGCCGGGATGATGCTGGTCGGCTACCTGCTGCTGCGCATCCAGGACGCGCTGCCGTTCGACGCACTGCAGCGCGCCGCGCAAAGCCCCGACCTCGCGTTCAACACGGCCGCGTCGTTCATCACGAACACGAACTGGCAGGCGTATGCGGGCGAGAGCAGCCTGTCGAACTTCTCGCAGATGGCCGTCATCACGTTCCTGATGGTGGTCAGCGCGGCGACCGGGGTCGCGGCCGCGGGCGGCTTCATCCGCGGGCTGAGCCGCAAGAGCGCGGCGGACATCGGCAACTACTGGGTCGACTTCACGCGCGTGACCTATCGCGTGCTGCTGCCGCTCAGCTTCGTGATGGCGCTCGTATACGTGTGGCAGGGCATGCCGCAGACGCTCGCGTCCGATGCGTGGGCGACCACGCTCGAAGGCGCGCGCCAGCAGATCGTGATGGGGCCGGTTGCAAGCCTCGAATCGATCAAGCATATCGGCACGAACGGCGGCGGCTTCTTCAGCATGAACGCCGCGCACCCGTTCGAGAACCCGACGCCGCTCACCAACACGCTGCACATGCTGTCGATGCTGCTGATTCCGTCCGCGTTGACCTATGCGCTTGGCACGATGATCGGCCGGCGCCGCCAGGGCTGGGTGATTCTCGGCGCGTTCGTCGTGATGTTCGTCGGCTTCCTGGCCGTGATCTATTCGGCCGAGCAGCACGGCAATCCGCTCGTGACCGGGCTCGGCGTCGACCAGCAGATGAGCGCCACGCAGCCGGGCGGCAACATGGAAGGCAAGGAGATGCGCTTCGGCATCGCGCAGACGAGCCTGTTCGCCACCGTCACGACGGCCGCGGCCACCGGGTCGGTCGATGCGATGCATGACTCGCTGACGCCGCTCGGCGGGCTCGTGCCGATCGCGCAGATGATGCTGAACAACGTGTTCGGCGGCGACGGCGTCGGGCTGATCAACCTCTTCACGTTCGCGATCCTCACGGTGTTCCTGGTCGGGATGATGATCGGGCGCACGCCGGAGTTCCTCGGCAAGAAGATCGAGGCGCGCGAGATGAAGCTCGTGATGCTCGCGGTGCTCGCGCATCCGTTCAGCATCCTCGGCTTCACCGCGGTGGCGTCGATGCTGCACTCGACGATGGACAGCCTCGCGAACCTCGGCCCGCATGGCTTCAGCGAAGTGCTGTACGCATACACGTCGGGCACGGCCAACAACGGTTCGGCATTCGCGGGCCTGAACGCGAACACGCCGTTCTTCAACACGACGATCGGCTTCGCGATGCTGATCGGCCGTTACCTGACGCTGCTGCCGATGCTCGCGGTCGCGGGCAGCCTCGCCGCGAAGAAGAGCGTGCCGGAAAGCGCGGGCACGCTGTCGACGTCGACGGGCCTGTTCGCCGGCCTGCTGATCTTCGTGATCCTGGTCGTCGGTGGCCTCACGTTCCTGCCGGCGCTCGCGCTCGGCCCGGTCGTCGAGCACCTGATGATGTCGGGCGGCCAACTGTTCTGAGGAAAACATCATGATGCAAGGCAATCGCCAGGCAGCGGCCGCCGCCGCGCCGGCACCCGGTTCTTCGTTCGGCGCGGCGACGCGCGGCCTCGTGCGGCCCGTGATCGCGTCGTCGGTGCTGTTCATGCTCGTGACGGGGATCGCGTATCCGCTGCTCACCACGGGCGTCGCGAACGTGCTGTTCCCGTCGCAGGCGCGCGGCAGTCTCGTGCAGCAGAACGGCACGACGGTCGGCTCGGCGGTGATCGGGCAGAACTTCACGCGCGCCGGCTACTTCCACGGGCGGCCGAGCGCGACGACCGGCGCCGATCCGGCCGATCCGTCGAAGACGGTGGACCAGCCGTACAACGCGGCCGGCAGCGGCGCCAGCAACCAGGGCGCCACCAGCAAGAAGCTGCTCGCGGATATCGCGCAGCGGGTGCGCGCGTATCGGCAGGAGAACGCGCTCGCCGCCGGCACGCCGGTGCCGGCGGATGCCGTGACCGCGTCGGCATCGGGGCTCGATCCCGAGATCTCGGTCGCGAATGCGCGGCTGCAGGCGGCGCGGGTGGCGCAGGCGCGCCGCGTCGACGCCGCGCACGTCACGGCGCTGGTCGACCGCGTCGCCACACCGCGCCAGCTCGGCGTGCTCGGCGAACCGCGCGTGCGCGTGCTCGACCTGAACCTTGCGCTGGACCGCGCATTCGGCCAGGCGGCCGGCGCGAAGCAATAGCAGGAACCACGGAGTCACTCATGTCCCATATCGAAACCCCGATCACCCCCGCGGCCATGCCGGTCGGCGGCGTGCCGCCGATGCGCTGGACGGCCGTGCTGCGCGAGGCGTTCCGCAAGCTTGCGCCGCGCGTGCAGTTGAAGAACCCAGTGATGTTCGTCGTGTATCTCGGCAGCATCGTCACGACCGTGCTGTGGCTGCAGGCGCTGACCGGCACGGGCGATGCGCCGGCCGGCTTCATCTTCGCGGTCGCGTGCTGGCTGTGGTTCACCGTGCTGTTCGCGAACGCGGCCGAGGCGCTGGCCGAAGGGCGCGGCAAGGCGCAGGCCGACGCGCTGCGTGCGGCGCGCAAGCGCGTGTACGCGAAGGTGCTCGACGAGCCGAAGCAATTCGGCAGCACCAGCCATCGCGTGCCGAGCGACGAGCTCGCCGCCGGCAGCATCGTGCTCGTCGAAGCCGGCGACACGATCCCCGCCGACGGCGAAGTGATCGACGGCGTCGCGTCGGTCGACGAATCGGCGATCACCGGCGAATCCGCGCCGGTGATCCGCGAGTCGGGCGGCGATTTCTCGTCGGTGACGGGCGGCACGCGTGTGCTGTCCGACTGGATCATCGTGAAGATCACCGCGCAACCGGGCGAGGCCTTTCTTGACCGGATGATCGCGATGGTCGAAGGCGCGAAGCGCGGCAAGACGCCGAACGAGGTCGCACTGACGATTCTGCTCGTCGCGCTGACGATCATCTTCCTGCTCGTGTGCGTGACGCTGCTGCCGTTCTCGCAGTTCAGCGTGCTGCTGAACGCGTCGGGCACGGCGGTGAGCCTGACCGTGCTGATCGCGCTGCTCGTCTGCCTGATTCCGACGACGATCGGTGCGCTGCTGTCGGCGATCGGCATTGCGGGGATGAGCCGCATGATGCGCGCGAACGTGCTCGCGACGTCGGGCCGCGCGATCGAGGCGGCCGGCGACGTCGACGTGCTGCTGCTCGACAAGACCGGCACGATCACGCTCGGCAACCGCGAGGCCGTGCAGTTCCGGCCCGCGCCGGGCGTGGACGAGCGTGCGCTGGCCGAGGCCGCGCAACTGTCGTCGCTGGCCGACGAGACGCCCGAGGGGCGCTCGATCGTCGCGCTCGCGAAGCAGCGCTTCTCGCTGGACGTGTCGGCGACCGCCGGCAGCATCACGGTGCCGTTCAGCGCGCGCACGCGGATGAGCGGCCTCGATATCGGCGAGCGCCAGGTGCGCAAGGGTGCGGCGTCCGCGATTCGTGCACACGTCGATGCGCTCGGCGGGGCATTCCCGCACGCCGTTGAGACAGCGGTCAACGATATCGCGCGGCGCGGCGGCACACCGCTCGTCGTCGCCGACGGTTCGCGCGTGCTCGGCGCGATCGAGCTGAAGGACATCGTCAAGCACGGGATCGGCGCGCGCTTCGCCGAGCTGCGCAAGGTCGGCGTGAAGACCGTGATGATCACCGGCGACAACCGGCTCACCGCGGCCGCGATCGCGGCGGAAGCCGGCGTCGACGACTATCTCGCGGAAGCGACGCCCGAAGACAAGCTGCGGCTGATCCGCGAGCACCAGGCGAAGGGCCATCTCGTCGCGATGACGGGCGACGGCACCAACGACGCGCCGGCACTCGCGCAGGCCGACGTGGCCGTCGCGATGCACAGCGGCACGCAGGCGGCGAAGGAGGCGGCCAACATGGTCGACCTCGACAGCAACCCGACCAAGCTGATGCAGGTGGTCGAGGTCGGCAAGCAGATGATCATGACGCGCGGTGCGCTGACCACGTTCAGCGTCGCCAACGATCTCGCGAAGTATTTCGCGATCATCCCGGCCGCGTTCGTCGCGACCTATCCGGCGCTCGGCGCGCTGAACGTGATGGGGCTGCACAGCCCGACGTCGGCGATCCTGTCGGCGGTGATCTTCAACGCGCTGATCATCGTCGCGCTGATCCCGCTCGCGCTGAAAGGCGTGAAGTATCGTGCGGAGCCGGCCGAGAAGCTGCTGGGGCGCAACCTGCTGATCTACGGCGTGGGCGGGATCATCGCGCCGTTCATCGGCATCAAGCTGATCGACATGCTGTTGACGCCGTTTATCTGACCGAACGCGCCGTCGCGGCCCCGCTCACGCCTTCGCGGCGTGCGCGGGGCCGTTCGGCGTTTCAATTGCCGGAAGCGATCATGGATGTGAATGTGAACGTGAGCAAAGCGAATCGACGGGCAACGGGGCCGCGGGACACCGCCGCCCGGCGCAGCGGGGACGGCGTGCGCCGCGACCGCT
>NZ_CABVQC010000045.1 GCF_902499175.1 Burkholderia aenigmatica
CCACCACCATCTACGAAACTTGAATTCAGGA
Source organism: Burkholderia aenigmatica (assembly GCF_902499175.1). Classification (GTDB taxonomy): domain Bacteria; phylum Pseudomonadota; class Gammaproteobacteria; order Burkholderiales; family Burkholderiaceae; genus Burkholderia; species Burkholderia aenigmatica. The sequence continues at coordinate 32 of NZ_CABVQC010000045.1, forward strand.
AAGATTCAAGTTTCTATCGGGGCGACAACTATTTTGCCGCGGGGGGACCGCTGGAGTATATGGCACACCGAGGTTTTGCCCACGTTGGTCGGCATTTTACGGGTGAAGGGGCGCGTGTTGCTTGCCAGATGCAGTCCATCGACGAGCTGCGTCACTTCCAGACCGAAATGCATGCTCTCTCGCACTACAACAAGTATTTTAACGGCCTGCACAACTCCATCCATTGGTACGACCGGGTCTGGTATTTGTCGGTGCCCAAGTCATTTTTTGAAGACGCGGCCACCGGTGGACCGTTCGAGTTTCTTACTGCGGTGAGCTTTTCGTTCGAATATGTGTTGACCAACCTGCTGTTTGTCCCCTTCATGTCGGGTGCTGCTTACAACGGGGACATGTCGACGGTCACCTTCGGTTTTTCGGCGCAAAGTGACGAATCGCGCCACATGACACTCGGCATCGAATGCATCAAGTTCATGCTGGAACAGGATCCGGACAACGTGCCCATCGTGCAGCGCTGGATCGACAAGTGGTTCTGGCGCGGCTATCGGCTGTTGAGCATCGTGGCCATGATGCAGGACTACATGCTGCCTAACCGGGTGATGAGCTGGCGCGAGAGCTGGGAGATGTACGTCGAGCAGAACGGCGGCGCGCTGTTCAAGGATCTTGCGCGTTACGGCATCCGTAAGCCCAAGGGCTGGGACCAGGCTTGCGAAGGCAAGGACCACATCAGCCATCAGACCTTCGCCGTGTTCTATAACTATAACGCCGCGGCCCCCATCCACACCTGGGTTCCCACAGAAGAAGAAATGGGGTGGCTGTCGGAGAAGTACCCCGAGACGTTCGACAAGTATTACCGTCCGCGTTGGGACTACTGGCGCGAGCAGGCCGCCAAGGGCAACCGTTTCTACAACAAGACGCTGCCGATGCTCTGCACTACCTGCCAGATTCCGATGATATTCACCGAGCCTGGCGACGCAACCAAGATCTGCTATCGCGAGTCGGACTACCTCGGCGACAAGTATCACTTCTGCAGCGACCACTGCAAGGAGATTTTTGACAACGAACCCGAGAAGTTCGTGCAGTCATGGCTTCCGCCGCAGCAAGTGTATCAAGGAAACTGTTTCAAGCCGGATGCCGATCCGACCAAGGAAGGTTTCGATCCCTTGATGGCCTTGCTCGACTACTACAACCTGAATGTAGGCCGGGACAACTTCGATTTCGAGGGGTCGGAAGACCAAAAGAACTTTGCTGCCTGGCGTGGAGAGGTCTTGCAAGGAGAAGCCAAATGAGCGTTGTTGCCCTCAAACCCTACAAGTTCCCGGCACGAGACGCGCGCGAAAACTTTCCGGCGCCGTTGCTGTTTATCGGCTGGGAAGACCATCTGTTGTTTGCGGCACCAGTTGCCTTGCCCCTGCCGTCGGACACGTTGTTCGGTGCGCTGTGCACCCAGGTGTTGCCCGGCACTTATGGCTATCACCCCGATTTCTCAAAAATCGACTGGAGCCAGGTGCAGTGGTTTAAGTCCGGCCAGCCGTGGCATCCCGACCCGGCGAAGTCGCTGGCTGAAAACGGTCTGACGCACAAAGACGTGATCCGCTTTCGCACGCCTGGCTTGAACGGTCTGAGCGGTTCCTGCAATTGAGATTGCGTCATGGCAGCGCAATCACACCGCAGCCGAAGTTACAGGCCGCGGTGTGATTGGCCTCTGGCGATTTGAACAATGACCTATCAACTCAACATTCAGCCCCTGGGTGCCACCATTGAGGTGGAGGAAGGGCAAACTATACTCGACGCGGCCTTGCGCCAAGGCATTTACATTCCGCACGCGTGTGGTCACGGGCTATGTGGAACCTGCAAGGTGCAGGTGTGTGACGGAGAAGTCGATCTCGGCGATGCGAATCCCTTCGCGCTGATGGACTTCGAGCGCGAGGAGCGCAAGGCGTTGGCCTGCTGTGCCACCTTGCTCGATGACACGACCATCGAGGCCGACATCGAGGAAGACCCGGACGCCGAAGTCATCCCGGTCGAGGATTTCAATGCCGAGGTGACACGCATCGAGCAACTCACACCGACGATCAAAGCCGTCTTCCTGAGACTCGATCAACCGATTCATTTTCAGGCGGGTCAGTACGTGCAACTTGAAATTCCCGAGTTGCGCCAGACACGGGCGTTTTCCATTGCCAATTCACCTGCGGACGTCGCAGCAACGGGGGAGATCGAGCTCAATATTCGCCGGGTTCCGGGAGGACAGGGCACGGGTTACATCCATGAACAACTGGCGGTGGGGAACATACTGCACGTGACGGGTCCCTATGGCCGGTTTTTCGTGCGCAGGTCAGCCGACCAACCCATGGTTTTCATGGCAGGTGGTTCAGGCCTGTCGAGCCCTCGGTCGATGATTATCGACTTGTTGCAAAGCGGATGGAGCAGGCCTATCACTCTGGTCTATGGCCAGCGCAATGAGGCAGAACTGTATTACGACGAGGAGTTCCGCGAGCTCAGCCAGCGGTATTCGAACTTCAGCTACGTGCCGGCACTATCGGAAAAAGCAGAAGGTGCGACGCATCCCTTGGCGCAGGGTTTCGTTCACGAGGTCGCCAAGGCTCATTTCGGGAACAACTTTTCCGGCCACAAAGCCTATTTGTGCGGGCCGCCGGCGATGATCGACGCCTGCGTCACGACCCTGATCCAGGGCCGGTTGTTCGAACGCGACATCTATTTTGAGAAGTTCATTTCCGCAGCCGACGCCCAACAAGTACGCAGTCCGCTTTTCAAGAGGGTGTGATCGTGACTACTCAGGACGGGAAGGTCTACGTGACCGTCAAGCAGACCGGCGAGCGTTTCAGCTGCGCTCTCGGTGAGTCTCTGCTTGCCGGCATGGCACGCCTTGGGCGTCGCGGCATACCAGTTGGTTGCCTTAGCGGCGGGTGCGGGGTGTGTAAGGTCGCAGTGTGCAGAGGCAGCGTGCGCAAAACAGGAGCAATGAGCCGTGCGCACATTTCCGAGGCGGAAGAAGCGCAAGGTGTGGTGCTGGCGTGCCGGGTGGCGCCCACTGATGATGTAGAACTGGAGGTGGTCGGCAAGATGCAAAAGCCCTTTTTCAAAGGGTTGAGCTTTCAGGTAGCCCAAGATTCAACGAAATAAGCCGAAGGAGATAGACCATGGGTGTGATGCGAATCGGCCATGCCAGTCTGAAAGTGATGGACATGGCGTTGGCAATCAAGCACTACGAAAACGTCCTGGGAATGAAAAGGACGATGGAGGACGAACATGGAAACGTGTACCTCAAGTGCTGGGACGAATGGGACAAGTACTCCGTTATTCTGACGCCGTCCGATCAAGCAGGGCTCAACCATGTCGCCTACAAGGTTGAGCACGACGCCGACCTAGACGCGCTGCAAAAGCGTATCGAAGCCTATGGCTTCAAGACACAAATGCTCCCCGAAGGTACCCTTCCTTCGACCGGTCGTATGCTGCAGTTCAACCTGCCGAGCGGACATGAGATGCGTCTGTTTGCGACGAAGGAATATGTGGGCACCGGAGTCGGAACGACCAATCCTGACCCGTGGCCCGATGACGTCAAGGGGGCAGGCGCCCATTGGCTGGATCACTGCCTATTGATGTGTGAACTCAATCCGGAGACGGGCGTGAATCGGGTGGCGGAAAATACCCGGTTCATGAAGGAATGCCTGGACTTTTATCTGGCTGAGCAAGTTATGGTAGGTCCGGATAGTAGCATTCAGGCTGCAACGTGGATGTTCCGCACGTCCACGCCGCACGACATCGCTTTCGTAGGTGGGCCTCGCAATGGCTTGCACCACATTGCCTTCTTCCTCGACTCGTGGCATGACGTACTGAAATCGGCTGACGTCATGGCCAAGAACAAGGTCAAGATCGACGTGGCGCCGACTCGCCATGGGATTACCCGCGGGGAGACGATCTATTTCTTCGATCCAAGTGGGAATCGCAACGAGACCTTTGCCGGCCTGGGCTACCTCGCTCAACCTGATCGGCCTGTGACGACCTGGACGGAAGAGCATCTCGGCAGCGGCATCTTCTATCACACCGGTGAGTTGGTCCAGTCATTCACCGAGGTTTACACCTGACTGCCACGCAGGAGATAGCACATGACTCAGGCTGACTCACTTCATAGCGTCGAGGCGCGGCTGATCAACTGGCCTGCGGCTAACCGCGTCGTCGAGGCAGCTGCGCTGCACGCGCAGCGCCTCGGCGTATGCGTGAACATCGCGGTGGTCGATGTGGCGGGGAATCTTGCCGCGTTTCTGCGCATGCCTGGAGCGCCGTTGCACTCCATCGAGATCGCCATCGACAAGGCATACACGGCAGCCAGTTTCGGCTTACCGACCAGTCGGTGGAGTGAGGCCTTGCTGAGTCATTCCGAAGCGGTCCGCCAAGGCATCGTGCGAAGGCCCCGCTTCATCGCCTTCGGCGGTGGTTTGCCGATTGTTGAAAGTGGCCATCGCATCGGGGGTATTGGCGTGTCTGGCGGTACCGAAGAGCAGGACGAGCACTGTGCGCAAGCCGGATTGAGCCTGCTAGGTCTAACTCAAACCTGAATCTTTCCGGAAAGTCGACTGCCGCCGCGACCACATTTGCCTAACAAGGAAGTTTACTGAAACATCATGCTGATTACCGATCCCCAAGCGACCGCGAGCACTGGAAACCAGTCCGGCGCTCGTGCTAAAGAAATCCACAACTTCATCAACGGCGAATATGTGCCGGGTCAGCGTTGGTTCGAGAAGCGCTCGCCGTTGAACAACGCGGTCATTGCCAAGGTGGCCGAAGCCGGCCGTGCCGAAGTCGACGCGGCGGTGGCTGCGGCGCAGGCCGCGCTCAAGGGAGCGTGGGGGCGCATGAGCTTGGCCCAGCGCGTGGAAGTGCTGTACGCGGTGGCCGACGGCATCAACCGTCGTTTTGACGACTTCCTGGCCGCTGAGGTAGAGGACACGGGCAAGCCTATGAGCCTGGCGCGGCATGTGGACATTCCGCGTGGGGCGGCCAATTTCAAGATCTTCGCCGACGTGGTGAAGAACGTGCCCACTGAGTTTTTTGAAATGCCTACACCGGATGGTGTCGGGGCGATCAACTACGCCATGCGTCGACCGGTCGGGGTGGTCGGGGTGATCTGTCCATGGAACCTGCCACTGCTGCTGATGACCTGGAAAGTCGGCCCAGCGCTGGCCTGTGGCAACACCGTTGTGGTCAAGCCCTCCGAAGAGACGCCGCAGACCGCTGCATTGCTGGGCGAGGTGATGAACGCGGCGGGCGTGCCGCGAGGGGTCTACAACGTCGTGCACGGCTTCGGCCCCAACTCCACCGGCGAATTCCTCACCACCCACCGCGGCATCAACGCCATCACCTTCACCGGTGAAACCCGCACGGGTGCGGCCATCATGAAGGCCGCGGCTGACGGTGCGCGCCCCGTGAGTCTGGAGATGGGCGGCAAGAACGCTGCCATCGTGTTTGCCGACTGCGACTTCGACGCCGCCATTGAAGGCACGCTGCGCTCGTGCTTCGCCAACTGTGGCCAGGTCTGCCTGGGTACCGAGCGGGTATATGTCGAGCGCCCCATCTTTGATCGTTTTGTCTCCGCGCTCAAAAAAGGCGCTGAAGGCATGCAGCTCGGCCGCCCGGAAGATCCGGCCACCGGCATGGGCCCGTTGATTTCGCAAGAGCATCGTGACAAGGTGCTGTCGTATTACAAGAAGGCGGTTGAAGCGGGCGCGACGGTGGTGGCGGGCGGCGGTGTACCCGATATGCCGGACGCGCTCAAAGGCGGCGCGTGGGTACAGCCCACCATCTGGACGGGCTTGGGCGACGACTCGGTAATTGCCCGCGAGGAGATCTTCGGCCCTTGCGCGCTGGTCATGCCATTCGACAGCGAAGAAGAGGTGATCCGCCGTGCCAACGATAACGACTACGGCCTGGCCACGGCGATCTGGACCACCAATCTGTCGCGTGCGCACCGCGTGGCGGGGGCCATCGAGGTCGGCATTGCGTGGGTGAACTCCTGGTTCCTGCGCGATTTGCGCACGCCGTTCGGCGGGGCCAAGCAGTCGGGTATCGGGCGCGAGGGCGGAGTCCACTCGCTGGAGTTCTACACGGAACTCAAAAACGTTTGCATCAAACTGTGATCATGGACAAAACTCAAATCACCCAGCTTGGCGACGCCCTGTATCAGGCACTGACCACGCGAACCGTGCTCGATCCGCTGACCGAGCGCCACCCCGATATGACGATCGAGGACGCCTATCACATTCAGCAGCGCATGATCGAGCGTCGTGTGCAGGCTGGTGAAACCATCATCGGCAAGAAGATCGGCGTCACGTCGGCGGCCGTGATGAACATGCTTGGCGTGTATCAGCCGGATTTCGGCTACATGCTCGACGGCATGATCTACAACGAAGGGCAGTCGATCGAGATCGGCACGCTGATTCAGCCCAAGGCCGAAGGCGAGATCGCGTTCATCCTCAAGAAAGACCTGATGGGGCCGGGGGTGACCAACGTGGACGTGCTGGCGGCGACCGAATGCGTGATGCCGTGCTTTGAAATTGTCGATTCGCGCATCCGCGACTGGAAGATCAAGATTCAGGACACCGTGGCGGACAACGCCTCCTGTGGCGTATTCGTGCTGGGTGATCACGCGGTCGATCCACGCAAGCTCGACCTGACGCTGTGCGGCATGGTGATGGAGCGTAATGGCGAGATTATCGCCACGGGCTGCGGCGCGGCGGCACTGGGCTCACCGGTCAACGCCGTGGCCTGGCTTGCCAACACGCTGGGGCGTCTGGGCATTGCACTCAAGGCGGGCGAGGTGATCTTGTCCGGCGCGCTGGCGGCGATGTTCCCGGCCAAGGCGGGCGACAGCTTCCGCGTCAGTATTGGTGGTCTGGGCGGTTGTTCGGTCCGGTTTCACTGAACGCGCCTGGCCAGGCACCACGCCCGGCCGTTGTCGGATGCCGTGCGTAAAAGTCATTTTTATAGGAAGGACAAGGTCATGAAAAAGATCAAATGTGCGCTGATCGGACCAGGCAATATCGGCACCGATCTGCTGGCCAAGCTCAAGCGCAGCTCGGTGCTGGAGCCGGTGTGGATGGTGGGCATCGACCCGGAATCGGAGGGGCTGAACCGAGCCCGTGAGCTCGGCATCAAAACCACGGCGGAAGGTGTCGACGGGCTGCTGCCGCATGTGCTGGCCGATGGTGTGCAGATCGCGTTTGATGCCACCAGTGCATATGTTCACGCGGAAAACGCGCGCAAGCTTAACGCGCTGGGCGTGATGATGATCGATCTGACGCCGGCGGCAATTGGCCCGTACTGCGTACCGCCGGTCAATTTGAAAGAGCACCTGGGCAAACGCGAGATGAATGTAAACATGGTCACCTGTGGCGGGCAGGCCACCATTCCGATGGTCGCTGCGGTCTCGCGCGTGCAGCCGGTCGCTTACGGAGAAATCGTCGCGACCGTATCGAGCCGATCGGTGGGGCCCGGCACGCGCAAAAACATTGACGAATTCACGCGGACCACGGCCGGCGCGGTGGAAAAGGTGGGGGGCGCGAGGAAGGGCAAAGCCATCATCATCATCAACCCGGCGGAGCCTCCGCTGATGATGCGCGACACGATTCATTGCCTGACCGAAAGTGAGCCGGATCACGAGAAGATTACCGAGTCGATTCACGCGATGATCAGGGAAGTCCAGAAGTACGTGCCCGGTTACCGGCTGGTCAACGGCCCGGTGTTTGACGGCAAGCGTGTGACGGTCTTCATGGAGGTGGCGGGCCTGGGGGACTATCTGCCCACGTACGCCGGCAACCTGGACATCATGACCGCTGCCGCGGCCCGGACCGCCGAGATGTTTGCCGAAGAGATGATTGCCGGCAATCTCACGCTCGAACCGGTTGTCGCTTGAGCCGTCAAGGAGAACAGAGATGAACCTGCAAGGAAAAAAAATCACCGTCCACGACATGACGTTGCGTGACGGCATGCATCCGAAGCGCCATTTGATGACGCTGGAGCAAATGAAAAGCATCGCCTGCGGCCTGGACGCAGCCGGGATCCCCCTGATTGAAGTCACGCACGGCGATGGCCTGGGCGGCTCGTCGGTCAACTATGGCTTTCCGGCCCACAGCGATGAAGAATATCTGGGGGCCGTGATCCCGCTCATGAAGCAGGCCAAGGTCTCGGCTTTACTGTTGCCGGGCATCGGCACCGTCGATCATCTGAAGATGGCCAAGGAGCTTGGCGTGCACACCATCCGGGTGGCTACGCACTGCACCGAGGCTGACGTGTCAGAGCAGCACATTGCCCTGGCGCGCAAGCTTGAGATGGACACGGTGGGCTTCCTGATGATGGCGCATATGAACAGTCCTGAAGGGCTGGTCGGGCAGGCAAAGCTGATGGAGTCGTACGGCGCCAACTGTGTCTACATTACCGATTCGGCTGGCTACATGCTGCCCGATGATGTCAGGGCCCGCCTTGGCGCGGTGCGTGAGGCGCTCAAGCCGGAGACGGAACTGGGCTTTCACGGCCACCACAATCTGGCGATGGGGATCGCCAACTCCATTGCGGCCGTTGAGTGTGGCGCCACCCGCATCGACGCCGCCTCGGCTGGTCTCGGTGCGGGTGCGGGCAACACGCCGATGGAGGTGCTGGTCGCCGTATGCGACCGAATGGGGATTCAGACCGGAGTGGATGTGTGGGCCATTCAGGACGTGGCCGAAGACCTGGTCGTGCCGATCATGGACTTCCCCATCCGGATCGACCGCGACTCGCTCACCCTGGGTTACGCCGGGGTCTACGGGTCGTTCCTGCTGTTTGCCAAGCGCGCCGAGCAAAAGTATGGCGTACCGGCGCGCGAGATCCTGGTCGAGCTTGGGCGCCGGGGCATGGTCGGTGGCCAGGAAGACATGATTGAAGACACGGCCATCACGCTGGCCAAAGCGCGTGCGTCAAAGGCGCAGAAGGTGGCGGCATGAAACTGGATCGCACCACCATTGCGCGCCTTGCAGAGCACCTCGAGAACTGCGAGCTCCACGCGCAAGACACGCTCAAGATCACCGATGAGCATCCCGAGATGGATTGGGATGACGCTTACGCGATCCAGGACGAGATTCGCCGCCGCAAGCTGGCCCGCGGCGGGAAGATCGTTGGGCTCAAAGCGGGGCTGACCTCGCACGCCAAAATGAAGCAGATGGGGGTTGAGAGCCCTGTCTTCGGCTTCATGGCCGACTATTACGCGATCCCCGATGGCGGCACGTGCAAGACCGAGGCGCTGATCCATCCCAAGGTCGAGCCGGAAATCGCCTTTGTTACCAAAGCGCCGTTGAAAGGCCCGGGCTGTCATATTGGAGCGGTGCTGGCGGCGACTGACTTCGTGATGCCGGGCATCGAAGTCATTGACTCGCGCTACCGCGATTTCAAGTTCGATCTCAAAAGTGTGGTAGCGGACAACACGTCGGCCGCACGCTTTGTGGTGGGTGGGCGCGCACTGCCAGTGTCTGAGGTGGATCTGCGCACCGTCGGCATCGTGCTGGAGAAAAACGGTGAGCCGGTTGCGTTCGGGGCGGGCGCCGCGGTGCTGGGCCACCCGGCCGCGGCGATTGCGATGCTGGCCAATCATCTGGGCGCGCGTGGCGAGGAGATTCCGGCGGGCAGTTTGATTCTGTCAGGGGGGATCACGGAGGCCATTGCCGTGCGAGCGGGGGATGCCATCGCCCTGCGGGTGCAGGGGATGGGCAGCACCGGTTTGCGCTTCGTTTAAAGGAGATAGCCATGCCGATTGCGCAGCTGTACATCATCGAAGGCCGCGATGCGGAAAAGAAGGAGCGGCTGATCGCCGAGGTCACCGAGGCGATCCATCGCGCGATTGATGCGCCGGTGGAGTCCATCCGCGTGCTCATTACCGAAATGCCGAAAGAACACTTTGGAATCGCGGGTCAAAGCGCCAGGAAACGAGGGCGTTAGGACGTTGTGTGTTTGGTGTGTTGAGGGCCAGTTGGCCTTAGAAATTATGGAGACTGAAAATGGCTTTGTTAAATCGGATGGACTGGTACGACCTTGCCAGGACGACTAACTGGTCGCCGAAGTACGTCACGGAGAGCGAGCTTTTTCCGCCCGAGCTCAGTGGAGATCACGGCATTCCCATGGAAAAGTGGGAGACCTACGACGAACCATACAAGCAGACTTACCCGGAGTATGTCAAAGTCCAACGCGAGAAGGACGCTGGCGCGTACTCCGTGAAGGCCGCGCTCGAGCGCAGTCAAATCTATGAAAAAGCAGATCCGGGTTGGCTCACGGTGATGAAGCAGCACTATGGCGCGATCGCTCTCGGCGAGTACGCAGCCGCGAGCGCAGAGGCAAGGATGATGCGTTTCTCCAAGGCACCGGGCATGCGCAATATGGCGACCCTGGGAAGTATGGACGAAATTCGTCACGGTCAGATCCAGCTCTACTTTCCTCATGAGCACGTCTCGAAAGACCGTCAGTTCGACTGGGCTGCCAAGGCCTTCCATACCAACGAATGGGCAGCGATTGCCGCACGTCATTTCTTCGATGACATCATGATGACGCGCGACGCGATCAGCGTCGCCATCATGCTGACCTTCAGCTTTGAAACCGGCTTCACCAACATGCAGTTTCTTGGGCTGGCGGCAGACGCTGCGGAGGCCGGGGATCACACATTCGCCAGTCTGATCTCGAGTGTGCAGACCGACGAGTCGCGCCATGCACAGATCGGCGGTCCAACGCTCCAGATTCTGATCGAGAACGGCAAGAAAGCCGAGGCCCAGAAAAAGGTTGACATCGCTTTTTGGCGCGCGTGGAGGCTGTTTTCGGTGCTGACTGGGCCGGTGATGGACTACTACACCCCGCTCGAGCATCGCAAGCAGTCGTTCAAGGAGTTTATGCAGGAATGGATTGTTGCGCAGTTTGAACGCGCACTGAGCGATCTGGGGCTCGACAAGCCTTGGTATTGGGACACGTTCCTGCAGCAGCTCGATCAGCAGCATCATGGCATGCATTTGGGCGTCTGGTATTGGCGTCCTACCGTCTGGTGGAACCCGGCAGCCGGCGTCACGCCCGCAGAACGGGATTGGCTGGAAGAAAAATACCCTGGCTGGAACGACACCTGGGGCCAGTGCTGGGATGTGATCATCGACAATCTGGTCGACGGGAACATCGCGCAAACGTACCCGGAGACGTTGCCGATCGTGTGCAACATGTGCAACCTGCCGATCAATTACACGCCGGGCAACGGGTGGGCCGTGCAGGATTATCCGCTCGAATACAACGGCAGGCTGTATCACTTCGGCTCGGAGCCGGATCGGTGGTGCTTTGAGCAGGAGCCGGAGCGTTATGCGGGCCATATGACTTTGGTGGACCGTTTCCTGGCTGGCTTGGTGCAGCCGATGGATCTGGGGGGCGCATTGGCTTACATGGGTCTGGCACCCGGCGAAATCGGTGATGACGCCCACGGCTACTCATGGGTGGACATTTACAAGAAGATGCGCATGAAGAAGGCAAGTTGAGCACTGCTGCCTGAAGAGCCGGTGGTATGACCACCGGCTCAACCACCAACCAAACAGAGGACTCCAAAATGGCTTTGTTTCCCTTGAGCTCCAATTTCGAAGGCGACTTCGTGCTTCAACTGGTGGCGGTCGATACCGAGAACACCATGGACGAAGTGGCGACCGCTGCTGCGCATCACTCCGTTGGACGGCGTGTGAAAGCGCGTCCCGGGCATATCCTGCGGGTGCGCCGGCAAGGTAGCAAGGAATGTTTGCCCCGAACGATGAAAGTGGCTGATTCGGGCCTCAAGCCGACCGAGTGTGTTGAGGTCATCTGGGAACCCGCCCAGCAATAACCAGGCATTCGGCAGTTGATGTGCTGGGGCCCCTTCATCAATAGAAAGGAAGTTCATGACATTTAAGAAAGTGTGCTCTCTGGACGATCTTTGGGAGGGCGAAATGGAGTCGTTCGAGGTCGATGGGCAGGAAATTCTGATGGTTTGGCCGCAGGGCGGCGACCTGAAGGCGTTCCAAGGTATTTGCCCACACCAGGACATTCCGCTCATTGAAGGCAAATTCGACGGCAAGACGGTGATCTGCAGGGCGCATCTTTGGCAGTTCGATGCCTGCTCTGGAAAAGGTATCAACCCGTCGGACTGTGCGCTGGCCGAGTACCCAATCAAGATCGAAGGCGATGCGGTATTTGTGGAAACCGAGGGTGTGAAGCCGCTGTTCGCACATACGTGAGCAGCATTCGGTCCGCCAATTCGAAAGCAAGGAGAAAGCTGTGACTAAAAACGATATTGCATCGGCCCACCTTAACAACAGGGTGGGTCCGGTCATGCGTGCTGGGGAGCTCGCTGAGGCAGTAGTTGAGGCAGCGCGAGAGGACAACCCTGGCAAGGAAATTCGCGTGGACGACAAGCGCGCCTATTTGCGCATCGACACCGACGGGGAGTTAATCCTGCGCCGCGAAACGATCGAGCGGGCGCTGGGCCGACCGTTCAAAATGCCTGACCTCGAGGTTGAATTGAGTTCGTTTGCCGGGCGTATTGAAACTATGCCCGATCAGGTCCGCTTCTACTTTGAGAAGCAAGTCTGAGTAGCGGTACCGGACAACATCCGCCCCACCAAGTAAAGATTCGAGGAGACAAGCATGTCTGAAGTTCAAGTTCTCAAGCCGCTCAAGACCTGGAGTCATCTCGCGACGCGGCGCCGCAAACCGAGCGAATACGAGATCGTTTCCACCAATTTGCACTACAACAAGAGGGATCCGAATGCTCCCTACGAGCTCGATCCGGATATGTGGATGAGCCGCTGGTTCAAGCAGCACACCCTCAATAGTCCGCTCAAGCACGACGATTGGAACGCGTTCCGCGATCCGGACGAAGTCATCTATCGCACGTACAACCTGATGCAGGACGGCCAGGAGACGTATGTCTTCGGGTTGTTCGACCAGTTCAATTCCCGTGAACATGATAAGTCGCTGGATCCCCGCTGGGCTGGTAAGCTGGCCCGGCTATATACCCCGGCCCGCTACCTGTTCCACACGCTGCAAATGGCCTCCGCTTACGTCGGCCAGATGGCTCCAGCGAGCACTATCACCAACTGCAACTATTTTCAGATGGCCGATTCTTTCCGCTGGTTGAGCCATACGGCCTATCGTACGAAAGAGTTGTCGCTAGCATTCCAGGACAAGGGCTTTGGTAGCGACGAACGTAAATATTGGGAAGATGACGTCGCCTGGCAAGGCTTCCGTGAGCTTATGGAAAAGGTTCTCGTAACATGGGACTGGGCCGAAGCGTTTGTGGCGCTCAACCTGGTCGCCAAGCCTGCGGTGGAGGAATCGGTGCTGCGCAAGCTGGGCGAGTCCGGACGCCATAACGGAGATACTTTGCTAGGCCTGTTGACGGACGCCCAACTCATCGACGCGGCACGTCACAGGCGTTGGGCCACGGCGTTGGTCAAGATGGCGCTCGAAAAGCCAGGTAACGCCGAAGTTATCAAGAATTGGATTGCCAATTGGGAATCGCTCGGCGATGCGGCTATCGATGCCTATTGCAGCACGCTTGCCGATGTACCAGACGCCTCGGAGTCGGCCAAGTCGGCGACTCGAGAGTTTCGTCGATCCCTGGGTCTGTAAGGAAAGACTTCCAGCCGATGCTGTCTCAGGGGACCATCAAGAGCGCCTGGATCACGCGCTCTTGGTGATCTTGACAGCGTAATCACAGGGATTTCATGTATGTCTGAACATCAAATACTCATAGAGGGAGAGAAAAATGCCTTTGTCCAGGCGGGGGAAGACACTGTCCTGCGGGCAGCTTTGCGCGCCGGAATAGGATTTCCCTATGAGTGCAACTCGGGCGGGTGTGGCAGCTGCAAGTTTGATCTTCTGGACGGAGAGGCCGAGAATCTTTGGCCAGACGCGCCAGGGCTGACCGAACGCGATCGCCGTAAAGGTCGTCTGTTAGCGTGCCAATGCAGAGCCAAGGGGAACATACAGATAAAGGTGCGCGTCGAGGCGGACCATCAAGCTCAAGTGAGGCCGAAGCGACTGCTGGCCAAGTTTGTGGAATCGCATGAAGTCACCCACGACATTCGCGAATTTCGCTTTGTGACGGATGGCCCGGCCACCTTCTTGGCGGGACAGTATGCGATGCTTTCGGTCCCTGGTGTGACCGCGCCGCGAGCCTACTCCATGTCTAACACCGGCAATGATCGAGGCGAGTGGCATTTCCAGATCCGGCGCGTGCCGCAAGGTAAAGCGACAGAGCAGTTGTTCCATCACCTTCGTGCGGGCGATCAACTGGAGATCGATGGACCTTACGGCCTTGCTTTCTTGAGAACGGAGGCCCCACGCGACATTGTTTGCGTAGCGGGCGGGTCGGGTCTTGCACCGATGGTGTCAATTGCACGTGGCGCGTCGCAGTCCGGCATGCTGGAAACACGCCATCTCCATTTTTTCTATGGTGGGAGAACGCCGTCAGACATTTGCGGAGAATCGTTCCTGCGCATGTTACGTGGCTACGACGAACGCATTCATTTTTACCCCGTCGTGTCTTTGCCGGGTGAGGCCTCCGGATTTCAGTGGAGCGGTGAAACGGGATTTGTTCATGACGTGGTTCGGCGTGTGTTCGGGGATACGCTGTCAAATTTTGAGTTTTATTTCGCCGGTCCTCCACCTATGACTCAGGCTCTTCAGGAGATGTTGATGATCGGCTACTGTGTTCCTTTCGAACAGCTTCATTTCGATCGTTTCTTTTAATGAAGCGTCCACACGACTTGCGAATTAATGTCAATGCAAGTCTATTAATCAGAGGAGAGTAATCGATGAAACTGTACTACAGTCCTGGCGCTTGTTCGCTTTCACCGCACATCGTATTGCGTGAAATGGGCTTGACATTCGAGCTCGAAAAAGTGGATCTGCAAAGCAAAAAGACCGAGAGCGGTTCTGACTTTCGCAGCGTCAACCCCAATGGTTATGTGCCGCTGCTGGTTCTCGACGATGGGCAGGTGCTCACGGAAGGTCCGGCGATCGTACAGTACTTGGCCGATCGGGCTCCCGAAGCGCGGCTTGCGCCTGAAGCCGGGACGATGGAGCGCTATCGTTTGGTGGAATGGCTAAACTTTATTTCGACCGAGCTTCACAAGGCTTTTGCACCGCTTTTCAATCCTAAAACGCCGGAAGAATGGAAAGCCATCGTAAATGATTTGATCGCGGCGCGTCTGGCTTATGTTGAAAAAAAGCTCGGTGGTCAGGTCTATCTGATGGGAGATAACTTCACGGTTGCTGATGCTTATCTGTTCACCGTGCTGTCTTGGGGCAAGTGGGTCGGCGTAGATATCGGACGCTGGCCGACTTTGCAGAGCTATACGAATCGAATTTCTTCTCGCCCGACCGTGCAGGCCGCGCTCAAAGCCGAGGGTCTGATCTAACGAAGACCGGTTCTTGTTGCCCCAACTTTTTCGGAGTTTTGGGGTTCAAGATTTTCCTTTAGAGGCCAGTTCAAAAAGGCTGCTCCGTACGCCTGAAGATGTTCCAGCAGACGAGGGCGCAGCCGAATTTCAAGAATGCTTCGTGAATGTCAGCTCGACGATCGAAGCGTATGCGAAGACGACGGAAGTTGTGGAGCCACGAGTGAGTCCGTTCAACGACCCAACGGAATTTGCCCAGACCACTGCCATGTTCAGTGCGGCGCCGTGCGATCACCGGTTTGATGCCGCGTTCGCGCAATCGTTGACGATGCGGATCGGAATCGTAACCACGATCGGCATAGATGACCTTGGGTCTCTGAAGTGGTCGGCCGCGCGCGCCACGGATCGGGGGAATCGCGTCGACGAGCGGCAGCAACTGGGTGACGTCGTTGCGGTTCGCGCCTGTCAGGATGGCGCTGATGGGAACGCCATTGGCGTCTACGAGGATGTGGTGTTTGGAACCGGGTCGCGAGCGATCCGTGGGGTTCGGGCCAGTTTTTCGCCCGCCCCAACAGCTCGTACCGACGAGGAATCGACGGCAGCGTATGAAAGATCGATCTGCCCGGCCTCGCGCAACTTGTCGAGCAGCAGTTCGTGCAGTCGATCCCATACGCCTGCTTTGCGCCAGTCGTTCAGTCGTCGCCAGCAGGTCGCGCCGGAGCCAAAGCCCAATACGGTCGGCAGGTGGTTCCATCGCAGTCCGGTTTTCAACACGAACAGGATGCCATTCAACGCCGCCCGATCCGATACGCGTGGGCGACCAGGATGCCCTTTGCGCCGGGGCTTGGGCGGCGGCAGTAACGGTTCGATCAGTGTCCACAATTCGTCATCAATAATCGGCGCTTCCATCCCTTGGGTTCCGTTGTTCAGACATCCAAGGTTAACAGCTTACCGAGAAAGTAAACAGCCGCCTCAGGGGTTTTTGAACTGGCCTCTTAAGTATGAAGAGGGGTTGAGACATCAGGATACGGGAAGGTGAAAGCACCACTTATGCTAACTAATCTATAAGGAATCCAAAATGAAAGCCGCAGTCTATTACGGTCCGCAGGATATTCGCTGTACGGATATTCCAGACCCTGTCATTCGCGCCGACCACGAAATGCTAGTCAAAGTAACGGCCACATCGATATGTGGCTCTGATTTGCACCTTTACCGGGGCGCGCTTGATGGAATCATGGAAAAAGGCAAGTCCCAAACAGGTCATGAGTTGATCGGCGAAGTCATGGAGGTCGGTAAGAGCGTCGGGCGCTTCAAGCAGGGGGATCGAGTCAGTATGGGGTACTCAGTCTCATGCGGCCACTGCTACATGTGCGAGGTTGGGCAGACCGCACATTGTGAGACTACCAAAAACGCAGTCTATGGATTCGGCATACCTTTCGGCAGCATCAATGGAACTCATGCGGAGGCCCTGATCGTCCCTCACGCGGATGGTCACGCGATGAATGTGCCGAAGGGAATTCCCGATGAAGCGGCGGTTACGCTTTCCTGCAACCTGCCGTCGGCAATCATCGCCAACCGCCTGGCCGATATCCAGGTCGGGGAGAATGTTGCACTGGTGGGCTGCGGGCCGACGGGAATGATGGCTCTCGATATCGCGCTGCACAGAGGGCCAGGGCGCGTGGTTGTACTCGATAAGGTTGCCCATCGTCTTGACGTGGTGCGCGAGAAGGGTGGCGTGGCGATTGATGCGAACCAGGAAGACTGGAAAGAAAAAGCACTGACAGAAACCGGCGGACGTGGCTTTGACAAAGTGATCGAGGTGGTCGGTTATCCCGAAACCCTACAGATGTGCCTCGATCTGGTTCGCCCCGGCGGAACGGTTGCCGCGATCGGCGTTTTCTGCGACTCAACTTTCAATCTGAATTTGGCCGATGTGTTTCTGCGCAATATCAGCTTGCACATGAATGGCTTCGCTAACGCCCAGCCTTACATGTGGGAGGCATTGCGGATGATGGAGCGTGGTGTGATCAATCCGCAAGAGTACTTTTCACACGCGTTCGAACTTGCTGATGTTGACAAGGCATTCTCGGTCTTTCATCAGAAATCGGACAGCGCAATGAAGGTACTGATCCGGCCATAAAGCTGCTTCGACGTAAAGCGAGAGTAAGCGCGCGTACCCTATACCAATATTAGAAAAATTCTGATCGGGAGACGAAATTGAATATCAATCAGAGTTGTGTCGCTGTACGGGTGATGGTGGTTCTTTCGGCCGCGTTATTTGCGATGAGCACTGCGAAGGCTACTGACGTGTTCAATCTGGAAGGGTACGGGCCGGTCTCGCGTGCCATGGGCGGTACCGGCGTGGCCTACGACGTTGGCCCTGCGGCGATGATGCTGAACCCGGCAACGCTCGGGTTCATGGGTGATGGGAGATACCTCTATCTCGGGTTCGATGTTGTGACGACCGACATCAAAACCACCAATATCGCGACGGGCGAATCGGCAAGCTCGGGCAATCACGGCAACAACAACGGCCCCTACTTTGCGCCCGAAGCGGCATTCGTGTATCGGACCGAGAAGTATGCATTCGGCGTGGGTGCCTTCGCGGGAGGGGGGCTCGGCACGCAGTACGGTGGCAGTAGCTTTTTGTCGCGCACGAGCACCAACGGCATCAACACCGGCTTCGACAATTTTTCGCGTCTCCTCGTGTTGCGCATTCCGTTTGCCATGTCTTACGACGTTACGGACAAGCTGACAGTCGGTGGCTCGCTGGACGCGGTCTGGACCTCGCTGAATCTCGGCTTGCTGCTGGATGCCTCGCAAATCGGTACGCTCGCGGCCCAGCACCGCGCGTCGGGCACGCTGCTGCCCGCACTCGCCAGCGTGCCAGGGCTGTCGGGCGGGTATCTAAACTTCTCGAATAACGGAATCGTGGGCGGCGGAGCCGATGCCTGGGGGATCGGCGGCAAGCTGGGCCTCACGTATCGCCTCACGCCGAACACCGTGTTTGGCCTGGCCTACAACTTCAAGACGCACGTGGGCGATCTGGGCGGGCATGCAACGTTGTCGGCAGTGAGTTCCGTTGCGGGAAACATCCCGCTCGACGGTCAGATCACGGTCCACAGCTTCGAAATGCCCGCGCAGTTCACGGCAGGTATTAGCCACCGGTTCAACGATCACTGGAGCGTTTCGGCCGACTATCAGCGCGTGTTTCTCGCGAGCGCGTTCAAGGACATCAATGTGAGCTTTGTACAGTCGGGCACGGGGGCGAACCTGAACCTGTCGCTGCCGCAGAACTACCGTGACATCAACGTGTTTGGCGTGGGGGCGGAGTACCGCTACAACGCGAGCCTCGCGTTCCGTGCGGGCTTCCATTATGCGCAGGAAGCCATACCCAACAATATGCTGTTGGCCGTCATTCCCGCCATCCCGACCACGACCCTGACCGGCGGCGTCTCTTATGCGTTCAGCCAAAACAGCAAGATCGACCTCGGCATATCATTCGCACTGCAGAAGACCTTGACGAACACGAGTCAGCCCAACACCTCCGTGCCGATAAAGGTGACCCACTCGCAGATCAACGCAGCGGTGGCCTGGCAAAAACGGTTTTGATGCAGAGGCGGGCGCGGGTGGGGTTGACCCTGTAGGTCAGGACTGTCAGACACCGTTAAAGGCAAACATTGTGATTATTGACGTACCACGTTCATCGGCGAAATTTAAGCCCACAAGAGGTCGCGTGAGTCGGGAACAGCAATTTTTGTGTTCACGAAGCCGGACATTGAAGTCATGAATGACCAAAGACGTTTTTAGACATAATGTATTGGACCTGCCGTACCTCAAGCGACGCGGGTTAAGCTTGAGGCTAGTGTCCTGAATTTGACGCTCGTAGAAGGGAAACGGAAGCGGACGCTCGTGCAATGAGATCTACGCGAAAATCCGCTAGCCGCTCAGGAAGTGGTACTTCCCCCAGAGGGCGCGGTCTAGCGTAAGTCGCATTGCGCAGATGATTGCTCCGAGTCATCAGAGGTCGACAAACTATGTTTGACGAGTCAAATATACTGACGCATCGGGGATGCAAAGCACCTGCAGGCGTGGACGAACGCCTGGTTTGAGGCGGCCGTCGAACTAGGTTTTATCCGGTGGCCCTATGTACCCGACAAAGAAGTCGTCAAGCGTTTGCATGGCTACTTCAATGCAGGGTTGATGCCAATGGAAGCCGCCCAAGCATGCTTTGCGGCGAAGCATTGAGAAAGATCGATGATGATTCAACCAAGAAAAATCATACGAGGTTGTTAAGGGAAATCAAGTTATTGCTCGTTGCCGGATACTGGATATATGGAGTTGCAAATGTCGGATTCTTTAGAAATTGCGAATACAGTCACCGCAAATGGTATAAAAACCAATTATCACGATCGTGGTCAGGGAGTGCCTGTTCTTTTGATTCATGGATCGGGCCCTGGAGTAACCGCATGGGCGAACTGGCGCCTCACAATCCCTGAACTCGCGAAGCAGTTTCGCGTCATCGCACCGGACATGGTGGGCTTTGGATATACCGAGCGGCCGGTGGGTATCCGGTATGACATGGATACCTGGGTCGGGCATGCGCTCGGGTTGCTGGATGCGCTTGGCATTGACAAGGCTCACGTGGTGGGCAACTCTTTCGGAGGGGCTCTGGCCTTGGCGCTGGCCATCCGGGCGCCCGAAAGAGTGCGCCGATTGGTCCTCATGGGCAGCGTGGGTATCTCCTTCCCGATAACGGAGGGGTTGGACAAGGTTTGGGGCTACGTTCCGTCAATCGACAACATGCGAGAGTTGCTCGATGTTTTTGCGTTCGACCGCAATCTCGTAAATGACGACCTCGCTCGCCTGCGTTATGAGGCAAGCATCCGGCCGAACTTTCAGGAAGCGTTTTCAAGTATGTTTCCGGCACCGCGCCAGCGTTGGGTGGACGCTATGGCGAGCCGGGAGGAGGACGTCGGCTCGCTTCCGCACGAGACACTCATCATCCATGGGCGCGAAGACCAGGTCATCCCGCTGTCCAATTCCTATACACTGCTCAGACTGATTCCACGGGCGCAGCTGCACGTGTTCGGCCGCTGTGGCCATTGGACGCAGATTGAACATGGAGAGCGATTTAACCGGTTGGTCGGTGACTTCTTCTCGGAAGAGGCGCTTTAAGCCTCCGCGCGGAGGCCTTTGGGGGGCGTTCAAGTGACGCCAACGGCATGTGGCAACGAACGGTCCCCCAATTAGGTTTTCGTTCCAGGCAGGTTTACGCACCCGGTGAGAGCGTGCGAGACGATGAACTTTTAAGAAAGAGCCCTGACTGGCGATTTCCTGAGGAGGGAACATGAAGGAGGAGAAAGGGAAAGCGGGAGAAATAGACAGAGGAATACCGCTTTTCGTGCCAGATGTAGTGGCTGATCTGCATTTTCCGGACATTCGGGATCTGGCGGAACGGCTTCGTTTCAATCCTGCGGACGGTCGCATCTGGCTCGACGATCGTCGAATGGTCTTGATCCATACGGACGCGTTTGCTTCACTGCGACAGGAACTCATCGAAGCTTTAGGTAGCGATGCTGCGCGCGGATTGCTGACCCGCATGGGATATCTATCGGGTTCTCGGGATGCCGCGCTCGCACGAAAGGTTCGCGGGCAAGACAGCGCATTTGATGCCTTCGCGGTAGGTCCTCAACTTCACGCCCTGGAAGGCATCGTCCTGGTAGAACCTGTCAGAGTGGATATCGACAGCACCACCGGTCAGTATTACGGGGAATTTCTGTGGAAAGACTCGTCCGAGGATGAGGCTCACATATCCGTGTACGGCATCGGCTCCGAACCAGCCTGCTGGATGCAGATTGGCTACGCGTGCGGCTACACGAGCGCTTTCATGGGCCGGCGTATTCTATACCGGGAAGTCGAATGCCGCGCGATGGGCAATACATTATGTCGAATCATTGGAAAGCCCGTGGACGAGTGGGACGCCCCCGATGCGGATCTTCGGTATATGCTGCCACAATCTCTGGAGAAACGTCGCTTTGTCGCGTTGAAAAGTTCAGGGCCAGCCCCGACTGACTCTACAGATCATGAGTGTGTGCCTTGCAAGCCTGACGAAGTGCCTGTCAAAGAAGGACCAATAGGGGCGTCTGCTGGATTCAACGCAGTGATGCACAAAATATTCAGAGTGGCTCCCACTAGTGCGACCGTTTTACTGATGGGCGAGAGCGGCGTGGGCAAAAGCCTGTTTGCTCGGGAACTGCACAACAGAAGTTCGCGTGTAGGGAAACCATTCGTTGAATTAAATTGTGCAGCTCTTCCCGATTCGCTGATTGAATCGGAGCTTTTTGGTGTGGAGCGAGGGGCATTCACCGGCGCATCCGATGCCCGCGTTGGGCGTTTCGAAAGCGCAAACGAAGGGACCATTTTTTTGGATGAGATTGGTAATCTCAGTCTAACCGCTCAAGCGAAGCTATTGAGAGTTTTGCAAACGGGGGAGATGGAGCACCTCGGGAGTTCAAAGACGGTTAAGGTAAATGTTCGGGTAATTACTGCGACTAATGACAACCTCAAACAGGCGATAAAAAGCGGGCGTTTTCGTGAGGATCTTTTCTACCGGCTGAATGTATTTCCAATTGTTATTCCACCTTTGCGTGAAAGAAAGGATGATATCCCGGTTTTGCTGGAATTTTTCATAAAGAAATTTTCAAAAAGGCATGGTCGGTCCCTCAAGGGCTTATCCAATCGTGCGCTTCATCTATTGCTGGATTACTCGTGGCCCGGGAATATCCGCGAGATGGAAAATGTGCTCGAACGTGGCGTTATCCTCGCCGAGGAAGGCGGTACGCTCGATGTATGCCACTTGTTTAGTAGCGGTGACACCGTGGAATGTAAGGGTGCTTTTGGTTTAAGCGACCTTGGGTCGCTTGCCCTCGATTCCATATCGACGAGCGCTCCCCCCGAGACGATCCGCAAGAGCGGAGAAGCCCCGGAGGGGCTCGAGGATTGGGCAGCGCTTGCTGTACAGATGAACAAAGCGACACTTTGCGAGGTCGAAGATGCGCTCGTACGCGCGGCACTCAAAGCCGCGAACGGGAACATATCAGAAGCCGCACGTCTTCTCGGATTGACACGCGCGCAACTCGACTACCGTGTCAAGAAGTTGAACAATTCAATGCCAATCTCGACGGAGAAGTAGAGAGCGCAAAGCACCAGCGTTTGGGATCAACCGAATCGAAGATCTGCTTCGGCTTTGTTCGGGAGGTTAGGGGCGCTGGTGGTGCAGACGCAATTAGGCTTTTTTAACGCACCTCGCCTGACCAAATGCATTCCATTGATTGATCAGGTTGGCGATAGCGCGGCCTTCCTGAGTTTGTGACGCGATGCGACGCGTCAGCAGCGTGTCGCCGATGCAGCGCTTAATGCGCGAAAATTGCGCCTCAACGCGAGCGCGCAGGCCATAGCCATATTTGTTCTGGAATGCATACTGTCCCTTCTCTTTCAGATAACGCACAAGTTGATCGTGCCAACGATTTTGCTTCGCGTCATCGACCGCATCGGCCTTGGGAGGAATCACCGGCACGACGCCGCTGGCGAGCAGTTGTTCATTGCGCTCGATCTGGTAATACGCCGTATCGGCAATGAGTCGATCGATCTTACCGACTTGCGGCAACAGCAAATCGAGGCCGCTACTGTCTCCAGTGCCGGTATCGGTGATTTCCACTGCCAGTACGTCGCCTTCAGCATCCATGGCCAGATGCATCATGCGCCATGGCGTACGCTCAGCTTTCTTGCCGTATTTCTTTTCGTACCATGCGCCGGCATGAGAAAAGCGCAAGCCCGTGCTGTCCACTATCACCGTCACCGGCTCGCCTTCATTGAGGCGCTCAGCCGCGCGCACGCACTTCCTGCGCACCGTGATGTCCAGCGAAGCAAACAGGTCCGACAGATGGCCAAAGCTGGGTACGGGCAGCTCGACGCCACGCCCGCGCCAATAGTCGTGCATGAAGCCCGCGAATTCCCGCAAACCCATCCGGTACATGCGATACAGCATAAACAGCAAGTTTGAGATAGCCCCTTGATTCACCGGACACGGTCTCTGTTTCTGGATGAACCCACTTCAGGGGTAGATCCCATCACCCGGCGCGAATTCTGGACCCACATCAACGGACTGGCCCGCAAGGGCGTGACCATCATGGTCACCACCCACTTCATGGACGAGGCCGAATACTGCGATCGCGTGGCCATGCTGTCGCGTGCGCAACTGATTGCGCTGGATACGCCCGACGCGCTCAGTATGAGCTCCATTAACCGCATCCTATTTGCCTAGAGGGAAGTCGTGCACAGTTGACTGGGTGATGATTGAAAACGGAGTCGAGGATGTCGGAAGCGGTAGCGCAGTGGGCGGGCCACTTGGAGGCGATCGAGGCCGAGGGTACCGCGCTCAAGCGTTCGGCGATCAGCCCAGAACGGCCCGACCCGACGATGGAGGACGCCTTCATTCACCTGGTGGAGTCGGCGGACCGCGAGATGGAGGCCACCATATGAACGGCGCCACAATGCACAAAGACGGGAGTGGCCCCCTGCAGACCGACTTGCGCCGTTTTGATCTGCGGCGCTTGATGGCACTGGTGACCAAGGAAAGCTACGGGCTCGTTTCGTAAGCTCCCCCAATTGGTAGACATCAGCCGGTAGAATTTCGGGGCCTCCACGAGTCGGAGACTCCCTTGAAGAAAAGCAGGTTCACGGAAAGCCAGATCGTTGCGGTGCTGAAGGAAGGCGAGGCCGGTATGCCGGTTGCCGAACTGTGCCGCAAGCACGGCGTTAGCAGCGCCACGTACTACCAGTGGAAGAGCAAGTACTCGGGCGTACAGGTGTCCGAGTTGCAGCGGCTGCGCGAGCTCGAGGCCGAGAACGCCAAGCTCAAGCGCATGTACGCGGATCTGGCCCTGGAGAATTCGGCGATCAAGGATGTTCTGAACCGAAAATCCTGACGCCGTCGGCCAGGCGCGAGGTGGTCGAACAGTTGGTGCAAGCCCGACTGTCGATCGCTCGTGCCTGTCGAATTGCAGGCCTGTCGCGGGCGGCGTACTACAAGAGGCCAGTGTCGGCATCCGAGCGAGATGCCGACGTGATCGAGGCGCTCAATGCCATCGTCAGCCGGCATGGGCGCTGGGGGTTCTGGAAATGCTTTACCCGGTTGCGGCTTGATGGCCGCTGCTGGAACAAAAAGCGTGTGCATCGGGTGTACTGCGATATGGGTTTGAATTTGCCTCGGCGTTGCAAGAAGCGGCTACCAGACCGGCCCCATCAGCCGTTGGACCTGGCAAGCGAGCCCAACCGCTGCTGGGCCTTGGACTTCATGCACGACGCCTTGTATTGCGGTCGGCGGTTTCGGACATTGAATGTAATCGACGAAGCCAATCGGGAGTGCTTGGCCATCGAGGTTGGCACGTCGATCCCATCGGCCAGGCTGATCCGCGTCTTGAGTCGCTTGGTCGACTGCTACGGCGCCCCGAATGCCATACGGCTGGACAACGGCCCGGAGCTAGTCTCCCAAGCGTTCACTGAATGGGCCGCAGCCAAAGGCATCGCGGTTCGATACATCCAGCCGGGTAAGCCCAACCAAAACGCCTTTATCGAGCGTTTCAACCGAACGTACCGCACCGAAGTGCTCGATGCGCATCTGTTCGCCAACCTGGAGCAGGTCCAGGCCATCACAGACCAGTGGCTGGTCGAGTACAACGAATACCGCCCCCATGAAGCGTTGGGTGGCGTCCCGCCGGCGCAGTATATGCCCCGGTTAACCCACGCTCCGAATCTCTATCGGCCGCTGTCTACTTGACGGGGGTGCTTACGGTTTGCGCTCCTGCTCGCCAGTCTGGTGCTGTTCATCCTGTCGGTGGTCGGCATCGGTCTGATGATTTCCGCGGTCAGCATGACGCAGCAGCAGGCCATCCTGGGGGCGTTCGCCATCGGCGTGCCGGCGGTGCTGATGTCCGGCTTTGCGACGCCTGTGGAAAACATGCCCGTCGTCCTGCAATGGCTGGCCCAGGCCATTCCGCTGACCCACTTCCTCATCATCGTCGAAGGCAGCTTTCTCAAGGCCATGCCGCCCGGTGACATTCTCGCCAGCCTGTGGCCGCTGGCGGTCATCGCCCTGGCCACGCTGACGATGGCCACCGTATTCGTCCGAGGACGCCTGCAATGAAATCCAAGCCCCGCACTCCCTTTCTTCGCGCAACCGTCACCGGCCTGACCCCTGGGCGCGCGCGTCCGCTCGCGCTGGCCCTGTCCTGCGTGCTGCTGACTGCCTGCGCAAGCGTGGGCCCCGACTACCGCGAGCCGCCGCCGGTCGACGTCGGCAGCGGCTGGAGCTTGCCGTTGGCAAGCGAATCCCAGTCCGCAGACTTGAGCCAATGGTGGTCTGCACTGGACGATCCCATCCTCGATCGCCTGATGGCCACGGCGCTGGCACAGAACCTGGATCTGCGCCAGGCTGCGGCACGCATCGATGAGGCACGCGCCCTGCGCGATCGTGTGGCCGGCGAGGCATTGCCCACCGCCGCCGCTGGCGCGAGCGTCAACCGGCGCCGTCAAAGCGAGAACGGCCCCTTGCCCGTAGGCTCGATCCCCGGCCTTGACGCCACGCAGACCATCTACGACGCGGGCTTCGACGCGGCCTGGGAGGCCGACTTGTTCGGGGCCAAGCGGCGCGCCCTGGAAGGCGCCAACGCCCGCCTGCAGGCGACCGAAGCCGAGGCACAGGGCATACGCATGCGCATCGTGGCCGAGGTCGCGCGCACCTGGTTCACCGCCGTCGGCGCCCGCTACGAGTTGCACGCACAACAGGCCACGCTGGATACGCTGCAGCAGACTTGGGAATTGGTGCGCCTTCGGCATGCGCTGGGCGACGCGTCGACCGCCGACGTGGAGGCGGCGTACGCCCAATGGACAGCAGTCAACGCGCTCATCCCGGATATCCAGGCGCGCCAGCGCGCCGCGGTACTCAGCCTGGGCGTGCTGCTGGGCGCACCGCCGGAGCGGGAGCTGGCACTGCTGGATGGCCCCTTGACGCCGAGCACGCTGCGGGCGCTGCCGGTGGGCGAGCGTGCCGACATGCTGCGCCGGCGCCCTGACGTACTGGCTGCGGAACGTCGCCTGGCGGCGAGTTCTGCCGACATCGGCGTGGCCACGGCCGAGTTGTTCCCCAAACTCTCCATTGGTGTCGGCGGCGGGTTCCAAGCGCTCAGTACGGGCGATTGGTTCGATGCATCCAGTTCGCGTTTTTCCATCCTGCCGCTGATTTCCTGGCGCCTGTTCGACGGCGGCCGCGTGCGCGCCGAGATTCGGGCGCGCGAGGCGGGGCAGCGGCAGGCCGCGCTGGCCTACGAGCAGGCCGTGCTGGCGGCGCTGGGCGACGCCGAACGCGCGCTGGGCGACTACCACGGCGGGCTGGACACACTGGAACGCCGTGGCATGGCACTGGATGCCGCGCGCACAAGCTACGGCCACGCCAAGGCGCGCTACGCGGCGGGCGACATTGCACTGGTCGAACTGCTGGCCGCCCAGCGAAGCCTGCACGAGGCCGAAACCGCAGCGGCACGCGCGCATACCAACGCCGCCGTGCAATTGGTGGCGCTGTACAAGGCCCTTGGTGGCGGCTGGGACGTATCCACGGCGGCATCCAGCGCAACCCATCTGCTGCGGGGCACTGCCGCCCCCGTCGCGTTTTCAAGCCGCTGATTCAACACAGGAGACCGTCATGCAAATCAACGTTGGAAATCTCGACCGCATTGTGCGCATCGTCATCGGACTGATTTTGCTCAGTCTCCCATTGTGGCTGGACTCATCTTGGCGTTGGCTGGGACTCATTGGAATCATGCCGCTCCTCACCGGCCTGGCAGGCCGCTGTCCTGGCTATCGCCTGCTCGGCCTCAGCACTTGCCCGATGCGAAAACCCGAGTGAACGCCCTATGAAACTCAGTTTTTTGGGCGCAGCCCGAGAAGTCACCGGATCGTGCTTCCTGGTCGAAGCGGCTAATGTCCGCTTCCTGGTCGATTGCGGCATGGTTCAAGGTGGGCGTGTAGCAGCAGCACGCAACTACGAGCCGTTTGCGTTCGACCCGGCGTCCATTGACTTCGTCCTGCTGACCCACGCCCACATCGACCATAGCGGGCTATTGCCCAAACTGACGCGCGCCGGGTTCAAGGGGCCCATCTACGCCACGCCAGCGACGGTTGATCTGCTCGGGGTGATGCTGCCCGATAGCGCTCACATCCAGGAAAGCGATGCCAAGCGGGTTGCCAAGCGGTTCAAAGAGAAGACCGTGCCGCCACCCCTGTATACCCTGCAGGATACACACGAATGCCTGCAGCAGGTACGCGGCATCGAATACGACCGGGAGTTCGCACCCCGCGTCGGGGTGCGCGCCCGCTTTCGTGATGCCGGCCACATCCTCGGCTCGGCCATCGTGGAAGTGTGGATTACCGAGTACGGTTACCCCACGAAGATCGTGTTCAGCGGCGATTTGGGCCAGCCGGGACGCCCCATCCTGCGCGACCCGACACCCATCGAGGACGCGGACATCCTCGTCATCGAGTCCACCTACGGCGACCGCCGGCACAAGGATTTTTCGGCGACCGAAGCGGACATGATCGGCATCGTCGAGAAAACCCTGTTCGAGCGCGGCGGCAATGTCATCGTTCCGGCCTTTGCGGTCGGCCGAACCCAGGAGGTGCTCTACCACCTACATCGTCTCACCTGCGAAGGGCGTCTGCAGCGTCCAATGGTGTTTGTCGATTCGCCGATGGCCACCGAGGCCACACGCATCACGCGTGAGCATCTCGAATTGTTCGACGAACAGGCGAAGCGGTTGGCCGGATGGCATGCGCGCGGCGAGAACCTCCCGTATCTGGATTTCACCGCGAGCGCTGAGGAGTCCATGGCGCTGAACCGGATTCGCTCCGGGGCCATCATTATTTCTGCCAGCGGCATGTGCGATGCGGGGCGTATCCGGCACCACCTGCGCCACAACTTGCCACGCCGCGAATGCAGCATCTTGTTTCCCGGTTTCCAGGCGCAGGGGACGCTTGGCCGGCGCCTGATCGAGGGGGCCGAACGTGTACGCATCTTCGGTGAGGACATCCCGGTACGTGCGGCGATCCACAGCGTGGACGGCCTCTCGGCGCATGCCGACCAAAAGGCGCTGCTGGATTGGGCCCGTGCTTTCATTCAAGCACCGGCGCAAACCTTCGTGGTGCATGGGGAATCGTCGGCCGCGCAAGCCTTCGCTGAACTCTTGCAGCAGCAACTCGGCTGGCAGGTCACGGTGCCCGAGTATGGCCATGCGCTGCGCTGGCCGGACTTTCTGGCGCACGAGTGATGAAACCTGCAGAAGATCTCGCTGAACGCCTGCGCGCCATCCGCGAGTCACCAACATACCGTCTTGCGTACGAAGACATCGAGCTGCTTGGCCAGGACGAACTGCGGCCGCTGCGACTACAACTCGAACTGCTCAAACCTGAGCGCATCCTGCACGAGCAAGGCATTCACTCGACGGTAGTGGTCTTCGGCAGCGCACGCGTGAGCGATGCCGAGACGGCAGAAGCCCGCCTTGGCGCGCTGGAGCGTCAGGCGCTCGTCACTCCGGAGAATGTCGGGCTGAGGCAAGAGCTTGCGCGAGCCAATCGCCGGGTCGAACAGGCACGTCACTACGAGCAAGCGAGGCGTTTCTCGGGCCTTATTTCGGCGCGTTTCCAGCAGCAAAACCGCCGTGATTTCGTCGTCGTCACCGGGGGTGGGCCCGGCATCATGGAGGCCGCCAACCGCGGTGCTTTCGAGGTTGGCGCACGTTCGATTGGCCTCAACATCACGCTGCCCCACGAACAGGCACCCAACCCCTACATGTGCCCGGATTTGGCGTTCCGATTCCACTATTTCGCGCTGCGCAAGATGCACTTCTTGTTGCACGCCAAGGGCTTGGTGGCATTCCCGGGTGGCTATCGAACGCTCGATGAGCTGTTCGAGGTGCTCACCTTGATCCAGACCGGAAAGATGCAGCGTATTCCGGTAGTGCTGGTCGGCCGTGCATTCTGGCATCGCGTAGTTGATTTCGATCTTCTGCTCGACGAAGGCTATGTCTCTCCATCCGATCTCGACTTGTTCACCTGCGTAGACAAAGCAGAGGAAATCGTCAGTGCCCTCGAACGCTTTTACGTCACCAGGGCAGCAGGCGATGGGGCAACATGATTGGCATCGACGGGTATCGCTGGAGCCTGCGCGGCACCAAAGTGCAGCAGCCGATGCAGTGCTGTCAGCAGCACGTTGAAAATGACCCAGCGGCAGCACATTGGATTTGACCCACCCGGGTAGGATGGGCCCTTTTTGGAGGGCCAGTGCTTACAAGGGAGGTAATCGTGGAAATACGTGTGTTGGCCCGCCAAGGATTAGGAATCCGGGAGATCTCGCGGGAACTGGGGTTGTCGAGGAACACCGTGCGCAAATACTTACGCAGTTGTGCTGAGCAGGATCGTGCGCCGCGATCGGGGCGCACGCAGAAGCTCGATCCGTTCAAAACCTATCTGCATGACCGGGTTCGCGCAGCGCATCCGGCCTGGCTGCCGGCGACCGCGCTGCTGATCGAGATTCGCGCGATGGGTTATGACGGAGGCCTGACGCGGCTGCGGGTCTATCTGCGGTCGCTGAAGTCGATCAAGGCGCCGGAGCCACTGGTACGTTTCGAAACCGATCCGGGGCAGCAGATGCAGGTCGACTGGATCGTGTTGCGACGTGGCAAGCTGCCGCTGTCGGCATTCGTTGCGACGCTCGGTTACAGTCGGGCGAGTTACGTCGAGTTCGTGACCGACGAACGATTGCCGACGCTGCTGGGATGCCATGAGCGCGCGTTCGACTTCTTCGGTGGGGTTCCTCGCGAGGTCCTGTACGACAACGTCAAGACGGTGGTGATTGGCCGAGACGCCTATGGTCCCGGACTGCATCGCTATCAACCGGCCTTCCTCGACTTTGCGAAGCACCACGGCTTCGTGCCGCGCCTGTGCAAGCCCTACCGAGCGAAGACCAAGGGGAAGGTTGAGCGCTTCAACGGATACCTGCGCCGCAGCTTCTACAATCCGCTGGCAAGCCGGCTCGCTCAGGATCGCCTCTCGCTTGACGCGACCACGGCGAACGCCGAGGTCGTGCGCTGGCTGAGAGATGTCGCCAATGTGCGCATCCACGGCACGACTGGACAGTCGCCGCTCGAGCGTCTCCTGCTTGAGCAACCGAAGCTGCAGCAGTTGCCGGAGCCGTGGCGCGCGAACCTGCCGTCAGCTTCCGTGCCGACGATGCCACCGCCGTCGCGGTTCGATGATACGCCGCTGCAGCATCAGCTGTCAGTGTATCAAGCCCTGCTGACGGAGGCACGTTGATGGACATCCAGCACGAACGTATCCTCGAAGCCTGTCGACAACTGCGGATCGACACGATGGGCGAGCAGTACAGCATGTTGGCAGCTCGCGCGGCAGCGAACCAACTCACGTTTGCCGACTTCTTCGAGGCGCTGTTGAAATCTGCGATGGACGCGAAGCACACGCGGACCAAATCCATGTTGCTGCGCACGGCCGGCTTCCCTGTGCTGAAGACGCTGGAGGAGTTCGACTTTACGTTTGCTCACGGCGTTGCCAAGAAATCGGTGCTGGAGCTGTCGTCGATGGCCTTCGTCGAGCGCGCCGAGAACATCGTGTTGCTCGGGCCGAGCGGCCTTGGCAAAACGCATCTGGCGATCGCACTCGGTTACATCGCAACGCAGATGGGGATCAAGACGCGCTTCATCTCTGCGGCGGATCTCGTCATTGCCTTGGCCGCCGCTTCCCGGCAGGATCGATTGGCCGACTTCCTGAAGCGCAACATCATGAACCCACGGCTGTTGATCATTGATGAGGTCGGCTATCTGCCGCTCGGCCGGGACGATGCCAATCTGTTCTTCCAGGTGATCGCCAAGCGGTATGAAAAGGGTTCCGTGATCGTAACGAGCAACTTGCCGTTCGGGCAATGGGACCAGACGTTCGCCGGAGATCAGACGCTCACGGCCGCGTTGCTCGACCGCCTCCTGCATCACAGCCATGTTCTACAGATCAAAGGCGAAAGCTACCGACTGAAGGACAAGCGAAAAGCCGGCGTGATCCGATCCCGTGCATCCGAAAGTGCTGAACAGCAACTGGAGATGCACGCGTAAGTGATGATCAGCAACATCGTTTGACCCTGGGTCAGGCGAAACCGATGGCCAGCAACTGACGCTGACCCAGGGTCACGCAACATGCTGGGCATCAACTTGGTGACCCAGGTGGGTCAAATCTAATGTGCTGCACAACGGCCCAAGTGGGTCACTTCTAAGTTGCTGTTGACAGTGCGTCACCTTGTTGATTGCGGGTGCATTGTTCAGCCCGATCTCTACTTTCGGTTCCGAAGTCTCGCTCTCTACAAATCCTTCCTCCTGCTCGCCAGAGCAATCCCTGCGCTGGCGGGGCGGCACCCTGCGTCTGGAGAACGATTTGTTCACCGGCTCCGATCGCAACTACACCAACGGTGTCGCGCTAACAGCAGTCTCACGCGATCTGCAAGGCGGGCTCCGTCCGGAGTGCCTGCCCCAGCCGATTGGTTTGTACGCCCGCTTCATCGGCTGGGCTGATCCAGGCTTCTGGCACGAAGCCGGCGCCCACTCGTCGTCGCAAAACCTCGTTGTGCGCTTTGGCCAAGCCATGTACACGCCCGAGAACAAGACGCGCACCGATGTGATTCCAGATGACCGACCGTACGCTGGTTTGCTCTACCTGGGTTTGGCGTGGAATCGCCGCATCCACCCACAAGCTGCCAGCTACGAAATGCTTGACGTGCGTGAGTTGACCCTGGGCGTGATCGGCCCCTGGTCGCTGGCCGAGCAATCTCAGGATCTGGTGCATCGCGCACGCGGCATTGAGCGCTTTCGCGGCTGGAACAACCAGTTGCGCAACGAGCCGGCATTTCAGATGGCCATGGAGCGCAAGTTCAAGCCGTACACGGAGGGTGCCGTCCGTCCTGGATGGGGCAGCGACGTGATCGGCAGCTATGCCTTGCGGGTCGGAAACATCGAAACCGCCGCCAGTACCGGCGTGGAGTTTCGCGCGGGCTGGAACATACCGAACGACTTCGGCAGCTATCCGATCCGCCCTGGCGCGGAGAACCGCCCGCCCTCTGGTGTTGCCGATCTGCGCACGACAACGCCGCAATCGGTCCTGGCGCCCAAACCTGGGGCACATGTCTTCCTGAGCCTGGAGGGTAAAGCCGTCGCCTGGGACTTCTCACTCGACGGAAACATGTTCCGGCATAGCCATCATGTCAGCCGGCGGCCTTGGGTCGCGCAAGCAGCTCTCGGCATCAGTAGCCAATGGATCGTTGCTGGACGTGGCGTGCGGCTCGCCGTGATGCGCGTTTGGAGAACCCGCGAGTTCGACCAGCAGGCGGGCCATCACGCATTCGGATCGATCGCGCTGAGTCTGGAATTTTGAGGACACCTGCAACCATTCGTTAGACCCAAAGCATTCGTCACAACATCAATGGAGAAATTCGTGAACCAGCCCCTGAAACCCAGATCGTTCTTCACCGTCTCGCTGTCCGTGCTCTTGGCAACCTTCGCCACGGCACTCGGTGCGCAGTCCGTAGAGGCGGCAAAGCCAATGGCGCTTCGTACCATAATGGAAAGACTCGGTCGCGACATGCAAGCCGTCACGGGCGCGATCTCCAAAGAAGACTGGCCACTGGTCGCCGAGCTAGCACCACGAATCGCCAAGCATGCCGAGCCGCCCATGTCGGAAAAGATGCGCATCCTTGCCTGGCTTGGGGCAGACGCTGGAAAGTTTCGGGGTCTTGATGGACAGGTCCATGACGCCGCGACCGCCATGGGCGAGGCTGCACAGCGGAATGACGGCCAAGCAGTCATCGCGGCTTTCTCCAAAACCCAGCAAAGCTGCCTAGCCTGCCACCAGAGTTACCGTCGCTCGTTCGTGGAAAAGTTCTATGGAAGCCGCTAGCAAGGGATGGCTACACCTGTTGACGGAAGACTAACTTCTATCCAATCGATATACCTCGACGAATTCCGAGTTCCCAGGAAGCCGATCCTTTGTGAATGGTCGCAGCGAGTTGCTGTCCCAACCGCTGCTCGATCACCGGCTTCCACGGCACCAGGCTGAACCCCATGCCGTCATCGAGCATCGCGTAGCGCCCGCTAGCGAGCATGACGGAACGCCTGTAGATGCCAGCCACGCGTTGGCCGTCGGACACGGGCCGGTGCTCCAAGCCGGTTTCGGCCGCAATGTCCTTGGCGGCCTGCGCCAATTCCCGATTGCGCAGCGTGCCCAACAGGTTCCGGGCCAGGATTACGCGCTGCCCACGGCGCTCGGCCAGCCCCTGTTCGGCCAGGAAGTCGGCGCGCTGCTGCATCGCTTGTTTGGCCTCGCTGCCAAAGCCCAGGTTGCCAAGGCCCGAGCCGCCGCCGATCAGTTGGTGGTCGAGCCAGGTGGCCCCCATCACGCGGGCCTGCCGCTCGATAGGCAGGTGCGATTTCAGTTCCACCGCCACGCCGCCCAGGCGCTGCGCGTCGTAGCGGCGGCCCTGCTCGGGCAGGTCGCCCGGCACCTTCCACAAACCTTCGGCCACGCGCTCCACGATGCCGGCCCGGCGCAGGGCTTCAAGGCGGCGAACGTGAGCCGCGACGATTTCCTGCGGATCGCGCCCATGCGTGGCCCGGCCTTGCTCAATCGCCAGGTGATGATCGGTGCGATACAGGCCATCGCTCGCCAGTGCAGCGATGTTCTTGTCGGCCGCGCGCACGTCGGCCGAACCCTTGACCTCCACCACGGCGCCGGTCGGATAGTTCGCCAGCTCGTCGCGGGCGTTGAGCGCGACGTAGTGGGCCTTGCCGTCCACGCCGTCGATGACCAGGTAGCCCCGGTCGCGCAGCTCGTCGGCCAGCCCCTTCGCGGCCACGCGGCCGAGAATGGTGCGGTCGTCGTCGCCCGGCTCGAACACCGCCAGCTCGCGCGGCTGGCCGCGCATGGCTCGCTGCATGGTGCGGATGATGTCGCCACGCTCGCCCAGGGCGCGCAGGGTCTTCTCCGCGTCGGCATGGACGACCCAGGTGCCCGGCCGCAGCTCGTCGGCCAGGCCCAGGCGCTGCAAGCGTTGCAGGCGGCCGATCAGCGGCAGGCGCTGGCGTTGCAGCATCGGTTCGTTGAAGCGTTCGGTCTGCACCCGGCCGTCCTCGCCGGCCTCGCGTTGGAGGGTGCGGTCGAGGCTCGTCCACCGCTCCTGTTCCACCTCGCGCTGCAAGGTCTGCTTGATCTCCAGCTCGGTGCGCGGCCCCAGCCATTCGGTTGCCAGTTCGGCGGCGCGATGGCGGAAACCATCGGTGATGTAGTCGCCCGCGATGATGAGGTCTTTGCCGGTGTCGTCGCGCCCGCGCACGACGATGTGCGTGTGCGGGTTGTCGGTGTTCCAGTGGTTCACGGCCACCCAATCGAGGCCCGTGCCCAAGTCGGCCTCCATGCGGCCCATGAGATGCCGCGTGTAGGTGCGCAGGTCTTCGAGTTCCGCGCCATCCTCGGGCGAGAGGATGAAGCGGAAGTGGTGCCGGTCATCCGCGCAGCGTTCCTTGAAGCCGTCGAGGTCGGCAGCATCGGTCTGCGGCCCGTAGGCTTGGCCCGGCTCGCCATCGCGGCCCACGCCATCGCGCTCGATGTAGCGCAGGTGCTTGGCG
Organism: Burkholderia aenigmatica; assembly: GCF_902499175.1. Classification (GTDB taxonomy): domain Bacteria; phylum Pseudomonadota; class Gammaproteobacteria; order Burkholderiales; family Burkholderiaceae; genus Burkholderia; species Burkholderia aenigmatica. Next base: position 35,256 of record NZ_CABVQC010000045.1, read on the forward strand.
AGCGACTGCGGACTGGCCTGGCGCTGGTTGACCAGCAGCGTCTTGATGGTCACGCGCCGCGACATGGGCGTGAGCTTCGCCCCCGCGAAGCGCGCCGCCGTGTGGCCGCGACCCAGGCGCGAGCCGGGCCGCTGGACGGTGCCCCTCCCGGTGCCGCCAGTCGTCCCAGGACGGCGCACCGAGGACTTGCCGCCGCTGGCCTTGCCCGCCTGCTTGAGCACCTTGGAGACGAAGCCCTGGCCTCGGTTCTTCGGGGCGCTGGGGCGGATGCGGAAATCATCATCGCGGCGGTCGGTCATGGTTATGCCCTCTGCAACCTCTGGCGTGTCCGGTCGTGCAAAGCACGCGGACATGCCTGCATTGGCGCGGGCCTCGCGCCACAAGCGGCACGGCGGCGAAGCCGCTGCGTGCTGCGCCACCCCCACGTGCAGACTGGCTTTCGACGCGGCCCGGTGCCGCGTCCTTTTGTCTTGCCTTCCGCCTTTGCCCCTCGCTGGCGCTCCGGGCAGCGGCGGCCCGGCGGTGCTGCTGCGCGAGCAGCCAGCGCGCCGGCGAACGCGGCGACGGCCATAGGCCGGGCGCGTTCGAGGCAAGACGCCTGCACGTTGGACGGCTGCGCCGAAGGCAGCGCGAAGTGCGGTGCGAATGCACCCGCACTGCACGCGCGACGACACGGCGACGGCCAGCAGAGCGACACGCCCGATGGCACGACAAGATGCACGGCAACGTGCAGCGAGTCGGCGGCCATCATGGGCGGGATTCCAGCCAGACTGGATGCGCGACCCCGATCACGGCGGATGCGCTGACCGGCCCGAAATACCGGCTGTCGAACGACGCCGGGTTGGTCACACTCAAGAGGAACAGTTCGCCGGATTCGAGGCGGCGGCATTGCTGCCAGGATGGCAGCGGCCGGCCCCAGCGGTCGGCAGGCAGCACGGCGGCCGAAGGCACGCCGTCGATGCGGACGACGCGGCCAGTGCTGCACACCTCCTGCGGCGCGACGGCGCCCACGCGCTTGAGCAGCGGCACGCGCGCCGGCAGGTAGCCGCGCTGCGCGGCCAGCGCGGCGGCGTCTGGCGGCAGCGTGGTCAGGACGATGCTGCCCACGGACAAGGGACGTGGCGGCGAGTCGGTGCCGTGGCCTTGCGGATCGACGCGATACCAGCCGACCGCCACGCTGTCGGACGGGTTGTAGATCAGGCGCGGCAGCGGATGCACGAAGGACGCCCAGGCGAGCGCAGCGAGGCCGCAGGCGGACAGGCCCGCCAACACGAGGCGAGCGCGCAGGCGCGAGCGAGGATGCGGCGGGATGCCGGTTGCGCTGGCAACGGCGGATGGAAGCGTCATGGCAGCGTCCTCCCGGTTAGCCAGGCAGCGTGCCGCTCGGCGGTGTATTCGGGCAGCGGCAGGCGTGCAGCGAGCCGGTTGGCGAGCGTGCGCCAGTACGCGGGCGAGACAGCGGCGGGCGCGATGCCCAGCGCCTCGATGGCGTCGATGCACTCCAGCACCGCGCGCACCTGGTTCTCCCCTTCGGCGTGGAGCAGCAAGCGCGCCCCCGGCTGCACGCCGGGGATGCGCTGCGCTGCATCCAGCGGCGTGCAAGCCTGCATCACCATGAGCTGCCAACGCACAGTGCCGTAGTCGTTGGCCTGCCAGCGGATACGGCACAACATGGCGCCCGGCAGGAACACCGCGCAACGGCGCCAGCGGTCGAGCTGGTGCGTGCGCGCAGGTTCGCCGAAGCGCAGGTAGAGCTTGAAGCGTGGTTCGATGTAGGCCAGCGCCACGCGCGTCAGCGGCGCGCTGGCAGGCTGGCCGGCAAGTGCAGCCGTAGCCGCGCCAGCGGCAGGCGAAGCGGATGCAGTCATGGTGCGTTCTCCCTGCGGTGCTCTGGAAACTCCCGCTCCAACAGGCCACGCAGCAGGTCGGCCACGGTCACGCCTTGCGTGAAGGCCGACACCTTGATGCGTGCCCGCATCGCGGGCGTGATGTCGAGAGTCAGACGGGCGGTGTAGAGGTCGCCCTTGCCCAGCGCATCGGCGTCGCCCTGGCGAATCCACGCCTCGGCGTGCGGATTCGCGGGCGGACGCGCGCCGATGCCGACGCGCTTTGCCGTGCGCTTGCTGTTCGATGGCGGCTTCGCGGTCATGTCGGCCACCGCAGCAATTCGTCCACCAGCGCAGTGATTTCGCGTGCGGCGGCGCTGTCGGGTGCCGTCTCGCGTGCAAGCCGGCCAGCGGCCACGCTATCGGCGAACACGATGCGCTGATGCACTTCCGCGCGCAGCGCAGGAAGCGGCTGGTCGGCGAGTGCCTGGCGTGCTTCGCGCCCGATCACGGTGGTACTGACGCGCCGATTGATGACGAAGGCCGCGCGCAGCGCAGGCCGAAATACCTGCGCCTCGCGGATCAGCGCCACCATCTCAGCGCTGGCCCACAAGTCGTAGGGGCTGGGCTGCACCGGGATCAGCACGCGCTCGGCCGCCAGCAGCGCGGAGCGCGCCAAGGCGGCGATGCGCGGCGGGCCGTCGATGACGACGTGATCGGCCCGCCTGGCGAGTTCCGGCGCCTCTTGGTGCAGCGTTTCGCGTGCGAGGCCCACGGCGCTGAACAGCCGTGGCAAGCCTTGCTGGCTTCTGCGCTGCGTCCAGTCCAGCGATGAGCCCTGCGGGTCAGCGTCCAGCAGGACGACGTGCTGGCCGCGCATCGCCAACTCGCCGGCGATGTGCGTGGCGAGCGTGGTCTTGCCGACGCCGCCTTTCTGGTTGAGCAGTGCGACGATCATGGCCTGGCCCTCCATGCTGGAAAGCCGGGCTTTTGCTGCTGCGTTTGTGGCCGCGGGGTGGTTGTCCACCGCAGCGGCGTTTCCCTACTAAAAGTTAGAGAAACTAAGTTAGGGAAGTTAGAGGACGCGCAAACCCAGTGCTGGCGCGGGTTTGCGGCCGATCGGCACGCCTGATAGCACGATAGTCCCACGCCTGATAGCACGATACCCCGCACGCCTGATAGCACGACACCATTCACAGGCTTTCCCGGAGTTATCCCCGTGCCGTCTGCGGCACGGGCCGGAACGTCAGCAGTTCCATGCCGTTGTCGGGCATCCGCTCGATGCCCAGGACGTAACCGGGCAGCGACTGCCGCGCGACGAGCGCGCGCAGATCGCAGGCGAAGTCGTAGGGCTTCGCGGTGCTGCCGGACTTCTGGTGCAGATAGCGAAAGTCGAACTGCCAGCCGTATGCCTGCTTGCCGCCGTGCTTGCGCACCAGGCGGTACAGCCACCGCTCGATGCCGCCGGTGAGCCGGAAATACGCCGGGTCGATGGTCAGCACCAGCGCGGCGTCGAGCACGCCGGCAAAGAACCAGTCCGGCAGGATCAGCTCGATGCCCAGCGGCGTGCCGCTGGCATCGGCCAGTTCCTTCCATTCGTTGATCCACGAAAAGCGGTGCAGGCGCCGGCCTGTTGTCTCGCGGATGGACGTGGCCACCGTGGTCGATTGCAGGCGATCCAGCGCGGCCTTGAGGCGCTGGTAGTCTCGCAGCGACTTGCCGCGCCCGATGAAGCGCAGGATCTCGTAGGGCGTCGCGCGCATCAGCCGCGACGGGCGCAGGCCCGCGTCCTTCGCTTCCACGATCTGCGAGGCCGCCCATATCAGCACGTCCGCATCCCAAATCGTGGCGATGCCGTGCTCCTGCGTGCCCTCTACGCGGATCGTCACGTTGCCCGCGCGGAAGTCGATGGGTTTGACCCGCTTGGACTTGCCGAGCGAGAAGAACGGATAGGCCATCAAGTCCTGGCTGTCGCGCGGCGCCATGTCGCCGGGCAAGGCGCGGAACAGGTCGAGCTGTTCGCGCTCCTGCAACGACCGCTGCCGGAACGGCAGCGCGGAGCTGGACATGGTGATGGCCTGCCGCGCGCCGCCGATCAGCGCGCACGGCTGTCGGCCGAGTGGTGCTCGGCGTACTCGGGATCGGAAGTCGTCTCGAAGCTGCGATCGGCGGCCCAGGCATCGAGGTCGGCCACGGCGTACATGACGCGCCGGCCGAACTTGCGAAAGCGCGGACCACCACCGATCACGCGCTGCTTTTCCAGCGTGCGCGGCGACAGCCGCAGGTACTCGGCGGCTTCGTCGTTGGTGAGATAGCGTTGGGGCTGCGCGGCAGCGGTCGAGACAGTGGCTGCAGGCCGCAAAGGAGCGGGACGCATGGTGTGAACCTCCATAGCTTTCAAAGCTCCGGCCACACAGCGCAACCGGATGGAGGCAGTCTCAGAAAACCAAGCTGTCCTGCTCAGGGCCGTTTTGCGTCGTCCTCAAAACGACCCTTCTCAAGCGGCGGAAGCTGTGCTAGGCGGCGATAGCCGCCGCGCATCAGCGCATCGCCGCGCCGTACCAAGCGGCGTACCTTGGAGCGCAGGCCGCCGTCGCTGTACCAATCGGCTGCGGCATCGCCGCCGAACAAGCCTTCGGCCACCTCGCGCAAGGACGCACCCGCTAGGGTTGCGTCGAGCGCCTGCAAGGTGTGTAGCTCAAGCAGCGCGGCGGGTGCCGGCCTGGGCTTCGCAGAAGCCAGGGCCGCGCCGAGCGCATGGTTGCGCGCAGGTGCGGCGGCGCCGCCGCGGCGGGCATAGGCGACAGCCATCCCGTCTTCCAGGCCGGGCGCCAGCGCGAAGCGCAGGCAATGACCTGGGCTGTGCGCCATCAGCGCCAGCCCTTTGCCGTCATGGAGCAGTTGCTTGTGCCCGGCAATGCGCCAAAACGTGAACGCGGGAGCATACTGCGGCGGATCGGCGTCGGGATAGAGCTGCACCACGGCCACATGGCCGGGCAACCAGGCTGGATGCGCGTCGCGCGCATCCAACGCCGGATCTTCCAGCAGGCGCAAGCCCCAGCGATGCGCCGCCTGCTGCGCGGCTTTCGGCCGGCGATGATGGCGCAGCCAGTCGAGCCGGTAATCGGGGTTTCTGCGCAGATATTCCCAGGCCGTCCCAAGGTCGTCCAAGTGCAGCACGTACAGATACGCGGCAGTCGGATACCAGTGCTCGGCGCTGCGATCGACCATGACGCAACCTCCCTGCGAACAGGACTGGCCGCGACGGAAGAACTACGTGCTACATCGGTGTCATCAGAACGAAATGGGTTAAGGGAATAGTTGGGCTGTCAAGTCCGACTGGCTCCGATGCGTTGCGGTATTCGTCTCAATGCTGCGGCGGCAGCGTCCCTCCCGTGGGACGCCGTACAGGCCAGCCTGCCGCAGTCCGCGTCAGGCATCATGTCCGTTTGGATCAGACTGGCGCGGCTACGCCGCAAGAATCTCGATTGAGACCTGCCCGGTATGACACCAGACTGAAAAAGTCACAGTAGGCTGTGTTCAGTCCGGGATAGCCCCGTCGCGCTCGGCCAGCCGGGTGTATTCCGACAGCGTGCGCGTGGGCCGGAAGTAGCGGTCGCGCATCACGGGCTGCTGATGCGGCCCGACGATGCCAGCCAGCTCGGACAGCTTGACGGTTCCTTGCGCCGGCATTCCGATTCCCAGGTCGATGAGGCCCCAGGCGGTGTCGCCATCGGCGGGATCGAGTGCGGCCAGCAGCCAGGTCACATGCGCGTCCGGCGTGAACAGCCGCACCACGGGCACCGGGTCGATGGCCTGGCCGGCGGCACGAGCCTCGCCGTTGGCGAGCAGTTGCGCGCGCTCCGGGACGGTGGCGAGTGGCTGGGGCATGGTTGGCAATCCCACAAATCCAATGATGCACGGATGCGGTTTCACGCCCAAGCGCAGAACCGCCAAACCGGATTTACGCCTTCGTGTGCAAGCACGGATGCGCTTGCGTGGCTTTGCTGGAACCAGCAAATGCGGATTTCCGTAAAGGCACGAAAACGTAGAACACCAAATGAACACTATAGATTGTAGCCCTATAGGGCGCAATGGGCTGTCATCTTGGTTTTTCGAGGGAAACCATAGGTGGCGGCTGGGAACTCATTGGCGAAGGCGTTGAAGACAGTCAGGAAGGCGCGTGGCTTGAGCCAGGAAGCCTTCTCTGACGTGTCCAGCCGCACCTATATGAGCACCCTCGAACGCGACCTGAAAAGCCCGACCCTGCATAAGCTGGCCGAGCTGTGCGAGGTGATGGAGATCCACCCGCTCACGCTGCTGACGCTGGCCTACGCGGGCGACAGCCCGCACAAGGCCGACGAGCTGCTGGCGCAGGTGCGCCGGGAGCTGGAGGCGGTGCTGAAGGAGCGCGGCGCGGCGAAGCCGCGCGCGTGACGTGGTGATGTGCTGCGAACAGCAGCACAGCGCCCCGCCGCGATGGGCGGGGCGCTGCGGCGGTCACGCCGCCTGGGGCTTGCTGCGCGACCAGATCAGGTCGTGCGTACCGTCCTCGCCTTCGATCAGGCGGGCATAGACCGGAGCCGGGAACGAAGGATCGTCGAGGGTCACGGACTTGTATTCCCGCCCGGCCTCGCTGGTCTTGTTCCACGCCGCGCCGATGTCGTGGCCGGCGGCTTGGAGGCGGAAGTCGGGGGCGTTCTCGCTGCTGCCCTTGTCGTTGGGAACCAGCTTGACCTTGACGTTGAGCGTCAGGGTGCGCAGCGTGCCGGTGAAGCCGTCTTTGTCTGCGGTGAAGGTGCCGATGTTGGCCATGATGATTTCTCCTTTCGGTTGAACAAGGTTCGCGCCCATCGCGTCCTTGTTGTGATCCGGCCGGCGGGGGACGGGCTGGCTGCACCGCTTGCGGTCGAAACGCAGTGGAGAGCCTGGAGGCGAAAAGAATTTGCTGCGCGAGGAAGCCGCGCAGCGGCGGGGAAATTGTTTTCGCCGGACGGTTGCAGCCATGAAGCCCGAGGCGCAGCCGTGCCCCGCCAGGATTCACAACGAGACAAGGACGCCTTGGGCCGAACCGCTCCGAAAGGAGATGGGGCCGACTCGGCATCCCCGCCCGAAGGCTTCGCCGGCTCGCCCGCTGACGCGGGCCAGGTCAACCACCCGACGACAGGCGAGAACGCCCCTGCCGCACCTTGCGGCGCCGCTCTTGAGGCGTGGCGTGGAAGCTCCATAGCGATGCCGGGCGGGTTGTCCGTGAACCTCCTTCGTGACGTGATGGGCAGGCACCGCCAGCGTTGAGGACGGCATGCACCTGCACAACCTGCCGCAGCAAGCGCCAGCGTGTTCGCCAGCGCCCCGTCCGTCGCGGCGGGGCGCGGGCCGGGCCGATCCGGCGCAGCCGGTTCGGCGGCATCGAGGGGCGCCAAGCATCGCGCGGCGGGGATAGCCCGCAGGGCTTTCCCCTGGAGGCAAGCGAAGCGCGCAGCGCCGCAGGCGCGAAGGCGTGAGGGATTGAAGCCGAATGGGCCGTGACGGCAAAGACGGCACGGGGCGTAGCCCGAAAGCCCGGCGGCGCTGCGCGCCGACACGCCCAGGCCGTTCCAGATTTCCAAGCAGGAAACGCGGACATGCCTCTGATGAAATGGGCGCGGCTTACGCTGCGGGGTATGCACGCGGCAAGCCGAAAACTGCGGGTGATTCCTGCGCACTGCGGGCGCTTCGGCTTGCAGGCCCATGCGGGCCTGCCATCGCCGGGCGGGAAGCCCGGTCACGTCAACGCCGCCGCCTGAACTGCCGTGATGGCGGCGGCGTTCCGATTCGGCTGTGGGCTTGGAACACCGGGCGCGGCCACTGCCGCGCCCGGATTTTGCGTCCACCGCGCCCAGGACGGTACGGCCTGGGCGCGGTGCTGATCGCGGTTATCCCTTCGTCTCGATGAGCCACCACACGGCACGCGGCAAGGCGCGGCCTGTGATGGGATGAATGTCGGTGAGGTCGGCGCGGGCTGTCCAGCCCGAGGGCGGACGGTAGCCGCGCACGTCGCCTGCGCCGTGCCAGCGGCGGGCGCGCACAGTGCCGGGGGCGTAGATCGCCGCCATGCGCGGGCGGCGGGTGGTGGTGCGGGTCATGGGGGCTTCTCCTTCCAGCGAAGCGCCCCGGTCGAGGCCGGGGCGCTTGCCTTCGGCGCGGGTCAAGCGGCCAGCGCCTCGGCGGGTTCATCCGCCATTGCTTCGGCATCTTCCGGGGCGTCCTGCTCCGGGCCTGCCTCCTGCGCGGCATCCTGCGGGCCTGCGGCCTTGAAGATGGCGGGCATCCAGCCCGTACCATCGGCCAGCCGCTCGGCCTCGCTGGCAATGTCGGCCTTCTTGAGCTTCGCCAGCCGGGTGACGGATTCCGGTGCGAACGCGCCCACGGCATCCAGAATCACGGCCTTCGGAACGTGCTTGAAGTAGCCTTCTGCGGTCGGCTTCCACCATGCGGCCATGTCGAGGCCCACGGCCTGCGCCAGTTCTGCGCCGGGCTGGTGCGGCGTGGCGCGAGGCGTCACCACGTCCACCGTGGAGGCCACGCACACGGCCAGCAGCCGCACCAGTTCGTCTTGCGACTTCGCCAGCAGCACGGCGAGCAGTTCGGCGCTGTCCTCCGGCAAGGCTTCACCTGCCACCTGTTGCAGTTCGCGCAGCGCCACGGCAGCAGGCGATTCCGGCCAGTCCGGGGCCATGCCTTCCAGCCGGTCTTGCGCCGTGAGGCGCACGCCGAGCGGCAGGCCATCGCCATAGGCGTCGGGCTGCAAGACGGTCTGCACCATGTCATGCACCAGCGCGGCCAGCGCGACGTGCGGATGCCGTGCGACTTCGATTTGCAGCGCCGCCGTGCGGTGGGCGCTCAATCGCTGCGCCAGCCGGTCGGACAGGCTCGCGGCCTTGGGCGCGTCGTCGGCGTCCTCGTGCTCGTCGTTGGCGGCTTCGCCTTCGGTGCTGCCGAAACCGCGCCGCAGCTTTTCCAGCGTGCGCAGCGCCTTGGCCTCGGCTTCGCGCAGCAGGCCGCGATGAATGACGGCCTCGCCGTTGCGGTCGATGGTGACGATGGCACCAGCCACCTCGCGCACCTCGGGCGCATAGCCTTGTAAGGCGTCCTCCGCGTCTTGCAGTTCCCCGACCACCTGATCGCGCCGCTGTTCCAGCTTCTCGGCCTTGGCCTCGTCCTCGGCGTCGCAGGCTTCTTCCAGTTCGGCGTCGATCTTTTCGAGGCGGGTTTCCAGCGAGGCGATGCGGCGGGCCTCGCGGGTGGTCGGCTCGCGGCGATGGCGCGGGGCGTTCTGGAACGCTTGCCGTTCCTCGTAGGCCAGATGCGGCACGGCCTCCACCCATGCCCAACCCTCGCCGCGCACGTCCTCGGCCAGCGTTGCCAGCTTGTCGCGCACCAGCGTTTCCAGCACTGCGGTATCGGTGAGGTAGGTTCCGGCATCGCCTTCCGCGAACAGGTCGCGGCGGATGCCGCCGCCTGCCTGCCGGTAGGTGTCCAGCCCGACGAAGCGCACCAGCGCGTGCGTGGCGTCGATTTCGCGCTCGGTCAGGCGCTCGCGCAGCTTGGACGGGCTGCGCTGCCATTCCGGCGCACCATAGAACGCGGCTTCCTGCGCGGCGTGGTCATCGGTGATGGTCAGGGCCATCAACTGTTCCAGCGTCACGCCACCGGCCCGGTAGTCGGCCATGAGACGCGGCGAGACGTTCGCCAGCTTCAAGCGGCGCTGCACCACCAGCGGGGACACGCCGAAGTCGGCGGCAATGTCCTCGACGGGCCGGCCTTCCTTGACCAGCGCGGCGAAGGCCGCGAACTGGTCGGCGGGGTGCATGTTCTCGCGCTGCACGTTCTCCGCGAGGCTGACGGTGCGGGCGGACGCATCGGCCACCAGCAGGCACGGCACTTCGTAGTCAGTGGGGATGCGCTTCTTCTTCGCCAGCAGCTTCAAGGCGGTCAGGCGGCGGTCGCCTGCCACCACCTCGTAAGCCTCGCCATCGGCGGATGCAATCACGATCAGGTTTTGCAGCAGGCCGATGCGGGCAATGCTCGCGGCCAGCTCGGGGATGGACTGGCGCGGGGTCGTGCGGACGTTGCGCTTGGAGCGGCGCGGCAACAGTTGCGACAGCGGAACCAAGATCAGGTTCTTGGTCGGATCGGCCACTTCCAGCGGTGCGGCGGCTTCGATGGCGACGGTTTCGGTTTTGAGTACAGCGTTCATGGTGATAACTCCTTGCGGTTGGGATGCAGCAGCGAGAGAAGCGGCAAGGGCTGCTGCCTGCCCCTGCCGCGTGGGGATTCAGGCTTTCAACTGGCGCAGGCCATCGGCCAGCAGCCACAGGGCGCGATTGAGGCGCACGCTTTGGTCGATGCCCTGCACGGGCCGGGTGGTCTGGCGGCGGCCATTCGCGGCGCGGGCGGACAGGCCGCCTTTGGTCAAGTTCTCCTGCGTGCGGTTGAACACGCTCCACAGGTCGCGGCGGTCGTCGTCGTGGCGGCGTGGCATCAGGATTTGCGATTCCGTGATGGGCGCGGGCTTGTCCTCGTCGTACTTCAACGCCAGCGCAGCGCGGGCGAACACTTCGGATTCCCCGGCGTCGAGCGTGATGGCGCGCATGGCATCGCGCGATTCCTGCGCCCGGTCGAAGCCGTGCAGGACTTCGTAAGCGCCTTCGATGACGTGCCCGGCTACGTCGCCCTTGTGCGGCACGCGCACGTCGGCCACGGTGTCGCCGCAGACAAGGCCATTGCTGCAAACGAAGCGGAACATCCCGGCCAGCATCTGATAGCTGCTGGTGCCGTCATGGGAGTTCAGCAGGATGATTTCGTTGGCCTCGCGGCCGTTGATCTGGCTGGCGTGGCGCAGCCGGATCATGTGCTTGGTGTAGTCGCGGCGGTCGTCGTGGCGCACGCGGGTTTGCGTCACCATGAAAGGCTCGAAGCCTTCCCCGCGCAGTTCTTGCAGCACGGTCGCGGTGGGGATGTAGCTGTACCGCTCAGAGCGGCTTTCGTGCGGGGCGTCCGCGAAGATGGACGGGGCCACGGCCCGGATTTGGTCGTCGGACAAGGGACGTTCCGAACGCAGCACCGGGGAACGGGAAGCGAAGCGGGATGCGAGTTGCATGGCATTTCTCCTGACAAAGAAAAAAGGGGTTGCTGTTCACCGCACACCGGATTCCTAGATTCGGAAGCCCAGCCTTTCGGCGGTTCGGTGCGGTCGGCACGAGGAACCCGGTTGGCCCTGTTGCCACCGTCTTTCCTGAGTTCATCGCCCGCGACGGTCAGGAGCGCCTTGACGGCACACGGCCGCGGGCGATGAAGTCAGGGGAGACGGTTGGACATGGCAACGGCCCCTCAGCACGCCGACAGCACGGCAAGCGAAGCGCGCAGGCCCGGATCTAGGAATCCGGGCCGGAGGCGTCAGCCGAGCGGAGCGAGGGAACGATGGAAGCCCGTCAGGGGCGAGACGCCGCAGGCGGCTCGATGCGCTACGCGCACGACAGCGCGACCGGCCATGTTTCTTGGCCGGGGACGCACGGACTCCAAGGCTCGATGTACAAGCTCATGCGCCAGTCATCGGGAAACAGGTTCGACAGCGGCTGCTGCGGTCTGGCCGATCCGGCGCAGCCGGATCGGCGGCCTTTGAGGGGCGCCAAGCTCCGCGCGGCGGGGATAGCCCGCAGGGCTTTCCCCTGGAGGCAAGCGCAGCGCGCAGCGCCCCGTCAGGGGCACTTAGGCATCACGCCGAGTCGTCAGGACGCAGGCTGGATTCCGCAACCGGCATCCAAGGCGAAGTCGAGTTCAGGTAGTAGCGCCTGCCACGCGCATACAGCCCCGAAGGCTCGGTAGGCTGGTAGAACCCGGTGACGCGGCGCCGGAACTGCGCGCCAAACTCGTTGGTGTAGATCACCGCGTCGCCGATCTTGAAGCGCAAGGGCTGACCGTTCTCCGGCGCGAACGGCTTGAGCGCATCGTGTTGCGCCGTGATTTCGATGATGTAGTCGTGATGGCTGCTCATGGCATTGATCTCCTGCGAAGGTTGGGAAAGCGCAAGGAGCGCCTTGCGGCGCTCCAAGGGCTGGTTCAGACGACGACACGCCCGACCAACCGGGCATCGCGCGCGTAGGCGCTCAACCGCTTCTCGGCGCGGAAAGACAGGTCGCGCTCGATCGGCAGGCCCAGCCTGCCGCGCACGGTCGCCAGCTCGCCCAGGCTGACCCAGCCGATTTCCGGCATCCCCAGGCCCAGGTCGCAAAGACCAAAGGCGTGGTCGTGGTCATCGGGATCAATCTCGGTCAGCAGCCAGGTCGCGCCGGCATCCGGCGTGAACAGCTTGACGACGGGTGCCGGATCGAAGTCCGGGTTCTCCAAGGATTCGCGGCCGTTGGCCAGCAGCACGATGCGCTGCTCGTCAGTGATGAGTGCGTTGTTCATGGTGAACTCCTGAAAGGTTGCCGGGCGGAATTGCCCGACCCTTCCGGGGCACGGCGCAGCGCAAGCAGTCAGGGGTCAACGACGGCCGCCAGGACGCAAGCGCCATCGGCGCGCAGCCCTTGACGGCGAGAACGCCGTGGCACGATGAAGGGGACAGCAAGACCGCCTCCCTCGCACCTCCACGCACGCGGTTTTTGGCAAGCGAAGCGCGCAGGCCCGAATAGCAATCCGGGCCGGAGGCATCAGCGATGTGAAAGGCGGGCAGTTCTTAAATGCGCGCCCAGTCCCGGTGCAGATCGTCAACGATCATGGGATGACGGTGCCCGCCTCGGTCTGCTTGTTCGCGCAAGTGAGGATGATCTGGCGGTAGATGATCGTGGGCGATGTCGGAAGAATCACTAGCGGGCCAGAGCCACAGCGCCAGTCCCACTCCGACAAGACCAATCAGCGACATGATGATGAAGGTCGATTGCAGCCCAAAGGCAGCGCCGAAGCGACCGGCCAAGGGATAGCAAATGAGCCAACACGCATGGGACAGGGCGAATTGCGCGGCAAAGACCGCGGGGCGATCCTCGGGATGAGCGGAGCGGCGCAACAGCCGGCCGGAAGGTGTTTGCGCCACGCTGTAGCCGAAGCCGACCACCAACCAGATCACCACCAGAACGGCATAGGTCGGAATCATTGCCCCGGCTGCCGTTCCCACAACCAGCATCGTCGCTCCCGCAATCATGACAGGTCGATCAGCAATCTTGTCGAGCAGGCGAGGCAGCGCGAAGGCCGCAACCATCGACCCGCCTCCGAAGGCCGCCAGCGCCCACGCTACCTCGGATTCGCCCAGGCCAAAGCGTGCCTTCACGATGACCACCGTGTTCACGATCACCATTGACCCCGCTGCTGCCACAGCGAGGCTGATCGCCAGCAGACCCCGAAGGCGCGGCGTGGCGAGGTAAATGCGCGTGCCCCGCGTAGTACGATCCCATATGCCACGACACGGGCCGGGAACGGTTGTGGGAAGCCTCACGCTGACCACAAGCGCGGCTGACACGAGGAAGCCGAGAACCGTTCCGGCAAACAGGTTGTGGAAGCTGATGACCGTCAGTAGCGCGGCGGCCAGCATCGGGGAAATCAGGCTTTCCAAATCGTAGGCCAGCCGGGAAAGCGACAGTGCTTTCGTGTACTCGTCTTCGTCGGGAAGGATGTCCGGGATAGTGGCTTGAAAGGTCGGCGTGAAGCCTGCGGACGCCGCCTGCAAGACGAAGATCAGCAGATAGATTTGCCAGATTTCGCTGACAAAGGGCAGGCAGAGCGCAACGGATGCTCGTACTAGGTCAAGGGCAACGAGCAACGACCGTCGCGGCAGCCGGTCGGCGAACGCCTGCGCGACCGGGGCGACTCCGACATAGGCCAGCATCTTGATTGCGAGTGCCGTCCCGAGTACCGCGCCGGCATTCGCCCCGGCCAGATCGTAGGCAAGCAGGCCAAGGGCCACCGTCATCAGGCCGGTGCCGACAAGCGCAATCACCTGAGCGGCGAACAGGTGACGATAGGTACGGTTCTTCAGGACGGAGAGCATCGGCGGGCCTCAGAGCAGTTTGGTCAGTGCCTTCATTTCGGTCAAAACGGAGTCTTCGTCATGGGCCAGGCAATGGTCGATGTGGTCGTGGATCAGGACGCGCTTTGCGGCCGTCACCGCGCTTTCCACCGCCGCGAGCTGGCGGGCGATGTCGAGACAGGATTCGCCACTTTCGATCATCCCTATGACGTGCCGAAGATGACCATCGGCGCGTTTCAGCCGCTTCACGAGATCGGGATGGGTTGAGTGCTTGTGTGTCGCGTTCATGTGGCAATTGTATCCCCCCTGGGGGGATATGAAAAAGTGCGCCGCCCGCGAAGGAGCGACGCACCGAAGGCCGCACGACGCAATCAGCCCGCCGCCGGCGCTGTCATCGACTGCAACTGCTCGATCACGCCAGGCTCAACGAACACGCAAGCCTGCTCGTCCGCGATCGGCACGTTGAACACCTGCGCGAACACCGTGCGCCGCAGATGGGCCAGCCGGCCCGTCCGGTATGCCTGCTCGGGCTTCATGCGCCCGCCAGCCTGCGACCCGCTGCGCTGCGGATCGCATTCGACCAGCGCGACAAAGCCATCGTCGGCCAGCTTCTGATGCTCGGGGCACAGGCCCCAGCCGGTCGCCGTGTGGCGCTCCATGCTCGCGCGCAGGCGCTTGTCCAGCAGGATCGCGCCGGTGTCGAACGCCGTGCCGCAGACCAGGCAAACGTGCTGTTCGAGGGAAACGTGTGATTTGTCGTTCATGACGGTTCTCCGGTTGCAAGGGCGGAATTGCCCGGAACCGTCGCCCTCACGGCGCAGCGCAGCAGTCAGGGGTCGCAGACGGCCGCCAGGACGCAAGCGCGCAAGGCGCGCGCAGCCCTTGCACGGCGAGAACGCCGTGATACGGTGAAGGGACACAGCAAGACCGCCCCCTCACACCACCCCACGCACGCGGGTTTTTGGCAAGCGAAGCGCGCAGGCGCGGATCAGCGAGCCGGGCCGGAGGCGTCAGTGATGGAAGCCCGACAGGGGCGAGACTCGCGCAGCGAGGCTCGATGCGCAGCACGACAGCGCGACGGCGGTACGCCGGGACGCCCGACTGCTTGGGACAGGACTATTCGTTGTCGGTCTTGCGCTGCTCGAGCTGCAACTGCGCCCGTTGCGTTGCTTGTTGCAGCCGCTCCACCAGCACGCCCCTCGGCGGCAAGGCGGTCAGGTACTCGGCGACGTGGATGCCCGACTTGTCCAACTCCAGCAATTCGATCTGCTCGCGCTTCTTGCCGGTGCAAAGGATGATCCCCAGCGGCGAGGCTTCCTCCGGCTCCCGTTCGTGCTTGTCCAGCCAGCGAAGATAAAGCTCCATCTGTCCCTTGAAAGCTGCCTTGAACTCGCCGACCTTCAACTCCACTGCCACCAGCCGCCGCAGCTTGCGGTTGTAAAACAGCAGGTCGAGGTGGAAATCCTCGCCGTCGATCTGGATGCGCTTCTGCCGGGCCACGAAGCTGAAACCCGCGCCCAGCTCCAACAAGAACGACTCCATTTCGCGGATGATCGCCGCCTCCAAGTCGCCTTCCTGCCAAGTGTCCCGCAGCCCCAGGAAGTCGAGGATGTACGGGTCGCGCATGACCAGGGCGGGCGACATGCGCTGCGCATCGCGCATCGTCGCCAGCTCGTGCGCGATCGTCTCGCCCGGCTTTTGAGACAGCGCCGTGCGCTCGTACAGCATCGAGTCGATGCGCTCGCGCAGCGTCCGGACGCTCCAGCGTTCGGCGCTCGCCATCTGCGCGTAATAGTCCCGCTGGAGCGGGTCTTTCAGCGGGATCAGGGCGATGAAGTGCGTCCAGCTCAATTCTCGTATCAGTGATACGAGAATCTGCTCGTCGGGGAAGGTGGCCGCGAACTGCACCATGCGGCGCAGGTTCTGCTCGGCAAAACTGCCGCCGTACTCCTTCACCAACTGCGCCGCCAGGGTGGGCAGGACTTCCTTGCCGTAGGCGCCCCGGCGTCCGTCCAAGACGTGCGTGCGGATGCGCTGGCCGATGCGCCAGTAGAGCATCGTCAGCTCGCTATTCACCGTCGAGGCGGCGCGCTTGCGCGCCGCCTCGATCAGTGCCCGAATGTCGCCCAGCAGCGCCGAAGGCGCTGCGGACGATGCTGCGGATGACCGGCGCGTGTTCATGCCGCCGCCTCCGCAAGCTGGCGCGCACCCGTGATGGCTTGGCGGCGGCTGGCCACCAGCTCGGCCGCATCGCGCACCGGCTTGTCCTCGGTGTGGACGTAGTGCATGAACATCGCCACGGTCTTGTGGCCCGTCAGCTTCATGCCCACTTTGGTCGGCACGCCCGAATTGGCAATGTCGGTGGTCGAGCGATGGCGGATGCCGTGCGTGCCGACGTGCGGGACGCCGGCGGCCTTGAGCACCCGGCACCAGCCGCCATAGTGCTCGCCAAAGGTCAGGTGCTTGGCCGGGTCGTTCGGCGATGGCAGGACGTAGGGGCAGCCCTCCCGGCGCGGCGCCGTCGAAAGCAGCCGATAGGCTTCCTCGCTCATGGGCTTGGAAATGCCGCCGACCTTGCTGTCGGGCCACACCACGCGCCGGTTCTCGAAGTCCAGCCAGCTCCATTCGAGCGGGCAGATTTCGGAGCGCCGGGCGGCGAACTCGAATTGCAGGCGGATCGCCAGCGGGATGACGTAGTTCTCCAGCCCCTCCGCCTCCAGCTTCTCCAACTGGCGGAAGATCCGCACCATTTCCTCGTCCACGATGAGCCGGGTTTCCTTGCCCGGCGGGTACATGGGGACGTGGCGGCACGGGTTCGTGCCGTCCGGGCGGTAGCCCCACACTTCGGCCAGGTTGAACATCTTGCGCAGCACGCCGAAGGTCTTGTTCGCCTCGGTCGGCTTGTAGGCCAGTTTCTCCATCAGCCCGGCAATGTCGGGCCGCTTCACGTCATGCACCTTCTTGCGGCCCAGCAGCGGGATGATGTTGCGGTCTATGACGCCCTGATAGCCGTCCTGCGTGCTGGGCTTGTTGCGCTTCTTGGAGTAGTCCTCCATGAACTTCTTGCACAACTCGGCCATCGTGGGCGCCTTGCGCGCCTCGGCCTTGGCGCCGCCGGGGTCGCCGCCCCGGCGAACCTCGGCCAGCCAGTCCTGTGCCTTGACTCGTGCCTGTTCGACGGTCAGCTCCCCGTACAGCCCCAGCGAGGGCTTGCGGGGCTGGCCGGAGTTCGTGCGGTACTGGAGCATGAACACCCGGCGGCCGGTCGGGGTAATCTTGCACAGGAAGCCGGGCACCACGGTATCTCGCAGTTCAACATCCTTGGCCTGGGGTTGGGCCGACTCCACGGCGGTCTTGGTGAGCTTGATCTTTGCCATGATGACTCCTCGGAACAACCCGGATTCCAGGAGCCAGATAGGAGCGGCGCGAGGGAAAACCGGGTCAAGTTTCAGAAAGCACCGGCATATGATGGACGCGCGTAAGTTATTGATAAACCTGCTGTATCTAGCTACGGCGCAGTCCAGCGAACTACCGGGCTGGAGTCATCGTGAAACAAAAAATGCCGTTCAGTCGCTTAACTGAACGGCATTAGGCCCGAAGGCCGGTTTTCAGGGAAGGGAAGGGCGTTGATCAGAAAGCGAAGAACGGCCCAGTTCCTCCCGAATTTGTCGTGCCCGCGATCGCCGTATAGATCGACCGTCCGTAGAAGAAGGGGAGTCCCCAATCGAACAAGTTCGCCGAGCCGCCTTGAGCCGCGAAATCGTTCATCGCGTACGCACCATTGCCCACCATCGTGTTCGCGTTACCCACGTCGAAATTGAGCGAGACGTTGTTCCCGTTCAATCCCTGCATCACTGCGGAGAGACTCATGGTCGACGCCGGGCAGTAGAAGGTACTCCCGGAACAGGTGGTGATCGAGTCATTGAAGAAGAGGCCATTCGATCCGCTGTCGAGGAAGGATTCCGGGAATGTGTTGCCGTTGAACGACGTGGTCAGGTCATAGTTGTTGTTCAGCGTGTAGACCTTCGCGGATCCCAGCGCATTATTGGCTTGGGTGTCGATGCCGAAAGTGAGCGTCCCGGAAACACTCGATACCCCGGTCGACGGAACGCTCGGCAGCGTCAACACGACTCCGTTGTTGTCGTGCGCAAACATGCTCACCGGATTCGTCACCTGGTTTGCCAAAGGGACTGTCGTGCCAGGGCACGTCGTCGCATTAGCGGGACAGCCAAAATACCACCCCGGCGAAGTCGTCGCCACGCAGCTCGCACCACAATCAGCTGCGTTTAAACCGACGCCGAGAACTCCGTTCGCGCCCAAAGCAGAGGGGCTGTTCAAGTCCGTCACGCCGGTAGGAATGCAGTTGTTCGTGGCCGAGCCGCTGACAGCCGGATCCGCAATCAGCTGGATCGGGGCCTTTGACGCCACTTCACCTGCGAGCTTGATGTCCGCTTGCGCGACGGTGCCCCATGCCGTGCCTGAACCGAAGGTCGTGCATTCGGTCAGGGTGCCGCCAACCGTTGCCGAGACCTTCTGGAGCGGAAGCGTGATCTGCGAGTTGAACAGTCGCAGACCAAAGGAGCCGGTGTCGACAAGAACGTTATTGATGGTCTGGCAATTAGATGTGCCCGGCACACAGATCGTGACCGACGTGTAGAGCACATTTTGCGCGTTCCACGCGTTTGGGCCGACTGTTACGGACATCTGGTTTGCGACCGGAGTAGGCGGAGCTCCCGTCGACGGTGTCCCCGCGGTCGGCGACGTCGAGGTATTTGACGGCGGACTTTGCGTGCTCGGGGCAGGGGAGCTAGAACCTCCGCCGCCCCCGCCGCAGGCTGTCATCAGAGCGAACAGGCACGAGGCCGCCGTGATCATCACGATTTTGCGCATTGTCGAGTCCTTTATCGAATGTCCGAGCTTGTGACGCCGCTGGGAAATGCACTCGGGATATAGGCACGGCCGGCATAGAAACCCATGTGGCCGCCCGACTGAAACACGAAATCCCCGGACGAGACTGAGACCGGTCCGATGCCACCGTGCGCCTCGCGAAACGCCTTGACGTCTGCGCTGGCCTGATCCGCATACACGCCCAGCAGCTGCCGGACGTTCGGCGCAGACGGGCCGCTCCAGCTCACTGCGAAGACCTTTCCGCCGGCGACGTATTCCCGCACGACCGTCGTACTTGGCAACACCATCTCGCTGACCGTGTAGCCCACGCCAGCTGTTGCTTGGAGATTCACGGCCTGGTGGTTCGCGACCAGACGAACTTGATCATCCGATACGGTGGGGGCGCTGCCCCCGAGTGAAGCGTAGGCAAGCGTACTGATCAAGCAACACGCCGTAGTTGCAAGCGCCAGCAATCTCATCTTCATCGTCATCTTCCCCGACACGTTTATGGAAACAACCAGGGGTCACGGTCATCAAGGCCCGTAACTTCCTGGTGGGAAGTATAAAAGGAGGCGGGTCCAAAAACGAGGGATGTCGGATTCCCGTCATGTTCCGGGAAATATGGAAGGGGGGAAGCGGGGTGAAGTTTCCGGTGGGAAGTGATTTCCCACCGGGTGATCGACCTTATCGATCCAACAGCAACTTCTCGGTGTCGAGAGCCCGGGACGTTTCCTCGTCGTCGATGTACACGAGACTGGTATTCACGTCGGCGTGGCCAAGGTTTCGGGCGATCGTCATTAGATCGGCGCCGGCCGACACGAGGCTCTTGGCAAAACTGTGGCGCAGCCAGTGCGTGGAGGCGCGTTCGAGCTTGTCCGCTTCGACCGGGTCGCGAGCATCCCACCAAGCCAGCGCCTCACGGAAAATCGCCTTCACTAGCCGGTACAGCGAGGAGCGGTCCGTGACGCCGTCAATGGTCCCGAGATCACGCCTCAAGCCGCGAAGCCCTCTTTCACTGACCTGCCTGCTGACCTCGGGCGTCCGACGCCGGGCGCCAAGGATGAGAGGGGTCGTTTCTCCTGGGATGGGCAGTGAGGAGAGGCCATAGGCGACACGATAATCCTGAAGGCTACCCATGATGGCCGCGCACGAGACCGTCCGTGCATGGCCGCCTTTCCCGGATTCCACCTCGATTACCCAGACGCCCTCCGGATAGTCGGGGTTCTTCGCCCGCTGCGCGGGGGTGAAGCGCGCGTACTGGATTGATCCCATCGTTGCATTGATCGCCTCGGACGTGCGCAAGCCGGTCTTGGTGAACAGGTCAACAATGAACAGATCGCGGGCCCGCTTGGCCCGTTCGCGGTCGGTGCGACATTCCCGGCCGACGACCGCGTCCCGGGCAAGCTCGATGCCATCCTGCCCAACGAACCGTTTCTGTTTCTTGGCGCGCTGGCGCTTCTTTCCCGCCAGCCCATAGCCGGCGAAGGGATCGGCACGAAGGTACTGCACGGCGACGAGCCATTTGAACAGGCTGCCGGCGATGACCTGGCTCTGGCGCGCAGATGCCGTGCTCAGCGCCTTGCGGAAAGGCGTCCAGCGCGGATCGCCGCGCGGCACGCGCTCCGCGCAGATCGCAGCCTCGTCCGGAGCCTTCAGGAACGCGAGGTAGTCACCGGCTTCCTCGAGCGTCCATTCCGAGATCGGCGTGTCGATCCATCGCGCATACCAGAAGAGCCGCCGGGCCTCGACCACATACTGGGCGAGCGTCGTATCTGCCAGTCGGCCGTCACCGGCTTCCTTTGTCTTCAGCCACTGGATCACGACTTCCTGCTCGGTAAGTCCTGTCGGCAGGATCGGGCTGGTCGCCCGGTTCGGTGGCGCCGAGCTGGGTAGATGCTCGACCACGTAGGCTTCGATCGCAAGTTCGTTGGGCATGGTTCTTTTTTGCTTTGGCCAGCAGTAGAGAGTAGAGTTTTTGGTTTAAGGCAGTTTCGTACAAAACGCACCATTATACAAATAATGATGCAACGTAGCGGAAATGGGTAGTTAAAACTACGATTTTATTTACTCTATCCGAGCTCGCGCCTATACTGGTTCCGTCCAAAGTTTCCCGAGGATTCCGTGGCTCGACCTCGAATCTCCTTCACCGACGCCCAGATGCGCGGGATGATTCCCGCGGCCGAAGCTGCCGATCGGAACGCGGCGCCCGGTGATAACGGCCGGTTTCTCGACGAATTCATCGTCGGTGTCGCGCGTTGTACCGGTCGAATTTACGGACAATCGACCTATGAACGGCTGCTCGAAGCCTTCCTGATCCGTCGGCGCCCGTCGGCGCAAACCTGGAGCAAGGCTATCCACCGAGCGCACGCGTCTGGCATCGCCCTGACCGCACCAACGCCCGAACCCACGACCGCGCTGACTCTGCGCGTCGACCAGCAGTTTTTGGTGCCAGCTGTCGCCACTCCGGCACCGCAGATCGCCATTAGCCAGCAAATTCCCAATGACGAACTTCTCGAGCTGAAAGCCCGGGTGCAGGTGGCCGAATCTGCGCTTCGAGACGCTTACGCCAGAATCTCCGGATTGGAAGCGCAGCGAGCCTCGCTACTCGACCGAGCCACGACCGCGGAAGCTGCAGCTAGGGTTGCTGGCGAGCAGATCGAGAACGAACGTACCGAGCACGCTGCGCAGACCCAGGCGTTGGCTGATCAACTTGGCGAGCTAAGCGCCTCTGTCACCCGCCTTTCGGGACTCGAGCGGCATCTTCTGCTCCAGACTGATGCGCTACGTCAGGATCTCAGCCAGCAGCGAGATCTGTATAGGGCCCGGGCCGAGGCTGCGGAAAAAGCTCTCGCAGCCGAAAGGACGCAGTCCGATGCGATGCGCCGGATACTGGGAAATCGGACACTGTCTCAGCAGAGCTAGCGCGTTTGGACCGACGTGGCACTCTGGAATCGACTATTTCCCCTTCAGAACGTGGGCAGCGCTGACGTTAACAGACTGGGTATTTTTCACACCTTGGCGCCCAAGTAAGCCTCACAAGGGGGCTTGAACTGGGTGCGAGTCGTGTCAGACTGGGTTTTAGTTCGTGATGGGAAGTTCCGAATTTCCCGAAATTGCCCCTCCCCTTGCTGGGTGGTCGATCAATAACTGAGTTCATAAATGACGCTGAGCGTTGAACACATCAAGGCGGAATTGCTCCCGCAGCTCTTCGCCAATTCGGTCGCGATCGCGGAATACGGCAATACCGCCGGCGGTGCCGCTGCAATCAACGAGATATCCGACCTGATGGAAAGCGGCTCAGTCGGGAAGCTCGCTGAGCGAATCGCCCAGATTGTCGGGAAACTAGGGGTCGTCTCAGAAAACGGAAAATAAAGCACGCTAAGCCGGTTGCAGCGGCCGTAGCGGCCTGAACTTGCCCGCGCCGATCTTGGCGCTGCTGCGCCAGAGGTAATCGCCGGTCAGGTTGATGTGCTCCCAGCCGAGCGGCGACAGGTACTGCAACAGGCCGTCATCGACGGCTTGACCGTGGCCACGCAAGGCGTTCGCGGCCCGCTCCAGATAGACCGTGTTCCATAGCACGATGGCCGCCGTCACCAGGTTGAGGCCGCTGGCCCGGTAGCGCTGCTGCTCGAAGCTGCGGTCGCGGATTTCCCCCAGGCGGTTGAAGAACACGGCGCGGGCCAGCGCGTTGCGCGCCTCGCCTTTGTTCAGCCCGGCATGCACGCGGCGGCGCAGCTCGACGCTTTGCAGCCAGTCCAGGATGAACAGTGTGCGCTCGATGCGTCCCAGCTCACGCAGGGCGACGGCCAGGCCGTTCTGGCGCGGGTAGCTGCCAAGCTTCCTGAGCATCAGCGAGGCCGTCGCCGTGCCCTGCTTGATCGAGGTGGCCATCCGCAGGATTTCATCCCAATGGGCGCGGACGTGCTTGATGTTGAGCGTGCCGCCGATCATCGGTTTCAACGCCTCGTAGGTGGCATCGCCCTTCGGGATGTAGAGCTTGGTGTCGCCCAGGTCACGAATGCGCGGGGCGAAGCGGAAGCCCAGCAGGTGCATCAACGCGAAGACGTGGTCCGTGAACCCTGCCGTGTCGGTGTAGTGCTCCTCGATCCGCAGGTCGGATTCGTGATACAGCAGGCCGTCGAGCACGTAGGTCGAGTCGCGCACGCCGACGTTCACGACCTTGGTGTGGAACGGCGCGTACTGGTCGGAGATATGGGTGTAGAACGTCCGCCCTGGGCTGCTGCCGTATTTCGGATTGATGTGGCCGGTGCTCTCGGCCTTGCTGCCGGTGCGGAAGTTCTGGCCGTCCGACGATGACGTGGTGCCGTCGCCCCAATGGGGGTCCCCTTGATTTCAGTGCATTTTTCCGGGGTAGGCCGATCTAGTCGCGACAGGGCATGGCGTTCCGCTCCTAAAATAATTCTCAGTCGAATCAATCACTTCCTGATGGATCGGTGAGTGGCGCCACTCTTGCAGCGCCGCTATGGATGAGCTAAGTCTGCACGATCAGACTGCCTGTACCCCAAATCTTCAGGAGGCAACGGCATGCTCTCGCCTTTCGACCGCCCGACTTCGCCCTGGCTGAACAAGGTTCCTGACGTCGCGCTCTCGTTCTGGATCATCAAGGTCATGTCCACGACGGTCGGCGAGACCGGCGCGGACTTTCTCGCTGTCAATGCCGGCTGGGGCCAAGGCGCGACGCGTGCGCTGATGACCTCGCTACTCGGTAAGCCAGCTCGCACTCACGTATCGGAACCGCGGTGGAGGAGGGAATGGCTAGATCCGTAGGCGGAATACTCCGGAGCGCACCACCGTCTCCTCGAGATGCTCCACTATCTTCCGAAGGGCAGCGAACTTCGACGTTGCGCTTCGGGCAACATCACGGTGTCGAGATCCGCGCGCTTACCGAATCAGAATCCTATGCTAACAAGGCTGATCTGCGCGCGAACGGCCATCGTTAGCTATACTTACAAACTTTCAATGGCAGCCAAGACTTCGTATGCATATGCGGCACCGTGTCGCGCATCGTCCAGCACCACGGTCAAACTATACTATTGCATAGTTGCGATAATAGGCAATTGATAAGTTGCTGTTAACCCACCTCAATGCAAGATCACATCATTCGGCCGCCAGGCGAGCTTGTCGCACGGCCTAACACTGTGCCAATTCTATGTCTGCGGCGTATCGGTCGGAGGGGGATGTCGCCGTGGCAGAGCGCGCCGCTGGATGCAAAGCATTTCGATGCGTGACGGTCGGGATCTGCATGAACAGGTTTGTGTCATTCATGAGCTTTGCTCGACGTATCATTTCCCGAATTAATGTCGACCAACTGAAAGTATTTTGGCACTTTCGCGTCGCGACAGTCGGCGCGATTCGTGCGACCTTGCTCTTTACCATCGGCGGCTTCAGTGTCGCGCATCCGCAGATGCCACGGGCTCGACCATTCTCCGGTGTCAAGCCTCGCGCTGGGTTCGGTACAGCAGGGCGCCGTGCCGCCTGGCGGTGCGCGGCGTGACAATTTGCGCGCGCATGCGGTTCTGGCGCTTGCCCCCGAACTGGGCCTGCCGACATGCAGCTCGACCTGCTTGCGACCCTCGCTGACTGTCCGTTGCTCTCATGGTGGCGCATCGCGCCAGCGATCGGTACTGCAAGCGCAAGCCTGTTGTTACTTCTGATGTCATTGTCGAGCCCCCTGCGAGAGCCGGACTATCGGGAATGCCGCGTCGCGCTGCGAACATCTTGACCTGGACGGCAGCATGTGTCGGCGTGTTCATTCTCGCGTAGATGAGCTGGCGACTTCACATAATGCGCGGCAAGGTCAAGGCGGAGCACGACGCGTCGAGGTGGCGTGGTGGTCCGGGATTACGGCGCTTGGTATCTCTCGTGGTTGATTCACGCGGCGATGATCGGGCTGTTTATGGCGGCGCATGGCTTGCTGGCCGCCACGCAGCAAA
The DNA here is from genome assembly GCF_902499175.1 of Burkholderia aenigmatica. Classification (GTDB taxonomy): domain Bacteria; phylum Pseudomonadota; class Gammaproteobacteria; order Burkholderiales; family Burkholderiaceae; genus Burkholderia; species Burkholderia aenigmatica. The sequence goes on from NZ_CABVQC010000045.1 coordinate 59,927, forward strand.
GGCGAGTGGTGGTCAGAGAGCGGCTGAATGTGCGGATGGCGGACCCGCCGGGAAGGGCCTTTTCCGCTTTGTGCGTTATCCCTCCGGTGCACATCGAACATGCAAACGCTCATGAAAGTCTCCATTGCGCCCCTTCCTGCATGCTGGTCCCGTGACGCAGTGACGAACTTCTACGATGCCGTGGCGTTGTCGTCCGTGGACATCGTGTATATCGGGAACGTCCTGTGTTCGTCGCGCCCCGTCGTTCAACGTCGGGAGCGGCTGGCAATTGCTCGCGAACTTGCGTCGAGCGGAAAGGAGGTCGTGTTGTCTGTCCGCCGATCGAGCGAGGAAGTCGCCGCCGACAGCGCTACAAAGTGGATCAGAGAATCCGGGTTCCGGATCGAGGCCGGGGATGCGAACTCGCTGGCGTTGCTGGCAGGGAATGCGTCTTTCGTCGCAGGGCCCGAGATTCCATGCGACGGCGCGAGCACACTACGCCGACTTGTCGAGTGGGGGGCCACGCGGTGGGTCATGAATGCGGTGTGCGCGGGCGACGCTATGCAAGCGCTTAAGCATGCGCGCGGCGCGGCGTGCGAGATCGAACTGCCGGTGCTGCACCGCCGGCAGGTTTCTGATTCGCAATGCCCGATCGTCAATTGCGTGCACGGGGGAGAGAGCATTTGCCGCTTGATGGGTTGCGATCATGCCGGGCGAGCGCAGCTCGGTCCGCCCGACTGGCCGTCCGGGATAGATAGGCTGCGTGTGGGCGGAGTCTCGATTCTGCGCGTAGTTCCTCGGACACCGCGCGAAATCAATTTGGCTCAGATGCTGAGCGAACTAGTGCGTGTCGAAATCGGCGCAGGACGCCAGCTGCCGGTAGGCGGTCGCGCTACAGGGGGCGTCATGCGCTCGGCACTATCGTGGAGCCGCAAAAAATAATGTTGGAGCGAATCGATGAAAGCGTGCACAGCTCGCTCGCGGCATCGCCACCGCCCCTGACGTTCTTGTTTATTTTTTGAGACTTTCGCCATGCCGGCATATGAACCTGGCTCCATCATTTCTGCAATTTTCATAAGGATTTCCTAAATGGCTGATTTACCTCACGAAGATATCGAGCAAACAACGGCCTTCCATCTCATTGGGGGGGGGGTACGAGTGCGCGAGCTCGTCGACCGCTTCTATGACCTGATGGATCTCGAAGCCAAATTCAAGCAGCTTCGCGCGATGCATCCGCCAACGCTCGACGACACGCGAAATAAGTTGTTCTGGTTCCTGTGCGGCTGGCTCGGTGGTCCGGATCACTACGTTAGCCGTTTTGGCCATCCCCGCCTGCGTGCACGGCATATGCCGTATCCCATTGCATCAGCGGACCGAGATCAATGGGTCGACTGCATGACAATGGCGATGAGAGAAATCGACCTGCCAAAGGAACTGCGCGAGCGGCTGCTCCACTCCTTCGGTGAAACCGCGGACTGGATGCGTAATCGTGCAGACTGAGGCACGCGGCTGTCTGCCGGGCAATGCATCGGTGGAACGACTGCGTAAGCGGGTAAATCAGGCGCCGGCTGAACTCCTGCGATCCTACTTGAGCCCGCTGACGACTGCGGCGCCGGCTCGAGAGGGGCGTGACGGGCAGGGCGCTCCATGTTCGTGGCAATCGTCCCGCCGATGTGGCGTACCAAAACAGCGACGCCGTCGTCGTGGGCGATTTCCCGTTCATGCAGAATGTCGGCACGGCTCTCTGCGACGTTTCAGAGGGCGGCATACACGAGCTAGATCGCTCTATCCATAGACTGTTGGCTTTGCTGCTTGAAACACGGCTCCTCACGTATCACGACTATCCGCCCGAAGGCCCAGAGCACGGAGGCCACAGTGCGGATCGGACGAGAGGTGGCCACACTAGCACTCGGGTACGCGATCTGTCTAGTGGCGTGTCGGTGAAAGCTCGGCGCCGCACGCGCGGTCTGTGCTGAAACGCCGGTCGGCGGGATCGCCACATGGACCACACCAAACACGGAATGCGTTCATCGCATTGCGCCGAATTGACGCACGGCACGTGCGAATTCTAAATTGCGAATTAGAATATGCTTATTCCTTTTTGGAATAAGCGGCCTACGTCGAGCGGGCGGGCCGAACGTTCGGACGGAGGCATCCAGCGAATTTTCTGCAAAGCGGGGGCCGAGGACAAGCGGGTCGAATAGACCATACCAACGGGAGATCATTACATGTCGGAGACCACCACACGACGCGCGACGCTCAAGACGATCGGCGTCACGGCGGGCGCGGCATTGCTTGGGGGGATCAGCCACCCGCGCGCGGCGCGTCCGGCTGAGCTGTCTGCGTCGTTGCCGGAGGGAGCCTCGACGCTCAGGCACTTGACGCAGCACTTGGCTGATGCTCCGCGACGCCGATCATTCAAGACCGTTCCGATGATCCTGGAGCGTCCTCAACAGTGGGATGATGAGGCGCTCGCCGAGGTCATCGCGTATCGTGGCGGCCCTCGTCAAGTATGGGACAACACGGAATTGGCCGGTCCCTGGCTGAATCTCATGCGCAATGCGCTGAATGCGCAGATCTGGTCCTTCAAACATCCGGATTTTCTGGTCGTGTCGGCCACGCACGGCACGGCGCATCTTGCATTGTTCGATCAGGCTATGTGGGACAAATATGAACTTGCGAGACTGACCGGTGGCAAGTTCGCATCCAACGCCTTCATCAACGAACGTGCTGGAGCGACTGCAGATGCGACCGATCAAGAGATTCTCCGCGGGGTCTTGTCGCCACATGACACTAGCATCCCCGTGCTGCAGCGACGGGGTGCCGTTTTTCTGGGCTGTCATAACTCCATCTGGGAGACCGCCCAGAAACTGATCGATGCCGGAACGAACCCAGACAAACTGTCGCTCGAGGCACTCGCCGCTGAACTGACCAATCACGTACTTCCAGGCGTGATTGTTACACCCGGAGCGGTCGCGACGCTCGTGGAGCTTCAGCAATCCGGATTCCATTACGCAAAATAGCCGCAGTCTATGCCGACTTTCAAGTAATTTGAACCGGGTGAGTACGCGGCGCAGTAGAGGGCGGCCGTCGGAGAGATAACCGATCCCATCCGCTGATCTTTAGAGGCTCGACAGAACCTCGCGCAAGGCTTGCGTCGGTCCCACAATGTGCCGACAGATACCGATACGACATGAATTATCGAACGCTCACACGTTGGATTGTCGCCGCGTTGGCGACATGCGGCCATTACGCAGGGGCTGCTCAATCAGACTCTCCCAAGGTATCGAATGCCGATCTTGTCGCGCATGGGGCTTATGTCGCCCGCCTCGGCGATTGCGTCGCTTGTCATACCGTATCTGATGGCAAACCGATGGCCGGTGGTCTGCCGCTCAATACGCCGTTCGGCGCCGTGTATTCAACCAATATCACGCCCGACGACGCGACGGGCATCGGTCGTTATACTTTCGCCCAATTCGAGCGGGTCATGCGAAAAGGTATCGCCGCGGACGGTCACAATCTCTATCCCGCGATGCCTTATCCGTCGTACGTAAAGATGACCGACCAAGACATGCGCGCGCTGTTTGCATATCTGAAACACGGTGTCGCGCCGGTGAGTCGTGCGAACAAGGCTCCCGACATTCCGTGGCCGTTCAATATGCGCTGGACGCTCGCTGTCTGGAACGGGCTCTTCCTCGACGACAAGCCTTACATCCCCGATCTGAAGCACGATGCCATCTGGAACCGCGGCGCGTACCTCGTGCAGGGCCTGGGCCATTGCGGTGCATGCCATACACCGCGCGGTATCGGGTTTCAGGAAAAAGCCCTGTCCGATGCGGGCAGTGATGGCAGCGCCTATCTTTCCGGGGCGACGGTCGATTCTTGGCGCGCCGTCAATCTGCGCAGATCGTGGACCGCCGCTGACCTCGTTGCGTTGCTCAAGACCGGGCAAAACCGCTATACCTATGCAGCAGGTGGCATGAGCGACGTGGTTCGTCATAGCACGCAATACACGAGCGATTTGGATCTCAGTGCGATCGCGATATATCTGACATCACTGCCTGCGAATTCGCCTGGCGAGGAGGCGAAGCGGGCATCCGGTGCGCAACACACTACCAAGGAACCCACGGGCCTGTTGACGACCCGCGGCGGTCTCGCCTATCTCCAGTTTTGTGCCGCTTGCCATCAGGTCGACGGTCGTGGCTTTTCCGCCGTGTTTCCGCCGCTGTCGGAGAACCCGGCCGTGCTGTCTGCCGATCCAGTTTCGTCGATTCACGTGGTGCTGACCGGTTGGCAGACCCCGAAGACCGCCGCCCATCCGAAGGTCTATACGATGCCGGCCTTCAACCTGTTGTCCGACCGAGAACTGGCCGATATCCTGACCTTCGTCCGCACTTCGTGGGGCAATCGCCAGGCTCCAGTAAGCGCGTCCGATGTGGGCAAACTGCGTCGGGAACTGGGAGTAAAGACGCCCACGCCATCGGCGTTCGAGACGCCGCGCTTCGCTGCGATGCTCGATCAGCCGAATGCGGCGCAACTCGTGCGCGGCATGCAGTTGCATCTGGAAACGAAAGCGCTTTTGCCGGGCAACGTCGGCAATTCGCTCAACTGCGCCAGCTGCCATCTCGAAGGAGGGACCGTTGCGCACGCATCGCCTTTTGTGGGCGTTTCCCCGCAATTCCCGAGTTATTCGTCGCGCGCGGGGAAGGTGATTTCGTTGGCGGAGCGCATCAATAGCTGCTTCCAACGTTCGATGAACGGCAAGCCGATACCTGTCGATTCCGCGGATATGAAGGCGATGATCGCGTACTTCGACTGGATGAAGGACGGAGCCCGGCCAAACGAAAAGGTACCGGGGCGCGGTGTGGGGAAGATCGACACGCACCTGACACCTGACGTGGCCCACGGCAAAGCGGTGTATGCGGCGCAATGCGCGTCGTGCCACGGTGCGAACGGCGAGGGGGCGATAGGGTCGGAGAGGCAGTACATTTATCCGCCGTTGTGGGGCGAGCAGTCGTTCAACGTCGGGGCGGGCATGGCGCGACTTTATACTGCTGCCGCCTTCGTCAAGCACAACATGCCGATCGGATCGCACAGCGGCTTTCCACTAGCACAGGGCGGCTTGAGCGATCAGGATGCCCTCGACGTCGCAGCGTATTTCACACAGCAGCCGCGCCCAGACTTCCCTGGGAAGATTCGAGACTGGCCCGTGGGCGGCAAGCCGGCTGATGCCCGCTATTGAATCGCGTAACCGATTTGGGCGATCAACCGGCAACATTGCGACACATATCGCCACTTGCGCATTCCATGCAGTCATTGAGCTTCGCGCTTGGTGTCGTGGATGCGGGCCGGCTATGGGGGAGGGAATACGTCGGCGCGACGGTCGGTGTATCGAGACGCTCGCGCATAGAGATGGCTGGCTCTATCGAACTGTTGATAAACGTCCGGGGAGGGCTGCGTCGAAGTTTACAGACTTCTTAAACACCCCACGCGCCGCTTACGCGACTTGTACGACCGGCAACGCACCCGTGAATCGGGGGGTAGGCGCCGTCATAACAATTTTCCGGCAGCCTGCTATGGAAGCGCGAAGGGTGCGATTCGTCGTTTCACTCGAAGTTGAGTTACATCATGGCGAAACGCTGGTCAAAACCCAGAATGTGCAAAGAATGGGGTGAATCAAGAGCCAGCCGTAAGGGGCCGCAAACTCATTCAGTTAAGAGAACATGCCACCTCATGATCACCGAGGAGTCTGTTGTGAAAGCAAATGTTGGAAATATCGACCGCGCCCTGCGAATATTCATTGGGCTGATATTGATCGGATTGACCGTAACAGGGCACGTTGGCTTGTGGGGCTGGCTTGGCATCGTGCCACTCCTGACAGGCATCGTGCGCATCTGCCCTCTGTACAGCGTTCTGGGCGTGAAGACGTGCTCGGCGTCGAAGACCGACGCTAAATAATTCGAACTTGGCCGGTCGCAAGTCGCCCGGCTGCTCGCGCGCATCAGCGTCACGTGACGTTTGCTTCGCGATTGATCAAGGAGAGCAACTTTATGAGCGGGATACCCGATTTCAAAGCGGTCGTCAACGACGTATCGGGCCTCATGCGTCACCTGCGCGGGTCCCAGCCTGAGTTAATGACCGCATTCGGTCAATTGGCTGCAGCCGGCACCAAGGATGGCGCACTGAGCAAGAAAATGCGAGAGTTTGTTGCGCTCGGCATCGCAGTCGCGGACCGATGCGATGACTGCATTGGCTTTCACGTCCAAGCTCTCGTCAAGCTGGGCGCCACACGCGCCGAACTAGAGGACGTGCTAGGAACCGCCGTTTATATGGGAGGTGGTCCCTCGATGATGTACGCCATGCACGCGCTCGCTGCATTTGAACAGTTATCGTCCTGATCCGGGCTTGAATGGCTTGGTCCGTCCGCAGTTCAGGTCGAGCTGTCGCCGGGCGGTAAGCCGCCACGCCTGATTGCCCGAAACGAACCTCGGAACGGCTCATCCGAGTTGTCGCTCGATTATCACGACGTCTGCTATGCTGTGATGACTTGTATCCTTGGCACGGGCTGAATCCTCATTACATGATCGACATCGGCGAATGCCCCAACTTCCCGGAGCACAGGGTGGCCTGTTCGCACCGTCTCTGGCGATCGGTGCGAGCATCGGCAATACGCTGCACATCGTGTTTTCGGGAATGCAGTTGCAGATGCTGATCGCGCTCGGGCTGGTCGGCTATCTCGCCGCGGTTACGCAGAGCCCGATCACGGCGTTCGTGATCGTCATCGAGATGATCAACGGCCATGCGCCCGTCATTTCGCTGATGGCCACGGCCCTGATTGCCAGCCGCGTGTCGCGATTCTTCGCTCCGCCGCTGTATGAAGCGCTTTCCACGCGTTATTTCCCCGGAGATCACCGGTGACCTCGAGGGCATCGGTTCGCGGTACAGGACATGATTAACCTCGTCCGGTACTACTCATGGAGGGGCCGCTCATCTTTTTCTCCGCGTTGATGCTTCTGTTTGCGTATGCGGCACGATGCAGCGCTGACGATACGATTTCAGAGGATTATCGTTATCTGGCGCGTATTAATGTTCGTCCGGTCGTCATCGATTGCGTCGCGGAAATCGACCGATGGATTCGAACCTCGTCGAAATACGACATGTATCTTGCACCTGACGGTCGTCTGCTGAGGGCAAAGTTCGCGCGTTTCGCGCGATAGACGGGAGTGCCGACAATGGACTGTCTGTGCATTCAACGGAAACTATTCGCGCTTCCGCACGCCTTCGACAGCGTGCTGCCTGGCTTCCCGTGAAGGCAAAGTGCGACATCTGGCGCACGCATGTGGCGGGTATTGCAATGAAGCCGATGGAATGAGAGGCCGGCCGCCTCGCGCATGGCGAGCCGCGACTGACGCGAGCGGTGAGCTTAAATTGTGCGCAGGTGCTGTCAAACGATCGAGCCGGATCCCGAGCCTCGTGCGTCGCGCGGCCTGTCATGATCGCGGAACGGCCGGCGTGCCGGCTGTGCCACGGATCACATCGGGACGCAGGCATCCGCGCACCATCGACCCGTACAGCGGGTCTGTACGGCGCCGGCGGAAGTATTCGACGCGGGAGTGCCGTCCGTCAGTCAAGACGCGCAATCCGATCGGCACGCCGCGGAAGAATGATTCGGCACGAAGCAGGATCGCCCCGGCACCTTCCGCGCGATGCAGTTGCCGCGTACTTGATTTCCAGCGATGGACGACGCAGTTCGCGACCTCGGACGCAGATAGGCTCGATTGCTCCGCGAATACGGGGGATAGGGAGAAGACGCCGTCTCGGCGCGAACACGCCACAAGCAGTACACAGAACCCTGTTGCAATCGCCATCTGCCAATTGTTCATCGGTGATCTCCGTGTCGATGCGGCCCGAGGTGGGATCCGTTGACGAAATTGCATCGCAGTGTGGCACAAGAGTACATCGACGGCGCGCGGTCGAGCGTTCGTCCTGGCGGATTTTTGTTTCGATCGATATGCAGCGTTCCGGCGCATCGTCTCGGAAGGCTACGCGGCCCCATGTTCGTCCTGACCGATCAACAGTTCGGTCGGCGACAAGAACATGTAACGTGGCACGTCGAGGTTCTGCGGTGCTGGCTTGTCGCGGAATACCCGTCCGGCAAGATCGTAGGTCGAGCCGTGGCAGGGACACAGGAAGCCGCCTGGCCAGTTATCCGGCAGGTTTGGCTGAGACCCTGGTTGAAACCGAGGTGTCGGTGTACAACCGAGGTGCGTACAGACGCCAACCACGACCAGAATGTTCCGATGGTCCGCTCGCGAGCGAAAGGTGTTTTGGCAATAGAGCGGCAATGGCATTGAGAAGGCGTGGCGCGAGTCAGGATCAGCGACGAGCGGAGTCGCCTTGATGACGCTTTCAAGCATAGCCGGCGAGCGGTCGACGATGAACACTGGCTTCCCGCGCCATGCAACGGTCAACATTGCGCCTTCGGTCAAGCGGCCGATGTCGACCTTGACCGGTGCGCCAGCGGCCAGCGCATTGGCGGGTGGTGTCAGGGAATCAACGAAAGGGATGGCGGCTGCGATGCCGCCGATGCCGCTCGCGACGGATGTCGCGATCAGCCAACGGCGACGCTTGATGTCGGGCCCCACCGGCTCGGTCGGATTCTCGTCCATGTCGACTCCTTCGATGCAGCCGTCTCTCATGCTTTCCGGGTCGCTGCCATGCCCGACACCTTGGCCGAGCAGATGGGGCAGGCTCCTAGAGGTCGAGCTACATTGTCCAGACGAACATCGAGTGGGCATGGGACGATTCACGTACGTCGACACTTCGCCGCATGGTCTGCCTGTTATAGGTGGCCGACACGGTATAGCGCCCGTCGGGCATCGAGACGAGCAGGAATGGCCCGGTGGTTCGTGTCGAAAGCACGGTCTTGCCATGTGCATCGACGATCTTGACAGGAACATCGGCCAAATAGTCGTTCCCGCTGCTCGTATGCCCCGCAAACTCGAGCACGAGCGGATACTTGCCCATCTGCTGTTTGATTGCGGCCGATTGATCACTACCGATGCCGCCGGATAGATAGGTCACGTTGCCAGCGTGTTCGGGCTGCGGCAGTGATGCCTGCTCGGCGGAAAACGCGTCATGGGTGAACACGGCAATCGTCACGGCGACGACGCCGAGCGCTGTTCTGGACGAGTACGTCATGACCGACTCCTTGAATGTGCGCCATACCGAGCTGCCGGCAGCGAAACTTGCTCAACCTGCGTCCGTGACTCGATCGTTTGGCCGCATCGGCCGGGACGCCTTGGCAAGCGGGGGCGTCTCCTCCTTCGCCGAGACTCCGAGTTGTCCATGCACGGCCTTGCCATGCAACTTCAACTGGCGTTCGACCTTCATGGCCTTGTCGATGGGTATCGCAAAGGCGAGACCCTGATACACGTTGCCGTCGTCCGGAGGTGGCGTTTCGATACCGACGACTTCACCCTTGAGGTTCAGGAGCGGGCTACCGCCGTCCCCGGAGTGTTCCGTAAGATCGGTCTGGATCAACGGAACGTACGATTGATCGGGAAGCAGACGGGAGAGGTTGCTGACGACACCTTTGACGATCGAGGTTCCCAGCCCGTAGGGCGAACCGATCGAGGCGACCCATTCGCCGGCCTTAAGCATCGCAGGTGATCCGATCCGGGCGACAGCCAGACCCGTCGCATGAACATGAAGCAGCGCGACACCACTCGCCGGATCGCTGCCGATCAACCGTGCGTGGTACGTTTGCCCGTCGGCGAGGGTAACGGAGATCCTCGATGCGCCCGCAACGTCGCCGGCATCGGTGAGGATGTTGCCGTCCGACGAGATGATGAAGCCGCTGGCGTGCCGCTGTGCCAGGGCACCGCGATCGGCGCCGGGTGGAGGTGAAAATTCCTCGAAGAAACCGAGGAACGGCACGTTCGCGCTGCCTGGCGGGGGCCACAGTTGCCGCACACTCGGTATTGTGTCGGTCCTGGACACCTTGACGGTCACGACGGCGGGGCCGTCGATTCGCGTCATGTTCTCGAAGTCGGACACGATTCCCGGGTAGGCCGTGAAACCCGGGCTTGCGGACAAAACAGCCTGCGGAGCGCGTGGCGCCGTTGCAGGTGACAGTGATTCCTTCCCCATGCAACTCGCGGACACGGCTGCAATGGCCAGACTGGTAAGCCCGATACGCTTGAACCCGATGCTTGCCATGACTACGCTCCCATCGCGCCGTGCCGAACGCACTGCGCATAGCCGCCCACACGGCTATTTCATGACACGACCATTCCACCGTAGGTCGCCAGAATTAAATTTTGCTTAAAAGTCCGGAATCAGTGTGTCCGTTCAAAGGAGCGAGCGTTGCGGCTCCTCGAGCTACAAGGGCGTCATGGCCGGGCAGGCGAGAGTGCGCGCCTACGCAAGCCAATGAACGGAGGAATGATTGGCAAGACGATCAGTTTCGACCGCAGAAAAGTCGAGACGCTGCCCAGCCATCCCCATTGAACGGCGCATTCGGAAAGGGCAAACATGGTTAGCGACGGTGTGAACGATACGCCGGCGCTGGAGGGTCCCAATGTCGGGATCGCGATGAGCGCGTGGGGAGCGGCTGCGTCTTCCGAAGCCGCCGACGTGGCGTCGCTCGTCGATCGTCTGGATCGACTCGTGGATGCGATGCGCATCGCACGACGGTCACGGCAGATCGCGCGCGAAAGCGTGGTGGCCGGCATGTCGTTATCCATCGTCGCAACGACTATAGCGGCAGCCGGCTTCCTGCAGCGCCCGTCATCGATAGCAAGTCCAATGCCACAGCGGCCAGTCCGCTTTCGTCGCGCCATTGGCTATTTCGCTGGAACATGAACGCTTACTCCTGAGGCTGGCGACCACCGATCATCTTCGAACGAAACGCCAGGTCATCATTAACCTGAACTCTGATCGCCGTTGGCGCAGTATGCGCAATCACGACTGCGATAAGGAAGCCTTAAGGTGCAAATCCTACGCTGATGACATCAGCTGGACATTCGTGTTGTGCATTGCGGTGGCCAGTTCGGATGAACGCGGGATGAAGTGTCATTGGAGGGCTTGCGATGAAATCTTTGCTCCTGATCGCCAGCGTGCTTGCCGCCACGGCGCCGCTCTACGCGTCAGCAACACCACCCGGAATACGCGGTGCACACCAGTGGGGGGAGACTCAGCGGGAGTCGACCGATCGACATGGGGTGCCGCCTCGAGCCAGAATTAATTTTCCAGGGCCGGACGAGTCGGGCTACGGCGGAATGGAGGCCGGCCAGCAAACCGGCAGGATGTCGTTGAGCAAGTCGCAACACGCGTTGTACGCCCATCACTAGCGCCGTGGGCGACGCGGCGTGCACACATGCGATTCAACAAAATCAATGCATCTCTATGAAGGAGGCAGCCCATGTTGCCGAAAATCTTGTTTATGGGGACCCGAGTCATCGCACTCGCGATTATCTCGTCGTCGGTATGGGCCGCCGAGCCGGCTTCGGTTAGGGTGAGGCTTTCAGACGGGGAAAATGGAAGGATGTCGCTGAGTCTAAGCCCGTCGAAGGTCGCGGCCGGTCCCGTCGAGTTCACGATAGAGAACGAGTCGCATACGATGAAGCACGAGTTTATGATCATTCGATGGTCCGGCTCCGATGTAGCGTTGCCCTACTATTCAAAAACACAGCAGGTGGCCGAAGACAAGCTGAAAGGGCTACAGGGTATCGAGGACCTGAATCAGCGCGAGATCGTAACAGCGCGATTTTCACTGAAGCCTGGAAGATACCTCGTGTTTTGCAACGAGCCGGGACACTACCGCTCTGCGATGTATAGCGATCTCATCGTCGGCCCTGAAAACTAACATGCAACCGATGGCGCTCATCGGTTTGCTCCGCGTGACTAATGCGGGCAGCGAGTGCTTCGAATCGACGAGGTTGTGTCATAGCTGGCCAAAGCGAATATCCGAGCGGCAGTGGGAAAAATCAGGATTTCATCCATGCTTTGATGCTTGCCGTGACGTCGGTGAATCTGCACCTACTATGATCGGATCGCATCTCACGGAGCCACACCGGAACTGAGCTGGTGTCGCCGAGATGCGGCGTGAAAGTCCGACACCAAGATAAGTGGCGCGCGGCGATCCGCCGTGCGGCGTCGGCACAACGAGGGTCTATCTTGACTGGTGCGGCTCGATCCTTCGGCGCGATTGACGGTGCGTGCGGTCGTGCGCGGAGCCGGCGCGCGCGAGCTCGGCAATACTGTCCCGAAACTGTCACATGTGACCGCTATCGTCCCGCGCTACCACACTCGGAAGGAATGGAAATGAAATTGAAAGCGATCCCGGTTCTGATGCTGACGATGCTCTCCTCGTCGCTTGTTCATGCGGTGGACATCACCGGTGCGGGCAGCACGTTCGCTGCACCGATTTACGCCAAATGGGCGGATGCTTATCACAAGTCGGGCGGTGGAAAAATCAACTACCAGGGGATCGGCTCGTCGGGCGGAATCAAGCAGATACAGGCCAAGACCGTCGATTTCGCGGGCTCGGACGCACCGCTCAAGGATGACGAACTGGCGAAAGACGGCCTGTTTCAGTTCCCGACCGTCGTTGGCGGTGTCGTGGCGGCGATCAATGTGCCGGGGATGAAGGCTGGAGAAATCACGTTGTCCGGCCCGGTGCTTGGCGACATCTACCTCGGGAAGATCAAGAAGTGGAACGATCCGGCCATCGTTGCGCTGAACCCCAAGGTCAAGCTGCCTGACCTCGACATCGCCGTAGTTCGTCGCGCGGACGGTTCGGGTACGAGTTTCATCTGGACGAACTACCTGTCGAAGGTCAACCCCGAGTGGAAGAGCAAGGTTGGGGAAGGCACGACCGTGGCATGGCCGACCGGTTCGGGAGGCAAGGGCAACGATGGCGTCGCCGCGTTCGTGCAGCGTCTGCCGGGCGCGATCGGTTACGTCGAGTGGGCGTATGCCAAGCAAAACCGGATGATCTACACGGCGATGAAGAACGAGTCGGGTGCGGTGGTCGAGCCGACGACCGAAACCTTCAAAGCTGCCGCGGCCGGTGCAGACTGGAAGAAATCGTTCTATCAGATTCTGACGAACGAGCCTGGCAAGAATGCGTGGCCGGTGGTCGGCGCGACGTTCGTGCTGTTGCATACGGTACAGGATAAGCCGGAGCAGGCGAAGGAAACGCTCAAGTTCTTCGACTGGTCATTCAGGAACGGCACCGCGGCCGCCGACAGTCTCGACTACATTTCGCTGCCGCAATCGGTGATCAGCGAGATCGAGGGCCAATGGAAGGTCAAGGTCAAGGATACGACCGGCAACCCCGTCGCCCCCTGATCACGTCACGCCCCCCCCTGAAGCGCTCAAGGGCGTAGCAGGGGGAGAGGAACATGTCCAGGCGCGACATGGCAGGAATCCGGTTGCTTCTTCTCAACTGGCTTGACGAGGAAAAATGACTCGAACGCTGAGTCCCCGTGTGTCGTCCCGGTTGGTCATCTGCAACTCCGCCTGGTGGTGCTCCGCGATACCTTGCACGATCGAGAGACCCAGGCCAGTTCCCGAAGCGTGCTGCCCCGCACCGCGATAGAAACGCTCCCACACTCGCGTCAACTCGTTATCGGGGATACCCGGCCCGGTATCTCGAACTTCCAGTACTGGACGATCTCCGTCTTTCTCGACCACGACATCGATGCTTGCGCCCGCGCCAGCGTACCGGATCGCATTGTCGACCAGATTGTTAAGCAAAATCCGCAGCTCTTCCTGATTTCCACGAACGATCACGGCCCCCGCGGCAACCAACCCCAAGTCAACATGATGAGCCTGCGCAACGCGTTCCCGATCGCCCACGACGGAGAGCGCGATCGCGGCAATGTCGATCGGTTCGGACAGGGTGTCCGGGGCCTGCGGCGCGAGGCGCGCCAGCGTCAGCAACTGCTCCGCCAGATGCGCGAGCCTGGACGTACCGATTCGGATCTGCGTGACAATCGCGTCGCGTTCCTGTTCGTCCCGGACAAGGGGAAGCAGCTCGGCTTGGATGCCGAGCCCCATGATCGGTGTGCGCAGTTCATGGGCGGCGTCGGCAATGAAGCGTCGCTGTATGGAGAACGACTCGTCGAGTCGGCGCAGAAGATCGTTGATAGCGTCGGCCAGAGGAACGACTTCGCCGGGCATCGTTGCCGTGTCGATCGACTGCATGTTGTCGGCGTCGCGTCGTCGAAGCGTCGATGCGATCTCGCGAAGCGGGTGCAATCCGTAGCCGATGCCGAACCATAGAAAGAGTGCAAGAACGGGGAGCAACGATAGAACCGGCCACAGCAGATGCATTGCGATTTCCGCGACGGCCTCCCAGCGTGCGCGTTGTACCTGGGCGACACGAATCAGGGTGTCGCCGCTCCGATACACGTAGGTATGCCATAGCTGCCCTCGACTGGCGACGTCAACGAGCCCGGGGCCTCGTGGCGGGGGCAGCGACGAGTCAGGGTCGGTGCTGAAAAGAACACCCGATCCACGCCAGATTTCAAGCAATACGCCGTGCGATTGCTGGCCCGACAAGCTGGTGTCGTCACTTTGCCTGACACCCGTCAGTGACAGGCGGCCGTTGGCATCGACGTTCACGTGCCGGGCGACCGCCTTCAACTGATCGCTCAGCAACTCGTCGATTTCGGTCAACGCACCCCAGTACGTGGTTGCGCTGGCGATTACGCCAATCAACAATGTCGCGGGCACGAGCCAGAGCAGGAGTCTGCGCCTGAGCGATTTCATCCAGGTGCTCCGATTCGATAGCCGATGCCTCGTACGGTCACGATGACGTCCGTACCGAGCTTCTGGCGCAGATGGTGAATGTGAACCTGGACCGTGTTGCTCTCGACTTCCTCGTTCCATCCGTAGAGGCATTCCTCGAGTTGCTCACGCTTAACGATCCCCTTTGGACGGCGGATCAGTTCCTCCAGGATGGCAAACTCCCGCGCCGTAAGCGGCACTTCTTCGGCCCGGAGCCAGACGCGGTGTTGCGCGGGATCGAGCCGCAGTGTGCCGGACTGGAACACGGTTTGCGGGCTTCCCGTTTGCCTGCGGAAAACGACGCGGATGCGCGCGAGCAGCTCTTCCAGCGCGAAAGGCTTGACAAGGTAGTCATCCGCACCGGCATCCAGGCCGGCCACGCGATCGCCAATGGCATCGCGGGCCGTGACGATGATGACCGGCGTCGGATCGTTTCGTTGGCGCAACCTTGCGAGAACCGATGAACCGTCTTCGCCGGGGAGTCCCAGATCGAGCAGGATCAGACCGTATTGTGTGGAGCGCAATGCGGTCGACGCGGCCTCGCCGTCCCGAACCCAGTCGACAGCAAACCCCGAATGCCGTAGCCCGCGCAGCAAACCATTGCCAATCAGCGCATCGTCCTCTACTACCAAAACGCGCATGCCGACTCCGTTTCGGTTGATCGCGATGACATGATCGCTGCATTGCCCTCTGGCAGGGCATACGAAAGCGAATCGAACCGCGGCACGGGATTGATCGCTGCCTTTTTGGCAAGGCGCCCGGAAAGTTCGCTGGAAATCGTCGCTGCCAGTACCGCATACCGCACCGTTGAATCCATCGCCATAGCCTCTCGACAGTCGCGGATCGACGCCCGCTTCGAAAGATCATGATGACGCATGCTTAAGGAATGGTTAACGGGTGCCGCACATGTCGCGGGGCGGCGTAAAGGAGCCGGGGATGGGCGGCGTAATGGCGCCAGCAGAACCGGGGGTAAAACGCGGAT
>NZ_CABVQC010000046.1 GCF_902499175.1 Burkholderia aenigmatica
TCGCTTTCAATGCGTGCAACAATTACCCGGTGAAACTTATCTCGCAAAACGAGCCGCTTTTATCGCGGCGCGCTTCAACGTACTGACCGCGCCACCGGTGCCTGACTGGCCGGGCCCGCACGCGCCCTACCCGTTCCCGGACAGCATTCCGCATCGCACCGAATGAATGCGCGGGACGCCGCGCGCCGCCTCGCCCGCTCGCTCTCTCAGGCCATCAACGCCCGCACGAAGTCGAGAAACACGCGCACCTTCGCCGAAACGAGATTGGACGCGTGGTGATACGCGTAGAGCGGAAACGTCTCGTCCGCCCACGCCGGCAACAGCAGCACCAGCCGCCCGTCGGCAAGGATGTCGCGCGCATAGAGTTCCAGCAGCTGCGCGATCCCAGCGCCGCCCAGGCACGCGCCGAGCAGCATCCCCGTATCGTTGACCATCAGCCGGCCGGCCGCATCGAACGGCACCACCTCCTCGCCGCGATGGAATTCCCATTCGAACGGCCGCCCCGTCACCGGATCGCGGATCAGCACGCAACGATGCCCATCCGCGAGATCCCGCGGGTGCCGCGGCTCGCCATGACGCGCGACATAGGCCGCCGACGCGCAGGTGAGCACGCGCGTTTCCAGCAGCAACCGCGCACGGTATGAGGACGGTTCCGGAATGCCGAACCGCACCGCCACGTCGAACCCGTCGGCGACGAGGTCGCCCATCCGGTCGCGCACGCTGATCTCGACGGACAGGTCGGGAAAGCGGTCGAGAAACTCCGCCATCTTCGGCGCCAGCACGTAGTGGCCGAAAGTCGCGTCGACATTGACGCGCAACCGCCCCCTGACACGCGCCTTCGACTGGCCGGCGTCGATCGCCGCCTCCTCGATGCCGGCCAGCAGCGGCGCGACCGCCTCATAGAAGCGCCGCCCTTCGTCGGTCAGCGTGATCGCGCGCGCCGTGCGGTTGAAGATCCGGATGCCGACGCGCTCTTCCAGCCGGGCAACGGCGCGGCTCACCGCCGGCTGCGTCAACCCCATCGCCTCGCCGGCGCGCGCGAAGGTGCCGGCCTCGATCACCGCCGAGAGCACGCCGATGCCGCTCAAAAGTCTGCTGTCGAATGCCATGAGACATACTTTCAGTCATTCTTGATCTGATCATTATTCATTATTTTTATTGAACGAGGGCGCCTACATTAGTCCTGTCGCCGGATCGCACGGCACTCACGAACCAAGGAGCAGGACATGAGCACATCGGAACAGGTCGCCCTCGTCACGGGCTCGTCGCGCGGCATCGGTGCGGAAATCGCCCGTCGTCTCGCCCACGACGGTTTCAGGGTCGTCGTGAACTACGCCGGTGGCGCCGGCCCCGCGCAGGAAGTGGTCGACGCGATCGTCGCCGGTGGCGGCACGGCCGTCGCGGTGCAGGCGGACGTCGCCGATCCGGCGGCCGTGGCCGCCCTGTTCGACGCGGCCGAGCAGGCATTCGGCCGGATCGACGTGGTCGTCAACAGCGCGGGCGTGATGAAGCTCGCCCCCCTTGCCGAGTTCGACGACGCAGCGTTCGACCAGACCGTCGCGATCAACCTGAAGGGGGCGTTCAACGTCAGCCGAGAGGCGGCGAAGCGCGTGCGCGACGGCGGCCGCATCGTCAACCTGACATCGAGCGTGATCGGCATGCGCCTGCCGACCTACGGCGTGTACATCGCGACCAAGGCCGCCGTCGAGGGCATGACGCAGGTGCTCGCACAGGAGATGCGCGGCCGCTGCATCAGCGTGAACGCGGTCGCGCCGGGGCCGGTCGCGACCGAGTTGTTCCTGCACGGCAAGAGCGCCGAACTCGTCGACCGGATGGCGAAGATGAACCCGCTGGAGCGGCTCGGCCAGCCCGCAGACATCGCCAGCGTCGTCGCGTTCCTCGCCGGCCCCGACGGCGCATGGGTCAACGGCCAGATCCTGCGCGCGAACGGCGGCATGTGCTGACCGGCCGCCTGCCGCGCCTGCCTCTTACCGGAGATCGATCATGAACGAAGTCATCCTCGTCACGGGCGCGTCCAGCGGCTTCGGCCTGCTGACCGCCCAGGCACTCGCCCGCGCCGGCCATACCGTGTACGCGTCGATGCGCGAAAGCACCGGCCGCAACGCGCCACGCGTCGCCGCCGTCGCCGCCTACGCGCAGGAGCACGGCGTCGACCTGCGCACCGTCGAGCTCGATGTCGGTGACGACGCGTCCGTCGGTGCCGCCATCGATCGTGTGATCGCGGACACCAGCCGCCTCGACGTCATCGTCCACAATGCCGGCCACATGGTGTTCGGCCCGGCCGAAGCGTTCACGCCCGAGCAGATCGCCCAGCTCTACGACATCAACGTCGTGTCGACCCAGCGCGTCAACCGCGCGGCGCTGCCGCACCTGCGCCGCCAGGGCCGCGGCCTGCTCGTCTGGGTGTCGTCGTCGTCCGCGCGCGGCGGTACGCCGCCGTTCCTCGCCCCCTACTTCGCCGCGAAAGCCGCGATGGATTCGCTCGCGGTGTCCTATGCGGCCGAACTCGCCCGCTGGGGCATCGAGACGTCGATCGTCGTGCCGGGCGCCTTCACCCAGGGCACGAATCACTTCGCCCACGCAGGCAAGCCAGCCGACGCAGCCGTTCAGGCCGCCTACGTCGACGGCCCCTACGCGGGCGTCGCCGAGCAGGCACTGCAGGGCCTCGCCGCGCTCGAACCGACGGACGCCGATGCCGGCACCGTCGCAACCGCGATTGCCGACATCGTCGCCGCGCCAGCCGGCAAGCGCCCGTACCGCGTGTTCGTCGATCCGTCGCAGGATGGCGCGGAGGAAGTGTTCCGCGTCGGCGACCGCGTCCGCCGCGAGATGTTCAGGAGCATCGGCCTCGCCGACCTGCTCGCGGCCCGCGTCGCCGGCTGATCCGCTGCGCGCCGGACACGCCGGCGCGCATCAAGCTTGCTCGCAGAACCCGAGGATCGCGTCGGCGACCGCCGCCGGCGCCTCACGCTGCGGAAAGTGGCCGACGCCGTCCAGCACCTGCCGGGCGTAGCGCCCCGCAAAGCATCGCTCGCGTCCGGCCGAACTGTCCGGATGATTGCAGGTGTCCGCGCCGCCATGCAGCACGAGCGTCGGCACCGCCAGCACCGGCGCGGGATTCAGACGCGCATCGTCGTCGGCATAGGCCGGCGTGCCCGGTGCGAATCCCCAACGATGCCGGTACGAATGCAGGACGACGTCGATCCAGTCGGGCCCGTCGAATGCAGCGGCGGCCGCGTCGAAGTCGCTGTCGAGATACCAGCCCGGCGGCGACCAGGTGTCCCACATCAAGCGGGCAAACGCGCGGCGATCGTCGCGCAACGCCTGCTCGCCGCGCGGCGTCGCCATGAACCAGTGATACCAGTAGTTGCGCGCCTGCTGCAGCGACAGCGGCTGTCCCGGATCGTTGGTGCCGTACCCGACCGACAGCATCACGAGATGCGATGCGGCGGCGTCGCGCAGCCCGCACGCGTTCGCGGCCGCCCGCGCGCCCCAGTCGTGCCCGACCAGCACGGGCCGCTCGATGCCAAGCACATCGACGAAGTCGAGCAGGTCGCGTCCGAGCGCCGCGAGCTGGCCGCTGCGCGGTACGGATGCGTCGCGAAAGCGGGTCGGCGCAAAACCGCGCAGTGCGGGCGCGAGCACGCGATAGCCGCGCGCGGCGAGCGCCGCCGCCACCGCGTCCCAGCCGACCGGGCTGTCCGGCCAGCCATGCAGCAGCACGGCCACGCGCTCGCCGTGCGGGTTCCATTCGAGATAGGCAATGTCGAGCGACGCGGTCGTCGCATGCGCATAGGTCGTCATCGTGTACTCCGTTGGGTCGATCCGAGTGCACGATGGTAGGCAATTCTTTCATCACGATTCGCGGAGTATCATCGTTTATTCTTCGAGTATCACGTTGAATTGATCCATGGAGCCGCTGACTGATCCCGCGTCGACCTCGCTCGACATCACGCTGCTGCGCACCTTCCTCGAAGTCGTCGACAGCCGCGGCTTCGCGCCGGCCGCGGAACGGCTCGCGCTGACGCCGTCCGCCGTCAGCGGCCACATCAAGCGGCTCGAGCAGGCGGCCGGCACGGTGCTGCTCGCGCGCACGACCCGCCGCATCGCGCTCACACCGGCCGGCGACACGCTGTACGCATACGCGCGCAACATCGTCGACATGGAGCGCGAAGTGCGCGCGAGGCTGCGCGGCGCGCCGGCGCACGGGCCGCTGCGAGTCGGCGCGTCCGAAGATTTCGCGGGCGCGTGGCTGCCGCATGTGCTGCGCACGTTTCGCGACCGCCACCCGCGCACGTCGATCGAGCTGAAGGTCGGCATCACCGCATCGTTGCTGCGCGAGCAGACGCTTGGCCGGCTCGACGTCGTGTTCGGCAAGCAGTGCCGGCAGGTCGACACGCCGGGTGAACTGCTTTGGGAAGAACCCCTCGTGTGGGCGTTCGCGTCGGATTGCACGCTCGACGCAGGCGGCGACGTGCCGCTCGCACTGTTTCCGCAGCCGTGCGTCTATCGGGAAGCCGCCGTCGCGGCACTCGCCGCCGCGCTGCGGCCGTTCCGCGTGCTGTTCGAAAGCAGCAGCATGGCCGGCTGCGTGTCGGCCGCGCTCGCGGGCTTCGCGGTCACCGCGCTGGCGCGCAGCCAGCTGCGCGACGGCCTGCGTGAATGCGGGCCGCAGGACGGTCTGCCGGCACTACCGGCTGCGCGCTTCTACGCGTTCGCGGCGAAACCGGATGGCGCCGGCGCGGCATTGATCGACGTGGTGCGGGAAACCGGGCGCAGCCGGCAGTTCGCGGCGCCGCCCGGCTGAAACAGGTGCGACGGCGCGTGACGCTAACCGGCCGCGCCGGTCAGTCGCCCTCCCCGCCCTTCGTCAGCGCGCTCGCCATCAGTTCTCCGAACCACTCGATGAACGCATTGAGCCGCCTCGACCGGTGCCGGCGATGCGGATAGACGGCCGACACATCCATCGGCGCAGCGCGGTGGCCGGGCATCACGTCGACGAGTGCGCCGCTGTCGAGCAGATGCGCGACGTCGAAGCGCGGAATCTGGATCAGCCCCATCCCCGCGATGCAGCTGGCGATATAGGTTTCGGCGTTGTTGACGATCACGCGGCTCGGCAGCGCGAGTGTGTGCCGCTGGCCATCCGCGCAGTATTCCCAGTCGAGCTCGCGCCCGGTCGTCGGCGACGCATAACCGATCGCCCAGTGTCCGTGCGCGAGCGCATCCGGATGCTCGGGCACGCCGCATTCGCGCAGATAGTCGGGGCTCGCGCAGTTGATCAGCGTGAACTGTCCGAGCGGCCGCACGACGAGGCTGCTGTCCGCGAGCCGCCCGACGCGGATCGCGCAGTCGACGCCCTCCTGGACCAGATCGATTGAACGATCCGTCGAGCCGAGCGCCAGTTGCAGCTTCGGGTAGCGGCGAAACAGCGACGGCAGCGCGGGCGCCACCATGCGGCGCGCAATCCGGCTCGGCACGTCGACGTTCAGCCGGCCGATCACGTCGCGGTCGCGGCGGCGGAACAGGCGGTCGAGTTCGTCGGCCTCCGCGAGCAGGCGCCGGCCGCGTTCGAGCAGCAGCGCACCGTCGGCAGTCAGCTGCACCTGGCGCGTCGTGCGATGCAGGAGGCGCGTGCCGAGCCCCGTCTCGAGCTGCTGGACGGCCGCCGACACGGTCGCGCGCGGCACGTCGAGCGCATGCGCGGCCTTGATGAAGCTGCCCATCTCGGCAACCTGCAGGAAGATTCTGACCTGATCCAGCTTGTCCATCGGCGGGGAACGTAAGTTCGGACGATCGTCGCCGCCGGCCGTCGCACGTCGCGGCAAGGTCCGGCGGTACAGAAAAAACGGGCGCGCAGCCGCGAGGCCGCGCACCCGTCCATTGTCCACGCAAACGCGCCATTGCGGTGCGCTGCGCGGCCCGTTGCCGGGTCGGTTACTTGGTCGTATAGCCGCCGTTGATCAGGATCGTCTGACCCGTGATCCACCAGCCGTCGGTGACGAGATGGCGGATGAACGGCACGACGTCCTCGATGTCGGTGAGGCCCGTCTTGCTGAACGGCGACAGCGCGGCCGCCGTCTTGTGATACGCGACCGCATCGGCGCCCTCGGCCGGGTAGAAGAACGGCGTGTCCATCGGGCCCGGCCCGACGGCCGTCACCGAGATCCCGCGCGCCCCGTATTCCTTCGACGCCGCGCGCGTGAAATGCTCGACCGGCGCCTTCGACCCTTCGTACGCCGCATAGAACGGCGTGAATGCGCCGAGCAGCGACGTCACGAGCGTGACGAGCTTGCCGTGATCCTCGAGGTGCCGCCCCGCTTCCTTGATGAAGAAGAACGCCGACTTGCTGTTGACCGCGAACATCTCGTCGTACTCGGCCTCGCTGATCTCGGTGAACGGCTTCTTCAGCACCTTGCCGACCGTGTTGATCGCGATGTCGATCTTGCCGAAGCGCTGCTTCGCGTCGTCGAACAGCTTCTCGACCGCGGCGGCCGTCGTCAGGTCGCCCTGGAACGTGGCGGCTTCCGCGCCGGCCGCGCGCACCGCGGCGGCCGTCTCTTCGGCCTGCGCCTGCGATGCGGCGCTGTTGTAATGAATCGCCACCGCCTTCGCGCCGTGGCTCGCCAGATCCCGCGCGATCAAGCCACCGAGATTCTTTGCGCCGCCTGCGATCAGGACGACCTTGCCTGCGAGCGTATGAGTTGCCACGGTTGACTCCTTTTCTCGTTGAACGAAGCTTGGAGTGTAGGCACGCGCGACGCGCCGGTCAGCCGGCCGCGGCTGGATGGATTATCCAGAAAAGCGATCCAATCGCATCGACACAGTGCAGCCTGCCGCACCGACAACCGCGCCGGAATCCGGGCTCGATTCCGCGCAAGCCGGCCGGCTCAGCGCGCGTACAGCGCCGCGTCGATCTTGCCGAGCAGCCACTGCATGCCGGCCAGATGCTGCTGATCGTGGCTGCACAGGTAGTGGACGAGCCCGCGCACGGTCAGCGAACCGTAGCCGTCGAACTCCCCGGTGCGCGCGAGCTGTTCCGGCGTGAGGCGCGACACGAGGTCCAGCGTCTCGCGCCGTGCTTCGCGGATCGCCGCGAGCACGTCGGACGCATACGCGTCGTTGTAGCGGCGCTCGATCGCGAGCGCGTCGCCATCGATCGACACGAGCAGCGGCCGATCCTCGTCGAGCATCCGCCGCAGCCGCACGTGATAGCCGTCGATCTCGATGTCACGCACGTGGCAGAGCTGCCCGAGCGGCGAAAAGTGCTCGCTCGGGATCCCGGCCCAGTCGTCGGGCGTCCAGCGCGCATAGCCGTCGGGGACGGCCGCGAAATGGGCTTCGAGCAGACGGGGGAAATCGGCGAGTGCATCGAGCGTCGTCGGATTCATGCGGGACTCCCAGTCGGATAGAGGCGGCGGCAGCCCTGGCACGGGCCTGCGGCCGCCGTTGCGTCACTTCACGCTGAAGCCGTACGCGCCCTGCGTGCGGTGTCCGTCGGTCGCGACGGCCACCCATTTCACCGTATAGGTGCCGGTGCCGATCGCCGTGAGCGGCACCGTCATCCGCTTGCGGTTCGACGCGTCGATACGCGCACGGCCGTCCGACACCGTCTTGCCGTCGTCGGCGACGACGACGATCGAGCTGAACGCCGGCTCCAGCGGCTCGGTGAAGTCGATCGTGACGGCGGCCGGTGTGGCATCCACCGTCGCGCCCGCCGCCGGGTCGCTCTTCGCGAGGTGGGCGTGCGCGAACGCGGCCGACGAAACGGTCGCGGCGAGGATGAAGGCAGCAGCCTTGCGGCCGAACGGGTACGAAGCGAAAGGCATGGACTTTCCGTGAAGAATGAACGGGCGCCGCGCCCCGCGCGGCGTACCGGCAGCTTACCAGCGCATGCGCGTTCCTGCCGGTCGCGCGCCGCCGCTTGATAGAATGCGCGCGCTATGGATCTCGAAAGCATTCTCTACACTCAGGGCTTCGGCTCGCGCCGCCAGTGCCGCGGCCTGATCGAAGCGGGCCGCGTCACCGTGGCGGGCGCCAGCGCGACCGATCCCGACGCCGCGTTCGATACCGACGGCCTCGTGTTCTCGGTCGACGATACTGCGTGGCCGTTCCACGCGCACGCGTATCTCGCGCTCAACAAGCCGGCCGGCTACGAGTGTTCGCGCGATCCGCAACACCACGCGAGCGTGTTCAGCCTGCTGCCCGCGCCGCTCATCGCGCGCGGCGTGCAGTGCGTCGGACGCCTCGACCAGGACACGACGGGCCTGCTGCTGCTGTCCGACGACGGCCAGTTCGTGCACGCGTACACGTCGCCGAAGCGCAAGGTGCCGAAGACCTACGTGGCGACCGTGCGCCACCCGCTCGACGACACGCAGTTGAACACGCTGCGCACCGGTGTGCTGCTTCACGGCGAGCCGAAGCCGATCGCGGCGGTCGCAGCCGACGCGCGCGACACGCACGCACTCGCGCTGACCGTCCTCGAAGGCAAGTATCACCAGGTCAAGCGCATGGTCGCGGCGGCGAGCAATCGCGTCGAAGCGCTGCATCGCGAAAGCATCGGCGGTTTCGCGCTGCCGGACGATCTCGCACCGGGTGCGTGGCGCTGGCTCAATGACGCCGACCTTTCAGCATTACGCAATCCGGTCAAAACCCTGTAAGGGAAAATCCGCACGACCGTTCGACGCCCGGCCGCATCTCGGCCGCATGTTCCCCCGCTATACTGAAATCACAAGCTGTAAGAGAACAGCGATGCAGGGGGAGACATCATGAACAGCCATAGTTTCGAACTGTCGTATGTGATGATCGCGTTCGCGGTCGTCGGTGTCATCGTGATCGGCGGGCTGCTGGCCGCGATGCGCATGAAGCACAAATATCATCCGAACCTGATTGGCGCGCTGATCGGCGCGCTGCTGTGCTTCCTGCTGATCGAGGCGTTACCGGCGCTCACCTGACGCGCTGCCCGGCGCAAGCGTTTGAAGGAAATCGTCTACGGTCGGATAGCGCAACGTCACGCACAATTCGGCCTTGAGCCGTGCGTTGGACAGGCGCCGCGACTCGCGCATGAACGACAGCAGCGTCGGTTCGAGCTGACGCTCGGCATCCGCGCGGCTGACGCGTGGCGGCTTCGGCAAGCCGAGCACCTGCGCGACCCGGTCGAAATACTCCCCCATCCGCAGTTCGCTGTCGTCCGACGCATGCACGGCGCGCGCCGGCTTGCCGCGTTCGGCCGCACGGCGCAGGATCGCCGCGAGATCGTCCGCGTGGATGTGGTTCGTGTAGACGTCGTCGGCCGGCTCGAGCGCCGGCGTGCCGCGCTCGAGCCGCGCGACCGGCAGACGGTTCGCCGCGTAGATGCCCGGAATGCGCACGATGCGCGCGGACAGCACGCCGCGCACCGTCGCCGCGCGCAGTTGCCGCTCGGCCGACACGCGCCGGAATGCCCGCGGATTCGCGGGGCGCAGCGGATGCGTTTCGTCGATGCGTGCGCCGCCGCAGTCGCCGTAAACGCCCGTCGTACTGGCGTAGACGAGCCTCGGCGCACGAAGACCGTCGGGTACAATACGCGCTGCCCGAACGGGCGCACCGGCCTGTCGGGCAGCGGTGCGCAGCGTTCGGAGCCGGCCGACCGCCGATGCCGACGGCACCGGTGGCCGTCGCGCAGGCACGGTCGTTGCGGCGATCAGCGCACGTGTGCGCCGATCGTCGCGGCCGTCGGACTGCGGCGGCGCGAGATGCAGGATCGTGCGGGCCAGACCCGCGAGGCGGCCGAGCGTCGCGCGGCGATCGAGGTCGCCGACGATCGGCGTCGCGCCCGCAGCGCGCAGTTCGTCGCGGCGGGCCGGGTGGCTCGTCAGCGCGAAGATCCGCAGGTTGCGGTGCGTGTCGCGCCATTGCGCGACGCAGCGCATGCCGACGTCGCCGCAGCCGACGATCAGTGCGCGCGGCCGGCGCAGGATTCGAGTCGCGATCATGTTGGTTGCGAAATCAGTAGCCACCGTTGCGCGACGCGCAACGGGCTTGCATTGTAGCTGCCGTGCGCGATATGCACGGTCCCCACATTTTGTTCTAGTTTGGTTCTATGGCATTCAACGTCACTCTCAAGCAAAGCGGCCGGCAATTCCAGGTCGAGTCGGATGAAACCGTGCTGGCGGCTGCGCTGCGCCAGAACGTCCATCTGCCGTACGGCTGCAAGAACGGCGCGTGCGGCTCCTGCAAGGGCCAGATCGTGTCGGGCCAGATCGAACAGGGCCCGCACGCCGCGTCGGCACTGTCCAACGACGAGCGCACGCGCGGTCTCGCGCTGCTGTGCTGCTCGAAGGCGCAGTGCGATCTCGAGATCGACGTGCGCGAAATCGCCGGCGTCGACGGCGTGCAGGTCAAGAAGCTGCCGTGCCGGATCGCCGCGCTCGAACGCAAGGCCGACGACGTGATGGTCGTGAAGCTGCAGTTGCCCGCCAACGAACGCCTGCAGTATCTCGCCGGCCAGTACGTCGAGTTCATCCTGAAGGACGGCTCGCGCCGCAGCTACTCGATGGCGAACGCACCGCACGAGGAAGGCCCGATCGAGCTGCACATCCGTCACATGCCGGGCGGCAAGTTCACCGACCACGTGTTCGGCGCAATGAAGGAGCGCGACATCCTGCGCTTCGAAGGCCCGCTCGGCACGTTCTTCCTGCGTGAAGATTCCGACAAGCCGATCGTGCTGCTCGCATCGGGCACGGGCTTCGCGCCGATCAAGGCGATCATCGAGCACGTGAAGCACACGGGCATCACGCGCCCGATGACGCTCTACTGGGGCGCGCGCCGCAAGAAGGACATCTATCTCGACGAGCTGGCCGAGCAGTGGGCACGCGAAATCCCGAACTTCAAGTACGTGCCGGTGCTCTCCGAGCCGGACGCCGGCGATCAGTGGACGGGCCGCACGGGCTTCGTCCATCGCGCGGTGATCGAGGACCTGCCCGATCTGTCGGCCCACCAGGTGTACGCGTGCGGCGCGCCGGTGATGGTCGAATCCGCGCAGCGCGACTTCACGCAGCACCACGCGCTGCCGGCCGACGAGTTCTATGCGGACTCGTTCACGAGCGCCGCCGATCTCGCGCATCCGGTCTAAGACCCGCGCACCCGCTTACGGCACTGCGCGCCGCGATGTCACATCCGTGGCATCGCGGCGGTTTACAGTGAGGCGCGGGATGCCTTATGCTTGCGCACATGAACTGCTTCCTGTCCGCCCTTCGACGTCGCCGCTCGCCGCTCCGCCCGGATGCCGCAGGCTCGTCACGGACTCGCGCGTAACCCCCGCACTGCTTCACCGGTTACGCACAAGCTGTTCGACCCACCAGCCACGGCCTTCCGTGGCTTTTTTATTGCCTGTTTCCCTTTCAACGTCCGCTGGAGTCTGCTGCCATGCCCCTGAACGATTATCCGATCGACTCGCTGATGTACATCACGAACCGCCCCGACATCGTGTTTACGCACGGCAAGGGTTCGTGGCTCTACGATCACACCGGCAAGCGCTATCTGGACTTCATCCAGGGCTGGGCCGTCAACAGCCTCGGCCACTGCAACGACGGCATCGTCGAAGCACTCAAGACGCAGGCGGAAAAGCTGCTGAACCCGTCGCCCGCGTTCTACAACGAACCGATGGCGAAGCTCGCGGGCCTGCTCACGCAGCACAGCGTGTTCGACAAGGTGTTCTTCACGAACAGCGGCGCGGAAGCGAACGAAGGCGCGATCAAGCTCGCACGCAAGTGGGGCCGCAAGTTCAAGAACGGCGCGTACGAGATCATCACGTTCGACCACAGCTTCCACGGCCGCACGCTCGCGACGATGTCGGCCAGCGGCAAGCCGGGCTGGGACACGATCTACGCGCCGCAGGTGCCGGGCTTCCCGAAGGCCGAACTGAACGACATCAACTCGGTCGAGAAGCTGATCACCGACAAGACCGTCGCGGTGATGCTCGAGCCGATCCAGGGCGAAGGCGGCGTGATTCCGGCGACGCGTGAATTCATGCAGGCGCTGCGCGCACTGACGAAGCAGCACAACCTGCTGCTGATCGTCGACGAAGTGCAAAGCGGCTGCGGCCGTGCAGGCACGCTGTTCGCGTACGAACTGTCCGGCATCGAGCCGGATGTCATGACGCTCGCGAAAGGCATCGGCGGCGGCGCTCCGCTCGGCGCGCTGCTGTCGAAGGCCGAGTTTGCGGTGTTCGAGGCCGGCGACCAGGGCGGCACGTACAACGGCAACCCGCTGATGACGGCGGTCGGCTACTCGGTGATCTCGCAGCTCGTCGCGCCGGGCTTCCTCGAAGGCGTGCGTGAGCGCAGCGAATACCTGAAGCGCAAGCTGCTCGAGCTGTCGGAAGAGCGCGGCTTCGAAGGCGAACGCGGCGAAGGCCTGCTGCGCGCGCTGCTGCTCGGCAAGGACATCGGCCCGCAGATCGTCGAGAAGGCGCGCGACATGCAGCCCGACGGCCTGCTGTTGAACGCCGCGCGGCCGAACCTGCTGCGCTTCATGCCCGCACTGAACGTGACGACCGACGAAATCGACCAGATGATGGCGATGCTGCGGTCGATTCTCGACACGCTCTAAGGAGACCGCCGCGATGGATGCCGCCGCCGATGCTGTCGCAATCCGCCCGTTCGAACGCGCCGACACCGATGCCGTGCTCGCGGTATGGCGCGACGCGTTCCCGCAGTACGAAGACGCGGACGCGCCGCCGCACCGCGATCCGCTGCGATCGATCGCGCTGAAGCTCGCGACGCAGCCGGAACTGTTCTTCGTCGCGACCTGCGGCGCGCGCGTGGTCGGCACGCTGATGGCAGGTTTCGACGGACATCGCGGCTGGCTCTACTCGTTCGGCGTATCGAACGACGCGCGGCGGCTCGGCATCGGCCGCGCACTGATCGCGCATGCGGAACGCGCGCTCGCCGCGCGCGGCTGCCTGAAGATCAACCTGCAGGTGCTGCCCGGCAACGACGACGCGTGCCGCTTCTATGCGGCACTCGGCTATCGCGTCGAGGAACGCATCTCGTTCGGCAAGACGCTGCCGGCCGCATGAAGCCAAGGCCGGCAGCCGGCCCGCTCAGCGCGTGATCGGCCCCGCGCCCGGCAGCGGATTGCCGAGCGCGTCGGTCGGCACGGCCTGCTGCTCGAACGCGGCGAAATACGCGGCCCACTGCGTGTCGCTCACGCGCACGATCAGCGCACCGTCCTGCCAGATGTCGTTGTGGTCGTTGTGGTCGTCGCCCGCACGGTGCAGGTAGTTCGAGCCGGTCGAACCCTGGTTCATGTGCGTGTCGTGAATACCGTTGCCTTCCGAATACGAGCGGCCGAACACGACGACGTCGAGCCCCTGCGACTGCGCTGCGTTCACGAGCCGCAGCAGCGACGGAATCGGCTCCTGATTCTCGGTACCGTCCATCACGGCGCTCGGGCGCCACGCCCCCGTTTCGTTCAGGATGTCGCTGCGCATGTAGTCGAGCGCGGGCAACGCGGCCTGCCCCGTCAGGTCCGTATAGCCTTCGGCCGCGGCTGCGAGCGTCTGCGTGATCGGGTGGTGGAAATCGTAGACGAGCTTGTAGTTCAGCAGGTCGTCCGCGTCGCTGGTGCCGACGTTGATCGCGACGTCCCAGTTGCCGCCCGGCAACGCGAGCGTCAGGTGGATGTGATACTGGATCTCGCTGCCGTGCGGAGAGCCCTTCAGCTTCGCCACCGATGTCACCTTCGCCTTTACGAAACCGTAGTCCAGACTCATGCGTGCTCTCCGTGTCCCGATGGGCCGTCGATGCTACCCGGCCCGTGTGTCGGTTTGCGGGCGACCGGCTGCCGGCGGCCACCCCATCGTTCCCGCGCCGCGGGTGCGGCGCAACAGTCGAATGGAGTCGCGTCCGCCCGCACAAGTTCGACCCGAATCGCGTGACACGAAAAAAAAGGCTGTCACGGCATTCCGTGACAGCCTTTCGAAAGCCCGTGTGAGACGCGCCCGGCATCTGCCGTCACGCGCCACCGGGCCCGCTCATTCACTCACTCATTCACCCAGGTACGCGGCACGCACCTTCGGATCGTCGAGCATCTGCTTCGCGTCGCCTTCCATCGTGACCGTGCCCGAATCCATCACATAGCCGCGGTCGGCTGCCTGCAGCGCGAGGCGTGCGTTCTGCTCGACCAGCAGCACCGTGATGCCCTCCTTCGAGATTTCGCGCACCACTTCGAAGATCTTCTCGACCATGATCGGCGACAGGCCCATCGACGGCTCGTCGAGCAGCAGCAGCTTCGGCTTCGACAGGATCGCGCGCGACATCGCCAGCATCTGCTGCTCGCCGCCCGACAGCGTGCCCGCGAGCTGCGTTGCACGCTCCTTCAGGCGCGGGAAGAAGCCGAACATCCGGTCGACGTCCTTCTTGATCTGCTCGGTGTCGTTGCGCAGGTATGCGCCCATCTGCATGTTCTCGACGATCGACATCCGCGCGAAGATCCCGCGGCCTTCCGGCACCATCGCGAGGCCGCGCTTGAGCAACTCGTGCGTCGGAATGCCCTTGATCGACTTGCCGTCGTACTCGATGTCGCCCGCCGAATACGCCTTGAGACCCGTGATCGCCTTCATCGTCGTGGTCTTGCCGGCACCGTTCGCGCCGATCAGCGTCACGAGCTCGCCCTGACGGACTTCCATGTCAACGCCCTTGACGGCCTGGATGCCGCCGTAGTTGACCTGCAAGCCCTTGATTTTCAACATTGCCGCTGCCATCAGTGCACCCCTGCGCCGAGATATGCCTCAATCACCTTCGGATTCTTCTGCACGTCCTGCGGCAGACCCTCGGCGATCACCTTGCCGTAATCGAGCACCGTCATCCGGTTGCACAGCCCCATCACGAGCTTCACGTCGTGCTCGATCAGGAGAATCGTGCGGCCGTCCGAGCGGATCTTGTCGAGCAGGCGCGTGAGTTCGACCTTCTCGGTCGCGTTCATCCCGGCCGCCGGCTCGTCGAGCGCGAGCAGCTTCGGGTCGGTGGCCAGTGCGCGCGCGATCTCGAGACGGCGCTGGTGGCCGTACGACAGGTTGCGCGACGTGTAGTCGGCGTACTGCAGCACGCCGACGTATTCGAGCAGCTCGATCGCGCGTTCCTTGATCTCGCGCTCTTCCTGGCGTTCGGCCGGCGTCTGGAACACCGCGCCCAGCAGCCCGTGCTTGGTGCGCACGTGGCGGCCCACCATCACGTTCTCGAGGGCCGTCATCCCGCCGAACAGGCGGATGTTCTGGAACGTACGTGCGATGCCCGTCTTCGCGACCTGATGCACCGCGGTCGGCTTGTATTCCGTGCCGTCGAGCTTGAACTCGCCGGAGTCCGGCGTGTAAAGGCCCGTGATCACGTTGAAGAACGTCGTCTTGCCGGCGCCGTTCGGGCCGATCAGCCCGTAGATCTCGCCTTCCTTGATCTGGAGGCCGACGTCGGACAGTGCCTGCAGGCCACCGAAGCGCTTGTTCACGCCTTTGACGGACAGTCGGATTTGTTTGTCGCTCATGTGTGTATCCCCAGTGTCCGTAGGTTAAGCGCGCACCGGCTTCTTGCTGGCGCGCTTCGCCAGTTTCGCGATTTTGTCCTCATGCTTCGGCGCGGGCCACAGGCCTTCCGAGCGATACAGCATGATGACCACCATCGCGAGGCCGTACAGCGCCTGGCGGATCACTTCCGTATCGACGATGTCATGACCGAACAGCGCGTGCTGCAGCGGGCTCATCGTCGAGCGCAGGAATTCCGGGAAGATCGCGAGCAGCACCGCGCCCAGGATCACGCCCGGGATGTGGCCCATGCCGCCGAGCACCACGCAGGCGAGCACGACGATCGATTCCCAGAACGTGAACGATTCCGGCGACACGAAGCCTTGGAACGAACCGAACATCGCACCCGACAGGCCGCCGAACGACGCGCCCATCGCGAATGCGAGCAGCTTCACGTTGCGGGTGTTGATGCCCATCGCCTTCGCCGCGATTTCGTCTTCGCGGATCGCCGCCCATGCACGGCCGATACGCGAGTGCTGCAGGCGCGTACACACCCAGATCACCAGCAGCGAGCACAGCACGAACAGGTAGTAGTACATGTAGACCGACGGCAGCTGGATCCCGAACAGCGAGTGCGTCTGCGCGAGGCTGAAGTCGCCGACGTGCACCGGGTCGATCCCCGTGATCCCCTTCGGGCCGTTGGTGATGTTCACCGGACGGTCGAGGTTGTTCATGAAGATCCGGACGATTTCACCGAAGCCGAGCGTCACGATCGCCAGGTAGTCGCCGCGCAGGCGCAGCGTCGGCGCGCCGAGCAGGATCCCGAAGGTCGCCGCGAGCGCCATCGCGATCGGCACGATGATGAAGAACGGAATGTGCAATCCGTTCGGTGCCAGCGCCGCGATCCACTCGAACTGCGAGGTCAGGTGCGGCGAGCTCAACAAGGCCGCGGTGTACGCGCCCACCGCGTAGAACGCGATATAGCCCAGGTCGAGCAGGCCGGCAAAGCCGACCACCACGTTCAGACCCAGCGCGAGCATCACGTACAGCATCGCGAAGTCGAGCACGCGGACCCAGTAGTTGCCGCCGGCCGAGCCGATGATGATCGGCGCGGCGATCACGAAGACCGCGGTCAGGATGCCGATGATGACGGTCTTGGCGGTGTTGCGCTCTTCGACGAGCGACGTCGAGGATTCGATCGGTTGAATGGATGTCATGTTGTTTGCTCCCTTCCGTTACGCGCGATCCGCGACACGTTCGCCCAGCAGGCCGGACGGACGGAACACCAGTACGATGATCAGCACGATGAAGGCGAACACGTCCTGGTAGTTACTGCCGAATACGCCACCCGTGAGGTTGCCGATGTAACCGGCCCCGAGCTGCTCGATCAGGCCGAGCAGCACGCCGCCGACCATCGCGCCGCCGAGGTTGCCGATCCCGCCCAGCACCGCGGCCGTGAATGCCTTCATGCCGGGGATGAAGCCCATGTAGAAGTGCACGTTGCCGTACTCGGACGCGATCATCACGCCGGCCAGCGCGGCGAGCGCGGAGCCGATCATGAACGTCGCGGAGATCACGAAGTTCGGGTTCACGCCCATCAGGCTCGCGGTGTTCGGGCTTTCGGCGATCGCGCGCATCGCGCGGCCGAGCTTGGTCTTGTGCACGAGCAGCAGCAGGCCACCCATCACGATGAACGCCACCGCGATGATCACGATTTCAGTGACCGAGATCACGGCGCCGGGCGTCGTGTCAGTCGCCTTGATCACGTTGATCGGATCGGTCGGCAGCAATTGCGGGAACGGCAGCGGGTTGCGCGACCAGATGATCATCGCGGCGGTCTGCAGCAGGATCGACACGCCGATCGCGGTGATCAGCGGGGCGAGGCGCGGTGCGCGACGCAGCGGCCGGTATGCGACCCGTTCGATCGTGAAGCCGACGAACGCACAGACGACTGCGGCGATACCCAGGCCGATCGTCAGCGTCGCAACGTTGCCGAGTCCGGGGAAGTGGTTCTGCAGCACGGTGATGGCCGACAGGGCGACCATCGCGCCGATCATCAGCACGTCGCCATGCGCGAAGTTGATGATGCCGAGAATGCCGTACACCATCGTGTAGCCCAACGCGATGATGGCGTAGACACTGCCGAGCACCAGCCCGTTGAGAACCTGCTGGACGAAAATATCCATTTAAAGCTCCTTGGCCCGTGCTGCCGGAGGACGTTGCGCCCCGCGGGTAAGCGAGGAATCGCGCCTTCTCGGCGACACTGCGGGTACTAGTCGATACCGGTAAGGGTGGATCGTCCCGGCGCGCGCCGCCCGGCCTGTACGGCCGGACCTGCCGCCGGAGCGGATACAAAAACGGCACCGCACTGTTCCGGTGCCGTCATGAGTCCCGTCGCTAAATCGTCACGACATCGAGGACGGTGTTCGTGGCCTCCTTGAAGTCGTAGGGCAGCATGCCGAGACGGCCATCGTCCGGTTGCCCGGCATCCGTGCCTTTTTCCGTCCGGTGCGAGGCAAGCCCCGCACCCGGGCAGATCGGATTCCGTGCCGCGCCGCCTCGCAAGGCACCGCGAACGCCGTGCCCGACATTCGTCAGGACTGCGTCGGAATCCATCGTACGAACCAGACCGCGCGTCGCGACATCATTGCTCGCGGCAACGCGCTGTTTCGTCGAATCGAATTGAAAGGGGACCGGCGACATCGGCACGCTGCCCGCATTGCCGGGCACCATGGCCGGCCTGCGTCGATCGGCGCGCACGGTCGCTGTCACGCCACGACCGGCGGCTTGCGGTGTTGCAACCTGCGTGCCCGCTGCCTGGCCGTTCGCCAGGCCAAGCGCGTTGATTTCCTCGATCGCCAAACGTGCCCCGTTTTCCTTGTCCTTGCCCAATTGCGCGCTGCGGCACGCGAACGATGCCGCACGACCGGTTCCGGCGACGCGCACGCCGCAGGCCGGCGGTGCCGCGAACACCGCAGCCTCCCTGCCCGCCCCGTCGTCGCTCTTTTTGCTGCAGCCGGCAAGCATTGCAACCGGTGCGGCGACGGACACGGCGTAAGCCAACTTCACGTGCATTGAATGGTCTCCCGCGCCTTGCCAAAACCCGATTTCAAAGCCATTCAGGCCTGAAAACGGGCGCATTGTAACTCCATTTATAGGACGCCAATAATCCTGATTCGATGGGGTTTTCCTGCATTGCAACCAAATTTGAGAGACGCTTGGAAGCGCGAAGAGCAACCTAGTTGCACCATTAGTCCGAATAATGGTTGCGATTGGAATTTCGACAGGCAAAAAAAAGCGCGCCGGGAGGCGCGCTTCGGTGTTCCGCAGATGCGATGCGGCAATCAGGCGGCGGGCGGCAGGTTCAACCCGCGCGGCAGCGGAAACGACACGTTTTCCTCAATGCCGTCGAGCGCGCGAACGTTGCGCACGCCGAGTTCGCGCAGCCGCGCGATCACGGCCTGGGCGAGCACTTCGGGCGCCGACGCGCCGGCCGTCACGCCGATGCGGCGCTTGCCTGCGACCCATGCCGGATCGATCTGGTCGGGCGCATCGACCATGTATGCATCCACACCGCGCTTCTCGGCCACTTCGCGCAGACGGCTCGAATTCGAACTGTTCGGGCTGCCGACGACGATCACGACATCGCACTGCGGCGCCATGAACTTCACCGCATCCTGGCGGTTCTGCGTCGCGTAGCAGATGTCCTGCTTCTTCGGCTCGCGGATCTTCGGATACTTGGCCTTCAGCGCCCCGATGATCTCGGCTGCGTCGTCGACCGACAGCGTCGTCTGCGTGACGAGCGCGATGCGCTCGGGATCGGCGAGTTCGAGCTTCTGCACGTCCTCGACGCTCTCGACGAGATGCATGCCGCGCTCGACCTGCCCCATCGTGCCCTCGACTTCCGGATGCCCCTTGTGCCCGATCATGACGATGTCGACGCCGTCCTGGCGCATCTTCGCCACCTCGACGTGCACCTTCGTGACGAGCGGGCAGGTTGCGTCGTAAATGCGCAACCCGCGCACGTCCGCCTCGTCGCGCACGGCCTTCGATACACCGTGCGCGCTGAAGATCACGGTATTGCCGGCCGGCACTTCCTCGAGTTCCTCGACGAAGATCGCGCCTTTCTTCTTCAGATCCTCGACCACGTATTTGTTGTGGACGATCTCGTGACGAACGTAGATCGGCGCACCGTGCATCGCGATGGCGCGTTCGACGATCTCGATCGCGCGATCGACACCCGCGCAGAAACCGCGCGGCTGGGCCAGCAGGATTTCGGCATCGGCTGCGACGGTCTGCCCGGACAGCGTATCGGTGGTGCTCATGATTACAGGATTCCGATGATTTTCACTTCGAACGTGAGCGCTTGGCCCGCGAGCGGATGATTGAAGTCGAACAGTGCCGAGGTCTCGCTGACTTCCTTCAGCACCCCCGCATAGCGGCCGCCGTCCGGCGCGTTGAACTCGATCAGTTCGCCCGGCGTGAAATCGTCGCCGACCATCCCGTTCTCGCGCAGCGTCGACAGCGTGACGCGCTGGAGCATGTCGGGATTGCGGGGACCGAACCCCTGTTCGGGCGTTAGCTGAAAAGTCGAGTGGTCGCCGACCCTGAGCCCGATCAGAATCTGTTCAAGCGACGGCGCCAGTTGCCCCGCGCCGAGCAGCAGCGTGGCCGGCTTGTCGGTGAAGGTGTTGACGATGTCGGCGCCGTCGGCCAGTGCCAGCCGGTAATGCAACGTGACGTGGGAACCGGGCTTCACTTCGGATAGATCGATGAGGCTCATGAATTACTCGTTCAGTCGGCGCCCGCTACGGCCGAAAGGCCCGGCGCAAAGCCAATATTGTAAGTCACCTGAGCGCGCAAGGCGGAAAGTGCGACGACGTCGCGCACACTGCCCGCCGCCAATGGAGTTTCAAGCATGCTGTCACCCTGCCCAGCCCTGCCTTTGCCCCTGCCGCCCGTCGAATGCCGCGACACCGCCGATCTGCCCGCCGCGCCACCCGGCCGCGCGCTGCCGATCCGCCGGCGCAAGCGCCGCCCGGGCAACTGGCGGCCCGAGCGGCCGCGCGAGCGACTGCTGGAGCGCGGGCCGGCCGCGCTGACCAACGACGAACTGATCGCACTGCTGCTCGGCACGGGCAAGCCCGGGCACGATGTATTCGCGACCGCCCGCGCACTGATCGCGCAGTTCAAGACGTTGCGCGGGCTGCTCGAGGCAACCGCCGACGATTTCGAGGCGCACCCCGGCATCGGCCCTGCGCGCTCCGCCCGGCTGGTTGCGGTCATCGAGATCGCGCGGCGCGTGCTGAAGGAGAAAGCGCACGAGAAGAAGCAGATCGATTCGCCCGGCGCGGTCGAGGATTATCTGCGGCTGAAGATCGGCGCGCGTCCGCACGAAGTGTTCGCCGCGGTCTTCCTCGACGCGCGCCACGGTCTGATCGAAACGGAGGAAATCACGCGCGGCTCGCTGACGCGCATGGCCGTCTACCCGCGCGAAATCGTGCGCCGCGCGATGGTGCACAACGCCGCGGCGCTGATCGTCGCGCACAACCATCCGTCGGGCGCGGTGCAGCCGAGCGCGGAAGATCGCCGCCTGACACGCGTGCTGCACGACGCGCTCGCGCTCGTCGACGTGAAGCTGCTCGATCACGTCGTCATCGGCACCAGCGATACTTTTTCGTTCGCAAGGGCCGGTTGGCTGTAGACTGTGCGGTTGCGGCCCGCCCAACGGCGCCGCAACGGCGATGCGAAATTAGGTTTGATTTTTCTGAACTTTTTCTGCTAGAATCGCCGTCTGTCTTTTTTCCAACCAGTTCTAGCCATCGAAGGGCCTTGTCTGTAAGGGCTTCGGCGTTCTGAGTGCAGCCATGGATCACGTGGCGGTGCGATGGAACCTTCATCGGCGATCGAACCCCGAATTTAGCGTATTAGGAGTGCTCTCATGGCACGCGTATGCCAAGTAACTGGGAAAGCGCCGATGAGCGGCAACAACGTTTCCCACGCCAACAACAAGACCAAGCGTCGTTTCCTGCCGAACCTGCAAAACCGCCGGTTCTGGGTAGAGAGCGAAAACCGCTGGGTGCGCCTGCGCGTCTCGAACGCCGGCCTGCGCCTGATCGACAAGAACGGCATCGATTCCGTGCTCGCTGACCTGCGCGCACGCGGCGAAGCCTAAGCCCAAGGAGCACAATCATGGCAAAAGGCGCACGCGACAAGATCAAGCTCGAGTCGACCGCTGGTACGGGTCACTTCTACACGACCACGAAGAACAAGCGCAACATGCCGGAAAAGATGGCGATCAAGAAGTTCGATCCCGTCGTCCGCAAGCACGTTGAGTACAAAGAAACCAAGATCAAGTAATCTCCGGTTTCTGCCAGCCTGACGGCGACCGAAAAGCCCCGCACCTGCGGGGCTTTTTGTTTTGCGCGCACGCTCTGGCGCGACGCGGTATGCTCTCCTCTTTCCGCGGCCACGGCCGCCGGAATGCACAAGATCAAAAGCGTAACGATGGAGATGCAGCATGAAATTCGACGTGGCGATCGTCGGCAGCGGCCTGGCAGGGCTGTCGGTCGCACTCAATCTGGCCAGCACGCGACGTGTCGCGCTGATCGCGAAGCGGTCGATGATGGAGGGCGCGAGCGATAACGCGCAAGGCGGCATCGCGGCTGTCCTCGATTCGGCGGACAGCATCGAGAACCACGTCGACGACACGCTGGTCGCCGGCGGCGGCCTGTGCGACGAAGGCGCGACGCGCTACATCGTCGAGCACGGCCGCGAAGCGATCGAATGGCTGATCTCGCAGGGCGTGCCGTTCACGAAGGACGATGCAGCCGAACTCGGTTTCCACCTGACGCGCGAAGGCGGCCACAGTCACCGCCGCATTATCCACGCGGCCGACGCGACCGGCCATGCCGTGCTCGCGACATTGTCCGACCGCGCGCGCCAGCATCCGAACATCACCTTCTTCGAAAACCACCACGCGATCGACCTGATCACGTCGGACCGGCTCGGCCTGCCCGGCCGCCGCTGTCACGGCCTGTATGTGCTCGACGTCGACAACGACCGCACGATCACGATCGAAGCGCCGCATACGGTGCTCGCAACGGGTGGCGCCGGCAAGGTCTACCTGTACACGACAAACCCCGACACCGCGACCGGCGACGGCATCGCGATGGCATGGCGTGC
This sequence comes from Burkholderia aenigmatica, assembly GCF_902499175.1. Classification (GTDB taxonomy): domain Bacteria; phylum Pseudomonadota; class Gammaproteobacteria; order Burkholderiales; family Burkholderiaceae; genus Burkholderia; species Burkholderia aenigmatica. The sequence goes on from NZ_CABVQC010000046.1 coordinate 22,703, forward strand.
GGGTTGCCGCGTGTCGAACATGGAATTCATCCAGTTCCACCCGACCTGCCTGTTCCATCCGTATGCGAAGTCGTTCCTGATTTCGGAAGCCGTGCGCGGCGAAGGCGGCCTGTTGAAGCTGCCCGACGGCACACGCTTCATGCCCGCACACGATCCGCGCGCCGAGCTTGCGCCGCGCGACATCGTCGCGCGCGCGATCGACTTCGAGATCAAGAAGCGCGGCATCGATTGCGTGTATCTCGACATCAGCCACCAGCCGGAAGCGTTCCTGCGCGAACACTTCCCGACAATCCACGCGCGCTGCCTCGAATTCGGCATCGACATCGCAAAAGAGCCGATTCCCGTCGTGCCGGCCGCGCACTACACGTGCGGCGGCGTCGTCACCGACCTCGCCGGGCGCACCGATCTCACCGGCCTGTATGCGGTCGGCGAAACGTCGTACACGGGGCTCCACGGCGCGAACCGGCTCGCGAGCAACTCACTGCTCGAATGTCTCGTGATCGGCCGCGCGGCGGCCGAGGCGATCGAAGCGGCCGGCTTCGACGCCGAAACGCCGGCCACGCTGCCCGCGTGGGACGAAAGCCGCGTATCGGATGCGGACGAGGAAGTCGTCGTGGCACACAACTGGGACGAGCTGCGCCGCCTGATGTGGAACTACGTCGGCATCGTGCGCACCGACAAGCGCCTCGAACGCGCGAAGCACCGGTTGTCGCTGCTGCGCGACGAGATCCAGGAGTACTACGCGAACTTCCGCGTGACGCGCGACCTGCTCGAACTGCGCAACCTCGTCGACGTGGCGACCCTGATCGTGAAGAGCGCGCACTCGCGCCGCGAAAGCCGCGGGCTGCACTACAGCCGCGACTGGCCGAACACGCTGCCGAAGGCACTGCCGAGCGTGCTTACGCCGCGCGCGCGTCGCTGAGCGGCCCTCCCCGGCTGCAGCCGGGGGTGCACAAGAAAAAAGCCGTTGGCGTTTGCGCGCCAACGGCTTTTTTGTCTGACTGGACGAGGTTCGGTCAGTCGACGATCCGCATCGAATAGTCGGTCGCGCGCACGTCCTTCGTCAGCGCGCCGATCGAGATGCGATCGACGCCCGTTTCCGCGAACGCGCGCACTGTGTCGAAATTGACGCCGCCGGACACTTCGAGCACGGCCTTGCCGTTCGCCACGCGCACCGCTTCGCGCATCATGTCGAGCGTGAAGTTGTCGAGCAGCACCGACTGCGCGCGATGCGCGAGCGCCGTGTCGAGCTGCGCGAGCGTCTCGACTTCGACCTGCACGGGCACGCCCGACTCCAGCGCGAACGCCGCATCGAGCGCTTCGCCGACACCACCTGCCGCCGCAATGTGGTTCTCCTTGATCAGGATGCCGTCGTACAGCGCGAGACGCTGGTTCTCGCCACCGCCGACGCGTACCGCATACTTCTGCGCGAGCCGCAGGCCCGGCAGCGTCTTGCGCGTATCGAGGATCTTCGTGCGCGTGCCTTCGACGCGATCGACGTAGCGGCGCGTCGCGGTCGCGACGCCCGACAGCAACTGCAGGAAATTCAGCCCGTTGCGCTCGGCCGTCAGCAGCGCGCGCGCCGGCCCGTCGAGTTCGCAGACGGTCGAATCGGGCGTCATGCGGTCACCTTCGCGATAGCGCCATTGCACGGTGATCGACGGATCGATCCGCGCGATCACGGCCTCGAACCACGGCACACCGCACAGCACGGCTTCCTCGCGCACGATGATGCGTGCACGGCGACGCCCGCCGGCCGGCACGAGCCGCCCGGTCTGGTCGCCGGTACCGACGTCTTCCGCGATCGCATCGGTCACGTTGCGCGCGATCGCATCGTCGAATGCCGCGCCGTATTGCTCGCGGACGATGTCGAACAGCGGGGATACAGCCTGACTCATGCAGCCCCCACGTTCGCAAACAGTTGCTGGTCGTGCTGCAGATCGCCGCTCGCCTGCACGCGCTTCTTGTGCGCCGCTGCGAAGTCGAGCATCCGGTCGATCGGCAGGCGTGCGCGCTCACCGATCGCGGGATCGACGAAGATCTCGTTGTGGCCGCGTTCGAGCACGTCGGCGAGGTTCGCGAGGCCGTTCATCGCCATCCACGGGCAGTGCGCGCAGCTCTTGCAAGTTGCGCTATTACCGGCCGTCGGCGCCGCGATGAAGGTCTTGCCGGGCGCGGCCAGCTGCATCTTGTGCAGGATGCCGAGATCGGTCGCGACGATGAAGTGTGTTGCGTCGAGCTTGACGGCCGCGTCGATCAGTTGCGTGGTCGACCCGACCACATCGGCCTGCGCGACGACGTTTTCCGGCGATTCGGGGTGGACGAGTACCTTCGCGTCCGGATACTCGGCGCGCAGCAGGTCGAGTTCGATACCCTTGAACTCGTCGTGAACGAGGCACGAGCCTTGCCACAGCAGCATGTCCGCGCCAGTTTTCTTCTGGATGTAGCTGCCGAGATGGCGATCCGGCGCCCAGATGATCTTCTCGCCGCGTGCGTGCAGGTCGGCCACGATCTCGAGGCCGATCGACGACGTGACCATCCAGTCCGCGCGCGCCTTCACGGCCGCACTGGTATTCGCGTAGACGACGACGGTGCGGTCGGGATGCGCGTCGCAGAATGCCGAGAATTCGTCGACCGGGCAGCCGAGATCGAGCGAGCAGGTCGCGTCGAGGTCGGGCATCAGGATCCGCTTGTTCGGGCTCAGGATCTTCGCGGTTTCGCCCATGAAGCGCACGCCGGCGACGACCAGCGTCTGCGCGTCGTGATCGCGGCCGAAGCGGGCCATTTCGAGTGAATCGGCGACGCAACCGCCGGTTTCGTCGGCGAGTTCCTGCAACTCGGCATCGACGTAGTAATGCGCGACCAGCACGGCCCTTTCACGCACGAGCAATGCCTTGATGCGCTCCTTCAGCGCGACCCGCTCTTCGGCGGACGGTGCGTCGGGCACTTTGGCCCACGCCTGTCCCACGCCGCACACGGTCCCGGCTGCAACGGGCCGATCGTATTCGACGGGTTTGATCGTCGACTGCATCTCCATATCTCCTGTCGGTGGGAGTTAGTGCTTTAGCACTTACTCCCACCCCATGCTTCGCGGTCGATCGGAATTAGCGCTTCAACACTTACTCCGATCCCATCCCCTGCGTTCGCCCCGGAACAACGCTTCCACGCTGCCCCAAGCCTCATACGAATCCGGCCCTGCCGATCACCGTTCAAAAACCGGCGGACCAAATAAAAAACCCCGCCAACGCGGGGTTTTTGACGTCCTTAGATTCTAATCGATTTCGAATCAGGCGTAGCGGCGCAGGCGCGTCGCGAATTCCTGCAGCGCCTTGATGCCGCTTTGTTCTGCGCGATGGCACCAATCCTGCAATTGCGCGAGCAGCTGTTCGCGCGATGCGGTCGAGCGATCCCAGATCGCGGCGAGATCCTGGCGCAGCTGGAAGTACGTTTGCAGCTTCTGGCTGTTCGCGAAGATTTCCGGCAGCAGCTTCTTCTGCGGCTCGTCGAGGCCGTCGGCATCCTTGTGGAACCACTTGCGCGCGCCGCGCATCATCTGGTACTTCTCGCCGCCGATTTCCTTCAGGTGCGCGAGCTCCTGACGGTACGCACGCTTCACGGCCTTGCCGTAGCGCGCCATCACTTCGTAGCGGTTCGACAGCACGGCCTGCAGCGTTTCCTGGTCGAGCACCGTCTTCGGCTTGTTCAGGCGCGGCGTCGGCGCAACCTTCTTCACCTTCGCGAGACCGAACGCCGACATGATGCGGATGTACATCCAGCCGATGTCGAACTCGTACCACTTGTTCGACAGCTTCGCCGACGTCGCGAACGTGTGGTGGTTGTTGTGCAGTTCTTCGCCGCCGATCACGATGCCCCACGGGAACAGGTTCGTGCTCGCGTCGGCCGAGTTGAAGTTGCGATAACCCCAGAAGTGACCGAAGCCGTTGACGACGCCAGCCGCCCAGAACGGAATCCAGACCATCTGCACGGCCCACACGGTCAGGCCGATCACGCCGAACAGCGCGACGTCGATCACCATCATCAGGCTGATGCCGAGAATCGGGTACTTCGAATAGACATTGCGCTCGACCCAGTCGTTCGGCGTGCCGTGGCCGAACTTGCGCATCGTCTCTTCATTCTTCGCTTCCGCGCGATACAGCTCGGCGCCCTCAAGGAACACCTTCCAGATGCCGCGCGTCTGCGGGCTGTGCGGATCTTCCTCGGTCTCGCACTTCGCATGGTGCTTGCGGTGAATCGCGGCCCACTGGCCGGTCAGCATGCCGGTCGTCATCCACAGCCAGAGGCGGAAGAAGTGGCTCGCGATCGGATGCAGCTCAAGCGCGCGGTGCGCCTGGCAACGGTGCAGGTAGACCGTCACGCCGATGATCGTGACGTGCGTGACGGCGAGCGCGAACAGCGCGACCTGCCACCACGAAAAATGCAGGAGCCCGTGGGAAAGAAAATCGAGCAGGGAATTCAACAAGGCAGTTACCTGTGATGAGAGCGACGCCGGCCCGCGCCAAGCGTCAGAAAAATGAAAGCATACCGCGTGTAGACCAGAATTTTACTTCAACCGTTCCAAGTCTTTGTAAAAAATGAACATTTTCTTGCCCTGACGCAACAAGCGCAGTCCATGGGCGGACTTGGAAAGGCCCGCGATCCGGTTCCGACCGCAGGGTCGATACGATTGACGGCCAGCGTGCGCTACGCAGCCGGTGCGCGCCCGTCCACCGCGCCGTTGCCGGGCGCCGGATCGAGCCCGGCCGCGGCAGGAAAACCGTCAGGCAACCCGACGACACGCACTTCGCGCTGCGGGAACGGAATCGAAATCCCGTGCTCGCTGAACAGGCGCCAGATGTTGCGGTTCACGCTCGAACGCACACCGGACGTGCCTTTCGCCGAATCTTCGATCCAGAAACCGAGCTCCAGGTCGATCCCGTCCGCCCCGAAACTCACCAGATACGGGGTCGGAGCGGGCTCCGCCAGCACGCGCGGCACGCCCTTCGCAGCATCGGCGAGCAGCGTGAGCGCATGCTCGACGTCGCTCGTGTACGCGACCTGCACCGCGACCTTCGCGTAGCCGCGCGTCAGGTACGACGACTGGTTCTGCACGACGTCGGTGATCAGCTTCTCGTTCGGGATCAGCGTCTCGTTGCCGTCGAGGCCGCGCACGACCGTATAGCGCGTGCGGATCTGCGTGACGATGCCCTGCAGCCCGCCGACGCTGATCGCGTCGCCGAGCCGCAGCGAGCGGTCGAGCAGGATGATGAAGCCCGACACGTAGTTGCTGGCGATCTTCTGCAGCCCGAAGCCGAGGCCGACACCCACCGCGCCGCCGAATACGCCGAGCACCGTCACGTCGATGCCGACCAGCGACAGCCCGATCAGGATCGCCGCGAACACGAGCAACGCGCGGCCGACCCGCGACAGCACGACCTTCAGGTTCGCATCGAGCGTGCTCGCGCGCGTGAGGCGATCCTCGAGCACCGAACCGAGCCACATCGCGACCATCAGCGTCACGCAGACCCACAGCGCGCCCGAGATCACCGACAGCAGCGTGAGATGCGCATTGGCGACACGGAACTGCACGCTGTCGAGCCAGCCAAGCACGTCGCGCTGGATGCCGAGCACGGTCAGCACCATCGCGGCCCACACGACGGTCGACACGATCTTCTCGACGATCGACAGCCACGCATGCGTGTGGCCGTCGCGCGCGAACACGCGCCGCGCGAAGAAGAACAGCACGTAGATCGACCCGATGCCGAACAGCGGCACGAGCGCGAGCGACAGCAGCGACGTCGACATGAACGGGTCGAACGCGAGCTGCGCGGCGCCGACGAACACGCTGCCGAACAGCGGGAACAACGCGCGCTTCAGGCTATGCGCGCCCGCGCCGGGCGCGCGGCCAGCCGCGCGGCGACGCGCATCGATGCGGCCGTGCACGAAGCGCGCGGTCACCCATGCGAAGCACAGCGCGCCGACGAGAATCGCCGCCTGCCAGATCATCACCGGCTGGTGGAAGTCACGAATGACCGACGCCAGCCGGTGCGACAGCAGGCGGCTCTGCAGATTTTCCATCGTCCGTCCGGGCAGTCGTTACTGCGCGGCGCGCCGTTCGAGCACCGCGGCGAAGAAGCCGTCGGTCGCGTGACGATGCGGCCACAGCGACAGGTAGTCGCCCGTCTCCAGCTCGATGCGCTGGTCGGCCAGCACCTGCTGCGCCGGCACCAGCACGAAATCGGGATGATCGGCCAGGAACTGTTCGACGATGCGTTCGTTCTCGGCGTCGAGCACGCTGCAGGTCGCGTAGACGAGCCGGCCGCCCTTCTTCACGAGACGCGCGGCGCTCGCGAGGATCGACGCCTGCTTCGGCGTCAGCTCGTCGATCGCCGAGCGCGTCTGGCGCCACTTCAGGTCCGGGTTGCGGCGCAGCGTGCCGAGGCCGCTGCACGGTGCATCGACCAGCACGCGGTCGATCTTGCCGGCGAGCCGCTTGATCTTCGCGTCGTGCTCACTGTCGATCAGCACGGGGTTCACGTTCGACAGCCCGCTGCGCGCGAGGCGCGGCTTCAGCTTCGCCAGGCGCTTTTCCGACACGTCGAACGCATAGAGACGCCCGGTCGAGCGCATCATCGCGCCCAGCGCGAGCGTCTTGCCGCCCGCACCCGCGCAGAAATCGACAACCATCTCGCCGCGGCGCGGCGCGACCAGCGAGCACAGCAACTGGCTGCCTTCGTCCTGCACCTCGATCGCGCCTTCCTCGAACAGCCTCAGGCGCGTCAGCGCCGGCTTGCCGACCACGCGCACGCCGAACGGTGAAAACGGCGTCGCGCCCGCATCGATGCCTTCCGCGCGCAACCCGTCGATTACCTGATCACGGCTGGCCTTCTGCGCGTTGGCACGCAGGTCGAGCGGCGCCGGGTAGTTCAGCGCGGCGGCGAGCTGTGCAAGCTCCTCGCCATCGAAACGGGCCGACAGTGCCTGGTGGATCCAGTCGGGCAGGTTCGAGCGAATGCGCACCGGCAGGCTCGCCGGATCGATCTTCGACACGTGCTCGAGCCATGCGGACTCGGTGTCGGACAGGAACGGCCTCAGCGCATTGCGGCCGACCGTCTGCATCAGGCCGAGCAGCGTGAGGCGCCGCGCGGGCGTACCCGTGCCGCTCTCGGCGAGATGCGAAAACTCCATCTTCCGGCGCAGCACCGCGAACACTGCTTCGGCGATCACGCCGCGCTCGGCATGCCCGAGCTTCGGGTGCGCGCGGAAGAACCGGCTCGTCGTCGCGTCGGCGGGGCCGGCGAACTTCAGCACCTCGGCCAGCAAAGTTTCGGTCTGGCCAATCAGGAATCCGTGCAGCTTCATACGCCCTCACTCGTTTCGGTATGCGGTTGATCCGCGAAAATCCAGCGCGCCTCTTCCGGCGCCACCACTGCACGGCCGTTCTCGAGGCGCAGACGCCCCTCGACGAACCAGCGCACCGCGCGCGGATACAGCACATGCTCGACCGTCAGCACGCGCTGCGCGAGCGCGGCCGCGTCGTCGCCCGCGCGCACGGGCACCGCGCCCTGCGCGACGATCGCGCCGCTGTCGAGCTCGGGAATCACGAAATGCACGCTCGCGCCGTGCAGCGCGACACCCGCGTCGAGCGCCTGCTGGTGCGTGTGGATGCCCTTGAAGCTCGGCAGCAGCGACGGATGGATGTTCAGCAGCCGGCCTTCGTATCGTCTGACGAATGCGGGCGTGAGGATGCGCATGAAGCCGGCGAGGACCACGAGATCGGGCGCGAATCGGTCGATCTCGGCGGCCAGCGCCGCGTCGAAGCTGTCGCGGCCATCGAACGACCGGTGGTCGACCACCGCCGTCGCCACCCCGTGCGACGCGGCAAATGCCAGGCCGGCCGCGTCGGGCCGGTTGGCGATCACGGCGGCAACCTCGGCCGGCCAGCGTTCCTGCGCGCACGCGCGGACGATGGCCTCCATGTTGCTGCCGCGACCGGAAATCAGGATCACGAGTTTTTTCATTCGCGAATTTTACCATTCGCCCCCGCGTTTCCCCCCTTCTCGGCCGCCGGCCCGCCCGAACGTTTATAATCTTCTGCTTTGCGGCATCCCACCGCCCATTCCCCGACGCTGCATCCGCTATCGTGAAAGTCTTCCGCGGCCTGCCCAACGCCGAGAGCCGCGCCCCGTGCGCGCTGACGATCGGCAACTTCGACGGTGTCCATCGCGGCCACCAGGCCCTGCTCGCGCGCGTGCGCGCGGCAGCGGACGCGCGCGGCCTGCCCGTGTGCGTGATGACGTTCGAGCCGCACCCGCGCGAATTCTTCAACCCGGCCGGCGCGCCGCCGCGCATCGCGATGCTGCGCGACAAGCTCGAGGCGCTGCGCGATCACGGCGTCGACCGCGTGGTCGTCGAGCACTTCAATCACACGTTCGCGAGCCAGTCGCCGCAAACGTTCGTCGAACGCACGCTGGTGAACGGGCTGCACACGCGCTGGATGATGGTCGGCGACGATTTCTGCTACGGTGCGAAACGCGCGGGCACCTTCGACACGCTGAAGGCAGCCGGCGCGCAGTACGGTTTCGAGGTCGAGCAGATGGGTACGGTGGCCGGCAGCGACGGCACGCGCATCTCGAGTTCGGGCGTGCGCGCCGCGCTCGCGGCCGGCGATCTCGACGCGGCCGCGCAAGCGCTCGGCCACGGCTATGCGATCAGCGGCCACGTCGCGCACGGGCTGAAGCTCGGCCGCGACCTCGGCTTCCCGACGCTGAACATACCGATCGCCCACAAGCGGCCGGCGCTCGCGGGTATCTTCGTCGTGCAGGTGCACGGCCTCGGCCCGGCCCCGCTGCCGGGCGTCGCGAGCCTCGGCCTGCGCCCGACCGTCGACGATTCGGGCCGCGTGCTGCTCGAAGTCCACCTGCTCGACTGGCACGGCGATGCGTACGGCAAGCTCATCCGCGTCGAATTCCTGAAGAAGCTGCGCGACGAGGCGAAATTCGACGATCTCGAGGCGCTGTCGCGCGCGATTGCGCTGGACGTCGCGAATGCGCGCGCGTACTTCATCGAGCGCGACCGTGCGCCGGGCAGCCGCGCCACGGGCTTCTCGACGTCGGCCACCGACCGAATTAGCTGATCCGGACGGCGGCGCCCCGCGCCGCACCCTCGCGCCGCTCACTCGCGCGCACTCCCGATTCACGACGCTCGCGCGTCCCCCGAGATTTAGATAGCGATCCCATCATGAGCAACAAGAAAGCCGATTCGAAACCGCAGGCCAAGTATCCGGTCAACCTGCTCGACACGCCGTTCCCGATGCGCGGCGACCTGCCCAAGCGCGAGCCGCAGTGGGTCAAGGAATGGGAAGAGCGCGGCCTCTACGAGAAGATCCGCGCGGCCAGCGCCGGCCGACCGAAGTTCATCCTGCACGACGGCCCGCCGTATGCGAACGGCGACATCCACCTCGGTCACGCCGTCAACAAGATCCTGAAGGACATCGTCGTCAAGTCGCGCAACATGGCCGGCTTCGATGCGCCGTACGTGCCGGGCTGGGACTGCCACGGGATGCCGATCGAGATCCAGATCGAGAAGCAGTTCGGCAAGTCGCTGCCGGCGGCCGAAGTGATGAGCAAGGCGCGCGCGTACGCGACCGAGCAGATCGAAAAGCAGAAGGTCGGCTTCAAGCGCCTGGGCGTGCTCGGCGACTGGGCCAATCCGTACAAGACGATGAACTTCCTCAACGAGGCGGAAGAGATCCGCGCGCTCGGCAAGATCATCGAGAAGGGTTATGTGTATCGCGGGCTGAAGCCGGTGAACTGGTGCTTCGACTGCGGCTCGGCGCTTGCCGAAGCGGAAGTCGAGTACAAGGACCGCACCGATCCGACGATCGACGTGATGTTCGCGTTCGCGGAACCGGAAAAGACCGCTCAGGCGTTCGGCCTGCCGGCCCTGCCGCGCGCCGAAGGCGGCATCGTGATCTGGACCACCACGCCGTGGACGATCCCGGCGAACCAGGCGCTGAACCTCCATCCGGAAATCGTCTACGCGCTGGTCGACACCGAGCGCGGGCTGCTGATCATCGCGGAAGAGCGCGTCGAAGCATGCATGACCGACTTCAAGCTGACCGGCCGCGTCATCGCGACGACGCCGGGCGTGAAGCTCGCGAACCTGCGCTTCCACCACCCGCTCGCGTCGGCCCACCCCGGCTACAAGCGCACCTCGCCCGCCTACCTCGGCGACTACGTGACGACCGACACGGGTACCGGCGTCGTGCACTCGTCGCCCGCGTACGGCATCGAGGACTTCGTGTCCTGCAAGGCGCACGGGATGACCGATGCGGACTTCATCAACCCGGTGATGGGCGACGGCCGCTATATCGAATCGCTGCCGCTGTTCGGCGGCCTGTCGATCTGGGACGCGAACCCGAAGATCATCGAGGCGTTGAATGCGGCCGGCTCGCTGCTGCGCAGCGAGAAGTACACGCACAGCTACATGCACTGCTGGCGCCACAAGACGCCGATCATCTACCGCGCGACGTCGCAGTGGTTCGCCGGCATGGACGTGACGCCGCGCGACGGCGGCAAGACGCTGCGCGAAACGGCGCTCGAAGGCGTCGACGCGACCGCGTTCTACCCGTCGTGGGGCAAGCAGCGTCTGTTCAGCATGATCGCGAACCGTCCCGACTGGACGCTGTCGCGCCAGCGCCAATGGGGCGTGCCGATGGCGTTCTTCGTGCACAAGGAAACCGGCGAGCTGCACCCGCGCACGCTCGAGCTGCTCGAGGAAGTCGCGAAGCGCGTCGAGCAGTCGGGCATCGAGGCGTGGCAGACGCTCGACCCGCGCGAGCTGATCGGCGACGACGCGAACCTGTACGAAAAGAACCGCGACACGCTCGACGTGTGGTTCGACTCGGGCACGACGCACTGGCACGTGCTGCGCGGCTCGCACAAGGATCAGCTGCAGTTCCCGGCCGATCTCTACCTCGAAGGCTCGGACCAGCACCGCGGCTGGTTCCACTCGTCGCTGCTCACGGCGTCGATGATCGACGGCCGTGCGCCGTACAAGGGCCTGCTCACGCACGGCTTCACGGTCGACGGCGAAGGCCGCAAGATGAGCAAGTCGCTCGGCAACGGCATCGACCCGCATGAAGTCGCGAACCGCCTCGGTGCGGAAATCATCCGCCTGTGGATCGCGTCGACCGACTATTCGGGCGAGCTCGCGATCTCCGAGGAAATCCTGAAGCGCGTGACCGAAGGCTATCGCCGCATCCGCAACACGCTGCGCTTCCTGCTCGCGAACCTGTCGGACTTCGACTTCGCACAGCACGCGGTACCGGTCGAGGAATGGCTGGAAATCGACCGCTATGCGGTCGCGTTCTCGCAGCAACTGCAGACGGAGCTGCTCGGCCACTACGAGAAGTACGAATTCCACCCGGTCGTCGCGAAGCTGCAGACGTACTGCTCGGAAGATCTCGGTGGCTTCTACCTCGACGTGCTGAAGGACCGCCTGTACACGAGCGCGGCCGATTCGCGCGCCCGCCGCTCCGCGCAAACGGCGCTGTACCACCTGACGCACGGCCTGCTGCGCGTGCTTGCACCGTTCCTGTCGTTCACGGCGGAAGAAGCGTGGAAGGTGTTCCAGCCGGCCAGCGACACGATCTTCACGGAAACCTACTACGCGTATCCGGAAGTCGCCGGCTCCGCCGCGCTGATCGAGAAGTGGGCGCTGCTGCGCGATGTGCGCGGCAACGTGACGAAGGCGCTCGAGGAAGCGCGCACCGCGAACCGCATCGGTTCGTCGCTGCAGGCCGAAGTTGCGGTGCACGCGAGCGGCGCACGCTACGACGCGCTCACGAGCCTCGGCGACGATCTCAAGTTCGTGCTGATCACGTCGGCTGCGACGGTCGTCAAGGTCGACGACGAAGCGCAGGAAAGCGTCGACGTGGCCGCGTCGAAGTACCAGAAGTGCGAGCGCTGCTGGCACTACCGCGAAGATGTCGGCGCGCACGCCGATCATCCGACACTGTGCGGCCGCTGCTTCTCCAACCTGTTTGAAAACGGCGAAATCCGGAGCGCTGCTTAACTATGGCGAAAACCCTGTCGAAACCGGCCAGCGGCGCGCTTGCGCCCTGGCTCGGCATTTCGCTGATCGTGATCCTGTTCGACCAGCTGTCGAAGATCTCGATCCTGAAAACGTTCGCGTACGGCGCGCAGCACGAACTGACGTCGTTCTTCAACCTCGTGCTGGTGTACAACCGCGGCGCCGCGTTCGGCTTCCTGTCGACCGCGGGCGGCTGGCAGCGCTGGGCGTTCACCGCGCTCGGCATCGCCGCGACGCTCGTGATCTGCTTCCTGTTGAAGCGTCACGGCCAGCAGCGTATGTTCAGCCTGTCGCTCGCCCTGATCCTCGGCGGCGCACTCGGCAACGTGATCGACCGGCTCGTCTACGGCCACGTGATCGACTTCCTCGATTTCCATCTCGGCGCCTGGCACTTCCCGGCGTTCAACCTCGCCGATTCCGCGATTACGATCGGCGCGGTGCTGCTGATCTACGACGAACTGCGTCGCGTGCGCGGCTCACGCTAAGCGCGCATACTCGGCGTCGACGGCCGGCTTCGCGCCGGCCGTTCCGTTCGACCCTTGGAGGCCTGAGTTGGCACACGCAGAACTCGCTGGAAAACACCTTGTTCTCGGCCTGACGGGCGGCATCGCCTGCTACAAGATCGCCGAGCTCACCCGGCTGCTCACGAAGGCCGGCGCGACCGTCCAGGTCGCGATGACCGAAGCCGCGACCCAGTTCATCACGCCCGTCACGATGCAGGCGCTATCGGGCCGGCCCGTCTACACGAGCCAGTGGGACGCGCGCATCGACAACAACATGGCGCACATCGACCTGTCGCGCGAAGCCGACGCGATCGTGATCGCACCCGCGTCGACGGATTTCCTCGCGAAGCTCGCGCACGGGTTCGCGGACGATCTGCTGTCCACGCTGTGCGTCGCGCGCGACTGTCCGTTGCTCGTTGTCCCCGCAATGAACCGCCAGATGTGGCAGAACCCGGCCACGCAGCGCAACGCCGCGCAACTGCGCGCGGATGGCGTGTCGGTGCTCGGCCCGGATTCGGGTGCGCAGGCGTGCGGCGAAGTCGGTGACGGCCGTATGCTCGAGCCCGAGGCGATCTATGAAGCGATCGTCGCGCACTTCGCGCCGAAGGTGCTCGCACACCGGCGCGTGCTGATCACGGCCGGCCCGACGTTCGAGCCGCTCGACCCGGTGCGCGGCCTCACGAACCGCTCGAGCGGCAAGATGGGCTTCGCGCTCGCGCGCGCCGCGCAGCAGGCTGGCGCCGAAGTGCATCTCGTCGCGGGGCCGGTGGCGCTCGACACGCCGTGGGGCGTCTACCGCCAGGACGTGCAGACGGCCCAGCAGATGTACGACGCGGTCATGCATGCCGTCGCCGATGCCGACATCTTCATCGCGGTGGCCGCGGTCGCCGACTGGCGCGTTGCGCAGCCGGCCGAGCACAAGATGAAGAAGACGGCCGACCACAAGGTGCCCGCGCTCGCGTTCGTCGAGAACCCCGACATCCTCGCGTCGGTCGCGGCGCTGCCCGATCCGCCGTTCTGCGTCGGGTTCGCGGCGGAAAGCGGCGACCTCGACGTGCACGGCGACGAGAAGCGCAAGCGCAAGAACGTGCCGCTGCTCGTCGGCAACCTCGGCCCGCTGACGTTCGGCCGCGACGACAACGAAGTCGTGCTGTTCGAGGCCGCCGGCCTCACGCGCCTGCCGCGCGCACCGAAGGACGAACTCGCGCACACGCTCGTCGCGGAAATCGCGAAGCGCCTGCCCGACAACCGCCTGATCTGATCTCCCGCGCGGCGGCCGTCGCTGCCGCGCCCTTCCCGACCCATCCGACGACCGCATGAAACTCGACCTGAAGATTCTCGACGCGCGCATGCGCGACTACCTGCCCGCCTACGCGACCACCGGCAGCGCGGGCCTCGACCTGCGTGCGTGCCTCGACGCACCGCTGACGCTGAAGCCGGGCGAAACGGCGCTCGTGCCGACCGGCCTCGCGATCCATCTCGCCGATCCAGGCTATGCGGCGCTGATCCTGCCGCGCTCGGGCCTCGGCCACAAGCACGGCATCGTGCTCGGCAACCTCGTCGGCCTGATCGATTCCGACTACCAGGGCCAGCTGATGATCTCGACGTGGAACCGCGGCCAGACCGAGTTCGTGCTGAACCCGTTCGAGCGCCTCGCGCAGCTCGTGATCGTGCCGGTCGTGCAGGCGCAGTTCAACATCGTCGACGACTTCGCCGAAAGCGATCGTGGCGAGGGCGGCTTCGGCAGCACCGGCCGTCACTGAACGACGCAACGAAAAAGGGGCCTCCTAGAAGGCCCCTTTTTCTTTTCCTTCGCCGTCATTCCTCGACGGGTTGTGCGATCCGCACGGGCGTCAGGTCACGCTGCCGCGCCTGGGCCACGATCGCGTAGATCACCAGCGCGACCAGCACCCCAAGCAGCACGGCCGATGAACCGATCGTGCCGAGCGCGAGACCGCCCTTCGCCACCGGCTTCGTCAGCAGGTCGCCGACCGTCGCGCCGAACGGGCGCGTGAGCACGAACGCGGCCCAGAACAGCAGCACACCCGAGATCCGCGTGAAGTAGTGGGCGAGCACGATCAGCGCGAGCAGCCCGCCGATCAGCAGCGCGCCGCCGCCGAAGCCGAGCCCCGAGCTGTCCGCGAGGAAGTCGCCGAGCGCGGTGCCGAGCGTATTCGAGAACAGGATCGCGATCCAGTACAGCAGCTCGACCTTGCGCGTGCGGATCAGGTCGACCGACAGCGATTCGCCGCTGAGTCGCCACACCGCGAAGATGGCCAGCAGGATCGCGACCAGGATCGACGAGCCGGCTGCATAGCCGAGGCCGAGCGTGCGGTCCATGAAGTCCGACATCGTCGTGCCGGCCGTGCTCGTCGCGACGATCACGGCCCAGTAGATCGCCGGGCGATAGCGTGTCGTTTTGAGCTGCGCGCCCAGCGTCACGAGAAAGAAACCGAACAGCAGGATGGAGCTCACCGCGTAGCCGACGTTCAGCGTCATCGACAGCAGGTCGCCGCCGGTTTCGCCAAGCGTCGTCGCGCAGATCTTCATGATCCAGAACGCGAGCGTGATTTCGGGAAGTTTGTTCATTCGAACCCCTTTATGCAGGAAAGCGGCGGGCCGGCGCGAGCCGCCCCGCCTTGCAGACAGGATCGAATGTAGTCGCCGCGGGCTTAACGGCACCTTAACGAACGGGGAGTCGACGCAGACCGCAGCGCCATGACCATCAACGTGCGTGTTGGTGCCGGTAATGCAGCGCGTACGCGAGCGTGAGCAGCACGACGAACACGACGCCGACCACCATCGTCATCCGGAATTCGCGCGTGAACGCGGTCGTGAACAGGATCGCCGCGACGAGCCCCGCACCGAGCAGGCTGCCGAACGGGTGCCCCCACATCCGGAACGCGAGCGCGGGGCCGCGATACCGTGCACGGAAGCGCAGGTGCGTGACGAAGATCATCAGCCACGTGAACAGCGCGCCGAACATCGCGATCGCCATCATCACGGTGAACGCGGTGTCGGGTGCCAGCGCGACCAGCACGGCCGCCACCGCGACGCCGCTCGTCGAGATCCACAGCGCCGCGCGCGGCACGCCGTTCGTGCCGAGCCGGCCGAACACCGCCGGCGCGAGTCGCGCGCGCGACAGGCTGAACATCATCCGCGTTGTCACGTAAAGCTGGCTGTTCATCGCCGACAGCGCCGCGATCAGCAGCACGAAGTTGATCACGCCTGCCGCGTACGGCACGTGGGTCGCGGCCATCACTTTCACGAACGGGCTTTCGTCGGTACCGGCCTGCGTCCACGGCACGATCGCGAGCATCAGCGACAGCGTCAGCAGGTAGAACAGCACGAGCCGGAACACGGTCGAGCGGAACGCGCGCGTGACCGCGTGCTGCGGATCACGGGCCTCGCCGGCCGCGATCGCGACGGCTTCGATGCTCATGTAGCTGAAGATCGCGACGATCACCGCGACCCAGGTACCCCACGGCCCCTTCGGCATGAAGCCGCCGTGCGCGGTGTAGTTCGCGAAACCGATGCCCGATGCGGCCGGCGCCGACCACACGAGATACGCGCCGAGCACGATGAACACGACGATCGCCGCGATCTTCAGCAGCGAGAACGCATATTCGACCGTGCCGTACAGCGTGACGCTCGCGAGATTCACGGCGATCAGCAGCGCGGAGAAGCCGATTACCCAGTACCAGCCGGGCACGGCCGGGAACCAGTACTTCATGAACACGGCGATCGCGCTGATCTCGGTGCCGATCGCGAACACGACCGCGAACCAGTACGCATAGCGCACCAGGAAGCCCGCCAGCGGGCCGACGTAGTGCTCGGCATACGCGCCGAACGAACCGGCCGTCGGGTGCGCGACCGTCATTTCCGCGAGCGCGCCCATCAGCAGCAGCGCGATCAGCGCACCGATCGCATACGAGACCAGCACGCTCGGGCCGGCGAGCCCGATCGCGAACCCGCTGCCGAGGAACAGCCCCGTGCCGATCGCGCCGCCGATCGCGATCATCGCCATCTGCCCTGACGTCAGCGCATGGCGCAAACCCTGTTCGCGTGCGACGATGTCGTCGAACGTCCGTTGTTGTTGTGTCACTGCGTTGCCACTCCCCTGCACCACCAACGCGCCGCCGGCGCCAGATAAAACGAAACGGCGCGGAAGACATCCCGCGCCGTTCGCATGAACTACCCGATTATCGCTTACTCGACTTCGACCGCCTCTTCGTTCGGCTTGTGCGGCGGATTCGCCAGCTTGTCGAACGACAGCTGCACCTTGTCGTTTTCGTCGACGTCGACCGTCACGTGGCCGCCGTTGACGAGCTTGCCGAACAGCAACTCGTCGGCCAGCGCGCGCCGGATCGTGTCCTGGATCAGCCGCTGCATCGGCCGCGCACCCATCAGCGGGTCGAAGCCGTGCTTCGCGAGGTGCTTGCGCAACGCGTCGGTGAAGAGCGCGTCGACCTTCTTCTCGTGCAGCTGTTCCTCGAGCTGGATCAGGAACTTGTCGACCACGCGCATGATGATTTCCTCATCGAGCGAGCGGAAGCTGATGATCGAATCCAGGCGGTTGCGGAACTCCGGCGTGAACAAGCGCTTGATGTCGGTCATCTCGTCGCCCGTCTCGCGGCGCGTCGTGAAGCCGATCGTCGCCTTCTGCATCGACTCGGCGCCCGCGTTCGTCGTCATGATGATGATGACGTTGCGGAAATCCGCCTTGCGGCCGTTGTTGTCCGTCAGCGTGCCATGGTCCATCACCTGCAGCAGCACGTTGAAGATGTCCGGATGCGCCTTCTCGATTTCGTCGAGCAGCAACACGCAGTGCGGCTTCTTCGTGACGGCTTCGGTCAGCAGGCCGCCCTGGTCGAACCCGACGTAGCCCGGCGGCGCGCCGATCAGGCGGCTCACCGCGTGACGCTCCATGTATTCCGACATGTCGAAGCGGATCAGCTCGATGCCGAGCGTGAACGCGAGCTGGCGCGCCACTTCGGTCTTGCCGACGCCCGTCGGGCCGGAGAACAGGAACGCGCCGATCGGCTTGTCCATCTTGCCGAGGCCCGCGCGCGCCATCTTGATCGACGCAGCCAGTGCGTCGATCGCCGGATCCTGGCCGAACACGACGCTCTTCAGGTCGCGGTCGAGCGTCTGCAGCTTGCTGCGGTCGTCCTGCGACACGCTCTGCGGCGGCACACGGGCGATCTTCGAGATGATTTCCTCGATTTCGCTCTTGCCGATCGTCTTCTTCTGCTTCGACTTCGGCAGGATGCGCTGAGCGGCACCCGCTTCGTCGATCACGTCGATCGCCTTGTCCGGCAGGTGACGGTCGGTGATGAAGCGTGCCGACAGTTCGGCCGCGGCCGACAGCGCACCCGACGAATACTTGACGCCGTGATGCTCCTCGAAGCGCGACTTCAGCCCGCGCAGGATCGCGACCGTCTGCTCGACGGTCGGCTCCGTCACGTCGACCTTCTGGAAGCGCCGCGACAGCGCCGCATCCTTCTCGAAGATGCCGCGATACTCGGTGAAGGTGGTCGCGCCGATGCACTTGAGCGTGCCCGACGACAGCGCCGGCTTCAGCAGGTTCGACGCATCGAGCGTGCCGCCCGACGCGGCACCCGCGCCGATCAGCGTATGGATTTCGTCGATGAACAGGATCGCGTGCGGACGCTCCTTCAGCTCTTTCAGCACCGTCTTCAGGCGTTGCTCGAAATCGCCGCGGTACTTGGTGCCCGCGAGCAGCGCGCCCATGTCGAGCGAGTAGACCTGCGCGTTCGCGAGGATGTCCGGCACCTCGCCGCGCGTGATGCGATACGCGAGCCCTTCCGCGATCGCGGTCTTGCCGACACCGGCCTCGCCGACGAGTAGCGGATTATTCTTGCGGCGACGGCACAGCACCTGGACCACGCGCTCGACCTCGGGCTCGCGACCGATCAGCGGATCGATGCGGCCGTCCTTCGCCATCTGGTTCAGGTTCTGCGTGAATTGCGCGAGCGGCGTTTCCTTCTGCGCATTCGCGTCTTCGCTTTCCGCGTTCGCATCGGCCGACTTTGCGGCTTCGCCGTTGTTCGTCTTCGCGATGCCGTGCGAAATGAAGTTCACGACGTCGAGGCGCGTGACGCCCTGCTGCTGCAGGTAGTACACCGCGTGCGAATCCTTCTCGCCGAAGATCGCGACCAGCACGTTCGCGCCGGTGACTTCCTTCTTGCCGTTCGACGTCGACTGGACGTGCATGATCGCGCGCTGGATCACGCGCTGGAAACCGAGCGTCGGCTGGGTATCGACATCGTCGGTGCCCGGGACGGTAGGTGTGTTGTCGTGGATGAAATTGCGCAGGTTCTGACGCAAGTCCTCGATGTTTGCCGCGCACGCGCGCAACACCTCGGCTGCCGTCGGATTATCCAGCAGGGCCAGCAGCAAATGCTCGACCGTAATGAACTCATGGCGCGCCTGGCGTGCTTCCATGAACGCCATGTGCAGGCTGACTTCCAATTCCTGGGCAATCATGCTTCCTCCATCACGCACTGCAGCGGATGCCCGGCCTGCCGCGCATGGGTAACGACTTGCTCAACCTTGGTCGACGCGATGTCCCGCGTATAGACCCCACAAACCCCTCGCCCTTCGCGATGGACCTTCAGCATGATCTGCGTGGCCGTCTCGCGATCCTTCTTGAAATACTCCTGGACCACCATCACGACGAACTCCATCGGCGTGAAGTCGTCGTTCAGCAGCACCACCTTGTACATCGAAGGCGGCTTGAGCTTCTGCTGCTTGCGTTCCAGGACGGTGCTGTCCTGCTTGTCCGGGATAATCGCCATACACCCATTCTAAACAACTCGGACAGGCCCGCAATCCTGCCATTACCCGACCGACCGGCCGGCGCCCTCCCCGGAATCCCGGAACACGCGATCTTCTTCGTGCCATACGAAAGCCGGCTGCGGTGCCGGCTTTCACGCGTGGCGCGGAACACGAACCGTCAGGGGGAACCGCACACGGAACGTCGTGTCCGCATCCAGTATCCCACAAGCCGGGACGACTCGAACGCGTGTCACTCGAGCCTGGTATATGAGCCGATTATGCGGCTTTTCAAGACCTCGCGCTTGGCCGCGTGCTGCCAAGCAAAGCCGGAAAAACCCTGAAAATGGGTTCTTTACAACGACCCTCTAAACGTCTAAAAATTCCACTTGACACTCCAATAAAGAGCGCCAACAATCAAGCTGGCACTTTTTTCAATTTGCCGGTTGGCAAAATGAAAGAGGCCGAAGGTGAGCTTGTGAGGGGGGAACGGCTGTATTTTCCGGTCGTTTAGCTTTTCGAGCGTGCTCGTGGTAAGTAGCAGCGACTGTGTGACAGGGGAAGTAGGAAATGGCAACTGGTATCGTTAAGTGGTTCAACGACGCGAAGGGCTTCGGTTTCATCACTCCCGATGAGGGCGGTGAGGATCTGTTTGCGCACTTCTCGGCTATCACCATGAATGGCTTCAAGACGCTGAAGGAAGGCCAGAAGGTGAGCTTTGACGTCGTTCAAGGACCGAAGGGCAAGCAAGCGTCGAACATCCAGGCCGCATAAGGCACCGGATATCAGACGAAGAAACCCGGCGCATGTATTGCGCCGGGTTTCTTTATTTGAGGCCGGCCAATCGATAATCGATTGGCCGGCCTTTTCGTTCAATCCCGATAATTGAACACGTATTGTCTTGTCTCGCGCGCGAATCGGATACTCGTCCGGCACGTGAAACATAATCACCACTTCGTTACACGACCTTCAGCGTGCCCATCATGCCGAGATCCTCGTGTTCGAGAATGTGGCAATGAAACATGCGCTCGCCGGGCATGTCTTGCGTGACGAGAATCGTCACGGTTTCACCGCTGCGCACGTTCACGGTATCGCGCCATGCACGGAACGGTTCGCTCGTGCGCGAACCGCCCGACGCACGCTCGATCACCTGGAACTGCGTGCCGTGCAGGTGGAACGGGTGATCCATGTCGGTGCCATTGCGGATCGTCCAGCGCTCGATGTCGCCACGGCGGCTCGTGAGCGTCGCGCGGTGCGGCGCGTAGGTGTCGCCGTTGATCGTGAAGCGCATGCCCGCCGGGCGGCCGTGCGCCCCGCCCTTCATCATCGCGTCCATGTCCATCTCTTCGCCGAACGCGACCTCCTTGTGCGCGACCGGCTCTCCCATCGGCGGCACCGCGCGCAGCGTCGCCGGCAGCACACGTGCGGCGGCCGGCGCGAACGAGACGTCGGCCAGGGCCAGCGCCGGATCGGGCGGCAGGCTGCCGTGCCCGTCATCGTGCGACATCGACATCTTGCGGCGGTCGTATTCAGCCGCCTGCAGCACCGCGCGCGACGGGCGATCGCCGGCACGCACCAGCAGCTCCGCCCGTTCGCCCGGCGCGATCAGCAGCGACGTGACGCGGCGCGGTGCGTCGAACAGCCCGCCGTCGGTGCCCGCGTGCTCGAACGCGCGGCCGTCGTCGAACGCAACGCGCAGGTAGCGCGCGCTGCACGCGTTCCACACGCGCCAGCGCTCGTCGCCCGCGACGTCGATCCGCGGCCGGCGCGCGCCGTTGACCAGCACGAACTGGCCCTCGCGGCCGTTCATCCAGTCCATCATGTCGTTCGGTGCAATCGTGCCGTCGCGCGCAAGCTTCAGGTCCGACACGAACAGGTTGCGCTCGGGCCAGCCCGCCAGCGGATCGTCCGCGGCGCGCACGATGAACGGGCCGGCCAGCCCGCGGAAGACCTGCTCGGCCGTCATCATGTGCGGATGCGGGTGGTACCAGTAGGTGCCGGCACTCCCCTTCGGCAGCGTGAAGCGGTACACGCGCGACGCGCCGGGCGCGACCGGATCGGACGGATTGCCGTCCTGGTCGGGCGGCACGGACAGGCCGTGCCAGTGGATCGTCGACGGCTGCGGCAGCTGGTTCACGAACTTGATCTCGACCGTGTCGCCCTCGCGCACGTCGATCAGCGGACCGACGACGGGGCCCTGCGTGCCCGCGCCGAACTGCCAGAACGTGGTCGGCCGTGCACCGTGCAGCATCGGGCGCGCTACCGGCTGCGCCACCAGCGTGGCCCGGAACGTGCCGGGCTCGCGGCTTTCGTTCGCGAGCGTGCGCAGCGCCGCAAGCGGCGCGCCGGCCGGCAGCGCGTCGGCGGCCGCGAGCGCGGCCGGTGCGGACTTGCCGTGCTGCCCGTGACCCGCCATCCCCGACATGCCGGACATACCGGGCATGTCGTCCATCGAGTCCATACCGGCCATGCCTGCGTGACCGGCATGCTGCGCCCACGCGGCGCGCGCGAACAGCGACGCGGCCGCGACACCGATGGCGCGCGACAGGAAGGTTCTCCGTATCATCAATCGTTCCTCGTTATCCATGCTGCGTCGCGCGGCCGCCGCAACGCCCGCGCCGGCGGGCTGTCGCTCGATGCGCGACGCGAATCCTGATGCCCGCGTCATCATAACCGCAGGCCCATATTGAAAAGCGCCGCCGCCGGCCGGGCGGCGATACGCCGCAGCGTTCAACAACGCCTTACCCGATTCATACACGTCGACCGACATCGCCGACCGGCGCTGCACGGCGCGTCATTCGCGACCGCAACCCCACTCAACCCAGCCGCTTGCGGCTTCCAGGCGGTCGCCCGGCGCCTGTCGTTCGGCCTCGCCCTGGCGCTTGTCGCACCATCGGCCTGCCAACCCGCCAATTTTTCACGATGCGGAACAAGTCTCTGCGTTGTAAAAATTCGTGGTGCAGGGCACAAATTTCCCGTTTCGCGATGCCAAAAAACGTTCCACAATACAAAACGATGAGAATAATTATTTGTTTTTAAAAGAGAATTTTTGTTTAGTGAAGCCGTTCTACATGCACCATCCGATCGGGTCCCGGACGTAGACTTTGTCCCATGCACTGACGCTTCGCCACGACGTTCGATACGGAACCCGGTGCAAGCAGCCAGTCGGGCCATCAGGTGGCACAACAGAATCGCTTGTGATCAGAAAGGGAGAACGGAAATGAAGGGATTTCGCTTTGGTTCAGCGCTCGGGTCGTTCTACATCCTGCCGGGTAACGGCGGCTGGGAAGCGACGTTCGGCAACGCCCTGCTCGGCGCGTTCTCGTGCCCCGAAGTGGCAGCCGACCACATCTCCCGCGGCGACTGCGAGCAACTGTCCGAACTGGACACGGCCACGCTCGAAGTGCCGCACGAAATCGCCGAATGGGAAATCGTTCACGTCTGAATGGCAAGCCTGCAACGAAAAACGCCCCGGGCGTCCGGGGCGTTTTCCTTTTGTAACGGGCGGCAGGCGGCAATGCCCGCCGCGCCGGTACACGCATCGACTCGCGCGATCGCGCGGCCCGCGTCAGGCGACCGCGTCGACGATGCCGTTCAGCGTCGCGCTCGGGCGCATCGCCTGGCTCGTCAGGTCGACGCTCGGACGGTAGTAACCGCCGATGGCCTGCGCGTTGCCCTGCGCAGCCGCCAGTTCTTCCAGGATGCGCGCTTCGTTGTCGGACAGCGCCTTCGCCACGCCTTCGAACTGCGCCTTCAGCGCCGCGTCGTCGGACTGCTCGGCCAGCGCCTGCGCCCAGTACAGGCACAGGTAGAAGTGGCTGCCGCGGTTGTCGAGGCCGCCGACCTTGCGCGCCGGCGACTTGTTCTCGTCCAGGAACTTGCCGGTCGCCTGGTCGAGCGTCTTCGCGAGCACAACCGCCTTCGGGTTCTGATAGGCATTGCCGAGGTGCTCGAGCGACGCGGCCAGCGCGAGGAATTCGCCGAGCGAATCCCAGCGCAGGAAGCCTTCCTCGACGAACTGCTGCACGTGCTTCGGCGCGGAGCCGCCCGCACCCGTTTCGAACATCCCGCCGCCGGCCATCAGCGGCACGATCGACAGCATCTTCGCGCTGGTGCCGAGTTCCATGATCGGGAACAGGTCGGTCAGGTAGTCGCGCAGCACGTTGCCGGTGACCGAGATCGTGTCCTTGCCCGCGCGGATGCGATCGAGCGAGAAACGCGTCGCGTCGACCGGCGTCATCACGCGGATGTCGAGGCCGTTCGTGTCGTGATCATTCAGGTAACGCTCGACCTTCGCGATGATCTGCGCGTCGTGTGCGCGAGCCGGATCGAGCCAGAACACGGCCGGTGCGCCGGTCGCGCGCGCGCGGTTCACCGCGAGCTTGACCCAGTCCTGCACCGGTGCGTCCTTCGTCTGGCACATGCGCCAGATGTCGCCCGCTTCCACCGCATGCTCGAGCAGCACGTTGCCCGCTTCGTCGGTGACGCGCACGACGCCGTCCGCCGGGATCTGGAACGTCTTGTCGTGCGAACCGTATTCTTCAGCCGCCTGCGCCATCAGGCCGACGTTCGGCACGCTGCCCATCGTGACCGGATCGAACGCGCCGTGCTGCTTGCAATCCTCGATCACGGCCTGGTAGACACCGGCGTAGCAACGATCCGGAATCACGGCCTTCGCGTCGTACAGTTGGCCGTCCGGACCCCACATGCCGCCCGAATCGCGGATCATCGCCGGCATCGACGCGTCGACGATCACGTCGCTCGGCACGTGCAGGTTCGTGATGCCCTTGTCGGAGTTGACCATTGCGAGGCGCGGACGCACGGCGTATTCGGCCTTGATGTCGGCTTCGATCGCTTCGCGCGTGTCGGACGGCAGGTCCTTCAGGCGCGCGTACAGGTCGCCGATGCCGTTGTTCGGGTTGAAGCCGGCCTGCGCCAGCACGTCAGCGTGCTTCGCGAGCGCGTCGCGGTAGAACACCGACACGAAATGGCCGAACAGGACCGGATCGGAGACCTTCATCATGGTCGCCTTCAGGTGCACCGAGAACAGCACGTCCTGCGCCTTCGCATCGGCGATCTGCGCTTCGATGAAGCTGCGCAGCGCGTTGCGGCTCATCACCGATGCGTCGATCACTTCACCGGCCTTCACGGCCGTCTTTTCCTTCAGCACCTTCTTCGCGCCGTCGGCCGTCGTGAGTTCGATCTTCACGCTGCCGGCATCGGCGATCAGCGCCGACTTCTCGCTGCCGTAGAAGTCGCCTTCGCTCATGTGCGCGACGTGCGCCTTCGACGTGGCCTTCCATGCGCCCATCTTGTGCGGATGCTTGCGTGCGTAGTTCTTGACCGACAGCGGCGCGCGGCGGTCCGAGTTGCCTTCGCGCAGCACCGGGTTCACCGCGCTGCCCTTGATCTTGTCGTAGCGGGCCTTGACCGCCTTCTCTTCGTCCGTCGACGGATCTTCCGGATAGGCCGGCAGCTTGTAGCCCTGCGCCTGCAGTTCGGCGATCGCGGCCTTGAGCTGCGGCACCGATGCGCTGATGTTCGGCAGCTTGATGATGTTCGCTTCCGGCTTCAGCGTGAGCTGGCCCAGTTCGGCCAGATCGTCGGCACCCTTCTGCTCGGGCGGCAGGACGTCTGCGAATGCCGCGATGATGCGGCCGGCAAGCGAGATGTCGCGCGTTTCGACGGCGACGCCGGACGAGCGCGTGAAGGCCTTGACGATCGGCAGCAGCGAATAGGTCGCGAGCGCGGGCGCTTCGTCAGTGAGGGTGTAGATGATCTTGGGCGAAGTGGACATGGTCGATGCGTTGCTACTTGAAAATTTGGACTGGGAGCGCCGGCGGGTAACCGGCGGGGAGCGACCGGGTCGGTCGCGAAAGGGGCGCGCCGGCTCAGCCGGGCGGTGGTGTTGCGAGGGCCGTCATGTTCTACCTTGCAGGGGCTCCGGGCCGCATCGCGGCGCCGCGGCCCGCATGCCGGACCGCCCTGCCAACAAACCTGCCATCCACGAAACGCTCCGGCGCCGGCAGTAGGCGCCGGGGCGGCCGGACACGCGCCGGCCCACCCCGGAAGGGGACTTACATGTTCTCGATCAGCACTTCACCGAAGCCCGAGCACGACACCTGCGTCGCACCTTCCATCAGGCGCGCGAAGTCGTACGTGACGCGCTTCTGCAGGATCGACTTCTCCATCGCGGCGATGATCGTGTCGGCTGCTTCCGTCCAGCCGAGGTGGCGCAGCATCATTTCCGCCGACAGGATCTCGGAACCGGGGTTCACGTAATCCTTGCCCGCGTACTTCGGCGCGGTGCCGTGGGTCGCTTCGAACATCGCGACCGAATCCGACAGGTTCGCACCCGGCGCGATCCCGATGCCGCCGACCTGCGCGGCCAGCGCGTCGGAGATGTAGTCGCCGTTCAGGTTCAGCGTGGCGATCACGTCGTATTCCGCCGGGCGCAGCAGGATCTGCTGCAGGAACGCATCGGCGATCGAATCCTTGATCACGATCTCGTTGCCCGTCTTCGGGTTCTTCACACGCATCCACGGGCCGCCGTCGATCAGCTCGCCGCCGAATTCCTTCTGCGCGAGTGCGTAGCCAGCATCACGGAACAGGCCTTCCGTGAACTTCATGATGTTGCCCTTGTGCACCAGCGTGACCGACTTGCGATCGTTGTCGATCGCGTACTGGATCGCCTTGCGCACGAGACGCTCGGTGCCTTCGGTCGACACGGGCTTGACGCCGATCCCCGAGGTTTCCGGGAAGCGGATCTTCTTCACGCCCATCTCGTCCTGCAGGAACTTGATCACCTTCTTCGCCTGCTCGGAGCCCGCGGCCCATTCGATGCCCGCGTAGATGTCTTCCGAGTTCTCGCGGAAGATCACCATGTCGATCTTTTGCGGCTCGCGCACCGGCGACGGCACGCCCTTGAAGTACTGCACCGGCCGCAGGCACACGTACAGGTCGAGTTCCTGGCGCAGCGCGACGTTCAGCGAACGGATACCGCCGCCGACCGGGGTCGTGAGCGGCCCCTTGATCGACACCACGTATTCCTTGAGCACCTGCAGCGTTTCGTCCGGGAGCCACACGTCCGGGCCGTACACCTTCGTCGCCTTCTCGCCCGCGAAGATCTCCATCCAGTGGATCTTGCGCTTGCCCTTGTAGGCATGCGCGACCGCCGCGTCGACGACCTTGATCATGACCGGCGTGATATCGAAGCCCGTACCGTCGCCTTCGATATAGGGAATGATCGGCTGATCGGAAACGTTGAGAGAGAAGTCCTTGTTGACGGTGATCTTGTCACCGCCTTCCGGAACCTTGATGTGCTGATACGGCATGATCGACTCCAGTGACGTGGCTGAGCAGGTGATGCTGGTCGAAGCTGCGCGCGCGGCGGGGGCGCGGCATGGCCACCCCGTGACGGCAACAGCGAGCCGCTATTCTAGCGCCCCAACCGGGCACTTCGGCATGAAGCGCGGCACTGCGTATCAAGACCCCACTTATGTCTTATATAAGACAGAGGACTTGCCGTTCCGTATTATGCATTAAGATTCCGCCATTTGCCATAGACCGCCCGCCCCCGCTTCCCGCGGCCCGCCGGGCGGACGCCCCGCCATGAACCTGATCGCCCTCAACAAGCCGTTCGGCACGATTTGCCAGTTTTCCGCGCACGAGACGCGCCCGTCGCTCGGCGACTGGGTAAAAACGCCCGGCGTCTACGCGGCCGGCCGGCTGGACGCGGACAGCGAGGGCTTGCTGCTGCTCACCGACGACGGCGCGCTGCAGGCGCGCATCGCCGAACCGCGCCACAAGCTCGTCAAGCGCTACTGGGCGCAGGTCGAGGGCTCGCCCGGCCCCGCCGACCTGAAGGCGCTCGCGCGCGGCGTCGACCTCGGCGACTACGTGACGCGCCCATGCCGCGCCGAATTCATCGAACCGCCCGACACGCTGTGGCCGCGCAACCCGCCGATCCGCTACCGCGCCGCGATCCCGACGACGTGGATCGAGCTGGCGATCACCGAAGGCAAGAACCGGCAGGTGCGCCGGATGACGGCGGCCGTCGGCTTCCCGACGTTGCGCCTGGTGCGCGTCGGCGTCGGAGCGCTGGATATATTTGCGCTCGGCATTGCACCGGGAGAAACAATCGCGCTGCCGCCGCGCGCGCCGTGGGACGGTTTCGCGCCCGCCGGATGACGAATTCGCGACGGGCGAATTTTTCGTCATCTTTTTCGTCAACCGCCTGCAAAGATCGCGCGTTAAACCACGCAGATGCCAACCTTAGCTATCCGGCATTGGCAGCCGAACCCGTGTTTGCGTCACGAAAGCGACGTTTTAATCGAATACGATTCGGCGCCCGCAGCGCAATGAGAAATTTCTCGAAGCGTCTGTCAACCGAAAGGTGGATGGCACCGTTAGACGACATGACTCCTATTGCCGGGTCATTTGGTTAATTAACTAAAGCTGAGGAACACAACATGAACAAACTGATCGCCGCTCTGGTCGCTGGCCTCTTCGCAACGGCTGCTTTCGCACAAGCATCGGCTCCGGAAGCTGCTCCGGCAGCTGCTGAAGCTGCTTCGGCACCGGCTAAGCACGCTGCTAAGAAGCACCACGCAGCTAAGAAGCACCACAAGGCATCGAAGAAGGCTGCAGCAAGCGACGCAGCAGCACCGGCAGCTGCTTCGAACTAAGTAAGCTTGCTGTAATAACGCAGTCAAGAACACGCAGTCTTGCCGTTCTTACGGCGTTGAAAGGCAGATCACCGCAAGGCGATCTGCCTTTTTCTTTTGTGTGCCCGCCGGTGCGCATCGCGTACCATGCGGGTCTCGTTTTCCAGATAGGAGCCTTGCTGTGCAATTCTCCCTGCGCTCGTCGCTCGGCCGCCTTGCGCGCGCCGCCGTGTTTCCCGCCGCGCTCGCCGTCCTCGCGCTCGGCATGCAGGCCGCCAGCGCGCAAGTGCCCCCTGGCGCCAAGCAGCCGAGCGAATTCCCGCGCGTGAAGCTGCGCGCCGGCATGTACGTGATCGACGCGGCCGTCGCCGCGAACGACCCCGACCGCGAACAGGGGCTGATGTACCGTTCGCAGCTCGCGCCGAACGAAGGCATGCTGTTCGTGTTCAACGAGAACGCCGTGCACTGCTTCTGGATGAAGAACACGCTGATCCCGCTGTCGATCGCGTTCATCCGCGCGGACGGCACGATCACCGACATCGACGAGATGAAGGCCGAGACGACCGACAACCACTGCCCGCGCAACAACGGCGTCTACGCGCTCGAAATGAGCAAGGGCTGGTTCGCGGCGAAGGGCATCAAGCCCGGCATGAAGCTCGAAGGGCTGCCGAAGGCCCAGTAACGGCCATTGCCGCGGCGCCGCGCCGCGCATCGACCGAAGCCGGCCGCCCGTTGCGCGCCGGCTTTTTTTTCGCCCGCCGGCAGTGGCACCCGGCTTGATTCCGCCAGTGCCGGCCGCATCTGCAAAAGCCACGCGCAAGCGCTATGCTTTAAGTCTCGCTAGTCCAGCCCGGGCCGGCCCCGCCGGCCCGCTTACGATCCGAACCTAAGGAGGTTCACGTGCCCCGCAAAACCCCCATCGAGCGCTATCGCAATATCGGGATCAGCGCTCACATCGATGCCGGCAAAACCACGACGACCGAGCGCATCCTGTTTTACACCGGCGTGAGCCACAAGATCGGTGAAGTGCACGACGGCGCGGCCACGATGGACTGGATGGAGCAGGAGCAGGAACGCGGCATCACGATCACGTCGGCCGCGACCACGGCCTTCTGGAAGGGCATGGCCGGCAATTATCCGGAGCACCGGATCAACATCATCGACACGCCCGGGCACGTCGACTTCACGATCGAAGTCGAGCGCTCGATGCGCGTGCTCGACGGCGCGTGCATGGTCTACGACTCGGTCGGCGGCGTGCAGCCGCAGTCTGAAACCGTCTGGCGCCAGGCCAACAAGTACAAGGTGCCGCGCATCGCGTTCGTCAACAAGATGGACCGCATCGGCGCCGATTTCTTCCGCGTGCAGCGGCAGATCGGCGAGCGCCTGAAAGGCGTCGCCGTGCCGATCCAGATTCCGATCGGTGCGGAAGATCATTTCCAGGGCGTCGTCGATCTCGTGAAGATGAAGGCTATCGTGTGGGACGACGAAAGCCAGGGCGTGAAGTTCGCGTACGAGGACATCCCCGCGAACCTGGTCGAGCTTGCGCACGAATGGCGCGAGAAGATGGTCGAGGCCGCGGCGGAAGCGAGCGAGGAACTGCTCGAGAAGTACCTGCACGATCATGAATCGCTGACCGAGGACGAGATCAAGGC
This sequence comes from Burkholderia aenigmatica, assembly GCF_902499175.1. GTDB lineage: Bacteria > Pseudomonadota > Gammaproteobacteria > Burkholderiales > Burkholderiaceae > Burkholderia > Burkholderia aenigmatica. The sequence continues at coordinate 52,415 of NZ_CABVQC010000046.1, forward strand.
CGCGCTGCGCAAGCGCACGATCGCGAACGAGATCGTGCCGATGCTGTGCGGCAGCGCGTTCAAGAACAAGGGCGTGCAGGCGATGCTCGACGCGGTGATCGACTACCTGCCGTCGCCGGTCGACGTGCCCGCAATCCTCGGCCACGACTTCGCCGATCCGGAAAAGCCCGCGGAACGCCATCCGAGCGATGACGAGCCGTTCTCGTCGCTCGCGTTCAAGATCATGACCGACCCGTTCGTCGGGCAGCTGATCTTCTTCCGCGTGTATTCGGGTGTCGTCGAATCGGGCGACACGGTGCTCAACGCGACCAAGGACAAGAAGGAACGGCTCGGCCGGATCCTGCAGATGCACGCGAACGAGCGCAAGGAGATCAAGGAAGTGCGCGCGGGCGACATCGCGGCGGCCGTCGGCCTGAAGGAAGCGACCACCGGCGACACGCTGTGCGATCCGGCCAAGCCGATCATCCTCGAGAAGATGGAGTTCCCGGAGCCGGTGATCTCGCAGGCGGTCGAGCCGAAGACGAAGGCCGACCAGGAAAAGATGGGCCTCGCGCTGAACCGTCTCGCGCAGGAAGATCCGTCGTTCCGCGTGCAGACCGACGAAGAATCCGGCCAGACGATCATTTCAGGGATGGGCGAGCTCCACCTCGAAATCCTGGTCGACCGGATGAAACGCGAATTCGGCGTCGAAGCGACGGTCGGCAAGCCGCAGGTCGCGTATCGCGAGACGGTGCGCACCACGGCGTCCGACGTCGAAGGCAAGTTCGTCAAGCAGTCGGGTGGCCGCGGCCAGTACGGCCATGCGGTGATCACGCTCGAACCGAACCCGGGCAAAGGCTACGAGTTCCTCGACGAGATCAAGGGCGGCGTGATTCCGCGCGAATTCATCCCGGCCGTCGACAAGGGCATCACCGAGACGCTGAAGAGCGGCGTGCTCGCGGGCTACCCGGTCGTCGACGTGAAGGTGCACCTGACGTTCGGCTCGTACCACGACGTCGACTCGAACGAAAACGCGTTCCGGATGGCCGGCTCGATGGCGTTCAAGGAAGCGATGCGCAAGGCGAAGCCCGTGCTGCTCGAGCCGATGATGGCCGTCGAGGTCGAGACGCCCGAGGAATTCATGGGCAACGTGATGGGCGACCTGTCGAGCCGGCGCGGCATCGTGCAGGGAATGGAAGACATCGCCGGTGGCGGCGGCAAGCTCGTGCGCGCCGAAGTGCCGCTTGCGGAAATGTTCGGCTATTCGACGTCGCTGCGCTCGGCCACGCAGGGCCGCGCGACCTACACGATGGAGTTCAAGCAGTACGCAGAAACGCCGGCCAACGTATCGGAAGGCGTGATCAGCGCGAGAGTGAAGTAAGCGCAGCGCGCTCGCGCGCTGTCGCCTGCAGGCAAGGCCCGTCCGGTTCCGGACGGGCTTTTTTTCGTCCACTGCGCACGGTGCACGGCTTTTTGATCGGCACGCCCGGCAATTTTTTCGCGTGACACAATGCATCGCGATTCGTCAGATGGAACCGTCCCGATGCCGTCCACCCCTGCCCTGCGCCGCCTGCTGATCCTCTATGCCGGCCTGATCGCCGCGAATGCCGCTGTCTGGCTGTGGGCGCTCGCGGTGCTGCGCGATCATCCGCTACTGCTCGGCACTGCCGCGATCGCGTACGGGCTCGGCTTGCGCCATGCGGTCGATGCCGACCATATCGCGGCGATCGACGTCGCGACGCGCAAGCTGATGCAGGACGGGCAGCGCCCGGTGAGCGTCGGGCTGTTCTTCTCGCTCGGCCATTCGACGATCGTCATCGCCGCGACGCTCGGCATCGCGCTGACCGCGTTCGCGCTGCGCGACCGGTTCGATGCGTTCCGCGAGATCGGCGGCACGATCGGCACGGCGGTGTCAGCCACCTTCCTGCTCGTGCTCGCGTGCGTGAACCTGGTGATCCTGCGCGATCTGTGGCGGCGCTATCGCGGCACGCACGGGCACACGCACGATGCCGCGCATGTGCACCGTCCTGCCGGGCTCGTGTCCCGGCTGCTGCGCCCGCTGTTCCGGTTCGTGTCGACGAGCTGGCACATGTATCCGGTCGGCGTGCTGTTCGGGCTGGGTTTCGATACTGCAACCGAAATCGGCCTGCTCGCGATCGCAGCCGCGCAGGCGAGCCAGGGGCTGCCGGTCTATACGGTGATGCTGTTTCCCGCGCTGTTCACGGCCGGCATGACGCTGATCGACTCAACCGACAACGTGCTGATGATTCATGCGTACGGGTGGGCGATGGACGATCCGCAGCGCAAGCTGCTCTACAACGCGAGCATCACGTTCGTGTCGGCGGCCGTCGCGATCGCGATCGGCGGGATCGAGGCCGCCGGCCTGCTCGCGGACAAGCTGTCGCTGACGGGCCCGGTGCGCGATGCGCTCGACGCGGCCGGCGACCGCTTCGGCACGATCGGCTATGGCATCGTCGCACTGTTTCTCGTCTGCTGGATCGCGTCGATCCTGTTCCACCGCTGGCAGCGCGCAGCCGACGCGCCGGCGCGCTGAACTTAGCTCAGACGTTTCATTCCGGAAACAAAATTCCCCCCAAAAACGTTGCATGCGCCGTCGCGCGCCTGCGTGCGCCTTGTGCGACGGGCGTAAGCGGCCGGTGGCACGAATCTCGCAGATAGGGATTCTGCACGGCGGGCCCGCATGCCGTTCCGCGATCTCGGCTGGCGTCCAGCGCCCGCCCGAAAGCGATCGGCTGCCGACAGGACTACGAACCTTTACTGGCCCCCTGCACCACACGTAGATCGCCGCGCGGCGACGAGGCATCGCGCGCATGGGGAGGCCATGATGCTCAAGACGAAACAACCGTTCCGTACGCCGGGACGGCGCTATCGCGCAACCTTGTTCGCCGCAGCCGCGTTCGCGTGTTGCTGCTCGTATGCCGTCGCACAGGATGCGACACCGGACTCCGCGGCCGATGCAGTTGCCAACGCGGACGCCATCATGACGTTGGTCGACGACGCTTCGCCTTGCGCAGCCAATCCGGCTGCGTGCGCGGTGCACGTCTTCGCCGGCGGTCGCGCCGGCGGCAATGGCGCAGGCGCGAGCGGCAATGGCAGCGGCGGCAGCCCCGGTAGCGGAAATGGCAATGGCAACGGCAGTGGCAACAACGGGAACGGTACCGTCGGGCCTGCTGGCGTCGGTGGAACGACGAGCGGAACATCCGGTGGTACGAGTGGTTCGGGTGGCTCGGGCCGCGGAGGGAATGCGTCTGGCACCGGGGGTTCGGGTGGTGGTTCTTCGGGTGGTGGTTCTTCGGGTGGTGGTTCTTCGGGTGGTGGTTCTTCGGGTGGTGGTTCTTCGGGTGGTGGTTCCTCCGGAGGCGGCACTTCGGGTGGCGGCACTTCCGGTGGCGGCACTTCCGGCGGTGGCACTTCGGGTGGCGGCACTTCCGGTGGCGGCTCTTCCGGCGGAGGCACTTCCGGTGGCGGCTCTTCCGGCGGAGGCACTTCCGGCGGAGGCACTTCCGGTGGCGGCACTTCCGGTGGCGGCACTTCGGGTGGCGGCACTTCCGGTGGCGGCACTTCCGGTGGCGGCACTTCCGGCGGTGGCACTTCCGGTGGCAGCACTTCGGGTGGCGGCACTTCGGGTGGCGGCACTTCCGGCGGTGGCACTTCCGGTGGCGGCACTTCCGGTGGCGGCACTTCCGGTGGTGGAGGTCATGGCGGACACGGTGGCCATGGCGGTGGTGGTGGGGACGGTGACGGCGGTGGTCACGGCAACGGCGGCCATGGCGACGGTGATGGCGGCGGTCACGGCAACGGCGGCCACGGCGACGGTGATGGCGGCGGTCACGGCAGTGGTGGCCACGGCGATGGTGACGGCGGCGGTCACGGCAGTGGTGGCCACGGCGATGGCGACGGCGGCGGTCACGGCAATGGTGGGCATGGCGGCGGTCACGGCGATGGTGACGGCGGTGGTCACGGCAATGGTGGGCATGGCGACGGTGACGGCGGTGGTCACGGCAACGGCGGCCATGGCGACGGTGACGGCGGCGGTCACGGCAATGGCGGTGGCCATGGCGACGGCAACGGCGGCAGTCACGGCAATGGTGGCCATGGCGATGGTGACGGCGGCGGTCACGGCAATGGTGGCCATGGCGACGGCAACGGCGGCGGTCACGGCAATGGTGGCCATGGCGACGGCAACGGCGGCGGTCACGGCAATGGTGGCCACGGCGACGGCAACGGCGGCGGTCACGGCAATGGTGGCCACGGCGACGGCAGCGGCGGCAGTCACGGCAGTGGTGGCCATGGCGACGGCAACGGCGGCAGTCACGGCAATGGTGGCCATGGCCATGGCGATGGTGACGGCGGCGGCCACGGCGGTCACGGCAATGGCGGTGGCAACGGCAATGGAAACGGCAGTGGTGGCGCCGGCAATGGTGGGGCCAACGGTGTCGGCAACGGCCATGGCACCGGGAACGGCAATGGCGGCGGTCACGGCAACGGCGGATCGTCCGGAGCCAACCACTGACCGGCCGCGGTGCCCGGCCGGGTGTCGTCAGAGCATCTCGAGCGCGCGCTTGCTGCGTGGCGGACGGAAGTACGCGTCAAGCTGCGCGCGCTCGTCATCGCTGAACATGAAATCGAGCGCGGCCCGGTTGTCGCGCACGTGTTCGATCCGCGACGCCTTCGGGATCGCGAACACCCCCGGCTGCGCGAGCACCCACGCGAGCGCGACGCGCATCACCGACACGCCGCGCTGCCGTGCGATCTCGTCGAGCGGCGAGCGCTTCGGCAGCCGCCCGTGATCGACCGGGCTGTACGCCATCGCCGGCATCCGGTGCTCGGCAAGCCACGGCAGCAGGTCGAACTCCGCGCCGCGCCGCGCGATGTTGTAGAGGATCTGGTTGGTCGCGCACGCGTCGCCGCCGGCTTCATCGACGAGCTCGGCCATGTCGGCCGTATCGAAATTGCTGACACCCCAGTGACGGATCTTGCCCGCGCGCCGCAGCGCTTCGAAGCCCTCGACCGTCTCCTCGAGCGGCACCGAGCCGCGCCAGTGCAGCAGGTAAAGGTCGAGACGATCGGTACCCAGGCGCTTGAGGCTCGCGTCGCACGCCGCGACGACGCCGCGCCGGCTCGCATGGTGCGGATAGACCTTGCTGACGAGGAACACGTCGTCGCGCAAGCCCGCGAGCGCCTCGCCGACCAGTTCCTCGGTCGCGCCGTCGCCGTACATCTCGGCCGTATCGACCAGCGTCATCCCGAGTTCGATGCCCTCGCGCAGCGCGGCGATCTCGTCCGCGCGCCGGGCCGGCCGCTCGCCCATTTCCCACGTGCCCAGGCCAAGCTTCGGAATCGTCTCGCCGTCCGGCAGGACGACCGTGGCGATCGTGTCTGTCATGCGTTCCTCGTTGCGGATCGGTGGCCGCGCACCGCGGCCCAGCCATGGAATACGACGCATCAGTGTAGTCAATCGGCGCGCCATTCACCTATTGCACGGCAAAAACCGGCTATAACGGCGCCACGTGATGACTTAGAATGGCCGCAACCTGATCGATACCCACTCCATGAAGGCATCCACGGACGACCGCTGGCAGGACCTGCGCCCCGACCCCGACAACGACACGCCGCTCTACCTGCAGCTCGCCCGCAAGCTCGGTGATGCGATCCACGACAACCGCTGGACGGCCGGTGAGGCATTGCCGTCCGAGCGCGTGCTGTCCGACGCGCTCGGCGTTTCGCGCATCACCGCGCGCAAGGCGATCGCGTTGCTCGTCGAGCAAGGCCTGATTCGCCGCACGCAGGGCGCCGGCAACTTCATCCAGCCGCGCTACGAAGATCCGCTGTCGCGGCTGTCGAGCTTCAGCGAAATGCTCGAGCGGCGCGGCTTCAAGCCGAGCTCGCAATGGCTCGCGCGCGAGATCCAGCCGGCGAACCGCGACGAGGTGATCCAGCTCGGGCTGTCGCCGGCCGCATCGGTCACGCGCCTGAAGCGCCTGCGCCTCGCCGACGGCATCGTGATGGCGGTCGAGAATTCAACGTTTCCCGCGACGCTGATCCCCGATCCGCAGGCGATCGGCGGTTCGCTGTACAGCTATCTCGAAGCGCGTGGCACGCCGATCGTGCGCGCGCTGCAGCATTTCCGCGCGGTCAACGCGACCGACGAGATCGCCGAGCAGATGGGCATCGCGCCGCACGACGCGCTGCTGCTGATCACACGAATCGGCTATACGTCTGACCAGCGCGCAATCGAACTGACCGATACCTACTGCCGCAACGACTACTACGACTTCGTCGTCGAGCTGCGCAAGTAACGCCAGTCACGCCGCCGCTCACAGCCAGCGCGCATCGTCGGTGCCGAGCGGCACGGGCGGGCGCGTCAATGCGGGCGGTGTCGCCGACAGCCGCTCGGCCGGCCGCACCACGTCGAGCGTGCCGAACGGCGACGCGATGCGCTCGATCCGGTCGCGCACGTCGGTGCGCACGAAATCGGGTGCCTGCAGGCCGTCCGGCACGAGGCCGAACGACTGCAGCCAGCGTCCCGTCTGCGCGAGTGACAATCGCACGTGCCAGCTTCCCCCTTCGCGTGCCCGGCGCGCGAGCGCGATCATCGCGCCGAACGCCGCGAGATAACCCGTCGCATGATCGAGCGCCTGGCACGGCAAGTGGCGCGGCCCGTCCGCGTGCGCGGCCTGCTGCTCTCGCCACGCGATCCCGCTCGCAGACTGCACGAGGCTGTCGAAGCCGCGCCGCTGCGCCCACGGCCCAGCGTGCCCATAGGCGGATACCGAGACGTACACGATGCCGGGCCGCCGCGCCGCCAGCGCGTGCGGCGCGAAGCCGCGCGCCGCGAGTGCGCCGGGCCGGTACGACTGCAGGAACACATCCGCGTCGCTTGCGAGCGCGTGCAGCGTATCGATGCCGGCCTCATCGCGCAGGTCGATCCATGTCGAACGCTTGCCGCGCCCGTTATCGATTACGAGCGGCGCGATGTTCGGCAGGTGCGGGCCGTTGACGAGCAGCGTCTGCGCGCCGTGCGACGCCAGCGTGCGGCCCGCGACCGGCCCCGCGATGATGCGCGTGAGATCGAGCACGCGCACACCCGCGAGCGGCTGGCCGGCTTCGCCGCGGCCGATCGGCTCGACCGGCGCGTCGCCGATCCGCTCGATCTCGAACAGCGGCAGCGATGCGATCGCGCGCGCCTGCTCGTGCGCCGCCCACTCGTCAGGTGTTCTGATCAATGCGGCGCACAGCCCGGCCTCGGCCAGCGCGGTATCGAGCGCCGCACCGTCTCGCGTGCGGATCGCCGCGGCGACGTCGTCCCGCTGCGCACCGCAGCCGAGTACGTCGAGAATCCCGCGCAGGTGATGCGGGAAGTTCGCGTGCAACTGGATCCAGCGTCCGTCGCCCGTCTCGAAGAAGCCCGTCACCGGATGACGCAACTCCGGCGGCGGGCCATCGTCCACGCGCAGGTAGCGTTCGCTGCGGAACGCGACCAGCGCGTCGCGCACCGACACGTCGACGGATTGCGCGACACGAGTGCGAAGCCGGTGGCATTCGGCCGCCGCGAGCCCGGCTGCCGCGATCGTCGCCGCGGCGAGCGTGCCGACCCGGAAGGTCGACGGCAGCGTCGGATCCTGCCCCGTCACGGTCGCACGGGCCAGCGCGTCGGGGGCGCCGTGTGCGAGCTGCCACAGATGCGTCAACGCGAGTTCGGGTGTCATGGCGAGAGAGGCGGCGGGAAGACAAGATCGAGTCTAGAAGTCGCGGCAGTCGCGAGCAATCCCGATTGCGCGAATCAGCATGTCACGCACGGCCGTAGCGCGGGCGTATCTCCTGCGCCCCGGCAGGAGCGGCCGGCATCGCATCCCCCAACGCGCAGGAAGCCTGCCGGCATCCTTGATGCCGGCGCGAGCCCTGCACATTTGCACCGCGACCCGCTGCGTTCGCCGCCGGACGGCGCGACCCTGCTCTGCCGCAGCCACGCGGATACGATGCGGCTACCCGCACGCCGTCGTGTCGACGCAAAACGCCCGGATGGTATCGTCGAACGCCCTCTCGACCGGGGTGTGCCGGAGCCGGGCTCGCCGATCACGCGAATCGCCAATGGCCACACGGCCGGCCGGATCGCGCATGCGCTCGAACCATGCGCGAACAGAAAGTCGATCCAGCTCCGAGCGTGCTAAGTCGGCAGCGACGCGGGCGCGTGACGCCGGCCGTCGCGCCAAGCGACGAGCGGCCGCCACCACGCCTGCGCGGCGCGCCGGGCCGTCACCTCGAGCGGACCAAACGCAAACGTCGCACCGTGCGACCCCGCGCTGACCCATACGCGCATGCCGGGCGTGAGCATCAGCACATCTCCGACGCCGAGCCAGTGATCGTCGCGCCGCCCCTCGATCGTCACCCAGACCTCGCCGTCGGCCACCTCCAGCGAGGTGCGATCGACGATCCGCCACCGACCGGCCGGCTCGTCGCCGTCGATCACGTAAATTCGCAGTTCGCGCATGGCAGCCTCCTGGTCGCATGGGTCCGATGGCATCAGTATTTCGGACAGTGGCAGCACACGGACAGATACGGCTGCAGACACTTTCGACTGAACTGTACTGGTCACTCCACGAGGACAGGCACCCGCCGGCCGGACTTCGCGCCGTCCTTGCGCCGAACCGGCACGAAGCGATGGCTTTCCCTACAATGTCGGCTGTCCCGCGCCACCGCCCCGCCTCCATGTTCCAACGCCCGCCTGCCGCCGCTCCCGGCGAAAAGAACCTCACCGTGATGCTCTGGCTCGTCGCGACGGGCTTCTTCATGCAGACGCTCGATTCGACGATCGTGAACACGGCGCTGCCGTCGATGGCCGCGAGCCTCGGCGAATCGCCGCTGCGCATGCAGTCGGTCGTGATCGCCTATTCGCTGACGATGGCGGTGATGATCCCCGTGTCGGGCTGGCTCGCCGACACGTTCGGCACGCGGCGCGTGTTCTTCAGCGCGATCCTGGTGTTCTCGCTCGGCTCGCTGCTGTGCGCGAATGCGCATACGCTGACGCAGCTCGTCGCGTTCCGCGTGGTGCAGGGGGTCGGCGGCGCGATGCTGCTGCCGGTCGGGCGGCTCGCGGTGCTGCGCACGTTCCCGGCCGAACGCTACCTGCCCGCGCTGTCGTTCGTCGCGATTCCCGGCCTGATTGGCCCGCTGATCGGGCCGACGCTCGGCGGCTGGCTCGTGAAGATCGCGTCATGGCACTGGATCTTCCTGATCAACGTGCCGGTCGGCGTCGCCGGCTGCATCGCGACCTTCTATTCGATGCCCGATTCGCGCAACCCGGCCGTCGGCCGCTTCGACCTGAAGGGCTATCTGCTGCTGACGATCGGCATGGTCGCGATCTCGCTGTCGCTCGACGGGCTCGCCGATCTCGGCATGCAGCACGCGGCCGTGCTCGTGCTGCTGATCCTGAGCCTCGCGTGCTTCGTCGCATACGGGCTGTATGCGGTGCGCGCGCCGCAGCCGATCTTCTCGCTCGAGCTGTTCCGGATCCACACGTTCAGCGTCGGGCTGCTCGGCAACCTGTTCGCGCGGATCGGCAGCGGCGCGATGCCGTACCTGATCCCGCTGCTGCTGCAGGTGAGCCTCGGCTACTCGGCGTTCGAGGCCGGGCTGATGATGCTGCCGGTGGCCGCCGCCGGGATGTTCTCGAAGCGGATCATCACGCGCCTGATCACGCGGCACGGCTACCGCAAGGTGCTGCTCGCGAACACGATCATGGTCGGCGTGATGATGGCGAGCTTCGCGCTGATGCGCGACACGGTGCCCGTGTGGGTGAAGGTCGTGCATCTCGCGCTGTTCGGCGGCTTCAACTCGATGCAGTTCACCGCGATGAACACGCTGACGCTGAAGGATCTCGGCACCGGCGGCGCGAGCAGCGGCAACAGCCTGTTCTCGCTCGTGCAGATGCTGTCGATGAGCCTCGGCGTCACGGTCGCGGGGGCCTTGCTCGCGACCTTCACCGGCATGCTGCGCACCGTCACGCCAAGCAACACGCTGCCCGCGTTCCATGCGACCTTCATCTGCGTCGGGATCATCACGGCCGCGTCCGCGTGGATCTTCGCGCAGCTCGCGCCCGAGATCCGCAGCACCGCGCGCAAGACCGACCCGTCGGAGCGCGCGTGACGCGCGGCGCGCGCCGAACCGGGTCGACGCGCACCTTTTTGGTGCGGCACGACCCCGCGATGCGCATTTGAAACGCCTGCCGTGCCCGGCAGCCCGACCGCGACGCGCCGCCGCACGGGGCACGATGCCGTGCACGCTTCTTGCTCGCCTATTCTCTAGGTAAACTGGCAGTCTTCCTTCGGCCGACATCATGAGCATGATCGAAATCGATCCCCCCGGCTTTCAGCCGCCCCGCCCCGTCGCCGGCGACGACGGGAACCGGCGCACCGTGCTGTACGGCGGCTACACCGTGTTCAGCGTGTTCCAGCCCGTTTTCTCGGTGTCGCACCGCCGCGCGATCGGCTATCACGCGTCGCTGCGTGCGCACGACGAGGAAAGCCGCCAGGTGGCGTCGCACGAGGTGTTCACGCAGGCGGCGCGGCGCGGCGACCTGCTCGAGCTCGGCCGGCTCGCCGAATCGCTGCATCTCGGCAACTTCCACGCGTTCGACAGCCATGACGAATGGCTCTTCCTGAGCCTGCATCCGGCCGCGCTGATGGACACCGTCTACGGCGACGCGATGCTCGCGAACCTGAAGGCGCTCGGGCTGCCGCCGCACCGCGTGGTGCTCGAAGTGCCCGAGCAGGCGGGCGGCGAGACACCGCGCTACGCGGCGATCGTCGACGGGCTGCGCAAGGCCGGCTTCCTGATCGCGCTCGTCGGATTCGGTGCGAAGCATTCGAACATCGACCGCGTGTGGCACCTGCATCCCGACATCGTCACGCTCGACCGCGGCATCCTCGCGCAAGCGAGTGAGCACTCGCATCTCGAACGCGTGCTGCCGGGGCTCGTGTCGCTGCTGCACGAATCCGGCCAGCTCGTGCTGATGGGCGGGCTCGCGACCGAGCGCGACGCGCTGATCGCGCTGGAGTGCGACGTCGATTTCGTGCAGGGCCAGTACTTCGCGGGACCGAGCGTCGAACCGGTGCAGCCGCAGGCCGCCGCGGGCTGCATGGATACGCTGTCGGCCGCGTTGCGGCTGCGCGTCGCGGAACGCGAGCGCACGCAGGCGGAACGGCTCGCGCCGTACGTCGCGGCGCTTGAGGAAGCGAGCCGGAAGCTCGGCGCGGGCGAGCCGCTCACCGACGCGGCAGCCGTCGTACTCGGGCTGCCGGAGACCGCGCGCTGCTTCCTGCTCGACGCATCGGGCCGCCAGATCGGCGACAACGTGCTCGCACGCGGCAGCGTCTCGCAGCGCGCCAAGCGGTTCCGGCCGCTGCTGCATTCCGAAGGCGCGAGCTGGGAACGACGCCCGTACTTCATCGACGCGATGCGCGCGCCGGGCCGCGTGCACCTGACGCCGCCCTACCTGTCGATCAACGAGGCGCACCTGTGCGTGACCGCGTCGATCGCCGCACCCGTCGCGACCGGCATGCAGGTGCTCTGCGTCGATATCAACTGGGAAGCGGCACTCAACCGCGAATGAGCGTGGCGCCGCCGCGCCACGCTCAAGCGGTGGCAGCCTTGCGGACGATCAGCCGGTGCACGCGCTTGCCGGACGAGGGGCTGACGACCTCGTGCTCGTCGATCACCTGCGTGCCCGCGCCGAGCGCCGCCCGCATCCGCGCCGAATCGAGCGGCGTGTAGAGGCGGCCGCGCTCGTCGCGCAACGCGCCGTTTCCGGCCACCCGCCAGCTCAGGTACAACGTGCCGCCCGGCATCAGGAGCTCGGCCAGCCGCGTGGCGGCGGCCGCCGCTTCCGCCTGTTCGAGATGCATGACGACCGTTTCGCACAGCACGTTGCGAAACGCGCCGGACGGCACGCCGGATAGCGCCGGCAGTGCAGCCAGCTCGAAGGCGAGATCCGGATGGCGGCGCCGCGCCTCGTCGAGCAGCGCGGCGCTCGCGTCGTAGCCGCGCACGTCGAAGCCGCGCGACGCGAGCCAGGCCGTATCGCGCCCGGCGCCGCAGCCGACGTCCGCGGTCGGCCCCGGCGAGAAATGCTGCTCCAGCAGCGCGTACATGTCGTCGGGCGCGGCCTGGTCGAGCCAGTCCTGCGCGTATTGCGCGGCATGGGCGTCGTAGGCATCGAGAGTCGGGCGATCCACCATGGTGACAGCTCCGCATAGGCGTCGTATGACGCACCCCGCATCTTAGCCGGTCACACCCCGTGCGGCATCACGCGCACCCCGCGCGACGCGTGGCGCAGCCGCCTACGCGGCCCGCACGTCGCCCGCGTGCGGCGCCCGCGCGGTCAGCTCGGCCCACAGCGCATCGCCGCGCCAGGCCGGGCGCGCCGCCGCGCGTTCCGCGTCGTGCACGAGCGCGCACAGTCGCGCATTGACAGGCGCCTGCGCGCCGAAGCGCGCGGCCAGCCGCACGATCTCGCCGTTGATCCACTCGATTTCCGTTGCCCGCCCCGCCGCGAGATCGTCGGACATCGACGAACGCGCGAGCGGGTCGATCGCGAGCATCCGGCCGCCGAGCACGCGGAACGCGGCGTCGGGCAAGTCGAGCACGGCCGGGATCCACGCGGCCGGCAACGGCGTCAGCCGCGCGGGCCGGATCGCCGCCCGCGCCAGCCAGTGCAGCGCTTCGCGCTGCGCGAGCGCGACGCAGCGCCGATACGCCCGTTGCGCGAGTTCGTCGCGCAGCGGCAGGTTCGCCAGTGCGTTGACCGCGTTGTTCAGATTGAGCAGCAGCTTCGCCCACTGCACGGCCCGCATGTCGCGATGCAGCGCGAGCGGCAGCCCGGCGCGCGCGAATGCACCGGCGAACGGCTGCAGCGCGGGGGACGCGTCGGCCGCCAGCGCGCCGGCCGAGCCCTGGTGAAACGCACCGGGCTCCCGTTCGATCACGTTGAACGGCACCATGCCGGCCAGCACGGTGGCTTGCGGCAGCGCCTCGCGCAGCTCGTCGGCGTTGTGCAGGCCGTTCTGGAAGCTGATCACGACCGTGCCGGGCCGCAGCACGCCGGCAAGCTGCGCCGCGGCGTCACGCGTCGCGGCCGATTTCACCGTCACGAGCACGAGCGGCGCGGCGGCCGCAGCCGCGGGATCGGCCGCGAACACGACGTCGGCCGGCGCGAGCGACGCGCGGTAGCCACGCTGGTCGGTCAGCGTCAGCCCATGCCGATGAATCGCGTCGCCGATCCGTGCGCGGCCGACGAGCGTCACGTTCACGCCGGCCGCCGCGAGCCGTCCGCCGAGATAGCAACCGACGGCGCCCGCGCCGAACACGCAGACCGGTGCGTCAGACATGCGAATGGGCGCCGCTGTGCACGGGGCCGGCCCGCCGCTCGACTTCGCGGCGCACGTCGCCGCGCAGCCCCGCGAAGAACGCGACCTCGGCGACGACGAACAGCGGCCCGACCATCAGGCCGACCAGATCGTCGACGAACGCGGGCTTGCGCCCTTCGAACCAGTGCCCGACGAACTGCACGATCCAGCCGACGACGAACGCACCGATGCCGATCGCGAGCCATTGCGCGGTCGGCAGCAACGCGAGCGCCTGCGCGGCCCACAGGCCCAGCGCGAACAGCGCGGTCATCACGATCCCGAACCGCAGGTCGAGGCGCAGATAGAACACCGCGAACGCGACGGCCAGCAGCAGCGCCGGCGTCAGCGCGATGCCGGCCAGCATCCCGAGCGCCGGCCGCGACAGCAGCACCTCGGCCGCGAACACGATCATCGGGATCCCGACCAGATGCGTCGCGATGTTGCGCGCGTCGCGGTGGTAGGCCGCATACTGGGAAAGATGGTCTTCGAGCGTCTTCATCGCGTCTCCTGGTCGGTTATTGAGCGCTATGATGCGCGTCACGCCCGAGAACCTCTGTCAGCTACCCGACATCGCGTGCCCATGCCCTCGTCGCTCACCCCGTACCTGCCGCAAATCGAAGCGAACCCGTGGTTCGCCGCGCTGCCGCCCGCGTTGCGCGCGGACCTGCTCGCCCGCGCGGCGCTGCGCCGGCTGCCGGGCGGCCATGCGCTGTTCCGCCGCGGCGACCCGCCGTGCGGGCTGTACGCCGTCCTGGCCGGTTCACTCACGATAGGTGCGGTCGACCCCCAGGGCAAGGAAGCGCTGCTGACCGTGGCCGAGCCCGTCACCTGGTTCGGCGAAATCGCGCTGTTCGACGGCCAGCCGCGCACGCACGATGCGATCGCGCTCGACGACGCGCTGCTGCTGCACATCCCGCAGGCCGCGCTGCTCGCGATCCTCGACGCGACGCCGCAATACTGGCGGCAATTCGCGCTGCTGATGGCGCAGAAGCTGCGCCTGAGTTTCCTGACCGTCGAATCGATGAGCGTGATGCCGGCCGCGCAGCGGCTCGCCGCCCGCTTGCTGATGATCGCCGACGGCTATGGCGGGATCAGCGCCGGCCGCACCCGCATTCGGCTGTCGCAGGAAACGCTCGCGGCGATGCTGTCGCTGACGCGGCAGACCACCAACCAGTTGCTGAAGGCGTTGCAGGCCGATGGCGTCGTGCGGCTGCACGTCGGCGAGATCGAGCTCGTCGACGTCGCTGCGCTGCGGCGCGCGAGCGGGTCGCCCGACGGCGTGCGCTGAGCCCCGGCACGGCCGCGGCGCGGCCTCCCCGCCGTCACCGCGATGCGCTATCGTGGCGGCTCGTCCGTTCATCCGCCGGCACCGCCTTGAGCACGTCGACCGCCTCCGCTCCCTCCCGCCATCCGTGGCCGGTGTTCGTCGCATTCCTGCGGCTCGGCCTCACGTCGTTCGGCGGTCCGGTCGCGCATCTCGGCTACTTCCGCACCGAATTCGTCACGCGGCGCGGCTGGCTCACCGAGCGCACGTACGCGGATCTCGTCGGGCTGTGCCAGTTCCTGCCGGGGCCCGCGAGCAGCCAGGTCGGGATGGCGATCGGTCTCGCGCGTGCCGGCTATGCGGGCATGTTCGCCGCGTGGCTCGGCTTCACGCTGCCGTCTGCGCTGCTGATGATGCTATTCGCGCTCGGCGTGCACGCGACGGGCGCACCGATCGAAGCCGGTGCGCTGCACGGGCTGCGCATCGTGTCGGTCGCCGTGATCGCGCAAGCCGTGTGGGGCATGGCGCGCACGCTGTGCCCGGATGCGCGTCGCGTCACGCTGATGGCCGCGGCCGCCTGCGTCGCGCTGCTCGCGCCGGCCGCGTGGACGCAGGTTGCCGTGATCGTCGCGGCCGGACTGGCCGGCCTCGTGCTGCTGCCGCAGCCGGCGCGCGGCGCCCACGATCCGCTGCCGCTGCACGTGTCGCCCCGCGCGGGCGTGCTGTGGCTCGCGCTGTTCGGGGCGCTCCTCGTCGTGCTGCCGTTCGCGGCCCGCGCGCTGCGCTCCGATACGCTCGCCGTCGTCGATGCATTCTTCCGCACGGGTGCGCTCGTGTTCGGCGGCGGGCACGTCGTGCTGCCGCTGCTGCAGGCGGCCGTGGTCGCGCCCGGCTGGGTCGGCGATGCGGCATTCCTGGCCGGATATGGCGTCGCGCAGGCGGTGCCGGGGCCGTTGTTCACGTTCTCGGCGTTCCTCGGCGCGTCGCTGCGCCACGCGCCGAACGGCTGGCTCGGCGGCACGATCGCGCTGGCGTCGATCTTCGCGCCGTCGTTCCTGCTGGTGGCCGGCACCGCGCCGTTCTGGGAACGCCTGCGCCGCAGCACGCGGATGCAGGCCGCGCTCGCGGGCGTGAACGCGGCCGTCGTCGGGCTGCTGCTCGCCGCGCTCTATCACCCGGTCTGGACCGACACGATAGTGGCGCCCCGCGATCTGGCCGCCGCGCTCGTCGCATTCGTCGCGCTGGTGTTCTGGCGCGTGCCTCCATGGGCCGTCGTGCTCGCGAGCGCGGCGCTCGGCTGGGGGCTCGGCCTGCTGGCCTGATCGGGCACGCGCGGCACGTTCGCTCGCGACAAAAAACAAAAAGCCCTCGTTTCGAGGGCTTTTTTGCTGGGTGCCGCGCGCCGTAGCGGCGCGCAGGCGCCGGTGTTTCGTAACAATATAGTTTGGAACGTTTTGCGCCAAAGTTTGACCGCAGTGACGCACCTGATTACTAACAGCTGCTGCTTAGATATAAGCCAAAATATATACGAAACCCGCAATCTCATCATGCAAGTCATATACGCCGGCCTCACTGCATTCAAATTCGATCCGACGCAAGGCGACTGAAGGGCTTCTTTCAAACTTTATTGTTCGTGAGGCGCTCGATGGTGAATTTAGCTCGAGTGGCGGGCATACAGCGGCATCTTTCCCTCACAGTGTCCACATTGGAGTGACAGGTGCAGGGACTGCGGTGGGTTGCATGCTCAATGTGACCGGGAAAAGTTGCTTTGGCTGCCGATCCCAGATTTTCACCGACTGCAGGCGTAGTTGCCAGCGAATTCACGGCTAGCCAAAATTTCGTGACTTGCTGATACACCCTCGACCGCCCCAGCAGCAAGGGAAACTCACGACCCTGGCACACCGATGAACTCATACTTACCGTCTCCTCTCCCGGTCCCTCTCATGCATCGTTGCCGGCCAACATCGATGACTATCTGTATGTTTCGAAAGCATCCAACAGGGAACACTCTTCAAGTTGCCTCTGCAGCCTCGCATCCCTTATCCTGTTAGCAGAATTATCTAGTGCAAACTGAAGACTTAATAGAAAAAGAAAAAAGGACGGAGACCATGAATCTAGACGACGCCTGCAATCTCAGCATTGAACATATTTCAGCCCACGGACCCAGCGACATCACCCTAGAAACTCTCGAGACGAAATTAATAAACTCCCACAAATCGGATATCGTCAGCGAGGTTCGCGCAAAAATTCGCAAAGGCAATGTATACGACATGGGATTTAAACCCATTCAACACATCCTAACCCCGAAGAATCGATATGTATTTGACTATCGAAAAGCAGCGATCATTGATCCACTATGCTTAGCCAAATACACTGCCATCGTTCTTCAAGCAGCAGAGCAAATTGAAAGATCAAGAATTCCGACATCTGAGAAAATTGTATACTCCGCAAGGTTTTCGCCTAAAGAAGGAGCCCTTTTCGACAAAAACATTGGCTACGGAGACTGGCGAGAACGAGTAAAAGAACTGGCCACGGAAGACGCCTGCACGTACGTTGTTCAATGCGATATTGCATCATTCTATGATCGCATCAACATTCACCGAGTTGAATCAACTCTTCTGGATATTGGCGTCGATCAGCAGTTGGTTACTGCAATAAACAGCCTTTTATTGCTTTGGTCAAAGAAAGATAGTTACGGCATACCAATTGGAAACTCCGCAAGCCGGATAATCGCCGAAGCTGCTTTGATCGACGTCGACAGATATCTCATCGATGAGGGAGTTAAGTTCGTTCGGTATGTTGATGATTTTCGAATTTTCGCACCAAACCTCATCACTGCTCAACGCTGGATGAACTTACTCACAACCCGGTTATTTCGCGATGGATTAATGCTAAACACGGGAAAAACAAAACTGTATCTATCCGAAAAGGGAGAAGAATCGACCTCGCAGCAGACAGAAGAGAGCCCGGAAGCCATCATCAAGAAAGTGACAAAATTGACGGGCGGCTACAATAGAATTGCCAGAACCTTCATTATGCCGACCAGTGAAAAATATGAAGTGTTCAAAAAAATTGATATCCATTCCGAAATAAACACCCTTAAGGCAAATGGGATTCCTGAATTTTCTGGAATCCAAAAACTGATTATTGCCTGCCTAGTACAACAAAATTTTGACCTCTTGGAATATGTCGCGATTCTTTGCGGAGATTACCTCTATTCTCTCGACTACTTTGTCGACATGCTTCTTAAGAATAGCGAAATCATACCGCAGACCAACAAAGAAGCCATTACTAACTACTATGCACAATTGGTTCTCTCATCTGGCTTCGGGTCACTCGAGTGGCATCAAGCAACACTAGCAAAACTCCTCTCGAGCGACGGGTATTTCCGAAAGCCCGCGCTAATACATATTGTCAGGGTTCCAAATAAGGATAGCGTGACCTATCCTTCTATGATTGCACTAGAGGGGCTAAAAGGTCGATTGACTCGAGAAGAGTTTCGAACCATTCGAGAATGGTTTGATCGATGCGATGAGTGGGAGAAGCGACGAATAATTAATGCAGCAAGCGCCTTACCTGAGGATGAGCGACGCGCATGGGGTCGAGCAATCAAGCCCATGCTGCAGGCCGATTTTTTGGCGACGAAAATGGCAGATGACCTTATCCGAGGCCAACAACCTTAAAGCGATCCGATCCTATCGGTCACTTCACCACCGCAAATTCGGCGAGAAAATTTTATCTTACCCTTTATTGCTGCGACATTTAACTTATTTCAATTCAATGCGCTGAGAAGGAATTGCATTGAGTATCCAGCACTCCTGATGCACGTAAAGAAGCGCGAGCTGAGCTGCATATTGAGTATAGGCCGCATCCAACGCAACCAAAGTCTGCGGGGAGGGATTCGCACCGTGTGCCGCTCTCGCGATAACCCATCGCGCTTGAAGGTCGACGGAATGAGCAAGTCCACTTGCCTTTATGCTCTTATTAATGGCATTTGAAAAAACGCCAGCATACTTATACGAATCTATAATTGTATGTTTTCCGTCACCATCAATATCCACTGGATTGGAAAACCATTTAAAGGCAAATAGAAGAAACAGATTCGCCTCCCACGACACCGGACCGGAGACAAACGTTTCAGAGGTAGAAGAACTAAGGCTTTCGTGCAAATTTGTAGCCCCCAGGAAAATTACCTCTGGATCAGCCACTCCATTTTGATCTGTTTTGCTACCCGCGCCGATGTAGTTAAAAATCCCAGCGTAGCACTGCCCTAGATAAACAATTGCTCGCGCGAGTTTGGGGGACGTTTTTATACAATTGAGCAATCCATAAGGTGTAATTGGTTGAACAGCATCGATGCCATCCGGACCGCCATGCCCAGTCACAAACATCACGAGATTTTCGTGACTATTATTTTTCTGATCGTCAAAAAAATCCTTCGACTCTTTGACCACAAATTTTGACTTGGTTCCATTTTTTATAAAATTCTCAATCGAAACCCTATCCGCCCCGTCTACATAGATAAAGATATCAGAGATAGCTACGCCGGCTTGCTCAAGACAAAACAACCCGAACGCCAAATCCATAATATGACGCCACTCCGCATCTGCTTTCGCTGAAAGGAATAGCACCCACTTAGTATTACCCCCGATCAGACTCATTTTTAGCGACACTCCGGCGCACAGAATTATTGAATTCGTGTATTGCTCAGCGAGATTGGTTTTCGAACGTCTGAAAAATAAAACAATTCATCGATCTCGAGTTTATCCACACCATCTCGAATTTCATGAAGCACCTTGCCACGATCACTCAATTCGAAAACACCAGATCCAGTCTTCAGACAAAATGCAACCCTCCGATTTCCGCCGGATGGCAAATCAGTCTTAAACAATAACCACTGCCCTTGATTGACACATTCTTTCACTGAGTCATCTATTTCTGGCAGTTGCTCTGACAAGATGTCATTTAGTTTCATTAATATTCTCCTGACTATCCCCAGACCACACTTTCAAACGAATAATCTATTCGATCATAACTTCGATAGGCTGCCTCTATAACCAGAACACACCGAAGTCGCCCTCAGTGTGGCATACATTGAATCGAGAACGATTTTTATTTTAAGCGTTCAGATCCCATGTATCACTGATACTAAGACGAAATACTCCAAATGCAAGTGAACTTGTGAGTGTCAAGCCGCCCATCCATCGATAGATCAGCTGAGCAATGTCATCGGCCAGCGAAGTTTGTCATGTCGCCAGCCCTTTCGCCCCACCGACATTTCTGGACGCTCAGAGCCGCGTACCAAACAAGGTTCGCCATTTTGCAAGATTCCTACGGTCGCTTCCAGGGAGCCTTGTCCCCTTGGATGTAGTGCGCTATTGCAGCGTGGCCGGAGATCGCCACTAATTTAGAGTGACAATCGGTGCCCACACGAATGGGGCGGCACGCTGGCTTGCAGGACTCAAAATAAAAAAGGCCCTCGCAATGGAGAGCCTTCAGATCGGTTACGGTTTCAAAAGTTTATTGCAGGCAATCCCTACAGCTTTCCAAACTTTGTTGCCGTTTCCAAACCTAATTGTGACGGAACAGCCGGACCTTACGCGAAGTTCTTCGCTGCGAAGTCCCAGTTCACGATGTTCCAGAACGCTTCGACGAACTTCGGACGTGCGTTACGGTAGTCGATGTAGTACGCGTGTTCCCACACGTCGATCGTCAGCAGTGCCTTGTCGGCGGTCGTCAGCGGCGTTGCCGCGTTGCTCGTCGACACGATGTCGAGCGAACCGTCAGCCTTCTTCACCAGCCATGCCCAGCCCGAACCGAACGTGCCGACTGCGGCCTTCGTGAACGCTTCCTTGAATGCGTCGTACGAACCCCACTTCGCGTTGATCGCGTCGCCCAGCGCGCCGGTCGGTGCGCCGCCGCCGTTCGGCGACAGGCTGTTCCAGAAGAACGTGTGGTTCCAGATTTGCGCGGCGTTGTTGAAGATGCCGCCCGACGACTTCTTCACGATCTCTTCCAGCGACAGGTTTTCGAATTCCGTGCCCGGGATCAGATTGTTCAGGTTCGTCACATAAGCCTGATGGTGCTTGCCGTAGTGGTACTGGATCGTCTCGAGCGAGATGGTCGGCGCGAGTGCGTCTTCAGCGTACGGGAGCGGCGGGAGCGTATGAGCCATGGCGATTCCTTCGTTGAGTATGTAGGGAGGCTGTGTTGAATGCTGCCGAGCGTCCGATTGTAGGCGAGGACGAATAACCCCGCAAACTCACGGGCCATTTATCCGCGGTATGCGGAAAAGCGATGTTGACGCAACGTCCGGCCGGACGAGCCGGCGATGCGCAGCACCCGTTCCGACGCGCGGTTTGCCGGTTGCGCGACCGTCGCGGCGCACGCGCCGGTTACATCAGATCGTATCGGTCAGCCGCGGCTGCACGTCGGCGAGCGACACGTCGGCCGAGCCTTCCGCGAGATGCACGGTCAGGCGGCGCTGCGGCTTCAGCGCGTTCGGCGTGCGCACCGCGCGGCCCGTCTGTGCATCGATCAGCGCCGCATAACCGCGCTCGAGCGTGCGCTGCGGGCTTAACACCTCGAGCCTTGCCGCACAGGCTGACACGCGAGCCGTGTCGCGTTCGTGACGGCGCTGCAAGGCCAGTGCAAGACGCTGCGACAGCCCCGCGAGCGCCAGGCGCGCCTGCGACGGATCGGGCCGCGCACGCTGCCAGCGCAGCTGCGCGAGCGCGAAACGCGCGCGCGCGTCGCGCACCGGCCGCGACGCCGCCGACGCAAG